>NZ_CP099837.1:4378922-5004482 GCF_024134545.1 Nocardiopsis exhalans
GCCGCGGTCCGGGTTCTCGTCGTAGACCAGCCGGAAGATGATGCCGGAGGCGAACAGGGAGATCGCCATGGGCATGAACAGCAGGACCCGGAAGGCGGTGGCCCAGCGCACGCGCTCGGTCAGCACGGCGAAGACCAGGCCCAACCCGGTGACCAGGGCGGGTGCGACCAGAACCCAGATGCCGGTGTTGCGGATGGCGGTGAGGGTGCGGTCGTCGGTGAACATCCGGGTGTAGTTGTCGATCCCCACGAACTGCGACCCGGAGGCGTCGAAGAAGCTGCGGACCACGGAGTACACGGCCGGGTAGGCCAGGAAGACACCGAGGAAGAGCAGGGCGGGCAGCAGGAACAGGGTGGCGGGGCCGAACAGCCGCCGCCAGCCGGGGCGGGGCTCGGCGGGCGCGGCCACGGGTCGGGGCTCCGTGCGCTCGGCCACGGGTCGGGGCTCCGTGCGCTCGGCCACGGGTCGGGGCTCAGCCATGGGCTCGCTCGGCTTCGGCCTCGAGGCGCTCCATGGTGCCCGTCACGTCGGAGGGGTCGGCCAGGAAGTCCTGGAGGGTCTGCCACATGCCGTCGCCGACGGTGGCGCCGAAGGCGGCGGGCTGCAGGTCGGACAGGTCGAAGCGCACGCTGTCACCGGCGAGGATGACCTGCTCGGCGACCTGGCCCAGGACCGGGTCGGCGTAGTCGTCGGCGGTCAGGTGCTTGTTCGGGGAGATGAACCCGCCGATGGCGGCCCACTCCCCCGCGGCCTCCTGGGTGGCGAGGAAGCGGAGCAGCTCCATGGTGGCCTCGCCCTCACTCATCGCGACGGCGGCGTCCCCGGCCACGACGACGGAGTCACCGCCGCCCCCGATGGTCGGGAAGGGGAAGATCTGCGCGGTGTCGCCCACGGCCGCGTTGGTGCTGGCGGTGACGACCCCGCCGATGAAGTCGGCGCCCACCACCATGGCGGCGTCCGGGTCGTCGCTGTAGACGTTGACCACGGAGGTCGGGAAGTCGGTCTGGAGGCTGCCGCCGGAACCGCCCAGCATCAGCTGTTCCTCGCCCCACACCTCGGCGAGGGTCTCCAGGGCGACCTCGACGCTCGGGTCCGTCCACGGGATCTCGTGCGCGGCGAGCTGGTCGTACATCTGCGGACCAGCGGTCTGGAGGTAGACGTTCTCGAACCAGTCGGTGAGGACCCAACCGTCGGCCCCGGCCACGGACAGCGGGCTGACGCCGACGTCGGCCAGGTTCTCGGACAGCTCGACGAACTCCTCCCAGCTCTCCGGCGGCACGGCCCCGGTCTCCGCGAAGAGCTCGTCGTTGTACCAGACCAGGGACTTGTTGGCGACCTTGAGGTAGACGCCGTAGGGGGTGTCGTCGACCGAGCCGATCTCGGCCCAGGCCCCGGCCATGTTCTCGTCCATGGCCTCGACGACCTCGTCGGAGAGCGGTACCAGGACGCCTTCGTCAGCGAAGTGCCGGATGAGTCCGGCCTGCGGGATGAGCGCGACGTCGGGCTCGTCACCGCCCTGGATGCGGGTCTGCAGGACGGTCTGGAGGTCGTCCCCGGCACCGCTGTAGGAGACGGTGGCGCCGGTCTGGTCCTCGAAGAGCGCGAGGACCTGTTCGAAGGCCTCCTGCTCGTCACCGGCCCAGGGGCCGACGATCTCCAGGGTCTGGCCGTCGAGGTCCGCGCCGGAGGCCGCGTTGGAGCCGTCGCCTCCGCAGGCGGTGGCGGCCAGGGCCAGGCCGAGCGCGGCGGCGGTCGCGGCCAGGAACCGGGGACGGTGCGCCGTAAAGCGCGAAGTGGTGTGCGGGGTGGTGCTGCGTGCTGACATGGGGGATCGCTCCTCAGGAGTCGTGGATCGCGGTACCCGTGGCCGGGTCGAAGAACTGGAGCCGTTCGGTGTCGACGGCGATGGAGATGGTCTGGCCCTCGAACACGTGGGTGCGGGGGCTGAAGCGGCCGACGAGGACGACCCCGTCGTCGGTCGCCGGGAGGGTCTCGTCGGTCCCGGCGTCGCGGGCGAGTTCGCGGGTGTCCTCGGTGACCACGGGTGCGGCGTCCAGCGGGAAGTGCACGAGGACGTCGGAGCCCATGGCCTCCACCAGGTCGGCCACCGAGGTGAGGGTGGCTCCTTCGGTACCGCCGACGATCTCGGCGTCCTCCATGTCCTCGGGGCGGATGCCCACGACGGCCTTGGACCCGGCGTAGCCGCGCAGGGCGGGGCGCCGGTGCAGGAGGCTCTCGGGCAGGTCGAGGTGCTGGTCGCCGACGCGGACGCGGAACCGGCCGGTCTGCCCGTCCTCGTGGAGTTCCACGCAGATGAGGTTCATGCCGGGCGAGCCGACGAACCCGGCGACGAACAGGTTGCACGGGTGGTCGTACAGCTCCTGGGGCGGGCCGACCTGCTGCAGGACGCCGCGCTTCATCACGGCCACCCGGTCGCCGAGGGTCATCGCCTCGGTCTGGTCGTGGGTGACGTAGACCGTGGTGACGCCGAGGTCGCGCTGGATGCGGGCGATCTGGGCGCGCATCTGCACCCGGAGTTTGGCGTCCAGGTTGGAGAGGGGTTCGTCCATCAGGAAGGCGCGGGGCTCGCGGACGATCGCCCGGCCCATGGCCACCCGCTGGCGCTGACCGCCGGAGAGGTTGCCGGGCTTGCGGGTGAGGTGCTCCTCGAGTTCGAGGACGCGGGCGACCTCGCGGACGCGCTTGTCGATCTCGGCCTTGGGGACCTTGCGCAGGCGCAGCCCGAACGCGATGTTCTCGAAGATGTTCAGGTGCGGGTACAGGGCGTAGGACTGGAAGACCATCGCCACGTCCCGGTCCCGGGCGGGGACGTTGTTGACCACCTGGTCACCGATGCGGACGGTGCCCTCGCTGATCTGTTCCAGGCCCGCGACCATCCGCAGGGCGGTGGTCTTGCCGCAGCCGGAGGGGCCGACCAGGACGAGGAACTCGCCGTCCTGGATGTCGAGCGAGAGGTCGTTGACCGCGCGGGTTCCGTCCGGGTAGACCTTGCCCAGGCCGTCGATCACGATTTCTGCCACGACACCTCCGTGGAACGGGCACGGGTGGTGCCCGGTAGTAGCCGGTAGTGGATCCGCTGACGGATCGAGGAAGTCAGACCGGTGGGTCGGAGCCGTCTGCCACGAGTGACGCGTTCCCTGTGACGCACGTCCTGTGATGCGCGCCACCACCGGTGATGTGTGACGACAGTAGTGTCACGCTCCCTAAGGAAGCCTTAACGAAGCGTCTCGTTCGACTTAAACCGCGCGGGTCGTGCCCGCGGGTGGTCACAGCTTCGTTGCGCCTGACCACCTGGGGTTCCCGGGCTCGTACGCGCGTTCATCGTTGGTTAACGTGTGCGCATGGCAACGGTCTTGCTGGTCGAGGACGACCAGATGGTGCGGGGCGCTCTGGTGCGGGCGCTGAGCGGTCTGGGGCACGTGGTGCTGCCGGTGGGAACCGCGCTGGACGCGCTGCGCGAGGCCGCCAAACACGAACCCGACCTGGTCATCCTGGATCTGGGCCTGCCCGACCTGGACGGCGCCGCGGCGCTGCGGATGCTGCGCGGGCACAGCGACGTCCCGGTGATCGTGGCGACGGCGCGCGGCGACGAGCAGTCGATCGTGCGCCTGCTCAACGACGGGGCCGACGACTACGTGGTCAAGCCCTTCTCCAGCACTCAGTTGGCGGCCCGGATGAACGCGCTGCTGCGCAGGTCCGGCCGGCCCTCCGCGAGTACCCCGGACCTCGGGGAGCTGACCGTGGGCGAACTGTCCATCAGCCTGGCCCGGCGGCAGGCGACCCTGGCGGGGCGCCCGCTGGAGCTTTCGCGGCGTGAGTTCGACCTGTTGGCGTACCTGGCCGAGCACGCGGGGCGGGTGGTGAGCCGTAAGGAGCTGGTGGAGGCGGTCTGGCACCAGCACCCGTTCGTGGGCCACGACCAGACCATCGACGTGCACATGTCGTGGCTGCGCCGCAAGCTCGGCGAGAGCGCGAGCCACCCCCGGTACCTGCACACGGTGCGGGGTGTGGGGTTGAAGCTGGTGGAACCGGCTTGAGGCGGCTGCTGGCCCGCGCCGTCACCCTGGCCACGGTGCTGGTCGCGGTGGTGATGATCGGTGTGACGGGGCTGTGGGCCTGGTGGGAGGCGCGTGAACGGGCCGAGGCCGAGGTGCGTTCGCAGGCGCACATGGTGGCTGCGGTAGCGGAGGCGGGCCCCGAACCCGCGCTGTTGCGGCGCGTGGTGGCCTCGACCCCGGCGGGCGCGCGCGGCCACCTTTCGGTGCACCTGCCCGACGGGACGACCGTGGGGGCCAGCCGGGCCGAAAAGGACGACGTGGCGGCCGCGCGGGACGACGGCGCGGGGTTCGAGGGCGTGCGCGAGGTCGTGGACGGCACGGTGTACCTGCTGACGGTCGCCGCACCCGAAAGCGATACTGCCGACGGGGGCGACGTTTCCGTGGTGGAGGTGTACCAGCCCCGGTGGGAGGCCACCACCGGGTTGGGCCGGGCGCTGGGCGGGCTGGTGGTGGTCGCGGTGATGGTGGTGCTGGGCGCGGTACTGATCACCGACCGGCTGAGCCGGCCCGCGCGACGTGCGCTGCGTGCTCTGGCGGACACGGCCGTGGCGATCGGCGAGGGCCGGTTGAACGCCCGGATACGCGTACACGGTCCGCGTGACCTGGTCATCCTCGGTGAGTCGATCAACGCCATCGGCGAGCGCGTCCAAGGGCTGCTCACCAAGGAGCGGGAGATGGCCGCCGACGTCTCGCACCGGCTGCGCACCCCGCTGACAGCTCTGCGGTTGGACACCGAAACCGTGCCCGGCGCCGAGGGCGAACGGATCAGGGACGCCATCGCGGCGCTGGAGCAGGACGTGGACGCCATCATCCGCGACGTACGCCCGCGGGAACCGGCCCCGGGACAGGGGGAGGCCGAGCGGGCCTGTGACCTGTCCGCGGCAGTGCTCGACCGGATGGGATTCTGGTCGATGCTCGCCGCCGACCAGGGGCGGGAGATGACGCTGGACCTGCCCGAGGCCCCCTGCCCGGTGGCCCTGACCCGGGACGAATGCGTCGCGGTCCTGGACTCGCTGGTGGGAAACGTCTTCCGCTACACCCCGGCGGACGGGCCCTTCGCGGTCGCCGTGGTGGAGTACGCGGGCTGGGTGACGCTGATCGTGGAGGACGCGGACCCGGGGTTCGCCGATCCCACGGCCGCACTGCGACGCGGCACGAGCGGAGGCGGATCGACCGGGCTCGGGTTGGACATCGTCCGGCACGCGGTGGAGGCGACCGGCGGCACAGTTCACCTGGAACGCGGGAAACTGGGCGGTGCGAGGGTACGGGCAAGGTTCGCGCAACTGGACGTCCCCCACGAGGAGGAACAACCCCGCGCCTGGCGGCTGCGCCGCTCAGGCTGAGGGAAACTCTCTCGGTCTGCGCGCAACACCTGACCGCGTCGCGGCCGGTCATGTGTACCGGCGAACACCACCAGCGGCCCGCCGGGCACGCGGGCCCGGTTTGGGCCCCCCTTTTCAAAGATGATCTTGCTACCAGGAGCGAAATCAGCGCCGAACTTGCTTCTGGTAGCAAGATCACCGGGGATCAAGGGCCGCTACCCGCCGGGGCAGGGGCAGGGAACGGGCGAGGGCCCCTGGTGCGAGCGGGACACCCCTCAGCGTTGCGTCAGTGACTTCCGATCGGTGCCTTCCGATCGGTGCCTTCCGATCGGTGAGTTCGGATCAGCCGGTTCGGGTCAGTGCTGGTCCAGGAGTTGGGCACAGCGGATCAGACCCAGGTGGGAGTAGGCCTGCGGGTGGTTGCCCAGGGCCCGCTCGGTGACCGGGTCGAACTCCTCGGGGATCAACCCGGTCGGTCCGGCGCAGTCCACCAGGTGCTTGAACAACTCCTCGGCCTCGGCGCGCCGTCCGGTGAGCAGGTAGGCCTCGATCAGCCAGGTGGTGCACAGGTGGAAGCCGCCCTCACCGCCGGGCAGTCCGTCGTCGCGGTGGTAGCGGTACACGGTCGGGCCGCTGCGCAGCTCGGCCTCCACCGCGGTCACGGTGGCCTGGAAACGCTCGTCGGCCGGGTCGATCAGCCCGGACAGGCCGATGTGCAGCGAGGCCGCGTCCAGGTCGGTGCCGTCATAGGCGGTGGTGTAGGCCTGGGCCTGGTCGTTCCAGCCCTTCTCCAGGACCTCTTCGGTGATCTGGGCGCGCAGGGCGGGCCAGGCGGGGTCGATGGTGCGGTCGTAGCGCTGGGCCAGCCTCAGGGCGCGGTCCAGGGTGAGCCAGCACATCACCTTGGAGTACACCCGTTGGCGGGGCTCGTCGCGTTCCTCCCAGATGCCGTGGTCGGCCTCGTGCCAGCGGCGGGCTACGGCTTGGGCCATGGAGCGCACCAGGTCCCAGTCGCGGTCGGACAGGGCCCCCTTGGACTGGGCCAGGTGGGTGATGAGTTCGACCACGGGCCCGAACACGTCCAGCTGGACCTGGTGGTCGGCGAGGTTGCCGATGCGTACCGGGCGTGATCCGGCGTAGCCGGACAGGGACTCGATGACCTCTTCGGGGCCCAGGTCGGTGCCGCGCAGGGAGTAGAGGGGGCGCAGGAGCTCGGGGGAGGGCAGGGAGGCCACCACCCGGTGCACCCAGTCCAGGAAGGCTTCGGCCTCGGTGATGGAGCCCAGGGTGACCAGGGCCTGGACGGTCAGGGCGCCATCGCGCAGCCAGCAGTACCGGTAGTCCCAGTTACGGACCCCGCCGATCTCCTCGGGCAGGGAGGTGGTGGCCGCGGCCATCACACCCCCGGTGGGGGTGCACAACCCCCGCAGCGTCAACGCCGAACGGGCGACCAGCTCCTGTTGGGTGTGGGGCAGTCCCAGGGTGTCGACCCAGGTGGTCCAGCCGCTTTCGGCGTGCTCACGGCGGTCGCTCTCCGGTGCGGGGTGTGAGTTCAGCGAGTCCGCTCCGCAGCGCAGTTCCAGCACCACCGGCTCGCCCTCGGCCGGGTGGACGGTGGCTCGGGCGGTGTCCCGGCCGTTCTCGGTCTCGATGTGCCACTCCACGCCCGGGGAGCGCAGCACCATCGGGAAGTCGGCGCCACGGATCCGGAGCCCGTCGTCCTCGGCGGTGATCCGGACCGGGGCGCGGCCGAAGTCCGGGCGCGGGGCGAACTCGATGGTCGCGGGGGTGACGCCGCCGATCACCCGGACCAGGTCGGTACGGCCCGGGGCGGTGTCGTGGGCGAGGTAGTCGGTGACCTCAAGGCGGGACCAGCGGGTGCGCACGGTCATGGTGCCCGGCAGGTACCGCTGGCCCAGCGGCATCTTGCCGTGGGCGGGGGCGATCGCGAAGACACCCGCCTGCGGACCGCCCAGGATTTCGGCGAACAGGGCGTTGGAGTCCGGCTCGGGGTGACAGAACCACAGCAGGCGCGCGTCCGGGCCGACCAGCGCCACGGAGGCCTGGTTGGACAGCATGGACATGCGCTCGATCGGGACCGGGCGCTCGCCCTGGCCCACGGCATCGGAGCAACAGGTCTCCCGCTTCGCGTCGAACCCCGCTACCCCCTGTGTGAGAGTCACCCCGCCACCTTTCTCCGATTCCGGCGGACCCGGGGTCCGAGTCGACCCCGGTGCCCCGAAGTGCGTGGTCTGTGACCAGCGTGAAAACGGTAGAACAGTGGTGAACCAGAGCACATCGCGCTTCATCGGACCTTAGGTGTCAGCTAAGGAAGTCTTAAGGGTGACGACGTGACAGGGGCCGGAAAACCCGTTGCCCGGCCGAAAGGGCCTGTGGAAACCTGCCCGGACGTGCCGTGCGAATCCGTACGGAGGTTCTGAGCAGTGGAGAAGAGCGGTCGTGGGTTACGTCGACGTCAACCAGGTCACACACACCCTGCCCGACGGGAGGGTACTGCTGGACGGGGTGTCGTTCCGGGTCGGCGAAGGGTCCAAGACCGCTCTGGTGGGTGCCAACGGCGCGGGCAAGAGCACCCTGCTGCGCCTGGTGCGCGGTGAGTTCCCGCCCCAGTCGGGCGCGGTCACCGTGGACGGCGAGCTGGGCGTGATGCCGCAGTTCGTGGGACACGTGCGGGACGCCACCACGGTGCACGAGCTGCTGGTCTCGGTCTCCCCCGGCCCGGTGCGCAAAGCCCACGCGGACCTGGAGGCGGCCGAGACGGCCATGATGCTCTCCGAGGACGAGAAGAACCAGATGCGCTACGCCGAGGCGATCTCGCGGTACGGTGACGCGGGCGGTTACGAGGCCGAGGTGGTGTGGGACCAGTGCTGTATGGCGGCCCTGGGTACGCCCTACGAGCACTGCCGGTGGCGCGAGGTGCGCACGCTCTCCGGCGGTGAGCAGAAACGCCTGGTCATCGAGGCGTTGCTGCGCGGACCAGCGCCGGTGCTGTTGTTGGACGAGCCGGACAACTACCTGGACGTGCCCGGCAAACGCTGGTTGGAGGAGGCGCTGCTGGCCACCCCGAAGACGGTCCTGTTCGTCTCACACGACCGCGAGCTCCTCAGCCGGGTTCCTGACCGGATCGTCACGGTGGAGCTGGGCGCGGCGGGCAACAGCCTGTGGGTACACGGGGGTACCTTCGACACCTACCACGAGGCCCGGCGGGAACGGTTCGCCCGCCTGGACGAGCTGCGCAAACGCTGGGACGAGGAGCACGCCAAACTCAAGGCGCTCGTGTCCATGTACAAGCAGAAGGCGGCCTACAACTCGGACATGGCCACGCGGTACCAGTCCGCGCAGACCCGGCTGCGCCGGTTCGAGGAGGCGGGCCCGCCCCAGCAGCAGCCCCGGGAGCAGAACCTGCGGATGCGGTTGCGCGGCGGCCGCACCGGCAAGCGGGCCCTGGTCTGCCGGGACCTGGAGCTGACCGGGCTGATGCGCCCCTTCGACTTGGAGGTCTGGTACGGCGACCGGGTCGCGGTGCTGGGCTCCAACGGTTCGGGCAAGTCGCACTTCCTGCGGCTGTTGGCCGGTGGCGGCGACGATCCCGAGTCCTCGCTGGTGCCGGGGGAGGAACGCGCCAACGTCGAACCCGTACCGCACACCGGGCGGGCCCGCCTGGGCGCCCGGGTGCTGCCGGGGTGGTTCGCGCAGACGCACGAGCACCCGGAGTTCACCGGCCGCACCCTGCTGGACATCCTGCACAACGGGCAGGGAACCCGCAGGGGCCTGCCCCGGGACGAGTCCGGCCGGGCGCTGGACCGCTACGAGCTCGCACTCTGCGCCGAGCAGACGTTCGACACCCTCTCCGGGGGCCAGCAGGCCCGGTTCCAGGTGCTGTTGCTGGAGCTGTCGGGGACCACGATGCTGCTGCTCGACGAGCCCACCGACAACCTGGACGTGGTCTCGGCCGAGGCCCTGGAGTCGGCGCTGGACGCCTACCAGGGCACGATTGTGGCGGTCACCCACGACCGCTGGTTCGCCCGGGGCTTCGACCGGTTCGTGGTGTTCGGCGCGGACGGCCGTGTGTATGAGACGGACGAGCCGGTGTGGGACGAGGGCCGGGTCCAGCGCGCCCGCTGAGGCGCGCGGGGCCCGGCGCCGGGCCCGGACTCAGCTCAGCTGGAGTTCGATGTCCTCAAGGAAGTCACAGCCCTCGTCGCAGCTCACATACATGGACATGTGTCCCCCGGGTTCGACGTCGGGGTACCTGTAGACCAGCACCCCTGACTCACCGGAACCGTAGCTCTCCTGGCCCGTGGTCTGCTCGGGGTAGAAGGTGAGCGCACGCTCACCGTCCGGGGCGTAGTAGTTGGGCAGCATCACCTCGAACGAAACACCGGGGTCCGCCTCCCCGTGCAGGATGACGGCCAGCAGGTTGCTCTCCACCGAGTAGTAGCTCCTGGCAACCGTGATGCTCGCTCCGTCCTGCGAGAACTCACTGCCACCGGGGTAGATGTAGTCGCTGACGGCGTTGCTGTTGACCTCGAAGTCGCTGACCAGGTCGCCCTCGAAGACGAAACCGCCGAAGGTCGAACAGCCCTGGCTGCTGCAGACCCGGAAGCTGTCGCCGCTCAGTTCCACGTCGTTGCCGGACCGGTCACCGTCTTCGTAGATGTTGGCGCGCAGGTGGTCCGCCTGGAACAGGAGGTACTCGTGGGCGGCTGATCCCGGCTGGGCGTACTGGAGCCCGGACTCGATGCCTTCGGGCGTGTCGGAGACCATCGCCGCTTCCATGAACGGGAGCAGGTCCTCGAGATCGGGTTCGTCCGCGCTCTCGGGGGTTTCCTCCGCCACGTCCGCGGCATCCGTCTGGGTCCGTGCGGAGTCTCCGGCGTCACGCACGAGTCCGCAGGAGGTGAGGGGGATGAGGAGCGCCAGGGCCAGGGCTCCGAGGGTCAGTCTGGAACAGGTCATCAACAGATCTTCTACTTCGGGGGAATGGAGATGCCGCGAGGGAACACACCCCCGAACACCACTGAAGGGGTTCCACGGGCGCGGGATGGAGTCGCCTCATTTTTAGCAGAGACCGAACGGACTCCCCTGCTGCCACGGGGTTGGGGCGGTAAGAACCGGTGGCCGGTTCAGGCCAGTCCGGCCCCGCCCCTCGAACGCGACGCCCGGACCTGGGCTTAGGTTGGTAACCACAAAAATCACAAAGGACCTTGGAAGCCCCCTATGCGACATCCCCCAACTGTCCTGGGCACCGTGGCCCTGTTGTTTCTGCTGGCCGGGGCGCTGCTGGTCTCCCCGTTGCCGTCCCCCACGGCCGCCCAGGCCAGCGCGCCGCGCGACGAAAGCGGTGCGCTGGAGAACTTCTACGCCCGCATGCTGGAGGAACACGAGGGCGTGTTCATCGAGGAGGAGCTCGCTGGTGTTCTCGACCGGCACGAGGTTGCCGAGGACCTGCGCGCCCAGCTGGCCGAACACGAATACCGGAACAACGTCCTGGTGGTCGGCGACCCCGCCCACAAAGTGCGCCTGGACGTGTTGGCCCACGCGGTCGCCAACCACCTCCAGGCCCCGGTCCTGGTCCTCTCGCCCAACAGCAACCACGTGGGGATGAGCCGCGGGAGGCTCGGCGAGATCCCCGAGGACGCCGTTCAGTACGCCTACTACACCGGCTCTCGCCCAGCGGACCCGCGCGACCAGCTCGCCCGCGTACTGCGTGCCGCCCAGTACCGGCACCTGGAGAAGCGCACGGCGGTCGCCGAGGTCGAATACGAGGTGATCACGGAGGGCCGGTACCGGGCGGATCCGCGCAACGACGCCACCCCGGGCTTGCCCACCCAGCGCTGGCTGGCCGTGAGCTGGACGTCCACCGCGGCGGTGGCCACAGGTGTCCTGACGGCATGGGCGGCGGTGGCCCTCACCGCGGGGTTCCTGCGACGCCGACGCGCCCGCGTGGGGAAGGCGGACTCGTGAGGGCTCACAAGCGCACGTCGGTCATCCTGCTGGCGGCCGCCGCGATCCTGTGCTCCTCCGCCGCCCCGGCGCCGGCCGATGCCCCTGAGCGCGTCCAGGACATCGACGACTGGTCCCGGGTGGCACGGGTGGCCGAGGCCCTCGCGGACGACCCGTTGTACATCCACCCCGCCACCCCCAGGCAGCCGGTCCCGGACGAACGCGAGGAACTGAGCGCCCTGGTCGCCGAGGGACTACCCGAGGACACACCGCTGTACGTGGTCTTCCAGCCTTCGGTGGCCTCCGACGAAACGGGGGGTCAGCCCACCCTCTTCCTGCACGCCCTCCACGAGCTGTCCGGGGCCGACGGGGTGTACGTCGCGGTCACCGACGACCACCGCGTGGCCACGGCGGCCTTCGACAGCGCCCTCACCCCGCGGATCGACACAGATCAGGCGATCCCCTTCCTACGCCTGGGGCCCGAGCGCGCGGTGGAGACCCTCGTCGAACAGCTGAGGGAGTCACCGCGGGTCCACGTGAGCGCCACCGCACTCGTCCGCGATCCAGAACCCGACCACGGCTTCACAACGGTCACGCCTCCCAGGCCGGGGGACCGATGGTGGAGCGATGCCGCCTTCGGGCTGATGGTGGGCCTGGTCACCGCGCTGGTCTTCCTCTGCGTCCCGCGCGAGGTGCGCAAGGCGATCGCACGGCTGTGGGCAAGGTATGTCCCCCGACCCGTCGAGTCCCTGCGCAGGAGGTTCGGCGCGCAGACCCACTCCAGCTCCAGCGGCACCGCGGCGCGGGTCCCCAACCGGCTGCGGCCGTGGCGGCTGCGTCCGCTCCTGACGCGTGAGCTGAGAATTCTCCGGCACCGGATCGAGAGCGCCCCCGTCGACCACCCCGGGCTGGGCCTGGCACGCGAGGCCTACGACGCGGCCGGGCTGATCGCCCTCTCCCCTGTATTGCCGCCCAGCGCGCTGGTCTGCGCGGTCGTCCTGGCCCGGCACGGGGAGCGGGCCCTGGAACACCCCGACCAGCCCCACCTGCGCCCCTGCCAGGTCAACCCACTGCACGGGACGGCCTCGCATCGCACCCGCCTCGCTCTGGGCGGGCGCTTCAGGGTCTGGGAGCTCTGCGACCGCTGTGAACGGCGGGAGTCGGTGATGGGCGAGATCCTCATGGTCCGTGTCGGCCCGCGGTTCACCCTCGACTTCTTCGGCCCGCGCTACACCTACTTCCGCGACTACGACGGCGTTTGGGCCAAGCACACCTTCAGCATCAGTGAGCCCTTCGAACGGGCCCGCCGCGAGATCGGAGTCTGAGCATGACGCGCACCCTGGTGGCGGCGGTGACGCTGGCACTCCTCGCCCTGATGTCCTGGACCGCACCCGCCGCGGCCGACAGCGCCTGGAACGGGGAACAGTCCGAGCGGATCGTGCACGTCCTGGCCACGGGGCCGACCTATGTCAGCCCCGAACTCAGAAGCGAGTTCTCCATCAGGGAGGAGCGCGATCTGGGCATGACCCTCAACCGCCCCAGGGTCCCCGTCTTCCTGGTCATCGAGCCCTGGGAGGTGGACATCCAGGCCAAGGCTCAGGGTCTGGCCGACCACCGGGACCAGGAGGGCTACTACCTGGTGGTGGGCACCGACATGTACACCGTCCACGGTGTACAGAGCGGTATGGACCCCGAGACGGTGGACGGTCTGGGCGTCGCCCGGATGGCCGCCGCGGTAGCCAACGACCACCCCGAACTGGCCCAGTCTCCCCTGTCCGAACGCCTGCGCTTCGCCATCGACCTGCTCAAGGAGGACGGGGCGGCCGCCGAGGCCTACCGAGCCATGTCGGAACCCTCCTCGGAGCCGTCAGCTGCCGCGGTCGAGGTCGTGCTCTGGGGTGCGGGGATCGTCGGGGTACTGGCTCTGACCACACTGGTCGTGTGGGGGGTGCGCCGCCGGTCGCGGCGACCGATCCGGGTCGTGCCGCTCAGTGAGGCGGTGCTCGACACCGTCGACACCACGCAGCGCGAGGTCAAGCGCGACGAGCTGACCGTGCGCCTCACCGACTGCGGGCGGCGGGTGGCGGAACAACACGGCGGTGGCGAACGGGTTCAGGCCGCGCTGGAGGCCTATGAGGCCGCCGCCAAGGTCATGGACAGCGTCGACGACATGTCCGACCTGGTGGGGGTGAAGGTGCTGTTGGACCAGTGTGAGGCCGCCCTGGACGGGAAGGCCAGCCCCGGCCACTGCTTCTTCGACCCACGGCACGTCGAGGGCACGGCCCACGTGCGCTGGCGGGCGCCCGCCTCGTTCGCCTCGGTCAGGCTCCTGGCCTGCCGTACCTGTCGGCGTGCGATCCGTGAGCACCGGAACCCGGAGGCGGTCACGGACTCCTCCGGGCCGCGGCCGATGCCGTACTTCGCGGTGCCCGCGGAGCGGAGCGTGTGGGCGGCGACCGGGTACGGGACGCTGGCTCCGGACCTGGCCGCCCGGATCCTGCGGGGTGAGCTCCGGAGTTAGGAGACCGCGGAGTCCCGGGGGCGCCCCTGGCCGATCGCCCGGCCGGGAGCGCCCCTTTTTTGTCTGCCGAAACCGTTGAACCGCTCGGCCCCCTGTCCCGTTCCCTGGGGTAGAGAGGCCGCCCGGTTCCGCGGCGGCCGGTGGACGACCGAGGTGAGGGACACATGCGAACCGGAGCGAAGATCGCGCTGGGATCGGGCGCGGCGGTGGTGGTTCTGGCGGGGGCCGCTTTCGCCCTCGGCCCGCGCCTGTACGCGGAGCGCGCCGAACAACGGGTTCAGGACGCGCCCGTCATCGAGGGTTCGGGGGACACCGCAGACCTCGACGTGGCGGACTTCGAGGGCACGTGGACGGTGGCGGAAGGTGACTCCTACGCCGGGTACCGCGTGGACGAGATCCTGAACGGCCAGGAGGTGACCGTGACCGGACGCACCCCCCAGGTCCAGGGCGCGGTGACCGTGACCGAAGGCTCGATCACCGCGGCGACGATCACCGTGGACATGGCGAGTGTCACCACGGACGAGTCGGCCAGGGACGGCTACTTCCGCGACAGCGCGTTGGACGTCGGGACATACCCGACCTCGGAGTTCGCTCTGACCGGCCCGGTGGAGCTCACGCCCGGGGACGACAGTGTGGCGCTGTCCGGGGACCTGACGATCCGTGGCGTCGCCCAGCCGGTGACGCTCGAAGCGCGGGTAGGCGTCACCGACGCCGGGGCACAGGTCGCCGGAAGCATCCCCATCGCCTTCGCGGACTTCGGTGTCGAGGCCCCCGACCTCGGTTTCGTGACCGTTGAGGACGAGGGTGCGGTCGAGTTCCTTCTCGACCTCGTCCGAGAACAATGACCGACGACCACCTTCGAGGTCTGGGCGTCGCCCCCTCCGACGACCTGCTGCGCGCCCTGCACTCGAGGTACGCCGACCGGCTGTACCGTTTCGTGCTGCGGTTGTCCGGCGACCTCCCCCTGGCCCAGGACGTGGTCCAGGAGACCCTGCTGCGCGCCTGGCGCCACCCGGAGATCATGGCGCGAGGCGAGGACCAGGTCCGCCCGTGGCTGTACACGGTCGCCCGCAACCTCGTCATCGACGAGATGCGCAGCGCCCGCCGGTCCCGTGAACTCACGACCGGGGATCCGCCCGAGGGCGCACAGGCCGACGGCAGCCGGTCGGTACTGGACTCGTGGCTGGTCGCGGACGCGCTCACGGGTCTGTCCGACGAACACCGGGCCGTGGTGGTGGGTGCCTACTACCGTGGCCGGTCGGTGCGCGAACTCGCCGCGGAGCTGGGGATACCCGCCGGAACGGTGAAGTCCCGGCTGCACTACGCGCTGCGGGCCATGCGCCTGGCCCTACAGGAGAAGGGAGTCACGTCATGACCTCCGAGGACCGGTACCGCGAGTGGGACGCCTCCTATGTGCTGGGGGTGCTGGACCCGGAGGAGCGACGTGAGTTCGAGCGACACCTGGCGGTCTGCGCCGAGTGCCGGAGCGCGGTGACTGAAATGGCCGGAATGCCCGGCCTGCTGGGCGCGGTCCCGTTCGAACAGGCCGTATCCACCACCGCGGACGCCGGAGAGGGCAGGGGTAACGGGGACGGGGACACCGAACCGGGCGGGCAGCACGGCGCTCCCGGTACGCCGGTGCCACCGCTCTCGCGGGTCGCCGACGCGGCGCGGCGCCGCCGGTCCCGCGTTCGCGCCCTGTTCGCCACCGTGGCCGCCGGGGTCGTTCTCGTGGCCGGAGCGGGCGGATGGGCGGTGGGGCGGGCCGCCTCCCTGGCCGGTCCAGGGAGCACCGACACCCCGCAGGCGACCAGCGCCCCGGCCTCCGTCGAGCTGCTGCCGACCGGCCAGACCGAGATCCGGGCGTCGTTGGTCATCACCCCCACGGCCTGGGGCACCCGGTTCGACTGGAGCTGTGACTACCCCGTGGCCGAAGAGGACGGGGACGGGCGGGGTTGGCAGGAGGAGGACGTCTACACACTCGTGCTCGTCGACGACGACGGGCAACGGTCGGTCGCCGCGACGTGGTCCTGGACCGACAGCGAGACCTCCACCGGGTTGGGCGCCTCCTCCGCCCTGCCGTTGGAACGGATCGACAGCGTCGAAATCGGGTTGGAGGGTGCGGACTACACGCTGGCCTCAGGCCAGGTGTGAGCCGCCTTGGAGGGGGCCGCCGACGCGGGTCGGCGGCCCCCTCTTTCGTAGGGAGAAAAAGCAGAACCCGTGGGAACCCTCAGGGCCCGGCGAACGACTTCTCATGGTGACCACCGTTGCGTCACCACAGCGAGGAGGGGGTTCATGGGTGTGTTCGCCCGCGCCCTGTCAGCCACCGCCGCGATCCTGATCCCGACACTGGCCGCGGTCCTGGTCCCGGTACCGGCCTCGGCCCACGACGCCCTGGTCGCCTCGGCCCCCGAGGACGGCCAGAGCCTGCGGTCCGCACCCGAGGAGGTCGTGCTCACCTTCAGCGGCGAGGTGATGGACGTGTCCACGGCCGTGCTGGTCCTGGACTCCCGAGCGGAGGCCGTCCACACCACCGAACCGCTCGTGCGGGGCCATGACGTCAGCGTCGAGCTGCCCGGGGAGGTCGCCGAGGGCGGCTACGCGGTGCGCTGGCGGGTGGTCTCCAGTGACGGCCACCCGATCAGCGGATCGTTCACGTTCGAGGTGGGTGAGGGCGGGCCGCCGCCTCCGCCACTGGACGCGGTCCCCGAAGAGGAGCCGGGAGAGAGCTCCCCCGCACAGGAACCGGTCGCTTCCGGGCCGGTCGCGGACCCTGTTCCGCGGACCGCGGTTCTGGCCCTGGTCGGGGCCCTGGGCGGTCTCCTCCTCTACCTCGCCGCGCTGTACCTGCGGCGTCGACAACACACGGCTGGCAGCACCAGCCCAGTCGCCACCACTACCGACAAGGACTCCCAGTGATGACCACCTCCGCGCGTTCGTACCTTCTTCCGCTGCGCCTTCTTCCGCTGGCCACTGCTGCCGCCCTGGCCCTCAGCGGCTGCGCTTCGGCCGAGCCCGTGGCGGGCGATGACGACACCGAGATCGAACAGGGCGCGCTCCAGGCCGACCTGGTCACCGTCACCGACCCCTGGGTCAAGGCCGCTGACGCCGACGACGGGATGACCGCCGCCTTCGGCATCCTCAGCAACGGGGGCGACCAGGACGCCGTCCTGGTCGCTGCCCGGGCCGACGGGGTCTCCGAACTGATCGAACTCCACGAGGTGGTCAGCGGCGACGACGGCAACATGCTCATGCGGGAGAAGGACGGCGGGTTCACCGTGCCCGCGGGAAGCGAGCACGAACTCTCCCCGGGCGCCGACCACATCATGTTCATGGGGCTCGACCAGGACCTGGAACCCGGCGCGGAGGTGACCGTGACCCTGGAGTTCGACGACGGCTCCACGCACGAGTTCACCGCCCCGGTGAAGGACTTCGAGGGGGCCAACGAGAGCTACCACGGGGACCACTGATGAGCCCCGACGAACAGCGCCCCGGGCCCTCCCGCAGGCGCGTGCTCCTGGGCGGTGCGGCCGCGGCCGGGGCCGGTGCGGTGGCCCTGACCGGTAGCGACGCCCTGGTCCGGTCGCTGCGTTCCGCGGCCGGGGAAGCACCGGACGCGGACCCGGTGCACGGCGGGCGCACCCACCCCTTCCACGGTGCTCACCAGGCGGGGATCGCGACCCCGCCCCAGGCCAACGCACGGTTCATCGGCGTCGACCTGCACGAGGAGGTCGACGCCGACGGGGTGCGGCGGCTGCTGTCCCTGCTCTCCGACGACGCCGCCCGACTGACCCAGGGCAGGGCGGCGCTGGCCGACACCGAACCCGAACTCGCCCTCGCCCCCGCCGGGCTGACCGTCACCCTGGGGTTCGGCCCCGGCCTGGTCGAACGGGTGGACCCGGAGGCGGTCCCCGCGTGGCTGGGTCCACTGCCCGCCTTCGACACCGACCGGTTGGAGGACCGCTGGTCCCACGGCGACCTCCTGCTCCAGGTGTGCTGCGACGACCCGGTGACGCTCTCGCACGCGGCGCGCATGCTGCTCAAGGACGTGCGGGCCTTCGGTTCCGTGCGCTGGGCCCAGGAGGGCTTCCGGCGCTCCCACGGCACGGAGCCGGCGGGGACCACCATGCGCAACCTCATGGGCCAGGTCGACGGCACCGTCAACCCGGAGGCGGACGAGGCGGACTTCGATCCGCTGGTGTGGTGTGACACTGACGGCCCCGGCTGGCTCCGGGGCGGTACCGCCATGGTGCTGCGTCGGATCTCCATGGACCTGGACGGGTGGGACCGACTGGACCGGCCGGGCAGGGAGGACTCGGTGGGGCGCCGCCTGGACAACGGCGCCCCGCTCACCGGCGCGGAGGAGCACGACGAACCTGATCTCGACGCGGTGACCCCGCTCGGCTTCCCGGTGATCGCCGAGTACGCCCACATCCGCCGCGCGCGCTCGGAGGACCCGGACGAACGGATCTTCCGCCGCGCCTACAACTACGAGTCGGCGGTCGGGGGCGCGGACGGAGATGACGCGGGGCTGCTGTTCGTCTGCTACCAGCGGGACCCGGACCGCCAGTTCGTGCCGATCCAGCGCCGTCTGGACCGGCTCGACCTGCTCAACGAGTGGATCACCCACATCGGCTCGGCGGTCTTCGCCATCCCGCCGGGATGTGCCGAAGGGGGGTTCGTGGGCGAGACGCTCTTCGACCGCTGAGGTCCTGGGGCCCCGGAACGGGAGCGCACAGCCGTCGCGATGGTCCTCTTGTTCCCCTGATCGACCAACGGGTTCGGGTGTTCAGCGGTGCGCCGGATGGAACAACTCCGGAGGGACCATCCAGGTTTTCCGAACACCGACCCGAAGGGGGCCCCTTGACCTTCCGTACCACCGCCGGTGAGAGCGGTCTGCCGGCGGAGCTCGCCGTCGACCCCGACTGGTGGCGCCAGGCCGTCGTCTACCAGATCTATCCGCGCTCGTTCGCTGACGCCGACGGCAACGGGATCGGGGACCTGCGGGGGATCACCTCGCGGGTGCCCTATCTGCGGGACCTGGGTGTGGACGCGGTCTGGCTGAGCCCGTTCTACCCCTCGGCGCTGGCCGACGGGGGCTATGACGTGGACGACTACCGCGACGTGGACCCCAAGATCGGCACCCTGGACGACTTCGACGCCATGGCGGCGGCGCTCTCCGCCGCCGGGATCAAGCTCGTCGTGGACATCGTGCCCAACCACTCCTCGGACCGGCACATGTGGTTCCGTGAGGCGTTGGCCGCGCCACCGGGCTCCCCCGCGCGGGACCGCTACATCTTCCGGGAGGGCAACGGGCCCGACGGTTCCCTGCCTCCGGCGGACTGGACGTCGGCCTTCGGGGGGCCTGCCTGGACGCGGGTCCCCGACGGTCAGTGGTACCTGCACACCTTCGCCAGGGAGCAACCGGACCTGAACTGGGACCATCCGCAGGTGCGCGAGGACTTCCTGCGGACGCTGCGGTTCTGGTCCGACCGCGGGGTGCACGGTTTCCGGGTCGACGTCGCCAACGGGCTCGTCAAGAACCTGCCGGAGAAGCTGCCCACCCAGGCCGAACTGGACGCGACACCCCAGGACGGACACCATCCCCTCCTGGACCGGGACGAGGTGCACGAGGTCTACGAGGCTTGGCGCGAGGTCTTCGACGAGTACGACCCGCCGCGTTTCGGTATCGCCGAGGCGTGGGTGGCACCGGAGCGGCGGGCGCGCTACGCCAGCCCGCGTGGTTTGGGGCAGGCGTTCAACTTCGACCTGCTGGAGGCGAACTTCGACGCCGGGGAGTTCAGGGAGATCGTCACCTTCAACCTCGAGTCGGCTCGAAAGGTCGGGTCCTCGTCCACCTGGGTCCTCTCCAACCACGACGTCGTGCGCCACGCCACGCGCTACGGGCTTCCGCACGCGCTGGGGGGCGAGGGCCGGATCGGGGTCCGGTGGCTGTTGAACGGCGGGCGTGAGCCGGTGCTGGACGCCGCGGCGGGGCTGCGGCGGGCACGCGCGGCCACGCTGTTCAAGCTGGCCCTGCCCGGCAGCGCCTATCTGTACCAGGGTGAGGAGCTGGGGCTGCACGAGGTGGCCGAGATCCCGGACGAGGCCCGCCAGGATCCCGCCTTCTTCCGCGGCCGCGAGGTCTCGGTGGGCCGGGACGGCTGCCGGGTGCCGATCCCCTGGACCACGGAGGGACCGTCCTTGGGGTTCGGTCCGGGGCGGGCGCACCTGCCCCAGCCACCGTGGTTCGCCCACTACGCGGTTTCGGTGCAGGAGGGGGATCAGGGGTCCACGCTGAACCTCTACCGGAAAGCGCTGGACCTGCGGCGCAGCCTCCAGGGAGAGGAGTCACTGGAGTGGGTGGAGACCGGGACCGGGCAGGTACTGGCGTTCCGCCGCCCGGGCGGGTGGCTGTGCGTGACCAACTTCGGCGACCTGCCGGTCGATCTGCCGGAGGGCGAGGTCCTGCTGTCGAGCACGCCGTTGACGGGCGGGCTCTTGCCCGGAGCCACGACGGTGTGGCTGCGGGCCTAGAGACCGAGAAGACGCACGGAGGGGTACCGCAGGTGCCCCTCCCCTCTCCTGTCTGAGGCCGGTCTTGTGTCACCGCGAACGAGCCCGGGGTCACGCGGGCCGTGGAGGTCGCTCACCTCCCGGTTCTCCTGGAAGCGAGCTCGGCGAAGGGCAACGGGCGGCAGCAGGTCGGCGTCCTCGGGCGGGGCCACCAGCATCCGCTCGGGCAGGGTGCGGCCCAACGCGGCTGCCAGGGCACGGGGCTTGCCCGCGGCGGAGGGTCCGGTCACCAATACCAGACCGCCGCGCGGTGAGGCCGCAGCCGTGGCCAGGCGCTGATCGAGTTCGTCGTCCGCGTCCCTGGGCGCACAGGGCGACAGCCCTGCGCCCTCAGGGCCGGGCAACACGCTGTGGACACCCAGTTCACTCACATCGCACTGCCGGGCGGGCAGGACCGTGTCCACCCATCCGGGGCGCGGCACAGTGGGCGGGCCTCCGGTGGGCTTGGGTTCTCGTGGTGGGGGCGGCCCGCCGCGGCACGCACTATTCGGACTGTTCGAAGCGGTCGTGGGTGGTCTCGTATCTGAGGTCGGTGAGGCGACGCAGGTGGGAGAAGGTGAGTCTGAGCCGTGCGTGGTCGGTGCGGGCGAAGGGCTGCGTGGTCGGGCTCTTCGCGGTGCCCGCGGGCCGCGCGGGTCCGGTCGCCGAACCGGTGGCGGGGGCGGGGCTCTGCTCGAAAGCCTCGGAAGCGGGTGCCATCATGTCCGGATCTCCTTGTCTACGAGGGTGCTCAGCGTCCGACCTCAGCGGCGGGACCAGGCCTTTCACCTGGGGTACGGGCCCGCGCCCGGGTCATGACGCGGGATCCGCCCACAATTCTTGGGAATGCTCCGATTCGTACCTCCCGTGAGTGGGGCCCGGCCTACTTCACGGGGAAGTCCAGGTCGACCAGGGCGAAGCACTCCTCGAGGCAGCCGGTCACGGACAGGTCCCCGCCGACCTCGGGGCCGGTGAAGAACAGGGCGGTCTGGGTGGCGGCTCCGGCATCCAGGTCGTACTCCCCCACCGCCTCCTCGGCCCGGTACTCACGGCCGTCCGGGGCGGTGTAGGTGGCGCCGAACAGGTCGAGGTCGACGTTGTCGACCGTGGTGAACTCGGCGGTGACGACCAGGACGTCGTCGGTGACGCCCTGGTAGGCGGTGAGCAGGTGGACGTCCACGCCCTCGGAGCTGGCCGCGACCCCGCTTCCGGAGACCAGGCGTTTGCCCGGGTCCGCACCGTTGACCAGGAAGCCGGTGATCAGGCCGTCCTCGGCGGTGAAACGGGTGAAGTCGGCGCATACCGGACCTTCGGCTTCCTCCTGGCAGAGTTCGAAGCCCTCTTCGGTGGGGGTCAGTGAGGAGCCTGGATAGGTGTGCCCGGCGCTGTCCCAGGCACTGAACACCTGGACGAAGTGGCGCAGGTAGGTGTGGGCGGTGGAGTCCTCGGCGGTCAGACTCAGCCCTTCGCGCATCCGCTCGGGGTCGTCGGCGGCGGCGAGGGCGGCCATGTACTCGGCCGCCTCGCCGGGGACCTCGTCCTCAGCGGCGGGCTCCGGGGGCTCGGCCTCCCCGGCTTCTCCCGGTTCGCCAGCCGGCTCCGGCTCCCCTGGCCCGCCGGGCCCCCCGGGTGCCACGGGTTCCGGTTCCGGGCTGCTGACGGGTTCCTCCGCGCCGGGGACAGGGCCGTCTTCGTTCTGCTCCTGCTGCTCGGAGGTCTGGCGCTCGTCGGCGGTGGGGACGGTCTCCCCCGGCCCGGGCAGGCCGCAGGCGCTCACGAGGAACAGCAGGACGGCGGCGGCAATCGCGGGCGGTTTCGGCATACCCTGACACCCCCTCGGCACGACACCCAGACTGCCGATTTTAGGGTGCAATAAGGCCAATAGTCCGATTTCAGATGATTTTGAGGATTTCCTGGGATCCCCTTGTCACCACTTGACCCGCACACGGTTTCGGGGCCGCTTCCGGAACCCCGGCTTCGGAAGCGGCCCCCGAACCCCCTCGACTAGCTCTGCGGACGCAGGTGGACCGGGAGTCCCTTGAGGCTGTTGACCAGGAGCGAGGGGTTGAGCTCCAAGGTCCTCGTCGTGGACCTCCAGGGTCATGTCGGGGAAGCGTTCGAAGAGCATCGGCAGGATGACGCCGGCCTCCAGGCGGGACAGGGGGCGCCCGGGCACACGTGCGGGCGCCTCCGCGGATCGCGGTTACCCCCGGCCAGGCTGAGGAGGACCAGGTCGCCCTGGCGGATGGCTGACTGCCCAGTTCCACGTCGTGCACGGCGTACCGGCCCGCGTGGATCCGGCAGGGGCTGTCCTCCCACAGCACCTGGGACAGGGCCCCCGAGACGCTGCTGCGGGCCCCGGCCATGGAAGCGGAGAAGCGGCCGTCGGTGAGCATCAGCCGCAGCGCGTTGCCGATCCGGTCGGCGGTGGTCTGCTGACCGGCGGCGATGACGGCCAGTAGGTCGACGACGAGCTCCTCGTCGCCGTACCCGGCCGGGTGCGCGATCATCCGGGCGTGCCGCCGGCGCTGGTCCCCCTCCGCGTGCTGGACGTTCGGGACCGGGAACACCAGGGGCATGAGCGGCCAGTCCTGGGGCACCTCTGCCCGGCCGTTCCACCTGCGGGACTCACTGCCGAAGGTCTCCGGGGTGCTCAGCCCGCGGTGGAGCTCCCGTAGCCCAGCACCAGCCAGGCGGGGACGTCTCCGTCCAGGAACACGCGCACGACCGGGCCATGGGCCGAGCGCACGCTCTCGAAGAGTCCGGCGGGGTCGGACTGGAAGTCCGGACCGTACAGCCGGACCGGTTCGTTGGGCATCGGTGGCTTCTCCGTCAACTGGGGGCCAGGGCTTTGGACGGTCGCTCGGAGCACGCCCCGGGGCGGCCGCGGCCGGTGGATGTCTACGGGCGCAGGAGGACCGGGAACTCCTTGAGGCTGTTGACGATGAGCGCCGCCTCGTTCTCCAGTTCCCGGTCCGGGACGGCCAGTCGCAGGTCGGGGAAGCGGGCGAAGAGCTTGCGGAGCACGATGCCCGCCTCCAGGCGTGCCAGCGGAGCCCCCGGGCACATGTGCGGGCCGTAGCCGAAGCTGATGTGACGGCCCTTGGTACGGCTCGGGTCGAAGACGTGCACGTCCTCGCCGTACTCCTCGCGGTCCTTGGTGATGGCGCCGTAGTGCGTGACCAGGGCGTCGCCCTTGCTGATGGTCACCTCGCCCATGGGCACGTCCTCGGTGGCGAACCGGAAGAGGATCGCGTTGTTGGGCGGGTTGTAGCGGAGGGTCTCCTCGATCACCTGCTCCCAGGTGAGCTCGCCCGCGCGGAGCCGGGCGTGCTCCTCAGGGTGGTTGAGCAGGGCCCGGACAACGTTGTTGATGAGGTTGACCGTGGTCTCGTGCCCGGCGGCCACCACCATCAGCAGGGTCACGATGACCTCCCCCTCGGTGAGCGGCTCCTCGCCCTCCCCCGTGGACCTGAGCAGGTCGGTGGTGAAGTCGTCGTGCGCGTCCAGATCGGCCTTCTTGCGCGCGACCAGCTCGGTGAAGTACTGGTAGATCTGCGCGTAGAGGTCGAGGTGCTCCCCCGGGTCGGTGTCGACGAAGAACAACGGGGCGTACAGGTCGCCGAGCTTGTCGTACTCCTCCTCCGGCACCCCGTAGAGCTCGCCGATGACGGTGATCGGCACCCGGAAGGAGAACTCCTTCTTCAGGTCCAGGGGCTCGTGGGCGCGCTTGTCGAGGGCGTCCAGGTACTCGTCGGTGATCCGCTCGATGTGCGGGCGCAGCCGCTCCACCCGGCGGGCCGAGAAGGGGTGGGCGGTGAGTCGGCGCATCCGCCGGTGCGGGGCGCCGTCGAGGCCGAGCATGTTGATGCCGTCGAAGGTGAGCACACCCATGTACGGCCAGTCCTGGGAGACCTTCCCGTTCTGGAAGTCGGCCCATTGGTGGGGGTCCTTGACGAAGCGCGGGTCGTTGAGGGTGGCCTTGGCCGCGGCGTGGTGGGTGGTGGCCCAGGCCCGCACTCCGCCCGGCAGCTCGACCGGGGTGACCGGGCCCTGCTGATAGAGCTCCTCGCGGTGGGCCTGGAGGTCGTCCGGGTAGGGGTCGAGGAAGGGGACTTCGGCGTCGTTGGCTCCGGTCAGGGGGCAGGGCATCAGAACTCTCCGAGAAGCGTCGCTGGGGAAAAGGTGACGGGCAGGCAGACGACTCCCCGCGCCCAGGGGGACGGGCGCCAGCGCAGGTCCTCCGGGGGAATCGCCAGTTCGAGGTCGGGCAACCGGTCGAGCAGGACCTCGATGCCGGTGGTCGCGATGAGTTCGGCGATGCCCTGGGCCGCGTGCGGGCAGGCGTGTTTTCCGTGGGAGAAGGACATGTGGGCGTGGTTGGCGCCCACCTGGCCGGGTCCGGCACCCCGGACCCGGGGGTCGTGGTTGGCGGCGCCGTAGGCGAGCATCACCAGGTCGCCCTTGCGGATGAGTTTTCCGGCCAGTTCCAGGTCCAGGGCGGCGAAGCGGCCCGCGTTGACCTGGGACGGCGAGTCCTCCCAGAGCACCTCGGTGAGGGCGTCGCGCACACTGCTGCGGGCGCCGGACATCGAGGCGGAGAAGCGCTCGTCGGTCAGCGTCAACCGCAGCGCGTTCCCGAGCCATTCGGTGGTGGGCTGGTCACCGCCGCCCAGGATCGCGATGAGCTCGGCTGTGAGCTGTTCGTCGGTGTATCCGATCGGGTCGCTCACCAGCCGGGAGATCACGTCCGCTCCGGGTCGGGAGCGGCGTTCGGTGATCGCGGCACCGAAACGGCTGACGAGCTCGGTATAGGCCTCGAACACCCCCGCGCCGGAGGAGTCGAAGAGTACGCTCATCGCCTTGGCAAGGACGTCGATCTCCTCGTCGTCGAAGCCGTAGAGCCAGCCCAGGACCAGGCTGGGCAGCGGGTCGGCGTACTGGGTGCGCAGTTCGGCCCGGCCGTCGCCGCAGAACGCGTCGACGAGCCGGTCCGCGAACCGGGCGGTCACTCGCCTGAGCTCGTGCGGGTCGACGGCGTCGAGCGCGTCGTTGACCGCCTTGGAGCGGCGCCGGTGGTCCTCCCCCTCGGCGAAGAGGATGTTGGGCAGCGGAGCCAGGACCGTCTGCAGCGGTGATTCCGGTGGTAGACGGTCCCAGCCGTTCCACCGCGAGGAGCTGCGCGCGAACAGCTCCGGGGCGCTGAGCACGTAGTGCAGCTCTGTGTAGCCGATCACCAGCCAGGCGGCGATGTCGCCCTCCAACAGGATCGGGACGACCGGGCCGTGCTCGGCGCGCATCCGCTCGTGGAAACCGCCGCGGTCGGTGCTGAACCGCGGATCGTGCAACCGGACCGGTTCGTTGGGCATGAGTAGCTTCTCCGTCGCCTGGGGGTCGGGTCAGGTGAGGGCCCCGCTCGTTTCGACGAGTCGGGGCCCGGTCAGCAGATGCCGGGGATGCGGGGCCCGGCGTCTCCAGGGGTGTCCGGCGACGCCTACGGGCGCAGGAGGACCGGCAGATCCTTGAGGCTGTTGACCACGATGGAGGGGTGGTTCTCCAACTCGTCGTCCGGAACGGCCAGCTTCAGGTCCGGGAAGCGCTCGAACAGCAGGGGCAGGGCGATCTGTCCCTCCATGCGGGCCAGGTGGGAGCCGGGGCACACGTGCGGGCCGTAGCCGAAGGAGATGTGGCGTCCCTTCTGACGGGTGAGGTCGAAGGTGTCCGGGTGCGGCTCCTCGCCGTGTTCGTCGCGGTCGCGGCTGATCGCGCCGTAGGAGGTCATCAGCGCCTCACCCTTGCGGATGGTCTGCCCGCCGACCTCGATGTCCTCGGTGGCGAAGCGGAAGACCATGTTGGAGGTGGGCGGGTCGAAGCGCAGGGTCTCCTCGACCACGACGTCCCAACCGACCTTGCCCTGCTTGACCAGGTCGAACTGCTCGGGGTGGGCCAGCAGGGCACGCACCGCGTTGCACAGCAGGTTGACGGTGGTCTCGTGCCCGGCGGCCACGACGACCTGGAGGGTGCCACGCACCTCGAGGTCGGTGAGGGCGTCCCCGTCCTCCCCGGCGTTGAGGAGCTCGGTGGTCAGGTCATCGCCCGGGTTGGCGCGCTTGGCCGCGATCATGTCCTCGTAGTAGCGCTCCAGGACCGCGTACGTCTCCATGAACTCCTCGGGCGAGGTGACCGCGCTGAAGAACTTCACGTACATGTCGCGCAGGTAGCCGTGTTCGGCCTCGTCCACGCCGTAGAGCTCACCGATCACGCTCATCGGCAGCTTGAAGGCGAACTCGCCCTTGAGGTCCAGGGGCTCGCCGGCCTTGGGCTCCAGGGAGTCCAGGAGGTCGTTGGTGAGGTCGTGGATACGCGGCCGCAGGCGCTCGACGCTGCGCGCGGAGAAGGCCTTGGCGGTGAGCAGGCGCAGGCGCTTGTGCTCGGCGCCGTCGGTGCCCAGGAGGTTGGTGGGGGTGGGCGGGATGGTGCTGAGCAGCGGCCAGCCCTCGGGGATGCGCCCCTGCTGGAGGTCGTCCCAGTGGGCGACGTCCTTGACCAGGCGGGGGTCGGTGAGGGTGGCGCGGGCGACCTCGTGGCGGGTGGCGGCCCAGGCGGTCACGCCGCCGGGGAGTTCGACGCGGGTGATCGGGCCGGCCGCGTACAGGGCCTCGCGTTCGGCGCGCAGGTTCTTGACGTAGGGGTCCAGAGTGACGGTTCCGCCGGAACCGTGCTCAACGGGGCAGGGCATCAGTGAACTCCTCGGGGGTCGGGATAGAGATGCGGGGTGCGGGGATGCGGGGGAGGCCGGAGGGGACGGCCACCGGTGTCCGGTCCGGTGCGCCCGGTCTGGTGGTCAACGGGCTCCGTACGGCTCGGCCGGGGTGAACGTGACGGGCAGGGAGGCCACCCCGCGCACCCACGGGGAGGGGCGCCAGCGGAGTTCGGACTCGGGGATGGCCAGTTCGATGTCGGGAAGCCGGTCCACCAGGACCTCCACCCCCGTGACAGCGATGATCTCGGCGATCTCCCTGGCGGGGTAAGGGCACTGGTGGGCACCGTGTGAGAAGGAGAGGTGGGCCTGGCTGCCGTGGCCGCCCCGGGCGGCGGCGGAGCGCACGAGGGGGTCCCGGTTGGCGCCGGAGAGCCCGAGGAGCAGCAGGTCTCCCTGGCGGATGAACTGTCCGCCCAGCTCCACGTCGTGCGCGGCGTAGCGTCCGGCGTGGATCTGGGTGGGGGTGTCCTCCCACAGAACCTCGTTGAGGGCCTCCTGCACACTGCTGCGGGCCCCGGCGATGGAGGCGCCGAACCGTTCGTCGGTGAACATCAGCCGCAGCGCGTTGCCCAGCCACTCGGCGGTCGGCTGGTTCCCGCCGCCCAGCAGCACGATGAGTTCGGGCACCGCCTCCTCGTCGGTGTACCCGGCCGGGTGGCCGAGCAGGCGGGAGACGACGTCGGGTCCGGGTCTGAGGCGGCGTTCGGCGACGAGCTCGGCCATGGCGGCCATCAGGGCCTGCTGGGCCGCCATGGCGTCGGGGCCGCCGTCGATCATCGTGTTCATGTTGTCGGCGAGGTGGTCGCCGCGCACGTCGTCCAGTCCGTACAGCCAGCTGAGCACGAGGGCGGGGAGCCGTGCGGTGTAGGAGGTGCGCAGGTCCGTGCCGGTGGTGGCGCAGAAGGAGTCGATGAGCCGGTCGGCCATCCGCGCGGTGGTCGTGCGCAGCTCGTGGAGGTCGGTCCCGGACAGGGCGTCGCTCACCGCACCGGCGCGGCGGCGGTGGTCGGCTCCCTCGGAGTAGAGCACCGTGGGCAGCTGGATGACCATGGGCAGCATCGGCCAGTCCTGGGGGACCAGGTGCCAGGCGTTCCAGCGGCTGGAGCTGCGCGCGAACACGCCGGGGGTGTTCAGGACGTGGTGCAGTTCCCGGTAACCGATCACCAGCCACGCGGGGACGTCGCCCTCCATGGTGACCGGGACGACCGGACCGTGCTCGGCCCGCATCTTCTCGTAGAGGCTCCCTGGATCGGCTTGGAAGTCCGGGCCGTGCAGCCGGACCGGGCAACCGCTCATCGGGCGCCTTTCGTGATCAGGGAACGGACGTGGTGGACGAGCGCGATGAGGACCTGTTTGGCGGAGCCGCGCTCGCGGGCGTCGCAGCGCTGCAGCGGGATGGCCGGGTCCAGGTCGAGGGCGGCGCGCACCTCGTCCAGTGAGTGCGTGGTCTCGCCGAAGTCGTTGTGCGCCACCACGAAGGGGGTCCCCTGTGCCTCCAGGCGGTCGATGGCGTAGAAGGAGTCCTCCAGGCGGCGGGTGTCGACGAGCACGACGGCGCCCAGGGCCCCGGTGAACAGCCGGTCCCACAGGAACCAGAAGCGTTCCTGGCCCGGTGCCCCGAAGAGGTAGAGCACGGAGCTCTCGTCCAGGGTGATGCGGCCGAAGTCGAAGGCGACGGTGGTGGTGCGCTTTCCCTCGACCCCGTGGAGGTCGTCGACGCCCGCACCGGCCCGGGTCATGGTCTCCTCGGTGTTCAGCGGGCGGATCTCGCTGACCGAGCGGACCATGGTGGTCTTGCCGACCCCGAAACCGCCGACGACGGCGATCTTCAGGGCCTGTTCGGTGCTGGCGGCCAGCGGGGTGACCGGCGCGGGGGCTTGAGCGGGTTCAGAGCTTGTGGAGTGCAACGAGCACCTTCTCCAACACGTCCGGTGAGGCGAGCGGATGCGCCGGCGAGGGCGCGGGGGCCGGATGACGCGCGGTCACCCGACCGGTGTCGATGAGGTCGGTGAGCAGGATGCGCACGACCGTCACCGGCAGACGCAGGTGGGCGGCGATCTCCACCACCGCCATGGGGCTCACGCACAGGCGCAGGATGTCGGCGTGCTCGGACTGCATCCCGGGCGCGGGCGCGCTCTCCGCGACGATGAGTGTCACGGCGTCCAGGGAGTCGTCGGCTCCGCTGCTGCGGCCCGAGGTGATGACGTAGAGCCGGTCCGGGCTCTCCCTGCGGTGTGGGCTCATACCGTCTCGGACCCGGCTCGGGGCGGCGTGGTCAGGTACTCACCCATCTGCTCGACCAGTTCGTTCATGTTGTGGCCGACCAGCCCCGGCTCGGCCTCCGCGCTGGTGATGACCGCCAGGTGGGTGCCGTGACCGGCTTCGACGATGAACAGCAGACCGCCGTAGAACTCGGCCATCGCCTGGCGGACCCCGCCCCGGCCGTCCCCGAACTCCACCGACGCGCTGTGGGCCAGACTCTGCACTCCTGCCGCGATGGCCGCGAGGTGGTCGGCGCTGTCGGCGCCCAGTCCCGAGCTGTGGCACAGTTTGAGGCCGTCGCGGGAGAGCACCAGCGCGTGCCGGGTGCCCGGTGTGCGTTCCAGGAGGCCTTCGAGCAGCCAGGTCAGCGTCTTGAGGTCCATCATGTTTCCTTCGGTGAGTCGGTGGGCCCCTCGCCGCGCACCGCAGAGCGGAACGCGCCGAACCCCTTCGCCGAGGTGGGGGGACTGGTGTTCTCGGGGACGGGCCGGGTTCGCTCCGCCGCGGCCAGGGTCCGCCCCCGGCGCCGCATCGGCAGGCCGTTCTCCGACCTGGGCAGGGGTGCCGTGCCGGTGGGAGAGACAGTGTTGGCGGACGCAGCGGTGGGGGCCGGACCGTTGGGGGAGGCCGCCGGGACCGGAGCGGAGCTGTCGGGGACGGTGGTCGGCCGGGGCGCGGTGGGTGCGGGCAGCGGTTTGATGATGCGCTGCGGCAGGAGCAGGACCACAGCCGTACCGCCCCTGGAGGAGGAGCGGAAGGAGACTTCGAGACCGTAGCGGCGGGCGAGCTGACCGACGACCGACAGACCCAGGCGCGTCCCGGAGATGGTGGTGATGTCGAGACCGCTGCGCACCGCGAGGCGGGCCCGGCGCAGCGCCTCCTCGCCCATGACGAGACCGCCGTCCTCGACCATGACGGCGATCCCGGCCTGGACCTCCTCCACGTGGACGTGGACCTCGGCGGTGGGCGGGGAGAACTTGGCCGCGTTGTCGAGGATCTCGGCCAGCGCGTGGATGACGCCCTCGGCCGCGAAACCGGCGACTGCGAGGCTGGAGACGTTGTGGGTGCGCACCCGCTGGTAGGCGCCGATCCGGCTCATGGCCCCGCGCAGGATGCTCTCCATGGGGATGGCGCGGCCCCAGCGGCGGCCCGAACGGGCCCCGGTGAGGATGGCGATGCTGTCGGCGATCCGGCCGGTCTGGGCGGTGGTGTGGTCCAGCTGCATGAGGTCGCCGAGGATGTCGGATCCGGCGCTGCCGTCGCCGTAGCGCTCCTGCATCTGGCGCAGGTCGGCGAGCATGGTGGTGGTCAGCGCCTGGACCCGGCCCGCGGCGGTGGCGCAGGCGGCCATGGCGGCGGCGCGGCGGCGTTCGGCGGCGGAGATCTCCTCGGCGACGGCGCGCAGGACGGCGGCGTTGGCCGGGTCGTCAACGGAGGACATGCGGTGCAGGACGGTGTCCGCGGAGTCACCCGCGCGCAGCTGTTCGACCAGGCGGGGCAGGTGTTCCTCGGCGAAGGCCTCGGTGGCGGCGCGGGTCCCCTCGGCCTGGAGCCGGTGTTCGGCGATCAGGCGGTCCCGGCGTCCGAGGAGGAGGGCCGCGACGAGGATCAGCAGGAGGGCGACGCCTCCGGTGACCAGGGTCGGCGCCAGCCCGTCGGGGTAGGTGGCCCAGAGCGCCCAGCCCCAGACCGGAAGGAGCGGAACCAGAAGGAGCAGCCATCGTGGGGTGGTCGACCCCGGCGGCAGTGCTCCGCGGGGGCGGGGGGTCTCGTCAGTCATGGTGCTCCATGTCCGGCCACGTCGTCACTCCTTGTGCACGCTGAAGGGCGCGCCGAACGGGCACCGGCAATCCACGTGCGAGGGCGTGTCGAATAGGCGGTCAAATTTGCCTCAACCAGCCTTTTTCTTCACACAGCGAGTCAACATACCATCAAGTACGCCTGTCGCCTATGTCCGAACAATGAACAATCGATTCTTCATCGAGGCTGCACCACAGGACCTCGTTGACAGGCGATCCGGCGCCGCACCGACCAAAGCCAGAAGCAGCCGCAATGGCGGTGAAGGACTTTGTCCGAATCCTCGGATTCATATCGTGAACTGCACTGACACAGAAAAGTCGCACGACCCGAAAATCCCCTCGGAGGCAAGCGAGGGACCGTGAGACCGGTGTGTCGGGGGCGATGCCGGGACTTTCGAGAAAGGCCCCCTAGAGTGGTGCAGGTCACAAGCACCGGGGGGCTCGGGGACGCAGGCTCTCGTGGGACAGACGGGGTCCCGCGCCCGCCGGAGTGGTTCGACCTCAGGTCAGCGGGGAATCTTGACGTGGACCGACGCGTTACACCCCGCGAGACCGCACAAGCGCCTGGAGGCACCCACACGATGGCCGAGCGAGCACTTCGCGGCACACGGCTCGGGGCGACGAGCTACGAGAACGACCGCAACACCGACCTGGCTCCCCGGCAGGAAGTCACCTACGACTGCACCCGGGGGCACCGCTTCTCGGTCACCTTCGCGACCGAGGCCGAGATCCCCGCAGAATGGGAATGCCGATTCTGCGGCGACCGGGCGCTGCGCCGTGACGGCGGCGGCGAGGAGCCCAAGAACACCAAACCGGTGCGCACCCACTGGGACATGCTGCTGGAACGCCGAAGCATGGAGGACCTCGAGGAGGTCCTGGCCGAACGGCTGGAGCTGCTCCGCGCCCGCCGCCGCGAGGAGGCGGCGAAGGTCGAGGAGATCGCCAAGCAACGGCAGAGCGCCTGACTCAGGCACCCGGCCGACGACGGATACGGGGGCGGTGGACATGATCCACCGCCCCCGTCGTCATGTCCGACGGACCTGGGCAAACCCTGTTCAGTCCTGGTCAGCGAAGGGGTTCTGGGTGTTGCCCACGAGTTCCCTGACCGACTCGATGACCCGGGTGGGCCGGTAGGGGAACTGCTCGGCGGTATCGCGATCGGAGATCCCCGACAGTACGAGCAGGGTCTGCAGACCGGCCTCCAGGCCGCTGAGCACGTCGGTGTCCATCCGGTCGCCGACCATGATGGTGTTCTCCGAGTGGGCGCCGATCCGGCGCAGCGCCGAGCGCATCATGAGCGGGTTCGGCTTGCCCACGAAGTAGGGGCGGCGGCCGGTGGCCTTCTCGATCAGCGCGGCGACGGCACCGGTCGCGGGCAGCGGCCCCTCGGCGCTGGGCCCGGTCTCGTCGGGGTTGGTGGCGATGAACCGGGCGCCGTTGCGCACCAGCCGGATCGCGCGGGTGATGGCCTCGAAGCTGTAGGTGCGGGTCTCCCCGAGCACCACGTAGTCCGGGTTGCGCTCGGTCATCACATAGCCCACGTTGTGCAGGGCGGTGGTCAGGCCGGACTCACCGACCACGTAGGCCGAGCCGCCGGGGCGCTGGGTCTGGAGGAACTGGGCGGTGGCCAGCGCGGAGGTCCAGATCGCCTCCTCGGGGATGTCCAGTCCCGTGTTGAGCAGCCGCGCTCGCAGGTCACGCGGGGTGTAGATGGAGTTGTTCGTCAACACCATGAACGGGGTCCCCTGCTCGCGCAGCTCCGCGATGAGCGTGTCCGCTCCGGGGATCAGGTGCTCCTCGCGTACGAGCACGCCGTCCATGTCGAAAAGGTAGTTCCACTCGTTGCTCACAGGCCCCATTGTGCAGGTATTCGGGACACGGGCGCTATTCCTACCAGCCGGTAGCCGCGTGTTGCGAGGTTGACGCTGCTCACACCGGCCAGGTGCGGCCGTCAGGGGATCTACACCGGGGGCCAGGGGACGGAGGGCCAGTCGGGGGCCGGGTAGGGGTGGATGCCGTGGTGGATGAGCAGGTCCACCCGGGCCCGCACCGCGTAGACCTCGGGGCCGGTCAGGTGGGTGCCCAGTTCCGCGGAGAGCGGGTCCTCGGGCTGGCGCAGGCGCGTGCGTACCTCGGTCAGGGCGGTCAGGGCCTCCTCGCTGAGGGGCTGGCCCTGCCACTGCCACAGGACCGTGCGCAGTTTGTAGTCCTCGGCGAAGGACACCCCGTGGTCGCAGCCGTACAGGTGCCCCTCGGAAGTGGGCAGCAGGTGGCCGATCTTGCGGTCGGAGTTGTTGATGACCGCGTCCAGGACGGCCATCCGGCGCAGTCCCCGGTGCTCGGTCTCCCGGGAGAGGGCGACCAGGTCCACCGTGGTGTCGCCGTGCACCCACAGCTGGACCATGCCCTCGCCGTAGGGGCCGTCGCGGTGAACCGTCGGCGGTACCACCGACCAGCCCAGCGCCTCGGAGACGGCGTAGGCCGACACCTCGCGCCCGGCCAGGGTTCCGTCGGGGAAGTCCCACAGGGGCCGTTCCCCCGCCACCGGCTTGTACACGCACACAGCCGAGCGGACGCCGTCGGAGACCGTGCAGTACAGGGTGGCGTTGGAGGCCGCGGCCAGGCGGCCCTCCACGGTGATCTCACCCCGGCGCAGCAGGTCCAGGCCCTCGGCGGGGGTGAGCCCCCCGAAGGCCGTGCTGCCCGACAGCAGCGGGTCCGCGGCGGTCGGGCCCGCGTGGTTGGTGGTGTCGTCGTCCACGGGAAGGGGCCTCAGACGAGCCGGTCCGGGCGGTAACCGTTCTGACGCGCGCAGATGTGGCCGTTCGGGTCGAGCGGGCGGCCGCACAGCGGGCAGTCGGGGCGGCCCGCGGAGACGACCTTCAGGGCGCGCCCGGCGAAGGCGCGCGCCTCACCGGGGGTGAGGTAGACGCGCAGGACGTCGCGGTGGGCGGGGGCCTCCTCGGCGAAGACCTCCAGCTCCTCCTCGTCGTCCTCGACCAGTTCCTCGGTGGCGGTCTCGTCGATCTCCTGGGCCTCGATGATCACGCGGGCCGCCTCGGCGTCCCACGCCAGGGCCAGGGTGCCCACACGGAAGTCCTGTTCGATGGGCTGCTCCAGAGGCCCGTCGTCCTCGGGTGGGGCCACGTCGTCCGGCGGCGCCCCGAAACGGCGGTGCACCTCTTCCAGCAACTCCTCGATACGGGCGGCCAGAGCCTCCACCTGGGCCTTCTCCAGTACGACACTGGTGATACGGCCCTCGCCGACGGCCTGGAGGAAGAAGGTACGGTCCCCAGGCTGGCCCACGGTTCCGGCGACGAACCGCTCCGGCGGATTGAACTGAAAAACGGGCATGCCTAGAACCTTAAGGGATGTGGGTGACGCCGTGCGATTCACCCGCGCCGCGGTGCCCGCACCGGCGATCACGGGGTGCGGGAACGCCCGGGTTCAGGAGATCTCGACCACCTCGACCGGCAGGTGCAGCTCGCCCAGCAGGATCCGGTCCGCCATCTCGCGCGCGCCCTCCGAATCGAAGTTCCCGGCGGGCCCGGCGATGCTGGTGGCGTCCCCGCTGATCCCCACTCCGCAGACCACGTCGGGGTTCACGACCGGAGCGGACAGGAGCTCCTCCCCCAGCACGATGGCGACCCTGCGCTGCGGTTCCTCCATGCCGTGACAGGCCGCGTTCCCGGTCAGCCGACGCCAGCCCTCGGCGCCCTCCGGGGTGAAGGTGATGTCGAGCGTCCAGGACGTCCCCTGCTGCCCGGGCCGCGCGTCCAGCACAGCACCGCCGCGCAGTTCGGCGGCGCCGAGCTGGAGCTCCTGCCCGTTCCCGTCGGTCACGGTCAGTTCCACCAGGTCGGGATCCGGGCCCGAGAGGTCCCTGCCGAGCAGCTCCTCCAGCTCCTCCGTGGTCAGCTCCGACCAATCGTCACCCGTCGGGTCCGCCGGGCCCGGTGCGTCGTCCCAGGGGTTGTCGGCCGCGGGGGTGCCGGAGTCCGCTGCGAGCACCGGGTGGAAAGCGATCGACTCCCGGTCGGTGAGTGAGTCGGACAGGGCCTCGAGGTCCACGCCCCGCCCCGCCCGCACCTCGATCAGGTCGTCGCCGACCCGGGTGACGGTGGTCGCTTCCCCGTAGGCCAGTTCGAGGCGCTGCCGGAGGAGTTCTGCGGTGAGTTCGGTGGTTTCGGCGTTGGCGGCGGCGCCGTGTTCGCTGTCCAGGGTGCGCAGCAGGAGGACCCGCTCGGTGTTCTGCCACCAAACGACCCCGGCGGTCAACACGACGGCCAGCAGGGCGGCGCCCACGGACAGGGCCACGAGGAGTCCGCGCGAGACCCGACGGCGGCTGTGCGGACCACCTCCGGGCCAGCTCTGGTGTCCGGGGTCTGGAGCGTAGCCGGGACGCGGGGTGAACCCCTGGTGGGGAGCGGAGCCGGGGCCGGGCGGGTTGGGGGACACGGGGGTCTTCCTACCGAAAGGAGTCGGGGGGTGGAGGGCAGCGGGTTACGGAAGATGGGATGTACCCGGTGCTCATTCGGTTCGGTTCGTCTGGCCCGCGCCGCCGCCGACCGCCGCGTCGCCCTTGGCCTCGGCCGCCGTGGGCAGGGCGCCGGAGAGGGGCTCGCCGGTGTCGTTGAGCTTGTTCAGGAAGGGCCGGGTCCGCGTGTAGGTGAGGGAGGTGACCGAACAGGGGTCCACGCGCAGGCGCTGGAAGAGGTCCAGGTGCAGGCCCAGGGCGTCGGCGATGATCGCCTTGATCACGTCGCCGTGGCTGCACACCACGTACAGCGGCGGGGGGTCACCGGCGGCGGCCTGTTGGAGGAGTCGCCCGTTCCAGTCCCGCACCGCCTCCACGGCCCGGGCCGACGTCGTGGCCAGGGCCTCGCCGCCGGGGAATCGGGCGGCGCTGGGGTGGTCCTGGACCACCCGCCACAGGGGTTCGGCGGCCAGGTCGGTGAGGAAGCGTCCGGTCCAGCTCCCGTAGTCGCACTCGACGAAGCGTTCGTCGGTGGTCACGGGCGTGCCGAGCCGTTCGGAGATCGCCTCGGCGGTCTCCTGACAGCGTTCGAGCGGGCTGGACACGAGCGCGGCGGGGGAGATGCCCTCCAGCCTGCCAGCCAGACGGGCGGCTTGGACCCGGCCGTTGTCGTTGAGGTGCACACCGGTGGCGCGACCGGCCAGTCGGGGCCCGGTGGCGTCGGTCATGCCGTGTCGGACGAGCAGGAGCGTGACCGCCTCGGGCCGGGCCGGGGGGTCAGCCGGAGTATCGACCGGGGCGTCAGCAGGAGTGTCAGCAGGTGTCGCCATGCCACCAGAGTAAGCCGCGGCCAAGGCGAAGGCGGGCCGCCGCCAAGCGAGGGGAACCCGTGCCGGTCGGGGTGGAACCCGCAACGGCGAGCGTGAGGGATACCGCGTGTCGGCCCCGGTCCGGACCGCGAGGACAGTGCCCAGCGAAGACGCGCCCAAGGCCTGTCCGCGGTGGACACGGTAATCTCCGCGGCATGGAACAGCGACAGGTGGGCAGATCAGGACTCTGGGTGTCTCGCACCGCCCTCGGCACGATGAGCTGGGGAAACGACACCTCCGAGGAGGAGGCCGGACAGCAGCTCACCGCGTTCGTGGACGCCGGCGGCACTTTCGTGGACACCGCGGACATCTACACGGGCGGACAGAGCGAGCGGATCCTGGGGCGGCTGCTGCGCGGGACGGTGCGCCGCGAGGACGTGGTGGTGGGCACCAAGAGCGGGCACACCCCCGAGGGCTACCGGCCGGTGGACGGGTCCCGGCGCCACCTGCTGGCCTCGCTGGACGCGTCTCTGCGGCGCCTGCAGACGGACTACGTGGATCTGTGGCAGCTGCACGTGTACGACCCGCACACACCGCCGGAGGAGATGCTGTCCGCGATGGAGACGGCGGTCGGCTCGGGCAAGGCCCGCTACGTGGGGACCGGGGACCTCAAAGCCTGGCAGTTCGCCACGTTGGCGACCTGGCAGCGCGCCCAGCCCGGGCGGGTACCGCTGGTGAGCGCGGGCAGCGAGTACTCGCTGCTCAACCGGGGCGCCGACCACGCGCTGCGGCCCGCCGCGGCGGCCAACGACGCGCACGTGATCGCCTGGTCACCGCTGGGTCGGGGCGTGCTCAGCGCCAAGTACCGCAACGGGGTACCGGCGGACTCCCGCGCCGCCTTTCCGCACATGGCGCCCTACGTGGAGCCCTACCTGGACGAGCGCAGCCGCCGGGTGGTGGAGTCGGTGTGCACGGCGGCGGAAGGGCTGGGCGTGTCGCCGCTGGCGGTCGCGCTGAGCTGGGCCCGTGACCAGGAGGGCGTGGCGGCCGCCGTGGTGGGGCCGCGCACGCTCTCCCAGCTGGAGGAGGTCCTGTCCGTGGAGACGGTGGAGCTTCCGCCCAAGATCCGGGACGCCCTGGACGACGCCACGGCCGGCCCCGAGCGCTGAGCGTCGGACCTGAGAGCTGAGCCTCAGGCTCCGGCCGCGGGATCGATCGGGAAGTTCTGGTCGAAGACGTGGTCCGGGTCGTACTTGGCCTTGAGCTCGCGCAGGCGGCCCAACGCGGGTTCGGGGAAGGCCTGGGCCAGGACCTCGGGCCCGGTGCGGGTGTCGAAGCTCAGGTAGAGCCCCCGCGCCGCGTCGCCCAGCTCCGCCCAGCGGCGGTCCAGGAGAGCGGCCCGGCTGCCCATGGCGGCCAGGGAGAAGTTGGCCGAACGGTGGGCATAGGCGGTGGCGTCTGCGGCGACGTCGTTGACCGTTCCGCCCACCTGGCGCAGCTGCATGAAGTACGCGTCACCGGTGGCGAGCATCCGGGCCATGGCCTTGGCGGAGACCGGGTCGATGTGCTCCAGCAGCGCCGAACGCGCGGCCGGGGTCGGGTTCCCGCCGTGCGGACCGTCGTGACCGACCAGGATCGCCGGGTAGGGAGCGACCTGGGCACGCTGGTCCAGAACCGGCCCCACCTGGAGGAAGGGCTCCAGGGCCTGGACGGCGGCGTCGGTGTCGTCTCCCGCGTAGACCACCATCGCCTGGGCGACGGGCCCCTGGCCGCCGCGTCCGGGTCCCGTGGTCAGGAACGCGGTGACCTCGCGCGGGGCGGCCTCGGCGGTGCTCCCCCAGGCCTGGAGGAAGGCCTCGGTGTCGGAGGCGTCGTAGACGAACCGGCCCAGCACGATGTCGCCCACCGGGGAGGCTGTGGCCTCCACCGAGGTGACCACGCCGAAGTTGGCGCCCGCGCCGCGCACCGCCCAGAACAGGTCGGGGTCGTTCTCGGCGTCCACCCGCCGCACGACGCCGTCGGCGGTGACCAGTTCGACCGCGGTCAGGCGGTCGATGGCCAGCCCGTGGGCGCGCGACATGTAGCCCAGGCCGCCGGTGGTGGCGATCCCGCCCACGCCCACTCCCCCGTGGTCGCCCGAGCTGATCGCCAGGCCGTGCTGGTGCAGGACGGTGCCGACGTCACCCCAGCGGGCTCCCGCGCCGAGGCGGACGAGGCCGGTCTCGGCGTCCAGGACCTCGATCCCGTTCATCCGGCCGAGGTCGAGGACGATCCCGCCGTCGTTGGTGGAGCGGCCGCTGATGCCGTGGCCGCCGCTGCGCACGTTGAGCGGAGCGTCCTGTTCGAGGGCGTAGGCGAGGGCCTCGGCGACCTGGTCGGGGTCACCGGGGCGCAGGACCAGGCCGGGGCGGCCCTGCTGCATGTAGCCGTGCCGGACCTTGGCGTAGCCCTTGTCGCCGGGTTCGACCACGCCCCCGCGCAGGGCTTCGGGGGCGGCGTCGTAGTCGATGCCGGGGCGGCGGGCGGCCAGGGCGGCCGCGGGGCGGACCGGCCCGGTCGGGGTACCGGCGCTGGCGCGTTCGCGTTCGACGGCCTCGCGCAGGGCCGGGGCGACCTCCTGGCCGAAGATCTGGATGGTGCGCGGGTCGTCCGTACCCAGGATGAAGGTGCTGATCCCGTGTTCCAGGGTCAGCGGCAGCAACTGTTCGGCCCACTGTTCGGGCGGGCCCTGGAGGAAACCGCGGCTGACCGGGGTGAAGGCGGCGCCGCTGAGGTTGAGCAGGCGGCGGATCTCTCGTGGTTCGCGGCCGTTCTTTCGCGCGGAGTCGTCGATGACGTCGTTGAGTTCGGTCAACTCCTCGACCTTGACGTAGCCGAGGCTGGGCAGCCAGCCGTCGGCCTTGGCGCCGACCATGCGGAGCATGCGGGGCTTGTAGGCGCCCAGCCAGATGCCGATGTCGTGGGCGGGTTCGGGGCCGCGCTTCATGCCGTTGACGGAGTAGTGCTCGCCCCGGGTGCTCACCCCGCCGCGGGTGTCGGTGTCCCAGGTGGCGCGGATGATGTCGATGGCCTCGGAGAGGGCGGCCACGGACTGCCCTGGGGTGCGGCGGCCCCCGCCCATGGCCTCGATGCCGTCCGGGAAGGCCCCGGCGCCGAGTCCGAGTTCGAAGCGGCCCTTGGAGAGGCGATCGAGGCTGGCGGCCGCGCGGGCCAGGACCGCGGGCGGGCGCAGCGGCAGGTTGATCACGTTGCCGGAGACGCGTAGGCGCTCGGTGCGGGAGGCGACCCAGCTCAGCAGGGTCCAGGTATCGAGGAAGCCGGGGTTGTAGGGGTGGTCCTGGAAGGTGGCCAGGTCCAGCCCGGCGGCCTCGGTGAGTTCGGCGAGCCCGACCACCCGGTCGGGGTCCTGGGCGCTCGGCGTGAGGAAGGTACCGAACTCCAGGGGGTGTCCGTAGTCGGGCATGGCTGACTCTCCCGGGGTAGGTCGTTTGTGAAACAAACAATGTTCTGCACAACTTATCTTGCTGAACACCTATTCCTGGTAATCTCGGGCCATGACACCCACCACGCCGGAGCGGCCGGGGCCGGGCGGAACCCTCCACAAGAGCGGCGGGGGCGGCGCCGGGGCCAGCAACCTGGGCTGGTCCCTGGCCGTGCTGCTGCGCCGCTGGCACGAGCACACGGAGGCGGCCCTGGCCGACCTCCCGCACGGCAGCCGCGGCTACCACGTGCTCGCGGCGGCCGCCAGAGGTGACGCGCCCACCCAGGCGGCCCTGGCCGAGCGGCTGCTCATCGACCGCAGCGTGATGACCTATCTGATCGACGACCTGGAGTCGGCCGACCTGGTCCGGCGCAGGCCCCACCCGGGCGACCGGCGGGTGCGCAGGGTCTGCCTCACCGAACACGGCAGCGAGGCCCTGGCCAGGTGCGACGCCCTGGTCGAGCACATCGAGGAGCGCGTTCTGGGCGGGCTGGACCCGGCCACCCGAGCCCTCTTCCACGCCGCCGCGGCACGGGCCGCCACCGCCGTCCAGGAGTCCTCCCCCGACACCGACCCCTGCGCCGCCGTCATCCAGGTGACCGGCAAGAGCGGTGCCTAGCCGCGCCGGGCAGCCGGGCAGCCACGCGGGCCCCGGGGAAGCGGGCCTGTGCACAACGGTCGGGATGTCACCGGGAGTCGATAAGCTCCCAGCGAGTGCATGTACCACCTGACGAGGGGAACCGGTGTCCGAGGCTGTCGAGAAGGTCAGTGCCGTCCTTGACCGGATGGGCGCCCCGCGCGCCCTCGCGCCGCGTCTGGTGTCCGCGCTGGGCCCCCAACCCGCCGCCGAACTGGACGCCAATCCCTGGCTGCTGCTGCGCCTGCCGGGCGTGACCTTGGATCAGGCCGACTACTGCGCCCGCAAGCACCTGGGCGAGGCCGCGCGCCCCGACGATCCCCGCCGCCTGGGTTCGATGGTCGGGCACGCCATGCGCACCGCCGCCCGCCGCGGGCACACCGCGATCGAGGAGAAGCGGCTGGCCACGGTGGTCGGCCAGCTCGGGATCAACGACCCCCGAACGGCGATCGAGGCCGCGGTCACCGCCGAGGAGGTGGTGCTGTTCGAGAGCACGGACGAACCCGACGACGACTTCGACTTCGAGGAGGGCGGCGCCCCCGAGGTACCGGACCTGCCCGACCCCGAACGCTTCTACGCCCCCTACGACGTCGGCCACGCCGAGCAGCGGCTGGGTGAGCAGCTGCTCCGGCTGATCGGCGGCAGCGAGCCGATCATGGACCCGGTGACCGCCGCCGAGACCTTGGAGGCCGCCACCTCCGGCGGCGGCTTCGAGGTCTCCGAGACCACCCGCGAGGCGCTGCTCACCGTGACCATGCGCCCGGTCACGGTGGTGCACCACGGCCCCGGCGACCAAGCCGAGACCGCCCGGGCGCTGCTGTGCCTGGCCGCGATCGCCACGGAGAGCCAGGTGGGCATCGCGGTGGTCGCCCCCACCGCGCAGACCGCCGCCGCCGTCAACGCCGACCTGGACCGACTGCTGGGTTCGGACGAGGGCGACGGCCGGGAGAGCGAACCGGGTGACACCGCGTCAGCGGGCGGCACGGAGACAGCGGGCGAGGCCGAGCCGGACGCACACCACTCCCCGCTGCGCGCGGTCTCCCTGCCCGCTTTCCTCGCCTCGGATCCGGCTCCGGCGGGGATCGTGGTGCTGTGCGAGTCGATGTCCCTGGGTGTGGCCCGGACGGCCGACCTGGTCTCCTCCTGCACCGACGACGCCCACCTGGTCCTGCTGGCCGATCCGGACCAGGCCCCGTCGGCCACCCCGGGCAGAGTGGTGGTGGACGTGGCCACCTCCCGCACCGCGCACGTGGCGGCCCTGGCCGATGACGCCGCCCCCTCCCCTGTTTCCGTGCTCGCCGGTGCGGTCGCCGAGGGCGGTTGGCCGCGGGTCGAGGCGCCCGGCCGCGAGGTCGTCCAGGTCCCGGCTGCCTCCGCCGAGGAGGCCGCGCACCGCGTGGTGCAGCTGGTCACCGACTCCATCCCCCGGGCGCTGGGGATCGACGCCGACCAGGTGCAGATCGTCGCCGCCCGCGAGGACGGTCCGGCCGGGGCCCGCGCGCTCAACACCGCCTGCAAGGAGAAGCTCAACCCCGGCCCCGGTGCGCACGGCGGTTTCGACGTGGGCGACCGCGTGGTCCTGACCGCCGAGGGGACCGGCTACGGCCCGGGCGACACCGGTTACCTGCGCGAGGTGTCCGAGGGAGCGGTGATCGAACTGACCGGCGGCGCCCGGGTGACCGTCACCGATCCGTCCGCGCTGCGCCCCGGCTGGGCGATCAGCGTGGCCGTCGCCCACGGCAGCCGCTGGCCCGCCGTGGTGGCGGTCTTCCCGCCCCAGGTTCCGGTGTCCCGCCCCCAGGTGTACACGGCCCTGACCAGAACCACCCGCCACGTCTCCGTGGTTGACGCCACCGAGGGCGCCCTGGAGAGCGGGGTACGCGAGACCCTCGCCCCGGACCGCACCACCCGCCTGGCCCTCGTCCTGCGCGAGGGCTGACCCCCGGCGCGCGGCCGCGAGGAGACGGGCTTCAGCCGTGGGGGTCGGCTCATCTCCGAGCTACCCCTGCGCGTGTGGTGGCGGGTTCTTCCTCGGCCGCATCCGGACCTGTGGCAGTTCCGGGGCGGGGATCCTCGCCATCCCCTCACGATTGCGGCCCGGCCCGCCGTGCCCCACGTAGCCCTCGACGCGCCCGAACCGTTCACCGTGCTGCTCCCACTCCTGCCGGTAGCGGCTGATCTCCTCCGTGGAGCGGGCCAGGAAGTTCCACCACATGACGACCTCCTCGCCGAAGGGGGCGCCGCCCAGGAGCACGAGCCTGGCCGGTTCGGTGCCTTCGTTCGCGATCCGCAGCGCCCCGGCCCCGACACCCGTGTACCCCACGGCGTCCTCGGGCACATGTACGCCCTCCAGCCTGACACTCCCCCCGGTGTCCACCAGGAGGCCGTGTTCGAATCCGGGATCGACCGGGAGGGCGAGTTCGGCGCCGGGAGCGAGCCTGAGCTCGGCCCCCACCAACGGCGTGTACATGCTCACCGGTGACAGCGAACCCAGCAGCGAACCGACGAAGACCAGCGCGGAGCCGCCCGCGAACTCGACGGGTTCGGGAACGAAGTGCTCGAACCCGCGCTCCGGGCTGTGCCGGGCCTCCTCCGGCAGAGCGACCCAGAGCTGTACACCGTGGAGTCGGCCGGTGTCCGCGGAGGAGGTCTCGGAGTGGCAGATGCCCGCACCGGCCGTCATCAGGTTCATCTCGCCGGGAAGGACGTCCGCGCTGTTGCCCCCGGAGTCGATGTGGGCGATGGCCCCTTCGAACAGCCAACTCACCGTCTGCAGCCCCGTGTGCGGATGCGGTGCCACGTCCATGCCGCCGGTGGCCGCCACGTCGTCGGGTCCGTAGTGGTCGACGAAGCACCACGCGCCGATCAGCGAACGCTGCCGCTGCGGCAGGGTGCGGCGCACGTTCATCGCTCGCGGCCCGCCCAGGGGCACTGCCCTGGCGGTGATGATCTCGACCGGAGCCCCGTCCGCGCACTCGGCCCGCGGACCGGGAAGGCCGCCGTCAAAGCACACATGGGTGTCCGGATCGGCCTCTGGGTTGGTCATCGCGCGGTCCCTTCCGTACCTGGGGCTTGAACGCGGAGGAGCACCTCCCGCAGCGGGCGCGGCTCCACCATGTCCTTGAAACCTGAAATATATGCTCAGGCCGCCCCGGAGGAACCACCGTGCCCGGGCGCGTCCCTACAGCGACGGCACGCCCCCGCATATGGCCCACGGCCCGGTCCACGTCAGGAGTTCCGACAGAATTCACCTCGTGCGCATGGTCCGATTCTCCCCTGAGTTCTCCCCTGGGGCACGAGGAACGGAGAGCCGAGAACACATCACACGGCTCCCTGCGCTCCGACCCCGGATCAGTTGTGCCCTGTTTCTCCGGATGTTTAATCGCGGGCTCGACAAACATTGAATCGATCGGTCCGGGGCGGGTGCCCGCCCCGGACGGGGACGGGCACCGTGAACAGGGGAAAGAGAACACCGAACGGGGTGATGTCCTCTCCGGTTCTCAGCGGCTGATGTCGTCAGGCCCTCGGGCCGGGCCGTGGTGGAACTCGCGCTCGGGCTCGTCGTCGGGAACCGGCGGGTAGGTGGGGCCGTCCTCGCCGTGCGCGACGGCCTCGGCGATGGGGATGTCGTGGGCCAGCATGGTCTGGGCGACCCGGTTGCGGAGTTCGGGGAGCATCGCGTACAGCACGTCACCCGGGCAGGCGGTGGCGTTGAAGTCCCGGTGCCCCAGAACGGCGCTGGGGTTGAGCCCGTAGGCCCCGCACAGCCAGGCCAGGGTGCCCACCAGCGAGTCGGTCAGGGCCTGGGGCGGGCCCTGGGTCATGTAGGTGCCCTCGTTCTCGATCCCGATACAGGTGCTGTTGTTATTGGCCACGTGCGCGCCGACAACGTGGCGGCCCGCGGCGATGGATTCGGGGGTGTGGTCCCGGCCCTCCATCAGGTAGCCGCCGCGGCTGATGGTGAGCTGCTGCCCGGTGTCGATCCAGCCGTTGCTGTCCATGTGGTGGTTCTGGATCGATTTGGACAGGTTGAGGGCGTGGTCGAGCGTGTAGTCGGTGCTGTTGGCCGTGGCGGTGTGGTGGACGATGATGTAGCTCGGCGCGTGGGGCAGCACCTGGATGGCGCCACTCGGCGGACGGGCGTTCCAGGCGCCCCGCCAGTACAGCTGGGGGGCGGCCTGGACGCCGGTTTCGGTGCCGGGCTCCGTCGCCGCCGAGACCGGCGAAGCACCGAGGGAGCCCCCGAGCAGCGCCGCACCCGAGGTGAGGGCGGCTCCGCACAGAAGGGTTCGCCGGTCCAGGTCGAAACGGGGGATTTCAGTCATGGAAGTCCTTCATCACCAGGATGGTTACTTACCAGTAGACAGAATCACCCCGGATTCCACCACCGTCAAAGGGGTCAGTCGATATTCCCCCTGGCCGGATGCGGCCGGAGAATCACAAAAAGGAATCCTGTATAAAATTCCTAAAATAATGTAGCGAGTCGGCCCAGACCTGAATCACCTGCTCTTCCGTTCCGGTCATCCCTCCTGGACCCGGCGGAACCGGTGGGCTTTCAGGTGGTCCCGGTACCAGTGGTAGCTGTCCTTGGGGTGGCGCTCCAGGGTCCGGTAGTCCACGCGGACCAGGCCGAACCTGCGCTCGTAGCCGTAGGCCCACTCGAAGTTGTCCAGCAGCGACCACACGAAGTAGCCCCGCACGTCCACCCCGGCGTCGATCGCTCGGGCCAGGGCGGACAGGTGGTCGCGCAGGTAGTCGACACGGTCCCGGTCGTGCACCCGGCCGGCGGCGTCGGGCTCGTCCGGTTCGGCCGAGCCGTTCTCGGTGATCAGGATCGGCGGCAGCCCCGGGTAGCGGCGGTCCAGGTCCACCAGCAGGTCCTCGAAGCTCCGCGGGACCACCGGCCACCCCATGGTGGTGTGCCGGACCCCGTCGAAGGCGACCTGTTCGGCGCCGATGTCCACGGCCGTGCGCAGGGCCGGGTCGGGCTCGGTGTGCGGGGCGTCCCGGAGCATGATCGGCCGGTAGAAGTTGACGCCGAGGAAGTCCAGGGGCTGACCGATGGTCTCCAGGTCGCCCTCGCGCCGGTAGGAGCCGTCGGCCAGCCCGCCCCAGGTCTCCTTCTCGTTGTCCGGGTAGGCGCCGGTGAACAGCGGGTCGAACCAGGTGCGGTTGTGCAGGGTGCGGGCGCGTTCCACGGCGGCACGGTCGGCCTCGGAGCTCGTGGCGGGCAGCAGGTGGTCGGGGTTGAGGGTGATGCCGACCTGTCCGGCATCGGCGGCGCGCAGCTCCTTGACGGCCGTGCCGTGGGCCAGCAGCAGGTGGTGGGCGGCGGCCAGGGCCGGGGTGCCCTCGCGGGTTCCGGGGGCGTGGCGGCCGACCGCGTGTCCGACGAAGGCGGAACAGAAGGGTTCGTTGAGGGTGATCCAGCGGTTCACCCGGTCGCCGAGGCGCTCGGCGACGATCCGCGTGTAGTCGCCGAAGCGGTGTGCGGTCTCGCGCGTCCGCCAGCCGCCCTCGTCCTCCAGGGCCTGGGGCAGGTCCCAGTGGTAGAGGGTCAGGACCGGTTCGATCCCCGCGCCGAGGAGTGTGTCGACCAGGCGGTCGTAGAAAGCAAGCCCCTCGGGGTTGGCCTCGCCCTTCCCCTCGGGCTGGACGCGCGGCCATGAGACGGAGAAGCGGTACAGGTCCACGCCGAGGTCGGCGAGCAGGGCGACGTCCTCGGCGTAGCGGTGGTAGTGGTCGCAGGCCACGTCGCCGCTCTCGCCGCGGGCCACGCGGCCGGGGGTGCGGCAGTAGGTGTCCCAGATCGACGGCCCCCGGCCGCCCTCGGTGGCCGCGCCCTCGACCTGGTAGGCGGCGGTGGCGGTGCCGAACAGCAGGCCGGGTGGCAGTGTGGGCTCGTGCATGGGGACCCTTCAGGTTGGGAGCGCTCCCAGAATGGCCGAAAAGCACAGTACGGGCAACCCCCGAACCAGATCGTCCCCGTGACCGTCCAAACCCCCAGCGCGTCCCCCTCACCCCGTCCCACCCCTGGGCGCGCAGGGAAAGGTAACCAGGCATGAGTTGGACCGACTACTCGCAGAACGTGCGCATCAGGGAACTCCAGGAGGACCTGAGCGGCGCGTACTCGCAGATGGCCCGCGACCGCAGCCGCATGCGCTCGGAACTGGGCCGGATCCGGGGCACCCTGGAACAGCGACTGGACCGGGTCTCGGCCACCCTGGACGCCTTCATCGAACTCAGTGACGTGCGCGCCACCCTCGCGATGTTCGACAACGCCGCGATAGCCCGGCACCGCACCCTCCAGATGCTGGACGGTGCCGCCCTGCCCTCCCTGGACCTCGAGGACGTGCACGGGTACTGGCTGGTGCCCGCCGCCCGCGGCCTGCACGCCCTGCTGCGCGACGACATCAGCCAGGCCCGGCTGCGCTTCGACGAGGCGGCCGGGATCGACGTGGAGCGGGCCCGCTACTTCGCCGCTCTGGCCTGCGCGCTCACCCGCTCCGAGTACGCGCGCACCCTGGGCGAGAGCGTGTCCGCGGACCTGCTCCCCCACCTGCCCGAGCCCGGGGTCCAGCTGAACCGCGGCCAGCGCGCGCTGTGGATCCTGACCGCCGACGGCTCCTTCGGCGACGACGCCCGCGAACACCTGCTGCTGTCCACCCTGCGGCTGTGGTCCGCCGAGGGCGTCCAGGTCCCCCCGGTCGACGAGTGGTCCGCCTCCCCCGGGCCCTCCTCCGGCCGTTCGGGCGGTCGGAAGCCCTCACTCGGTACCGGCAAACTCAACACCAGCGCCACCACCCAGCGGCAGGCCGCCGCCGCCATCGCCCACCTGCGCGAACGGGTCGCCCAGGTCACCGCCCTCGGCAGTGAGGACACCCCGCTGGAGTCGCTGAGCCCCGACGTGGCCAGCTCCGATTTCCTCCGGGACACCCTGCGCCTGCTCGTGGAGGAGGGCAGCCAGGAGGAGGCTCCCCTGCTGGCCCGGGCCAACCGGCTGCGCGCCGTGATCGAGAACAGCGGCCAGGAGGGTGCTCTCCCCGCCTGGACCGACTCCGTCGACAGCGTGGGCGCCCTCCTGCGCAAGGACCTGACCAGCGAGAGCGCACCCCCGCACCGCCGTACCTTCTCGCTCGTGCTCCAGCGCACCGCCGTCCTGGACACCGCCGAGGACCTCATGACCCGGGCCAGCGCGCCGCTCCCCGAGAAGGCGGAGGCGAACTTCCACGGGGTGAAGGTGAACATCACCGCTTCCGGCGCCGAACGCCGGGACGTGGAGCGCTCCCGCCAGCTTCTGCGCGAGCGCTCCGGCCCCGAACAGGGCAAGCGGAGCGCCTTCTGGGTGTATGTGTCCGTCGCGGCGGGGCTCTTCGTACTGTCCCTGCTGACCATGAACGGCGTCCTGTGGTTCCTGACCGTGTGCACCGCGGTGGCCTCGGGTGCCAACTTCTTCGCCGCCGAGCGGGAGCGCGACGACGCCGAGGCCATGTTCCGGAACCAGGGCCGCAAGCTCGACCAGCAGGTCGACCAGGCCGTGCAGGACTGGCGCAGGGTCAGAACCGAGGCCGAGGAGTACGCGGCCGCTGCCCGGAGCGACCTGGCCGAGGTCCACAAGCTGCTCAGTCCCTGAGGAACTGACCTTTCGGTCAACCGCACGGAGGGAGGTCCGCCCTCGGCCTGGACCGGTGATCCGAGGACTCCAAAGAGGCGTACACCGCAGCGGCCGGAGGCGGTGGCCGGGGTGGACCTGAGCATCACGTCGCTGGCGGTGGTCACTGACCCGACAGCCAGGTGCGACAGGTGACCAACCCCAGTTACCTGGGCCGGGATCTGAAACGGCTACGCCGCGCCTCCCGGCGGGGCGTCGGTTGGCAAGGCGACGCCCGCGCGCAGACACGCTGACCGCGCCCCCGCCCCGGGCATCGGCCCCGGGGCAGGGGAGGCGGTCGGGTCCCGGGAGCGGCGTCCCGGCCGTGTTCAGACCACGGATCCGGCACGGCCAACCCACCACGATCGGATGGTCCAGCCGCCCAGCCCCAGGCCGAAGAGGATCAGTCCGGCGGTCATGACCCACTCGTTCGAGCCTTCCGGCCCGTACACCCGGTTCGCCGAGCCCACGTCCACAGCGGCGGTCTCCTCACCCACCCGGCAGGTCTGCCGGTTCCCGCCGTAGAGATAGATGTCAGCGCGTTCGGGGCCGCCGGACTCGGGTGCGTAGGTTCCGAAACAGGTGCAGGACTCGTGGCCCGGATGCTGGACGCAGTCCAGCATCGTGGCGCTGAAGGTACCGGGGGTCCCGTCCGCGCGGGCCGCGCGCAGACTCCGCTCGGCGTTGGCGGCCCCCATGGAGACGATCAGGGCGGCGAGCAGCAACAGGACCACGTTGAACGCCGGGATCCGGCGCCGCCCGCTGTTCACCGGCCCAACCGGGGCGGATCACCGGCGCACGAGCACCGCATCGCCTCGTGTTCCGCCGGATTCGGCCGCGAGTGCAGGTACATGGCCACGACCATCGGGATGAACACGAGCGTGTTGTAGAACAGGTGCAGCTCGACCCGGGGAATCAGCATCTGGACCAGGCTGCTGGGGGCGTCCCCGCCGCCGAGGTTGACCCCGTTGCCGACCTGGACGAGCAGGATCAGGTGCTCGAAGTGGTGCCAGACCTGGATCAGGAGCGAGATCGTCCACCACGTCCTGGCCCTGCCGGTGAAGCCGGGCAGCATGAGCAGGAGCCCGATGAGCATGATCAGGGCGTATCCGTAGTGCATCCACTCGGAGGTGACCAGCCACGGGAACGGGATACCGAGGACGCCCCGGGCCTCCGCCAGGGGCCAGTCGAGCACGTAGATCTGGACGGCCTGGGCGATGTGCTCGGCCCAGTGGGCGATCACGATGACCAGGTACAACTGCAGGCACAGCCGGTGCCGGTCGACGTTCAGCACGTCCATACCCCGGTGGTACCGGTCCGCCAGGTTCGCACGCCGGGCGGGGGCGTCGGCTTCGGTCGCCCCGGAGGGTTCGGCGGCCTTCACGGATGCGGTCGTGGGCGAATCGTCACTCATGGGACTCCCTGGGTTCGCGGGTGTTCGGGGTGGATGTCTCCTCGGACGCCGACGTTCGGCCGGAATCGGGCGGTGTGGTGACCGTGGGCGGTGCGGTGGCCGCCGCCCCGGGCATGAAGGGGGCGCCGACCAGGACCAGGCCGCGCAGCACACAGGTGATGACCAGCGCGAAGAAGAGGCCGAAGACGATGTTGAAGCTGACCAGGAGCCCGTACACCATCGCCGTCGTGAAGCCGAAGACCATCTGGTTGCGCGGTTTGGAGGGCGTGGTCCCCGGGTCCGTGATCATGTAGTTCGTGAACAGGATGAACGCGACACCGGTCATCGGCATCAGTGCCGCCAGGAGCATGTGGTCCAGGAAGAGCCAGCGCAGAACGGCCTGGAGCGCGAACCCGCCCACCCAGGCGAGGATCAGCGGCCAGCGTTTGGTGAGGTTGACGTTGAGCATGGTCCCGGCCATGAGGATCCCCAGCGAAATCAGCCAGTCCACGGTGCCGAAGGTGTTGTTCGTGAAGTGGTAGGGCGGTGCGATCCCCACCCACGGGAAGATCAGCAGCGTCACCGCGATCCCGAAGTTGGAGGGGTTCAGGAAGTGGCGCTTGCGGCCCCTGACCGACAACCGGAACAGGTACTTGCTGCTCACCGCCACGGCCACCGCGAACAGGTACGGCCAGAGCGAGGCGTTGCCCCACAGGAGCAGCGCGCAGGCCAGGCCTGCGATGTGGGTGGGCAGCAGGTAGTCGACCATCTTCCCGAGGCCGCCGGCGTAGCCGGGTTCGCGGCCCTCGGCCCGCGCATCCAGGGTCTCCAGGACGAGGTCGAGCGCGTAGCCGAAGAGGATCGCCGCGATCGGCGTGATCGGTGACTGCTCGAAGCCGAGGAACAGGTGCCCGAGGACCGTGAACACGGTGATGGAGGTGGCGAACATGCGCAGCGCCTTCAGGCGGTGGTCCGCCTTGGGGGGCGCGGCGCTCTGCGGGGGTTGGACCTCAGGGGCCTCATGGGTGCTCGGGTCCGGGCCCGTGGCCGCACCGCTGTCGGATCTGGTCACCGTCATCGGACTACCGCCGTTCCGTCATCGTCGAGGAGGACCGTGTGGGTCCCCGGCTCCACCACAAGCTCGGTGCTGTGCCGTTGGCCCGTGCCGTCCCGCCAGGAGACGGTGATCGGCAGGTCTCCCGAAGGGGCGGCCAGGTGCACGATGGAGTCGGAGACCCCCACGTGCCCGTTGGCGTGGAAGAGCTCCCTGGTCTGCGGTGGATGCCCCTCGCCGTCCACGCGGACGGAGGCTCCGATCGCCGGAGTGAGGGCATCGCCGCCCGCGGCCCCAGGCCGGACCAGGCGCAGCACCACGCCGGGTGCGGCGTCGGGGGCCCTGTTCAGCAGGAGCCGGGAGTCCTCCCACTGGTTGGCGACCACCACGTCCAGCAGCCCGTCGCCGTTGACATCGCCGAAGGCGAAGGCCCGTGTGACGTCGTACTCGGCGATCCCCACCGCTTCGGCGAGGTCGGCGTAGGAACCGTCGTCTCCGCGAACCCAGAAGGGGTTGGTCTCGTGTCCGGAGATGTCGTCGCCCTCGGCGAAGTTGGGCCACACGCCGGAGTGCTTGAGCAGCTGGTCGTTGCCCATGGCGATCTCCTGGAGCTCCGGCCAGCGCGTGGTGTCCCCCTTGAGGAAGCCGGTGGCCTGGAACAGCTCGTCAGTGCCGCTGTTGTCGAAGTCACCCGCCTTGACGTCCCAGGACCATCCGCTGCGCGCGAGCCCCAGCTGTTCGCTGCTCTCGCTGTAGGGGACGGCGCCGTCGAGGAGGTCGGCGGCCTCACCGTCGGGGACGAAGGCGAAGTTGCTCTCGTGCAGTGCGTAGGGGCTGGTGATGTTGCTGACCACGATCATCGGCAGTTCGGCGCCGTCCGCGTAGGTGAAGGCGACGCCCATGCCCTTGAAGGACCCGTTTCCCATGACCTGTGACTTGGGCGTGGCCATGTCCCGCTCCCCCTTCAGCAGCTCCAGCCGGACGTCGCCCGGGGTGGAGTGGTTGACCAGGAGACTGTCGTTGCCGAAGTCGTTGCCCAGGTAGATGTCGGGGACCCCCGTGCCGGTCAGGTCCTGGAAGCCGATCGCCAGTGTCCAGGCGGTCGTGGCCCGCTCCGGGATGGCCGTGCTCGCGTCGGAGACAACGGGAGGCGTGTCCGCCTCACCGGTCGGCTCGGTGAGCAGGAGGCGGTTGCGTCCGGCGTTGGTGGCCAGGCCCATGCTCTGCTGCATCTCCATGCGCGTCTCGTCGTGGGCGTCGGGGTCCAGGACACGTGCGCCATCGGGGAAGTAGTTGCCGACCAGGATGTCGAGGCTGCCGGAGCCGTCCACGTCCGCGACGTTCAGCGAGGTCGTGTTCCAGACCTGCATCGGTTCGACCAGTTCGTGCGCGGTGAAGTTCTCCGCGGCGGGTGTGGCCTGCGGCCCGGCGGTGTTCGTGAACAGGACCGGTGAACGGCCCCAGTAGTAGACGATGATGTCGAGGTCGCCGTCCTCGTCCAGGTCGGCGGGGACACAGCCCATGGGGGCCATGGTGTGGTCGTAGGGCAGGCCCTCGGGCAGTAGTTCGACGACCGGGTAGTCGTCCTCACCGCTTCCGGGCGCGTTGCGCAGGGTCACGCTGTCGTCCCGGGGGTCGACCAGGCAGACGTCCGCGGACTTGCCCAGACCGCGCAGGTCGAGAAGGGTGCCGCCCGCGCCCACGGCGGAGATCCACCCCCTGAAGTGTTCCAGGTCGGGCGCCACGTCCCGCTCGGACCGGGAACCGTCGGGTTCGGAGTTGAGGTCGAGCGTCTCGAAGGCGAAGGGTGCCGCCCGATCGGTGTGTTCGGACCCGCTCAGTGAGGGACGGATGGTCATGACACCGACCGCACCCATGAGGGCGAGTGCCAGCGCCAGCGTCGCTATGCGGTACATGGAGCCCATGCTTCTCCCATAGGAGTGGAGGAGTTCTGCTTGCGGCGGTTTCGGGGAGAGCGGGTCAGGGCTACCTCCCGTCTCGTTCATCCGGCCCTTGAGGTGTCGGTCCGGATCGGGGCGCGTTCCCCGCTGCTGCCGTAGGCGCCTCGGATCACGCGTAGGGCGACCCCGGGGGTGAGGAGCCGCTCAGGGGGATCGACCAGGCCGATCACTCTCAAGAAGGCCTCGGCGAGTCTCGGGTCGTCGTGCGCCGCGTAGCGCAGGCGGTCCAAATAGGCGTTGACGAACCGGACCAGGGGTGTGCGTCGCCCGGGCACCTCGGGGAAGGCGAGGTCCCCGCCGACCGCGATCGACCAGGCGGGTTCCAAGGCCCGGGAGGCGGCCCGGAAATAGGAGCGGGGCGAGAACGCGTTTCCGCCGCCGAGCTGCTCCCCCAGGACCCGCGCCTGGACCGCGGCCATGGTCATGCCCTGGCCGTAGACGGGATTGAAGGTGCACAGGGCGTCGCCCACCACGGCCAGTCCAGCGGGCAGGCGCTGCAACCGTTCGTACCTGCGTCGGACGCTGGCCGGGAAGCGGAAGGTGACAGCCTCCCCCAGGGGTTCGGCGTTCCTGATGGCCTCGTGGACATCCGGTACGGGCAGGGAACGGGTGTACTCCAGGAAACCCGCCAGGTCCGCGGGCGGGGTCTCGCCCAGCACCCCAGTCAAGGACACGCCGCACCGGTCACCTCCCAAAGTGGTCAGGAAGGCGCCCCGGGGATGCTTCGGCGTGGCGACGGGGTTGACGGACACGTCCGTGCCGAAGGCATCGGTACGCAGCCGGAAACGGCGGGTGGTGTAGGTCAGACCGATCTTGACGCTGTCCGCGGGGACCCGCCCGTAGCCCATCGACTCCAGCCACACGGGGGTGCGTGAGCCCCGGCCCGTGGCGTCGACGACGAGGTCCGCGGGCAGGACCTCTTCGGGGCCGCCCCCTCTGGACTGGACGCGGACCCCGGTGATCCTGGCGTCCGCGTCGTCGTGCTCCAGGGACACGATGTCGGTGTCCTGGCGGAACTCCGTGTTGGGCAGGCGCTCCACCCGCGAGCGCACATGGCTTTCCAGGACGGCCCGGTCACCGCCGACCACCACCAGGCCGGTACGCGTCGGCGCCAGCCGACGCCCGTTGAAGAACCAGCGCAACTGTCCTCCGAGGTCCCCCATGGGGACGCCGGCGTCGAGCATGTCCTGGGTGAGGCCGGGGATCAGGTCCTCGGCCATGAGCTGGCCGCTCGCGAGGAGTCCGTGCACGTGGTGCCCCTGGGGAACCCCGCGTCGGGGAAGGTTCGTTCCGATCACCTCGTCCCGGTCCACAAGGACGACCTGCGGATAGGAGCGGGCGAGAACGTGAGCGGCGAAGAGCCCGGCAATGCTCGCGCCGAGCACCACCGCGGTCCCCTGCCTTGTTCCGTGCATCTTGTCCATCCCCCCAGGAGGTTTCTTTAACGAAGAACAGGTATTTCCCGCTTCTCTCCTCAATCGAATCTCGCACCCGGCCAGCGGATCCCGCATCTTCGAAATTGCGGTCACCGATGTGATCGGGAATTATCCGGGCGGGCAATCGAGAAGACGTAATACAAACGTCCGGGCAGTGACGATGAGCACGCATCAACATTCGGGTTTCTGCCCGAGGTTCAGGAGGAATACAACCATGCCCCGAGAAACGACGGCTCGGCACCGGGAGCTTCCCGGAGACGGGGAGGCGGTGTCTGCCCGGATCCTGGCCGAGGCAGGGGTCCGGGAGGACCCGAAGTACTTCCGCGACTTTCCCAGCGACGAGGAGCGGGAGGTACTGACCGTCCCGCAGTTGATCCAGGGCGCGTGGCTGGAGAACGACGCGGACTTCTTCGCCTCCGTCTTCACTCCGGACGGGAGCCTGCTCATCCAGGACGAGGAGCTGGCAGACCGGGAGGAGATCCGCGCGTTCATGGCGTCCGGTTTCGCCGGCCCTCTGCGCGGCGCGCACGTGTCCGGCTGGCCGCTCGCGATGCGGTTCCTCGGCCCCGACACGGCCCTGGTCGTCACTCAGGGCGGAATCGTCCGCGACGGTGAGGAGGGTGTGGCCCCCGAGCGGGAGATCCGGGCGGTGTGGGTGATCGTGCGCCGGTCGGGGCGCTGGCGCCTGATGTCCCACCAGAGCAGCCCGATCCGGGGATGAGCGCCGGATCCGACACCGATCAGCTGAAGGGAAAGGGGAACAGGATGACGATGAACAGCCCGACCGAGGACGGTGTGTTCTCCCCAGAACGGCCGTCCCCGGCCCGCATGTACGACTACTTTCTCCACGGCACCAACAACTTCCCCGTCGACCGGGCCGCGGCCGACCAGGTGATCGAGAAGCTGGGGTCCACCCTGACCCGCTCGGTGGTCTGGGAGAACCGGAACTTCCTGGTCCGTGTGGTCCGCCACCTGGCCGCCGAGCACGGTATCCGCCAGTTCATCGACGTCGGTGCGGGACTGCCCAGCGTCGACAACACCCACCAGGCAGCACATTCGGTCGACCCGAGGGCCCGTGTCCTCTACGTGGACAACGATCCGATCGTGGCCGCCCACGGTGAGCGGCTCCTGGAGGGTTCTGAGGGCAGGGCCAAGATTCTCACCGCGGACCTGCGGGACCCGGATTCCATCATGGACAGCCCGGTGACACGGAAGCTGATCGACCTTTCCCAGCCGGTGGGGCTGCTCTTCATCGCGGTCTTCCACTTCATCAGGCCGGAAGAGGACCCACACGGTCTCATCGAGCGGTTTCGGTCGCGGCTCGCCCCGGGGTCGTTCGTCGCGCTGTCACACCTGTCCACCGGTGAGTCCCCGGAGCAGGAGCAACGCCTGATGACGGAGACCTACCGCAATTCCCCGGCCCCGATGGTCTACCGGACCCCCGAAGAGATCGGCTCGCTGTTCGACGGATTCGAACTGCTGAGCCCGGGGCTGGTGGCCCCGGGGCTCTGGCGCCCGGACGCGGGAGCGGGCGAGTCCACCAAGCGCTTCCTGAGCGCGGTCGGTCGCGTCTGCTGACCTCTCCTCCGCCCCCCTTCAACGAGTTGGAACGGACCCATGAGAGTCGTTTTCTGTCTTTGGCCCAATGCCGCCCACCTGTACCCGCTCGTCCCCCTCGCCTGGGCCCTCCAGGCGGAGGGGCACGAGGTCCGCGTCGTCTCGCACCACGCGCTCCAGGAGAAGACCGTCGCCGTCGGGCTCCCCGCGGTCTCGGTCGGCAACCCGGACATGATCCCCATGGGGCCGGGAAACCCCTACCCCGAGGAACGGCGCCAGGTCGCAGAACTCACCGAGGCACTGGCACCCACCGGGGACGAGCGGGACCCCTGGGACGTGTTCACCCACTTCATGCTGCCCTCGATCTGGGATTTCTCCCCCGTCGAACCCGCTGACGAGGAGCGCTTCCGTGCTGTGGACGACCTGGTCGCCTTCGCACGGGACTGGAAGCCCGACCTGATCCTGTGGGACCCGTGCTTCCCGATCGGAGCCGTGGCCGCCGCGGCGAGCGGAGCCGCCCACGCCCGACTGCTCTGGGGCCAGGACTACTTCGGCTGGAGCAGGAACCTGTTCCGTTCGCGCCAGGACGCCGACTCCGGCATCACCGGGGAGGAGCCCCTGGCTGCCTCGGTGGGTCCGAGCGCGCGGCGCCACGGTGTCGGGGTGGATGAGGAACTGCTCCTGGGCCAGTGGACCCTGGACCCGCTTCCGGAGGCGATGCGGCTGCCCACCGGTGTGCCCGCCGTTCCGGTTCGCTGGGTGCCGTACTCCGGGCAGGCCGCGGTGCCGTCGTGGTTGCGGCAGAGCGGTGGCCGACCGCGTGTCGCCCTGTCCCTGGGCCTGTCCCAGCGCATGTACCTCAAGGGCGGTTGGGGCCACGTCCCCGCCCTCCTGGAAGCGCTCGGCGGGTTGGACATGGACGTGGTCGCGACCCTGGACGCCACACAGCTGGAAGGCACCTCGGTCCCATCGAACGTCCGGGCTGTGGACTACCTCCCGCTGAACCAGCTCCTTCCCACCTGTGACGCGATCATCCACCACGGGGGCGTCGGCACCTTCGCGGCCGCAGCCGCGATGGGGACGCCGCAGCTCATCACGGACTCCGACGACGAACACGGAGTGACCGCCGCGGCCGGAGAAGGGATGGAGGCGTCCAAGCACGTCGAGTCCTCGATCACCGCCGAATACGTCACCTCCCGGGGTGCGGGGCTGCGTCTGGACCATCGGACACAGACCGTGGAGGACATGCGGGAGAGTCTGCGCCGGGTGTTGAAGGACCCCGCCTTCCGTCGGGGCGCCGACCGCGTCCGTGCCGAGATCCTGGCGTCCCCTGCCCCCTCGGCCGTCGTCGCGGCCCTGGTCGAACTGGCCGAACTGTACAAGGGCACCCCATGATCAACGTGTTCCAACCGGCCCTGGGCCCGGACGAGCTCGCCGCCGTCACGTCGGTGTTCGAGGACTCCTGGCCGGGGCTCGGCGAGCGGACCACCGCCTTCGAGGCCGCCTTCGCCGAACACCTGGGGGTCGATCCGCGCACCGTGCTGTTCGTCAACTCGGCGACGGCGGGCCTCTTCCTCGCGGTGGAGATCCTGGGGCTGGGACCCGGAGACGAGGTCGTACTCCCCAGTGTGAGTTTCGTCGGCGCGGCGAACGCCGTCTGCGCGGCGGGGGCACGGGCCGTGTTCTGCGACGTGGACCCCCGCACCCTCAACCCCACGGTGGAGGACGTCGAACGCGCGCTCACCGACCGCACCCGGGCAGTGATGCTCCTGCACTACGGAGGCCAGCCCGGCGACGTGGAGCGGATCGCCGCGATGTGCGAGGCACGCGGCGTGCGACTCGTGGAGGACGCGGCGTGCGCCGTGGCCTCACGGGTCGGCGAGCGCGCCTGCGGGACCTTCGGCGACATCGCGGTCTGGAGTTTCGACGCGATGAAGGTCCTCAGCACGGGTGACGGCGGCATGGTCGTGGTGCGAGATCCGGATGCGGCTGACCGGGCTCGGCGACTCGCCTACCACGGCCTGCGCCACCAGAGCGGCCTGAGCGCGTCCCGCTCGGTCTCGCGCCGGTGGTGGGAACTGGACGTGGAGGCCTTCGGCCGACGTGTGGTGGGCAACGACCTGACCGCGGCGATCGGCCTCGTACAGCTGAGGCGACTTCCCCGGTTCGTTGCGCGCAGGCGCGAGATCGCCTCCTTCTACGACCGGGCGCTCTCCGGTGTGGAGGGCTTGGAGGGCCCGCCCCCGGTGCCGGAAGGACACACCTCGTCACACTACTTCCACTGGGTGCGGTTGGACCCCGGAGAACGGGACCGGGTGGCGGCCGACCTTTTGGAGCGGGGCGTCTACACCACGTTCCGGTACGCGCCGCTGCACCGGGTACCCGCCTACGGGGCGCAGGGGGTCCGGCTGCCGGGTGCGGAGGAGGCCGCGGAGCGGACCCTCCTGCTGCCTCAGCACCAAGGGCTCTCCGACGGCGACGTCAAACACGTGGCCGAGGAACTGGTCTCCTCTGTCACGGGGCGACCCGAGGCGAAGGGGAACAGGCCATGAGGGCGCTCATCCTGGCGGGCGGATCCGGGTCACGCATGCTCCCGCTCACCCACACGCTGCCCAAACAGCTGCTCCCGGTAGCCGGGCTCCCGGTCCTGGAGTACGCGGTCCGGAGCGTGCGCGACCTGGGGATCGTCGACGTCGGGGTCGTCACCGGCGGGGGCGCTGACCTCGTCCGGCACGAACTCGGGGACGGCTCCGAGTTGGGGGTGCGGATCACCTACATCCACCAGGGGCAGCCCCGGGGCCTGGCCGACTGCGTACGGATGGCCCGGGGCTTCCTCGGGGAGGAGGACTTCGTCCTGTTCCTGGGGGACAACCTCCTCCCGGAGGGGATCGGTGGGCTCGCCGAGGAGTTCGCGGCCCGCGGGTCGGACGCCCACGTCGCGGTGCAGCGGGTAGCGGACCCGAGTGCCTTCGGCGTCGTGGAGACGGGAGAGGACGGCAAGGTCATCCGTCTGGTGGAGAAGCCCGAGGAACCGATGGGGAACCAGGCGGTCATAGGTGTCTACTTCTTCACCCGCGCCGTCCACGAAGCCGTCCGGGCCATCGCTCCGAGCCGTCGCGGGGAGCTGGAGATCACTGACGCGGTGCAGTGGTTGCTCAAGCGCGGCTACGGCGTGACCGCCAGCGAGTACACGGGGTACTGGGCCGACGTGGGCAGCCCGGAGGACGTCCTGGCGGCCAACCGCCATGTCCTGGGCCTCCTCGATTGCCCGTTTCCGCAGGACGGCGTCGACGAGTCGAGCAGGGTCACCGGCCCGGTACGGCTCGGCCGGGGCGCGAGCATCGTGCGGTCCACCGTGCGCGGACCGGCGTGGATCGGCCCCGGAACCGTGGTGGAGGACTCGGCTGTGGGGCCGTGGACGTCGGTCGGCGGGAACTGTTCGCTCTCCGGAGCGGACCTGGCCGACAGCGTGGTCCTGAACGGCGCCGGGGTGTACGGCCCCGCACCGCTACGGGGCTGTCTGATCGGCGCGGACTCCACGGTCCGGTCCCGGTCGGGCCCCGCTGGCGGACACCGGTTCGTCGTCGGGGACCACACCCGCATCGAGCTGGGCATCTGAGGCAGCAGGCACACGATTGGAAGGGACAGGGTGCCCCGTCATGGGCGAGTCGAAGACCGAGATCCTCAATGCCGTTCGGGCCTACCACCGGCAGGAGGAGGGATCCGGGGCGTTCGTCCCTGGAGAGACCGAGATATGGCCGTCCGGAGCCGTGCTGGACGCCGATGACCGGGCCGCCTTCGTCGAGGCCGCGCTCGACATGCGCATCGCCTCGGGGAGCAGCGCACGCAAGTTCGAGTCAGCACTCGCACGCAAGGTCGGCGTACGCAAGGCACACCTGACCAATTCCGGCTCCTCCGCGAACCTCCTCGCGGTCACCGCGCTCACGTCGCATCAGCTCGGCGAGCGGGCCCTTGTGCCGGGCGACGAGGTGGTGACCGTGGCCGCGGCCTTCCCCACCACAGTGAACCCGATCCTCCAGAACGGGCTCGTCCCGGTGTATACGGACATCGAACTCGGAACGTACAACACCACGGCCGAGCGGGTGGAACGGGCTATCGGGCCGCGTACCCGGGCGATCGCGATCGCCCACACGGCGGGCAACCCTTACGAGGTGGAGGAGGTCGCCCGAATCGCGGCCGATCGGGGCCTGTTCCTGATCGAGGACAACTGTGACGCCCTCGGGTCCCGCTACAGAGGCAGCTACACCGGTACGTTCGGGCACCTCGCCACAGTGAGTTTCTACCCCGCCCACCACCTCACCATGGGCGAGGGCGGCTGCGTGCTGACCTCCGACCTGACGCTGTCGCGGATCGTGGAGTCCCTGCGCGACTGGGGACGCGACTGCTGGTGCCCTCCCGGGCAGAGCAACACGTGTTTCAAGAGGTTCGACTGGCAGATGGGCGAGCTCCCCGAGGGCTACGACCACAAGTACATCTACTCACACGTGGGATACAACCTCAAGACCACCGACACCGCGGCCGCACTGGGCCTGTCCCAGCTCGGCAAGATGGACAGCTTCTGCGCGGCCCGGCGCGCCAACTGGTCGCGGCTCCGTGAAGGTTTGGACGGAGTACCACACCTGCTGCTGCCCGAGGCGACCGCCGACAGCGACCCCAGTTGGTACGGATTCGTCCTCACCGTCACCGACGACGCCCCCTTCGACTCAGCCGACCTGGTCGGCTTCCTGGAGGACCGCAGGATCGGCACCCGGCGCCTGTTCGCGGGGAACCTCCTGCGCCACCCGGCCTACACGAACCGGCCCCGCCGTCTGGCGGAGCCCCTGGTCAACAGCGACAAGGTCATGGAGAGCACCTTCCACCTGGGTGTCTACCCCGGCCTGACCGAGGAGATGATCGACTACGTCGTCTCCTCCGTCAAGGAGTTCGTCGCATCGCGGCGCTGATCCTCCCACAGCGCCCCGGTGGAGTCGCAGCCTCCGGCGCGGGTGCCCCACACACACCACACCACACACGAGGTAGACCATGCGTTGGAACACCTTTGACAGACGCCCCACCGTGGCGGTGATCGGCCTGGGTTACGTCGGATCATGCCTCACCGGGGTCCTCTCGGACCGGGGCCACGACGTCATCGGCGTCGACACCGACACGACACTGGTGAACGAGCTCGCGCGCGGGCACTGCCGCTTCCGCGAGGAAGGGCTCCCGGAGAGCCTGGCCAGGGGGCTGGAAGCGGGACGCGTGCGTTTCCTACCCGATCAGAGAGCGGTCGGAGAGGCCGACACGGTGCTCATCACCGTGGGGACGCCGGTGCGTGAGGACGGTTCCCTGGCCGTCGACCAGCTCGCCCGGGCCTGCGACGAACTCAGCCGTCACCTCAGGCGAGATCAGCTGGTGATCGTCAAGAGCACAGTCCCCCCGGGAACCACTTCGGGTCGGGTCCGCGCCTGCCTGGAGCGCTCCGGACTGGTCGCGGGTGAGGACTTCGGCCTGGCCTTCGCCCCGGAGCGCCTGGCTGAGGGCACGGCGATGCGCGAACTCAGGGGACTCCCGATGGTCGTGGGCGGTCTGGAGGCGCAGAGCACACGTGCGGCCGCCGATTTCTGGCGTCGGGGCCTGGGGGTCGAGGTCATCACTGTCGGCTCTCCCGAGGCGGCGGAGATCGTCAAACTCGCCGACAACTGGTGGATCGACCTCAACATCGCGATGGCCAACGAACTGGCCCGGTACTGCGAGCTCTTCGGGGTGGACGCTCATGAGGTCATCCCCGCCGCGAACACCGTGCCCAAGGGGTCGGGGACGATCAACGTGCTCACGCCCAGCGTGGGGGTGGGCGGTTCGTGCCTGACCAAGGACCCCTGGATGGTGTGGCACTCCGCCCGTGAGCGGGGCCTGGAGCTGCGTACGCCTGTGGCCGGGCGGGAGGCCAACACCGCGATGCCCGACCACGCCGCGGACACCGTGCTCGCCGAACTGGAGCGTATGGGCCACCGCCGGGAGGGGAACCGGGTCGCGGTCCTGGGCTTGTCTTTCAAGAACGACACGGGCGACCTTCGCGAGACGCCGGCCCTCCCGTTCGTCACCCACCTGGAAAAGGCCGGCACGGACGTGGTCCTGTTCGACCCCCTCGTCGATCCGGGGGAGGCTCTGAGGGTTTTCGGCCGTGAACCAGCCCCCTCCCTGAAGGCGGCGGTGGCCGACGCGGACTGTGTCGCGGTCCTGGCCTACCACCGGGAACTGGCGGCGGTGGACCTCACCGCCCTACCGGTCCCCCGCCCCTGCCTGTTCTTCGACGGTCGTGCGCACCTGTCCCGCGAGTACGTGGAACGCCTGCGCGCCTCCGGGTTCGTGTACCGCGGGATCGGGAGGTAGACATGTCCGCAAGCACGCACGCGGTCGTCACGGGCGGTGACGGGTTCATCGGGCAGCACCTGGTGGCACGCCTCCTGGAGCAGGGGTGCAGGGTCACCGTCCTGGACCGGGCCACGGGTGCGCCGTCCCCGCCGGAGAGCGCCGGGGCGGCCAGGATCCACGGGGACGTACGGGATCCAGACCATGTCGCCCGCGCGATCCGCCGGGGCGTGGACGTCGTGTACCATCTGGCCGCCGTCGTGGGCGTCGACCAGTACCTGGCCAGGCCATTGGACGTCATCGACATCAACTTCACCGGCACCCGCAACGTCCTGGAGGCCTCGGCCCGGGCAGAGGCCAGGGTGGTGATGGCCAGCACCAGCGAGGTGTTCGGCAAGAACCCGTCCGTCCCATGGTCAGAAGACGACGACAGGGTGCTCGGGTCGACCTCACGCGCGAGGTGGAGCTACGGGACGAGTAAGGCCCTGGCCGAACACCTGGCCTTCGGTTTCGCCTCCCAGCGCCGTCTGCCGGTGTCGATCGTACGCTACTTCAACGCCTACGGGCCGGGCCAGCGGCCCGCCTACCTGGTGAGCCGCCTGGTACACCGGGCGCTGAACGGCCTCCCCCTGACCGTGTACGACGGCGGTCGTCAGACCAGGTGCATGACGTTCGTAGCGGACACGGTAGAGGCGACGCTGGCTGCGGGCACCGCCCCGGCCGCGCTCGGAGAGGCGTTCAACATCGGCAGTGACCGGGAGAACACCGTGGCCCAGGTCGCCGCTCTGATCAGCGAACTCACCGGGGGAACCGTGCCTGTGCGCGACGTGGACACGGGTGCCGGCCTGGGCACGGAGTACGAGGACCTCGGACGGCGGATACCCGACACCGCGAAGGCGCGAAAGCTCCTGGGCTGGGAGTACCGGACCCCGCTGCGCGAAGGACTGGAGAGGACCATCACGTGGGCGCGGTCCGCACCCGAGTGGCTGGACCGGCCAGACACGGGTGCGCAGTAGCGCCCCTCGGAGCACCCCTGGCGATGAGCGCCGTACAGAAAGAGGAGCCCAACATTGGACACCACGATCGAAAGGCCCGGAGGGACCACCTTCCGGGGCCGTCCCGTGACCCTGCTGGGAAGCGGGGTACGTGTGGGCGAACAGGCGCCCGACTTCACCGCCGTGGGCCCCGACATGCAGGCTGTGGGGCTTTCCTGGGCCCCGGACACCGTGCGGGTGCTGTGTTCGGTGCCGTCGGTGGACACCCCGGTCTGTGACCGGCAGACCCGTTTCCTCGGTACCGAGATAGCCGCTCTGCCCGGTGCTGAGCTGTTGACCCTCTCCGTGGATCTGCCCTTCGCCCAGCGGCGCTGGTGCGGGGCCTCCGGGATGGAGGGGATCGTCGCCTCGGACCACCGGGACCTCTCCTTCGGCCTGGCCTACGGGGTGGCTGTCAAGGAACTGCGGTTGCTCTCCCGAGCCCTGTTCGTGGTGGACGCCGGGGGCACGGTGCGGCACGCGCAGTACGTGGACGCCTCCGACGGACCCGCCGACCACGAGGCCGTGCTGAAGGCCGTACGCGACTGCCTGTAGGCAGCGGGTTCGGGTGCGGGCCCGCGACGATGGCGCGGGCCCGCACCATGGTGTCCGGAACCCGAAACCGCCGTACCCGGCGGCCGTCCGTCTCGGGCAAACCACGAAGGAGGGGGCGGTCCAGGACCGCCCCCTCCCATCCGTTCACGGCCCCGGAGGGCCGATCGGTCAGGCCACAGGGCTGGACTGGTAGGAGAACAGCCGCCACTCACCGTCGCGGCGCACGGAGATCCACACCGTCCTCGACCGGTACTCCGCGGAGGGGGACTCCTGGCCCTCCCCGGCGAGCCCGCCTTCGGTGACGACGACCGCGGTCCCCTCGTCGAGGAAGCGCATGTCGATGGGACTCTCCACCAGGCGTGTGCCCTTGTAGGCGCCGGACAGCGCCTCAGTCATCGCCGCACGGATCTCCTCGCGGCTCGTGTACTGGTCGTCCCCCAGGAGCAGGCTGCCCTCGTCCACGAAGACGTCTGCCAGCGCGTCGGCGTCTCCTGCCTCCCATGACGCCCGGGCGCGAAGGACCGCGCTCAGGGCGGCACCCTCCTCACCGTTGGGGAAGGGTCCGTAACTTCCGGCCCACTCCTTCGCCTGTGCGACGAGCGAGGCGGCGTCGTTAGCCATCGGTGTTCTCCTCTCCCGGCCGCTCGGCCGGACTCTGCGGTGGTCTCGGTACGCGGCCTGCTACCAGCGGAGGGTCGCGCCTTCGCCGCGGGGGCTGTTCTGGTAGGCGGCGAGCTTCCACTGCCCGTCCCTACGGACCAGGACCCAGGTCGAGCGGACGGCCAACTCGGGATCGATCTCGGTCTTGCCCGGGGCGAGGATGCCGCCGTGGGTGCGCAGCAGGGCGACGTCGTCGGCGGCGAAGCGCACGTCCACGGGCTTTCCGGTTACTCCGGTCCCCTTGAACGGTCCCGCGTACGCGGCGGTCATGAACGCGCGGATCTCCTCGCGGTTCTTCTTGTAGACGTCACCGGGGAGGATCATGACGCCGTCCTCGATGAAGGTGTCGGCGACCTTGTCCCCGTCGTTCTCCGCCCAGGCGGCGACCAGCTTGAGGGGAACGCCCAGGACCTCCTTCTCACGGTCGGAGGTGAAGGGGCCGTAGTAGTCGTCCGTGCTCGCGGACTTGGTTGGTGCCTTGGTCGACACGGGTACCTCCATGATCGTTTCGCTCTCGATCCGGATACGGCCCGCCCCTGTCCCGGGGACCGGACCTTTTCCGTTCCCCCATTTTCTCCGCGAAACGGAAACCGAACGTCTCCTGGATTGTGCTGCTGCCACGTATGGAAATGGGCCGTCTGACAGCCGCAATGGAGAAGTCGTTTCGCAGGGGAAAAGGTGCGATTCTCCGAAGAGCCCCGGTCCTTCCGTGTGAACGCAAACCGTGCGGAAGTCGGCCGGACCCCAAAGCTGGAAGGAGCGACCGGTGCAGAACACCCCGGACCGAGAAGAGCTCGTCAAGCGCGCGCGGGCCGTGCAGCCCCTCGTGCGCAGGCACGCGCCCTGGCAGGAGGAGAACAGGAGGCTGCACGACGAGGTGGTCGAGGCCCTCGACGACACGGGCGTCTTCCGTATGCGCGTACCGGCCAGGTACGGCGGCTACGAGTCGGACGCCCTGACCATGGCGGAGGTCGCGGCCGCGCTGGCGCACGCGGACGGCGCCACCGCCTGGACCGCGTCCGTCTCGTGGATCCCCACCTGGATGGTCGGCATGTTCCCCGACCACGTACAGGAGGAGGTCTTCTCCACTCACGGCGGTCGCGTCTGCGGAACCCTCAGCCCCAGCGCCATGGCGGAGCCCACCGAGGGCGGCTTCACCGTGAACGGCCGCTGGGGATTCATCAGCGGGGCCCCGAACAGCCACTGGCAGGAGGTCATCGCGCTGGCCCCGACACCGGACGGCGCGGACCGCTACCCCGTGGTGGCCCTCGTGCCCATGTCGGACCTGCGGATCGTGGACGACTGGCACGCGGTGGGGCTCCGGGGTTCCGGGAGCGTGAGCACCGTGGCCGAGAACGTCTTCGTTCCCGCCGAGAGGGTGCTCCCCCTCATGTCCGTGTTGAAGGGCGAGTCCGCCTCTGAGGCCAACCGCGAACTGCCGATGTACCGGGCGCCCCTGCTGGCCGTGGCGGCCGCCGCGTCGGTGGGAACGCCGACCGGCCTGGCCGAGGCGGCACTGGAGCTCTTCCTGGAGCGTGCCGGGGAGCGCGGCATCACCTACACCGACTACGTACGGCAGGTCGACGCACCGATCACCCACCTGCAGGTCGCGGAGGCTTCCCTGAAGACCGATCAGGCGCGTTTCCACGGCGAGCGCACCGCCCGGCTGCTCGACGGCAAGGGCGCGTTGGGAGAGGAGTGGTCGCTGCGGGAGAGGGCCCGCTGCCGGGTGGACGTGGCAGCCGTGTGCAAGCTGGCCAAGGAGACGGTGACCGTCCTCGGTGAGGCGAGCGGCGGCCGGTCCGTGTACACCGACGTTCCGATGCAGCGGATCGTTCGTGATGTCGGCGCGCTCAACCTGCACGCGCTGATGTACCCCGAAACCGGCTTCGAGCTCTACGGGCGCGTGCTCTGCGGGCTCGAACCCAACACCCTCTACGTCTGACGACGAGCATCCCCGGAAGGGCGGTATGACCTTGTTCGACTACGTGATCGTGGGCGCGGGATCGGCCGGCTGTGTGCTGGCCGCGCGCCTGAGCGAGGACCCCGACACCAGTGTTTGCCTCATCGAGGCGGGGCCCGCGGACACCTTCGACAGAATCCACGTCCCCTCCACCTTCGGTCATCTGTTCCGAACCGAACTGGACTGGGACTACCACACGCACGAGGAGCCCCACCTGGGGCGCCGGAAGGTCTACCTGCCAAGAGGACGTGTCCTCGGCGGGACCAGTTCCATCAACACGATGATCTACGTCCGGGGCAACCGAGCCGACTTCGACGGCTGGGGACGGGAAGGTTGGGCCTACGACGACCTCATGCCCTACTTCCTGCGCGCTGAGGACAACGAGCGGGGGGCGTCGAGGTTCCACGGGACCGGTGGTCCGCTCTCCGTCTCCGAGAACCGCTCCCGCAACCCTATGTCCACGGCCTTCCTGGAGGCCGCGGGACAGGCGGGGCACCCCGCCAACGACGACTTCAACGGAGAGGAACAGGACGGCTTCGGCTTCTTCCAGCTCACGCAGAAGGACGGCATGCGGTGCAGCACCGCGACCGCGTACCTGCACCCGGCCGCGGGTCGGCCCAACCTCACCGTACGAACCGGTACCGGCGTCCACCGCGTCCTCATCGAGGACGGGCGGGCCACCGGGGTCGTCGTGGGCGGCGAATCGGGTGAGGAGGTGATCCGTGCCGAACGCGAGGTCCTGCTGTGCGGCGGAGCGTACAACTCGCCCCAGTTGCTCATGCTCTCCGGGGTGGGTCCCGCCGACGCCCTGACACCTCTGGGTATCGGCGTGGTGGCCGACCTGCCCGGCGTGGGGTCAGGGCTCCAGGACCACCTGCTGCTCCCCCTCGTCTACACCCACGATCATCCGATCAGCCTCCTCACGGCCGGCTCACCGGAGAACCTCCGTCGCTTCCAGGAGGACCGGTCCGGTCCCATGACGTCCAACGGTCCGGAGGTCGGCGGTTTCGTGCGAACGCGCGCGGACCTGCCCGCACCCGACGTGGAGTTCCTGACCGCCCCCATCATGTTCGCTGACAGCGGCCTGGCCGCACCGACCGGGCACGCACTTTCGTTCGGGCCGTCCATGCTCACCCCCGCGAGCCGGGGCAGGGTGGAGCTGGCCAGCGACGTCCCCACAGCCAAACCGCGCATCGTGCACAACTACCTGGACGCCCCCGAGGACATGGACTCGGCCGTCGAGGCCCTGCGCATCGGCTTGGAGATCGCCCGGCAGGACGCGCTGCGTGACTACACGAAAACCCCGTACCGGGTCCCCGCCTCCGAGTCGACGGACGACCTGCGGGAGTTCGTGCGGATGTACGCGCACTCCATCTACCATCCTTCGTCCACCTGCGCGATGGGCAGTGTCGTCGACTCCGACCTACGGGTCAGAGGGGTGACGGCCCTGCGCGTCGTCGACGCTTCGGTCATGCCCACCCTGGTGCGGGGCAACCCCAACGCTGCGACGATCACGATCGCGGAACGGGCCGCGGACCTGGTCCGCGGCGTCGCCGGAGCTACGACCAAGGCCTGAAACCGCCGAACCGAACCACGCGAACGCGGGGCCGCCGACACGGTGTCGGCGGCCCCGCCCGGTTCAGGAGGGCTCCGCTACAGCATCTCCCGTCTCGTCCCTCTCCTCCTTGCCTTCGCTCCCCTCACCGTTCCCTCCGGCCGAGGCTGGCGGCACGTGCCGCAGCGCCAGGGCGATGACCAGGGCGAACAGGGTCAGGAGCACGGCGCCCGCGATGGAGACCGTGTTCAGCCCGTCCATGAACGCTGCCCGCGCCGTGTCCATCAACGCCGTGGCCTCGGCGGCTGGGAGGGACTCCGCGGCAGCCCCCGCCCCAGCGAGGGAGCTTGCGCCGGGGGTACCGGACATCTGGCTCTGATAGACGGCGGTACCGACACTGCCGAGCACGGCGATACCGAGCGCGATGCCGAACTCGCCGCTGCTCTCGGACATCCCGGCCGCGGCCCCGGCCTTTTCCTCGGGTGCCGAACTGACGACCAGGTCGGTACCCAGCGCCCCCATGGGGCCTGTCCCGAAGTAGACGAGCGAGTAGCCGAACACCAACAGACCGAGACCGCCCACCGGCCCCACCAAGGCCAGGAGCACGCATCCGGCAGCGCCGAACAGCATGCCCGCGGCGATGACGTAGGCGGGACGGACCCACTCGATCAGCACGGGCGCGGACATGGATCCGAGGATCATGCCGCCGGCGGCGGGGAGCAGCCACAGGCCAGCGGTCAACGGGGGCATCCCGGCGACCAGCTGGAGGTACTGGGTGACGAACAGGGAGACGCCGGCCACCGTGAAGGTAGCCATGAGGATGCCGACCAGGGCCGCGCTGAAGGACCGGTTCTGGAAGAGGGTCAGATCCAGCAGCGGACTACTCAGTCTCTGCTGACGCACCACGAACAGCACACCCATGACCGCACCGAACATGAGGACGGCCAGCGGAACCACCGTGAGGCCGCCGGAGGCGATCTCCTTCAGCCCGTAGATCACCGGCAGCACGGCGGCCAGGATCAGGGCGGTACTGGGCAGGTCCAGACGGGCCGTGCCCTTGGCCGGGGTCTCCGGCAGCAGGAACGGTCCGATGGCCAGGAGCAGCACCATGACCGGGACTCCGGCCAGGAAGACCGATCCCCACCAGAAGTACTGGAGGAGCACACCGCCCACGATCGGCCCCACGGCGAACCCGACCATGAAGCAGCTCATCCAGACGGCCACCGCGACGCTCCTCTGGCGCGCGTCCTGGAAGATGGTGCGCACCAGGGCCAGCGTGCAGGGCATCAGGCTCGCTCCGGCGACACCGAGGAGCGCCCTTGTGAAGACGAGCATCCAGGCACTGGTGGAGTAGGCCGCGGCCACCGAGGCGACGGCGAAGAGGACAGCCCCGATGAGCAGGAGTCTGCGGCACCCGATCCGGTCGCCGAGCGTTCCCATGATCAGCAGGAAACCGGCGATCATGAATCCGTAGATGTCGGTGATCCAGAGCAGCTGCACCCCGCTGGCCCCGAGGTCCGCCGTCAGGTGCGGCAGAGCCAACAGGAGGATGCTCAGGTCGATGGAGAGCAGCAGGGTCGGGAGCGCGAGGACCGCAAGCGCGATCCACTCCCTGGCGTGCGCTCGGGGTGCGGCACCCGTGGGCGCGGACGTGTTCTCGACCATGGCCTCTCAGCTCCCGTACTCGTCGCGCAGGCGCCACCAGGCGTAGGGGGAGTCCTGGGGAACGCCCTCGGGGCTGTCCTCCCATAGCTCCTGGCGGCCCAGCGGGGTGAGGTCGAGGAGGCTCCAGTTCGTACCCAGCTTCTCCACACCCCGCCCCTCGGTGAAATAGGTCCGGTAAACGGCGGCGTCATTTCGGATGAACACGCTCAGCCCGAAGTTGTCGCCCCCGCCGACGGTCACCCCCATGGCCTCGTTGAAACCGCCGCCGAACGACGAGTACCAAGGCACCGTCCACCCCATCCGCTCGCGGACGGCCGCGATCTCCGGGTACGGAGCCCTGGACACGAGGGCGAGCGTGGTGTCCCTGGCGTTCAGGTGTGCCGGGTCGCCGAGGTTGTCCACGAACATGGAGCAGCCCTCGCACTGGTGGTCGGATCCCGGCGGGAGCATGAAGTGGTAGACGATGAGTTGTCGGCGGCCCTGGAAGAGGTCGGTCAGGGAGTACTCCCCGCCCTCCCCCTCGAACACGTGGTCCTCGTCGATCCGGACCCCGGGCTGGCGTCGGCGTTCGGCCGCCAGCCTGTCCTGGGCCCGGGTCAACTCCTTCTCCGCGGCCATCAGCTCCTCGTGTGCTTTGTTCCACTCGGCCGGTGAGACCGCATCAGGCATACGCATGGTGTTCTCCGTCAGAAGGTGGTCCGGAGCGGGTCGGTGACAGCGTGGAGACCAGCCCGCTGATCTCCACGCTGTCACCCCGCCCTTACGGTCGGCTGCCCGTTCGGCTTACGGTGCGCCTCGCCGGTCCGTCAGAGTTCGGTGCTGGTGGCCTTGGAGTTCTGGTAGGCGGCGATGAGCCACCCACCGTCCCGGCGGACCATCACGCAAGTAGCGAAAAAGGCCAGATCGGCCGCCTCGGGGGGAACTCCCGGGACCTCGACCCTGCCACGGGTGAAGACCAGGGCGACGTCTTCGCGCACGAACCTGACGTCCAGGGGTTCGACCACGACACCGGTCCCTTTGTAGGGGCCCTCGAACCCCTGGGCCATGAACCCCCGGATGCCCTCTCGCCCGCGCATGTAGGCGTCACCGATGAGAGCAGCGCCCTCGTCGAAGTGGTTCGCGAACGCGTCGGCGTCGTTATCCGCCCAAGCGGCCTCCACCCCCTTCACGACCGCCCGCACTGCCGCTTCCTCGTCACTGCCGCCCCACACCGTGTCCTTGTCCTGGACCATGTGCTGGTTCTCCTCTCCCACTGGCTCCGGTGGGCGTGAGCGCCCGCCGTCTGCCCCCATGCTTGTGCCGGGCACGGGAGCGGACGTCTCCTCTCTTGCCGGAAGGGACGCCGGGTGGCGCGCGCACAAGCGGGAGGAAGCCAGAACGGTCCCGATGGCCTCAGGATGGCTCCGGACGTCCCCTGCCCCCGAACCGGAGAGGAACGCCAGTGACCGTCTCTTCCCGCCTTCCACGGACCTCGCCCCCCTGGTCCGTGCGCAACCCCGCACTCGTGACCGCTGCCCTCGTTGTGTCCCTTCTCCTTCCCTCCGCGAACGCCAGCTCCGATTCCCGGCCAGCCGTGTCCGACCCTCCCGGTACCGGAGCACCCGCCATCGGGGAGACCCTGCTGCCGACCGGCGACACCGTTCGACGGCTACCGGAGTCAGGCGCCGTATCCGTGGACCCCGGTGAGGGGCGCGGCGGCACCCGCTTCACCACCGTTCGCCTCGGCGACCGCTCCTACGTGCTGCCGTCGGACGTCCACGGTTCGGTCTCCGCCACCGAGGGCGCCGCCGGGGCCTACGAGCTGACCGAGGGGGTGTCAGCCCCCCTGCCCGCGGCGGATCGGGGCTGCGGAGAGGGACAGGACGCCTGCCACTCGCTCACCGTCCGCCACACGGGGCCGGACGGTGAGAGCACCGACAAGGCGGCCTCCATGGTCTTTGGGCTGGACGAGCAACTGGTGGAGTTCGGAGCGGATGCGGCTGAGGTCAGATTCGACCTCCCGGAGGGCCGCTACATGTTGGTCACCGACATCACCGATTTCGACGACCCCGATGCCGACTGGCACCGGCTGGTCCGCACCCTCCTCGTGCTCGACGGGGACACCGAACTGCGTATGGACGCCACCACGACCAGACCCGTCGGGACGGTCCTGGGGGACCCCCGAGCAGAGGCGGTCCTGGTGGAGGTCGGGGTGGGGAACCGGACGGGTGCCGTCCCGGTCAGCGTCTCCCTCAGGGGTGACGACTTCTCCGGTCTGTACACGGCCGAGATCGAACCGGAGGACGGTGCTCAGGGAGGGACCGAGGGCCTCACCTCGTTCGTCGCCTCCACCTGGGCACACCCGAACACCGACGGCTCCTATCTCGGATCACCGTGCACCTATCACCTTCTGGACACCATCGAGGGCTCCTTCCCTACCGGCTACGACAGGGCGGTGGCACCGGAAGACCTGGCCTCCGTCACCGCCGAACACCTGTCGCAGACCCCGGGGAACGGAGCGACGAAGGCGATATTCGGCACGGCGCCCGGTGTGGACCACACGGCAACTCTCTTCCTGCCGCACGCGCTCCCCTCCTCCACCACCCATCTGCTGGAGCCCGCAGACGCAGAGTGGAGCAGCGCGTTCGGAGAGAACCGCGAGAACGGGGCCGGGCGGGTCGAGGACGTCACCGCGCTCGGTTCGGTGGCACGCTCCTACGAGGCGGGGCACAAGTACGAGGAACGGTGGAACGCAGCGGTGGTCGGGCCCATGTTCCTGTGGTCCGAGCACGCCGTACGCACCGGCAACGAGCTGTGGTTCGGCATGCCCATGTACTCCGACCAGGACATGCACCAAGGTGGTTCGCGGACCGACTCCGCCTCGATCCGGCTCTACCAGGACGGTGGACTCGTCGCGGAGTCGGAGACCGGGCACCTGAGCGCCGAACTGCTCCCCGGCACGAGTGAGCTGCGTTTGGAGAGCCGCACCTCGCGTCCGTCCGTGTCTGACTTGTCCACCCGGGTGGAGGCCGCTTGGACGGTCGCCTCGACCGAACCGGGGACGGAACCGCAACGCCTGCCCCTCTGGGTCGTTCGCTACCAGCCGGAGGTCGACGAGTGGAACTCCTCGCACGCCCGAGGTGTGCTCCGCCTCCCGCTTTCCGTCGACTCCCAGCCCGGATCCGCGGCTGGCACCGTCGAGGAGCTGACCATCGAATCATCGACCGACGACGGCCGCACCTGGGAGCCGGCCCGAGTCGTACCGCACGGGACCGGTGCGTACACCGCGATCGTCCGGCTCCCCCGGCACGGGGCCGAGTACCTCTCCCTGCGAGCCGGGCTCACCGACTCCGACGGCAATTCCCTGGAGCAGACGATCGAGCGAGCCCTGCGGCTGGCCGGCTGACTCCGCCCCGCACACCGAACCCTACGACCCCGGAGGTCCCCGTGAAACTCTCTCGTTCCATGCGTTCCATGACCCTGGCGGTCTGCGCCGCAGTGATGGCCGCTCCGTTCCTGTGGGCGGCACCCGCTTCGGCCAGTCCATCGCCGACCGCCGCCCTCCCCTCGTGCCTGTCCGTTCCGGACGACCCCGCGCTCTCGGCCGAGGGCACTCACGTGAGCACAACCGCGCGCAGCACCTGCGGGGCGCCGACCGTTCTGTGGCTGGTGCGCGCGGCCACACCGACACAACCCCGCCTGGTAGAGGAGCGCTTCGTCTTCCCGGGTGCCGAGGCGTCGGTCAGGCTCGACTGCCGCAGGAGCGGCACCCACTCCTACGAGGCCGTGCTCTGGGACCCGAACATGATGTTCAACCGCGTGTCCGCAACGGTCACCCTCACGTGCTGACCGACCCGGACCTCTGCTGATGCGCCGAGCGACCGGGGCAGGCGAGTGCGAACGCCTGCCCCGGTTCGAGACCGCGCCCCTCAGCGAAAACGACTTCGAAGGACACGTCACCGAGTTCGCGCCGCAACACGCCCTCGACCCGTCGGACATCACCGTTCTCCGCGTCCGGGAGCGGAGCCCCGACGGACTCCCGTGTGGCGTGGGCGGCACCCAGCAACCGGGCGGAGACGGTGTGGCGGCCCTTCGCAGCCATGGCGGACGCGATCCCCTCCAGGGAGAGTGCGAGAGCCCGGGGGTCCCCGACCCTGGCAGCCGCCGCGTACCCCTCTTCTTGGAGCCGGAGTCCGTCACCGACACGGCCCTGGACTTCGGCAACGAGTCCGAGTTCGACCAGGAGCAGCGAGTCCACCACGTCGGTGTCCACTTCGGAGCGGCGGTTCCACGCGAGCACCTCGTCCAGATGCTTCCGAGCCTGTTCGTACTCACCCTCCCGGCGCGCCCCGAGCCCGAGGCCGATTCGAGCGAACAGTTCGCCCACCTTGTACCCGCAGTCGACCGCGAGTCGGACGGCCCGCTCATGGTGTTCCCGGGCTCCGGCGTAGTCCTTCTCCAGCAGGTCGAGTCTGGCCAGGCCGGTGACGGCATCAGCCTCCTCGGGCCACATTCCGAGGTTTCGCGCTCGCCGGGCGCTGTCCCGGTGCAGCTCCCGAGCCCGGTCGTAGTCCCCGGCGGCCTCGGCCAGAGAGGCGAGGACGAAGGAAGCATGACCGACGCCCCAATCGTCCCCGAGCTCGGAGAACAGCTGTCGACCCTGCTCCCCACAGCTGCGCGCGGCTCCCAAATCCCCCCGAGACAGCGCCTGGCCGGCCAGAACGCATGACGCGGCCGCCTCGGTCCAACGGTCCCCCGACTCCCGCGCCCCTACCAGTGCACCTTCGGCCAGGGGCTCCCCCGCTGTATCACCACCGGTGCTGAGCAGGGCGTGGGCGAGAAACCACAGGGTCCGGTACGAACAGGCCGGCTCCGCGACCAGCAGTCGCCCCACGATCTGCCCCACCCGGCCGTCCGTGTCCGCACCGGCCCCGTCCAACAGGGCCAGGCCGAGCCAACAGCCGTCCACGTCGTCGCGCGGGGCCGGGGGCAGGGCCGCGGCCTGGTCCGAGAGCCGGTGAAGCAGGTCCCGCCCCTCGGCCATCCTGCCCCGAAGCATCCAGTACCAGGTCAGCGGCTCGGCCAGCTCCCAGGCCGCACCCGCCTCCTTCATTCGCAGGGCGGATTCCAGAGCCACCCGGAAATTCGACGACTCCGCGTCCAGTCGGGCCAGGGCCTCCCGCTGACCGCTTCCTCGGAGCTGTGGCGCGGTACGGCGGACCAGCGAGGTCTGGTGCTCCCAATGGCGTCGGGACACCGGCTCCCGCTCGCCGGACTCATCCAGTCGTTCGGCGGCGTACGCGGAGATCGTCTCCAGGAGACGGAAACGCCTCGCCCCACGCAGGCCCGCGCCGCCGTCAGGCCGCACGGAGGTGACCAGGGAACGGTCGACCAACCGGGCCAGCGCACCCGCCACGGCTTCGGTCCGGACGCCGTCCCCGGAACACACGGCCTCGGCGGACGCCAGGTCACAGCCTCCGGAGAACACGGAGAGACGTCGAAGCACCGCGCGTTCATCATCCCGAAGCAGGTCCCAGCTCCAGTCGATGACCGCACGCAGCGTACGCCTGCGACGTCCGGACACGGCTCTTCCGCTGTCCAGCAAGTGGAACCGGCCGTCGAGGCGTTCGAGCACCTCGGCCACGCCCAGGGAGCACACGCGGGACGCCGCCAATTCCAGAGCGAGGGGGAGCCCGTCCAGGCGCCGGCACAACGCCACAACATCAGCCGTGTTGCTCCCGTCCAGGGTGAACCCGTGGCAGGCCGCTGCGGCACGTTCCACGAACAGGCGAACGGCGGGACTGCGCGCGGCCGAGTCCGGGTCCGGTGCGGCCTCCGGGTCGGGCAGGTCCAGCGGGGGGACCTGGTAACGGCGCTCCGGTGGTAGCGCCAGGGGCTCCCGGCTCGTCAACAGCACCCGCGCTTCGGGTACGTAGCCGAGCAACCCGCCCAGCAGCGCCGCGAGCGGTTCGACCACGTGTTCTCCGTTGTCCACAACCAGGAGGACGTCTCGTCCGGCGAGGGCCGCCACCACAGCCTCCTCGGCGGTCACGGGCCCGGTGCCCTTCCTGAGGTCCAGGGCCAGCGCCAACTTCGCAACGAGGGGCCCGGTGTCGGAGGGCTCCGCCGAGGAGGCGAGGTCAGCAAGTTCGACGCACACCACGTCGCGTCCGGCGTCGGTCTCCAGAGCGGCCACCTCCAGGGCGACCCGCGTCTTTCCCACGCCTCCGGGGCCGACCAGGGTGATGAGCCGGTGACTCACCAGGAGTTGCCTGAGGTCGTCCAGCAAACCGTCCCGCCCCACCAGGCGGGTGAGACCGCGGGAGAGGGCACGCGGGGCCCGGGACGGCTTCGGCCCGGGTGCGTGCGGAGGGAACAGGTCACCTCGCAGGATCGAACCCTGGAGGTCGCGCAACCGCTCCCCGGGTTCGAGACCGAACTCCTCAGCCAGCCGGGAACGGAGGCGAGCGTAGCTGTCCAGGGCTTCGCTCCGGCGGCCCGCGTGGTACAGCGCGGTCATCTGAGCGGCGCGCAGGCGTTCCCGCAGGGGGTACCGGACCACCAGTTCTTCCAGTTCACCGATGACCCGGGCGTGTTCTCCCGCCTCGACCAGGGCCTCCGCCCTGGCTTCCAGCGCTTCCACGCGCTCCTCGTCCAGCCTGCTGGCGGACGCGCGGATCACGGACTCGTCCTCGAAGTCGGCGTAGGCCGGTCCCCTCCACAGGTCCAGTGCACGGGTCAGGACCTTCGCACGGGCCGCGGGAGCGTCCTGCCCGCGCGCCTCGTTCACCAGGTCAAGGAAGCACCAGGCGTCCACTCCCTCACGTCGCACCGCGAGGAGGTAGCCGGCGTCCCTGAGGGCGACCAGCTCCCGGGCTCCGGTCTCGGCCTGTTCCAGGGCCCGCCTCAGTTGTGAGACCTTGGCGTGCAGGGCGGCACCCGGGTTCTCGGGCGGGCTGCCCTCCCAGATGTCCTCGATCAACCGTGAGGGTGAAACCGGACGCCCCTCCGCGAGGATCAGGGAGGCCAACAGCGCCCGGACCTTGCGCCCCGGGACGGTGACCCGCTCGCCCGGTTCCGTCCACACGGCCACCGGGCCGAGAACTCCGAATCTCATAGGCTTCCGAAGACACGTTGCTCGGCCAGGGAGCCGACACGTGTCCCTTCCCTCCGCACTCAGCGCCGACGCGCGCGGTCTCGCCGCAGCTTTCGCTGCCACGTTACTCCGGTAAGGGGTCGGCGACCAGCGTTCGCTCCGAGCCGCGAACGCTGGTCATCAATGCGGAACGGGCCGCCCCGAGGCGACCGGATCGGCGTCGGGACCTCCCTGGAGCCCGGGTCCGTGGTGGTCAGCCCCGAGCTGTGGCGAACTGGCCCGGTTCGCGGCCCTCACCGGCGGGGCCCCGGTAGGCCTGGGCGATGTCCAACCAGTGGTCGGCGTCCGCGCCGACCGCGCTCACCGCCAGGTCGTCGCGGTGACGGCGCCGTGTCACCAGCAGGCAGAAGTCGGCGGCCTCCCCCGTGATCCGCTGCTCGGCTTCGGCGGGGCCGAACTCCCATTTGCGGCCGGAGGGCGCGACCAGCTCGTAGCGGAACTCCGTGTCCGGCGGGGTGAGCCCACGGGACTGGTAACCGAACTCCCAGGTCAGCACAGCGAAGCCCACCACGTTCCCGATCCGGTCGGTGCGTTCGGGGGTGACGCCCAGCGCGTCGGCGATGTCCTGGCCGTGGGCGAGGACCTCCATCATGCCCGCGCAGGCGAGAACTCCCGGAGGGATCGGGCGCACGAGCCAGGGCAGCGGTTGGTCGGCGGGAGCGGCGGCGAGAGCCTCGACTGCGAAGTCACGGTCGGCGCGCCAGCGGGCGAGCAGCTTCTCCGGGTCGTCCAGGGGGTAGGCCGCCAGGACCGCGTTGACGGCGCCGTCGAAGTCCTCGCTGGCCTTGGCCGTCATGGCGGCGAAGGCGTCGGCGTCCGAAGCGGCGGTTCCGGCCAGCCGGAAGACGAAGCACAGGTGGGCGACCTGGTGGGCCACGGTCCACCCGGGAGCCGGGGTCTGCCGGGCCCAATCGGCTGGCTCCAGGTCGGCCACCAGGGCGTCGATCTGCGCGGACTCGGCGGACAGGTGCTCGATGACGGTGGGCAGTTCCGTGATGACGTTGGGGAGGTTGTTCACGGCTGGTTCCTCTCGTTCTCCGTTGGTTCCTGGATGGGGTCGGTCAGGGAGCGCGGGTGCGCTCGCGCGTCGGTGCGGAGGGTGTGTCGGGCCGCGGTCATGGACGCCCAGGTGACGACGCGCACGAGGGTCGCGTCGTCGGCCCCGGTCTCCCGGCAGGCAGCGACGGTGTCGTCACCCACCTGGTAGGAGGCCCTGGCGGTGAGCAGGGCAAGGCGGCCGACCGGGCGGTCAGCCGCGGGAAGGACCTGCTCCGGTTCCTCGGTCCAGGAGCGGCTGACGCCGACAGGCCCCGTACCGTGCTCTTCGAGGTGGCGGTGGAGCAGGTCCCGGACGGTATCGGGGACAGCGCGGGATCCGGCGGCGTCGATGGTCGCGGTCGCCGCGGTCAGGGCGCGCAGAGTCCGAGGTGCCTCCACGGCCCAGCCCAGGTCTTCCGGGACCGGAGCCCGCCGTGCCGTTTCGGGCAGCAGGTCGAGGGCCGCCCCCGGGGCCGCACGTGTGGCTCCCGAAGCGATGGCCGCTCCCGTGGCGCGGCGCAGCGGGCCCCGCATCGCCGCGGGAGCGAAGGCGGGCAGGGGCGAATCGGGCAGGAAGACGTTGACCAGGCGGTTGATGTGCTCGAACGTCAGGGCGACGGCATCGAGTTCGGCCCGTACCGTGCGGTCGTCGGTGGGCAGGGCCCGTGGGTCACCCCCTCCCTCGCCCGGTTCGAGCGAGCCGAGCGTAGCGCCGTGCACCTCCACGCAGTAGGGGCAGGTGTTGCCCCGGGAGACGGCTGTCGCCACCGCCTCCCGGGTGGAACGCGAGGCTCGCCCGGCGACCAGCAGCGACTCGCGCAGCGCCACCCAGGTGGCCACCGCGCACTCGGGGGCGGGTGTGAGCAGCGCGACAGGCGGGGCGAGGACACCGAAGTCCCGTTCCAACTGCCGGTAGAGGTCCGCGATGCCGCCGCGGGCCCTTCGCGGTGAAACGGGCCGCACGTGGCGCACGTCCTTCAGGGATCTTCTGACCGCGGCTCTCAGAGCGGTCCGGAACACGGGGCCCTCCCGGGGGTCGGTGACGGAGGCCGCAATCCTCAGGTCCGCTGTCCGATCAGCTTGAGGACGTTCCCGCGCCCCGACGTGGCGCCGTCGGGGGCGGGAGCGCCGTAGGTGACGTCGACACCGCGTTCGCGGGCGGCCTCGACGATGCCCGGCACCGAGCGTTCGGCCAGGGCGGCGATGGTCATGGCCGGGTTGACCGTCAGGGCGCCGGGAACGGCGGAGCCGTCGGTGACGAAGATTCCGGGGTGGCCGCGCAGCTCGTGCCGGTCGTCCAGGGCCGAGGTGTGCGGATCGTCGCCGATCCGGCACGAGGCCAGCGGATGGACGGTGTAGGCGCCGACCAGGTCGTTGGTCCAGGGGGCGACGCTGGCGATCCCGTCCTTCTCCAGGATCTCCTTGACCTCGGCGTCCGACTGTTCCCATCCTCTGAGGGTGTTCATGGTGGGGCGGTAGCTGAGCGGGCCCCTGCCGAGCATCTGCTGGGAGAGCCGGGTCGCGTTTCCGGTGGGCGGAGGAGCGCCGAAGACCCCCTCGTTGTCGTCCTCGCTCATGGTGAAGACGATCAGCCACGACTTCCAGCGGCGCAGCATCTCCTTCTTGTCCGCGCCGAACCAGGCCGGTGCCGGGGCTCCGGGGACCTGGGCCAGGATGGTGCCCAGCGCGGGCGGGAAGTAGAGCTGCTCCAAGGAGTAGCGGGAGTACTCCGGCAGCGAGGCGTCCAGCCGGTCCCAGTTGGCCACGCAGGGCCCCTTGCCGATCTGGAAGGCCTCGTAGGCGCGCTCTTCGTCCCGGGACAGTCCGAGGACGTCGCGGACCCGGTCCTCGTTGACCACGGCCGTGTTGAGGCGTTCGCCGTTACCGGAGAAGTAGCGGCCGACGGCGTTGGGCATGGTGCCCAGGTCGGCCTCGGACCGTTTGAGGATGACGGGTGTGGCGCCGGCGCCCGCGGCGAGCACCACGACCTTGGCGTCGATGCTGCCGGAGTCCGTCCTGATGCGGTAGTCGTCCTCGTCGATGACGTCGTAGTGCACCCGGTAGCCGCCGTCGACCTTGCGCTCCACCCGCTGAACCTCGTGGAGGGGCCGTATGCTCGCCCCGTGGGCGAGTGCGGCGGGCAGGTAGTTGAACATCAGGGACTTCTTGGCTTCGAAACGGCAGCCCGCCATCATCCAGTTGCAGTTGACGCAGGTGTCCTTGTCGATCGCGACCGGGACGGGGTTGGCCGTGCGACCGGAATGGTCGCAGGCCGCACCCCAGAGACCGCCCGCGTAGCTGACGTCGCTCCAGTCCTGGGTGCGGACGCCCATCGCCTCGGCTACCCGGTCGTACCAGGGGTCGAGGGTGTCCCTCGTGATGGCCTGCGGCCACATGCGCCGCCCGATGGAGCCCCGGCGGTCGAAGACGAACCGGGGGGCGCGCGGCAGCGCGGCGAAGTACACCATGCTCCCGCCGCCCACGCAGTTGCCGCCCAGGATGCTCATCCCGTCGCCCACGGTGAAGTCGAAGGCCCTGGTGTAGGAGGAACCGAGGAGGAAGTCGTGCTCGAACTCCTCGCTCTCCAGCCAGGGGCCGCGCTCGAGCACGGTGACCCGCGCCCCGCCCGCCGCGAGGTGGTAGGCGGTGATGGCGCCGCCGAAACCGCTGCCGACGACGAGCACGTCGGTACTGTCCTTGACGCTCATGCGGGGCTCCCCGAGGAGGTGGTGTCCGAGTGGAGACGGGCCAGCGGCCTGCCGTAGGAGTACTCCTTGAAACGCAACAGGCCGTCCGCGTCGGGAGCGGCGAACCCCATGGCCCGCAGGCCCGGGTGCCCGGCCGCGATGGCCGCGGGGGTACTGGTGTGGGCCGCGCTGTCGTAGGCCATGTTGCAGAAGAGCGCCAGCATCACCCAGAACTCCTTCTCCGGATGGCCTGGCGAGGTGAGTGCTGTGACCAGTGCGGTCCGTTCCTCGAAGGGCAGCTGGACGAAGGGCGGCGCTTCCCCGGTCAGTTCCAGGCCGCGCAGTCCGGCGTGGTGTTCGGCGTGGTCGTTGAGCAGGCCGACGAACTCGCCCAGACCGGAGGTGACCCCGGTGGCCGGGGTCCGCAGGAGTTCCAGCGCGCCCGCCTCGACCGCTCCCGCGTCGTGCGAGCGTCCAGCGATCATCACGTCGTCCGGTGTGCGTTTGGCACCGGGGAGGATGGTGTCGGCGAACGCCTCCAGTGTTCGTGTCTCGATGTCTTCAGCGTCCGGGATGCCCTGGGGCATGGTCGTCTCCTCTGTGGGTGCGGAGTGGTGTGTGGGGCTGGTGGGCCGTGGCCCGGTCAGCCCTTCCGGGCCCGGCGGACCGTCATGGGCAGTCCGCCCTTGACTCGCAGCGAGAGCATGGCCTCGGGTACGGCCCGGTGCCCCGGCGCAAGCGTGAGGCGCAGTTCCCGGGAGACGGTCGCGAGGACGAAGACCGCTTCCAACATCCCGAGGTTGCTCCCGATGCACACCCGGGGGCCCGCGCCGAAGGGGATGTAGGCGTAGCGGTGCCGTCCGTCCCGGTTGGCGGAGTCGAAGCGCTCCGGGTCGAAACGCTCGGGGTCCTCCCAGGAGTCGGGACGCCGGTGCAGCGTGTAGGGGCAGATCAGGACGTCCGATCCGGCGGGAACGTGGTATCCGCCCACCTCGTCGTCGGCCAGCGCCCTGCGAGGCAGGATCCACACCGGCGGGTACAGCCGCATCGTCTCCTGGACGACCTTCGTGGTGTAGGTGAGTTCGTGCAGGTCCTCGAAGGTCGGTGGCCGGTCGCCGAGGACCCGCACCGCCTCGTCGTGGAGCCGTTCGGCGGTGCCCGGATTGCGGTCCACCAGGTAGAAAGCCCAGCTCAGGGTGCTGGCCGTGGTCTCGTGTCCGGCCAGGAGCAGGGTGACCAACTCGTCGCGCACCCGGCGGGCGCGGGCCCGGGGGCTGGGCTCGGCCGCGGCGTCGGCGATCACCCGGGAGAGCGCGTCGTCGGCGCCCGCCGAGGGAACGTGGTCACGGACGAGACGGCCCACGATGCGCTGGAGCTCCCGGCGGGCGCGCCGAAACCTCGTCTGGGTGGGGAAGGGCAACCAGACGGGCAGCCCGTTCATCGTGACCATGTCGAACATGGCCTGGTCCTGGACGGCCTCGAAGGACTCGCCGATCGTGTCGAAGGCGTGGAGGTCGGTGTCGAGCAGGGTGCGGCCCAGGACCCCCAGAGTCAGTCCGGTGGTCTCGGCGGCCACATCCACGGGCCCGCTGCGGGAGCGCGCCCACAACCGGTCGACCAGGGCCGCGGCCTCCTTGGCCACGGCGTCGGCCTGACCGGCGATCCTCTGGTGGCCGAAGACCGGACGCATCGTCCGGCGCTGGGCCTTCCACAGTTCGCCCTCGCTGGTCAGGAGCCCGTCGCCGAGCGCCCTCTTCGCGTGGACCTGGCCGATGCCCTTGTGGTAGTTGCCGCTGTTCTCGGTCAGCACCCGTTTGGCGTGGTCGGGGTGGTTGAAGAAGTACAGGGTCTTGGGTCCCGCGACCATACGCACGGCGTCACCGTGGTTGTCGGTCGCCGTGCTCATCATGGCGAGCCGGTCCCCGAGCAGGTCGCGCAACATGGCGGGGGCCGCGGACAGGGGCGTACGCGGCGGGTGGCGCAGGCCGGGGCTGGTCATGCCAGTCCCCCTTCGCGTGGGGCCAGCTCCCGGGCCAGGGCGGCCCGCCACACCTCGTACCTGGGGTAGGCGGTGTCGTCTTCCGTTCCCGCGGCGTCGGGGCGCAGTTCGCGGGAGGTACGGGCCGCGCTCTGCGCGTCCGTCCCGCAGAGCACGGCGGCGCCGAGTTCGGTGTGGGATACGAGGAGCCCGGCGCGGATCCTGGCCTCGGCGGCGAAGGCGCCTCCCTGCGCCAGGGAACCGCGGTACGTGCCCGCGCGCTCCCGGAGCCGGTGGAGCTCGGCCTCGTCCGCTCCGCCGGCGTAGGTGGCGGCCAACCCGACCCCCGCGTAGAGATCGGGGCGGCGGGAGGCCGGGAAGCGCTCGACCATCCCGGTGACCTGGTCGGGGTCGGTCCCGCCGACGAACCACAGGGCGCGGCCGATGCCCTGGTCCGCGGCCCGCAGCGCGTAGGCGCCGTCCCCGGTCCACCGGGCCGCCCTGGGGTCACGTGCCTGCCGGTGCACGTACTTGTCGGTGTGGAAGTAGGCCTGGTGGAACCCGTAGCCGTCGTGGACCAGCCAGCGCAGCAGCGGGTCGAGTCCTCGCAGGTCGGGCCAGAGAGGTCTCGGCAGACGGGCCATGGCCCAGCCGATCCCGACGTAGGCCATGTACACGTGTGCCGCCCCCGGACCTCGGAGGAAGGCCGCGGTCCGGCGGCTTCCGGGCAGGAGCCCGTCCAGGAGCGCGAACCCCATGGCCGCACCCTCGTAGGCGAAGCCCTGGTAGCGGACGGGCAGCGCGGCCAGCCTTTCGTCGGTGGCGGCCGGCGACCCGGTCTCCACAGCGTCCCCGAGACCAGTGAGGAAGGACTCCCCCACGGTCTCCAGAACCTGCCGTGCCTGCGGCCCCTTGTCGTGGAAACCCCGGGTCTCCACTGTCGTCTCGGATGCGTTGGGTGTCATCAACCGGCGCCTCAGGGCGCCCAACACGGTGGCCAAATGGTCCTCGCTCCCGTCGCTTCCGGATCGGTCTGTCCCCCATCCTTCTCGCGGTGACGGGTTCGGATCTACTCAGGGATTGCCCTGCGGAGGAGGGCCGGGGTCCGGCGCACTCCAGAAGAAACAGCGGCGTACCCGGGCGCGCCACACCTCGTAGGCGGGTTCGGTGCCGCCGTCTCCCGGTTCGACGCGCTGCCGGTCGGCGAGCGAGGCCGCCGTACCGGAGTCCATACCGGTCAGTGCCTGGACTCCTGCCTCCGTGTGTTCGGGCACATGCCCGGAGAACACCCGGGCCTTGGCCGCGAAGACCGCCCCTTGGAAGACGTGCGGCGCGTCCTCGCCCGCGAGGTCCAGGAGTGCGCGGATCTGCGCGGGGCTCGCGCCTCCCGCGAAGACCGCGGCGAGGCCGACCCCGCTCCACAGGTCGGGTCGGCGCTGCCGCGGGAAGCGCCCGACCGCGGCCGCGACCCCGTCGTGGCGTGCGCCGTGGACGAACCACAGTGCCCGTCCCACCCCCTGGTCGAAGGCTCGGGGGAAGTACTCGGGCGCGCCTTCCCAGGGATAGGGCCTGGGTGTGCGCTGGCCGTCGATCCAGCGCGGGGCGTCGAAGTAGGCCAGGTCGAAGCCGTAGCCGTCGACCGCCAGCCAGCTCATGGTCGGATGGTAGGGGTTGCCCTCCAGGTCAGGCAGGATGTTCCGCCACAGCGGGCGGGGCAGGCGGGACATCGCGAAGCCGATGCCGATGTAGGTGAGGAACGTGTGGGGCAACGCGGGGCCGAGCATGAACTCACGGGTCCGGTCCCTCCCGCCGAGAGGGAGCGCGTCACGGATCGTGTACGCCATGGCGACGCCCTCGAAGGCGAACCCGCGCAGATCGGGTGCGACCGTCTCCAACCGATGCTCCACCTCGCGGGGGTCACGGGCCTCGATCCCCCATTCGAAGCCGCAGACCACGGCTTCGGGAATCCTCTCCAGGCGGCGTGCGGAGGGGGCGTCCCGACCGGGGAATCCCAGGTGCGCGAAGCCGACACGGTGGAGCGGCGGTGCGAGCAGCATGCGTCCGAGGGCGCCGACAGGGCGCGGACCGGCACCCATCTCAGGCGACGGTCTGACGGATGCAGGCGGAGCGGGAGAACTTTCCCTCCAGCGTGACCGACGGATCGGCCAGGGTGACGGCCAGCGGCGTGTCAGTCTCCTGGACCTCTTCCAGGGGAAGGTGTACGTAGGTCCGCAGTCCCCTGGCGATTCGGAGGGGGTGCCGGGTGGAGCTGAGGAACATCCTTCCGGAGCGTGTACGGTCGCTCTTGGGCACCGCGACCGCGATGACCACGTGCGGCCCCGTGGGCACGTCGGCGATGGTGAACTCCGCCCGGCCGGTGGCCGAGAGGACCTCGTAGGCAACAGGTGATCCCTGGGGGACCGCTTCGGGGAACACGGCGACGAGCACGTCGCTGGCTCCGGCCTCTTCGGGGAGGTCGACCGTACCGCTGATCGTGTGGCAGGGGCCCGGAGCCCGCGGCTTCAGGAACCGCGCCCGGCGCATCTCGTCCGTACCGGGCAGGCAGGAGTACTCGTGGGAGACGACCACGAGCAGCTCGGCCACCCTGGGGTCGCGGTACTGGGTGGGCGACATTCCCACCGCGCGGGTGAACCTACTGGTGAAGGTGCCCACGCTGTTGTAGCCGACCCCGCACACGATGTCGGAGACGGTGAGGTCGGTCGTGAGCAGGAGCCGTTTGGCGGCGAACAGTCGCACGGAGGTCAGGTATCTGCCGGGAGGAACACCTGTCGCCCGCGCGAAGACCCGGGAGAAATGATAGGGGCTCACGAAGACCTCGGCGGCTATCTGGTTCAGCGTGAGCGACTCTGTGTAGCGTTTGTGCATGGTGTTGATCGCTTGCCGGACGGACCTGTCCATTCTCTCCATACGATTCTCCCAGGCATAGCAGAGGGCGGGAAATTTTTCCCATTAATCAGAACCATAAATCAAGGACTCAACACAGAGAGGCAGCAGCAAAAAAGAGAACGAAAACAGGCCGGGACGGACCGCCCGCGAAGGATAATTGATCCACCCACCCAATCAAACGGTAACTTATACAAGAAAAGGAGCGCCAGCCTTCCATCCCAAACCAAGAGGAAACCACAATCGCACCCGGAGGCAAGTACACCCCCGTGCGACCTCAACCCGAGGGCCGCGAAGCAATCCTCATAGTTCCACCGAGCCAGAGCGGCAATCATCTCCCGGATTGCTCCATGGGGCAACAAAAAGGACAGACCACCCCTCATTTACACCCACAAAAGAAACACCGACAGTGACGCGGCGCCACCCTGAGTGATTGTCGATTGCGTGAGAAGCCCCAAAATCACAATCATCATGCAATTAGTTCAGACAGAACCGGGTACTTATTTTGGCTGGGCGAGACCTGAACCCCCGAGTCAAGAAACAACGAGTCACGTTCGGGCCGCATCGGCTACTTTGCGCGACTCCTGTCGCCCGGCCCCGACACAGCGGCCAGAAAAAGGGATGATCATTCCGAACCCGTCCGCGCGGAGAGACCGAAACACGGTGAACCGGCGGACCGTAAGAAGCGCCAGCCACAAGTAGCGAACACCCACGGCCTTGGTCAGACTCGGTCACATGAGTCCCAGAAAGGCAGATCCCCGCACCCGAGCCCACATCGTCGACACCGCCGGCCGCCTACTCACCGACGAGGGCCCACAGGCCCTGTCCACCCGCAGGATCGCCCAGGAAGCGGGCAGCTCGACCATGGCCGTGTACACCTACTTCGACGGGATCGGCGGTTTGGTGCACGCGATGGTCCGCGAAGGGTTCTCCCGCCTCCAGGAACACCTCACCCGGGTGGAGGGCACCGACGACCCCGTCTCCGACCTCGCCCTGCTCGGCAGGGCGTTCCGCCACAACGCCTCACACAACGAGCACCTGTACGCGGTCATGTTCGGCGGATGCTCCCTGGCCGGGTTCAGCGTTTCCGAGGAGGACAGGCAACACGGCCGCTACACGCTCCGCAACGTGACCGAGTGCGTACAACGCTGCATGACCGCCGGCCGCTTCCACCACGGCGACCCCGAACTGGTCTCCCACCGCCTGTGGTGCGCGGTGCACGGGCTGACCACCCTCGATCTGGGCTCCTACCTCATCCCGCCCTACGACGCGGACCGGTGTTTCGAGGACCAGCTCGTCTCCCTCATGGTGGGCTGCGGCGACCTTCCGGGCCCAGCCGGAGTGTCCGTGGCGGACTCCGCGACGCGCCTCACGGCGTTGACGGCGGCCCGGTCCTGAGGAAGCGGCCGGACAGTCCTCCCGTCAGAGCGGCAGGTTGCCGTGCTTGCGCCTGGGCTGTTCCCTGCGTTTGTCCCTTAGCAGGGCCAGCCCGTCCGCCACTGCGGCGCGGGTGTCCACCGGGTCGATCACCTGGTCGACGAACCCCTCCTCCGGTGCGCGATAGGGGTGCATCAACCGCTCCCGGTAGTCCGCGACCAGCTCCTTGCGCCGCGCGTCCGGGTCGGCCGCGGCCCGCAACTCCCTGCGGTGGACCACGTTCACCGCGCCCTCAGCACCCATCACGGCGATCTCGTTGCCGGGCCAGGCCAGAGAGAGGTCGGTGCCGATGGAACGGGAGTCCATCACGATGTAGGCGCCCCCGTACGCCTTGCGCACGATCACCTGGACACGCGGGACCGTCGCCTCGCAGTACGCGTAGAGCAGCTTCGCCCCGTGCCGGATCACACCCGCGTGCTCCTGCGCGCTCCCCGGTAGGAAGCCGGGCACGTCCACCAGGGTCACCAACGCGATGTTGAAGGCGTCGCAGAAGCGGACGAAGCGCGCCGCCTTCTGCGCCGCGTCGCTGTCGAGCACACCGGCCAGGACCATCGGCTGGTTGCCGACCACCCCGACCACCGCACCGTCCACGCGGGCCAGCGCGCACAGCACATTGGGCGCCCACCCCTCGTGCACCTCGAAGAAGTCGCCGTCGTCCACCACCTCGGCGACGACGTCGCGCATGTCGTAGGGCTTGTTGGGCTCCACCGGGACGATGTCCGCCAGACGCGGGCGCACGTCCTCGCGGGCCCCGGTCGGCGGTTCGGCGGGCGGGACCGAGAGGTTGTTGTCGGGCAGGAGCGAGAGGAGGTGGCGCACGTCCTCAAGGCAGGCATCCTCGTCGTCGTGAACGACCGCGGCCACACCGGTCCGGCCGCCGTGGACGTCGGCGCCGCCCAGCTCGTCGTGGCCCACCTGTTCCCCGCTCACCGCGGCGATCACGTCCGGGCCGGTCAGGTACATCCTCGCCGTACCCCGGACCATGAAGGTGAAGTCGGCGAGCGCGGGTGAGTAGGCGGCCCCGCCAGCGCAGGGCCCGAGGACGACGCTGATCTGAGGGATCACCCCCGAGGCGGCCACCTGCCGCCGGAAGATCCCGCCGTAGCCGTCCAGTGCCGCCACCCCCTCCTGGATCCGGGCACCGCCGCTGTCGTTCAGCCCGATGAGGGGCGCACCCGCGTCCAGGGCCAGATCCATCACCCGGTGGATCTTGCTCGCGTGCTCGGCGCCGAGCGATCCCCCGAGGATCGTGAAGTCCTGGGCGTAGACGAACACGCGGCGGCCCTCGACCGTCCCCGTCCCGGTCACCACGCCGTCGGTGTGCGGGCGGCGGCCCTCCGTGTCCGGACCTGCCTCCCCGCGGCGGCGAAACACCCCGAGCTCGACGAAGGAACCCTCGTCCAGGAGCAGTCCCAGGCGCTCCCGAGCGGTGCGCTTGCCCAGTTCGTGCTGGCGTTCGACACCGTTGGGGTCGCCCGCCTCGATACGGGCCAGGAGGGTGTCGCGCTCCCGGCGCAGCACCGCCATGGTGCGGGGTTCCTCCCCGGGCACCGGTCCGGGTACGGACACCGGTCGCAGATCGACCTCGGACACGCTCATGCGGTTCTCACCCGCCCGTCGGGGACGGTACGGGCGGCGGCGCCGGGCAGCCCGTGGAAGGCTCCGCCGTGGAACAGCAGCGCGGAGCCCTCCTCCCCCGATGCCGCTTCGAGCACCCGGCCCACGAACACCGTGTGGTCACCCGCCACGATCTCCTCCGTCACCTCGCACTCCAGCCAGGCGAGCGCGCCGGTGATCAGGGGAGCTCCCGTGCGGGGACCGGGGATCCAGCCCACCGGTGCGAACTGCTCCCATCCGTGCGGGCGGGCCCGATCCGCGAAATGGCGCGCGGTCCCCTCCTGATCGGCGCACAGGACCGACACCGCGAAGTGCCCTTCGGCGGAGACGGCCTTGTGCAGGCGTGCCGTACGGCCCACGCAGCACAGCGCCAGGGGCGGTTCGAGGGAGACCGAGCAGAAGGCATTGGCCGTCATACCGTTGGGGTTGTCGCCTCCGACCGTGAGTACCGTGACCCCGGTGGCGAACGCGGACATCACCCGGCGCAGGTCCGGCATGTCAGCCCACCGCCCCTCGTGCGGCCGCGGCCTCGGTCCGGTAGGGAGCGAGGGCCTCGCGGAGCTCCTCGGGCACCCGGGTGGGAACCGTCTCCGTGTTCGGGCCGCGCATACACGCGATCCGCTGCCTCCCCCGGGCCACCAGCGACTCGCCCTCCTCCTCCATCAGGAAGTAGTCGAAGGTGAACTGGACCTGGGTCTGGGTGAGCTCCTCCAGACGCATCCGGATCGAGAGCTCGTCGAAGGCCGTGATCTCGGCGAAGTACTGGCAGTCGACCCGGAGCGTGAAGAGCTTCAGGTCGCCGCGCACGTCCGCCAGGACCCCCGGGGCGTGCTCCTTGAGGAACATCTCCCGGCAACGGCCCTGCCAGCGCAGGTAGTTGACGTAGTAGACATTGCCCACCAGGTTGGTCTCCTCGAAACCGACCGTGTGGCGGACCTCGTAGTAGTCGGACATCAGCGCTCCTCTCCGGTCAGGAAGGCGAACATCACCGGGTCGGGGTTCCCGTTCAGGGTGGTGCTCCAGGTGGCGATCCGGGCGTCTCCGGACGAGAGGACCACCCATCCGTGCCCGCCGACCTCATCGAGCGTCAGGGCGCGGCCGGTGCCGCCCGCCTTGCGCAGGCACTCCAGCGCGCCCCACAGTCGGGCGGCGGCGACGTGAGGGGACTCCGCGGCCCGCTCGGCGACCAGGTCCCGCAACGACATGAGACCGCCACCGAGCAGCCCGGCCCAGTCCTCATCGGCGCGTTCCCGCACGGTCTCCACGTCACAGGCCAGGCGTCCCCCGCCGACGATTGCCAGTGTCACCCCGGCGCCGTGCGAGGCGGAGATCACGGCTCCCTCGACCTCGGGACGGCCGTCCGGCCGGTAGCGGACCCGGACGGGGCGGTTCAGCGCCCGCCCCACCGCCAGTTCGGTCCTGGCCCGGCGCTCCTCGGTTCCTCCGCCGGCTCCGGAAGCGGGGTCGGGGTCGACCACGACCGCACGGGAGCCGCCGAGCACCCGCTCAAGCTCCCGTTCCAGGTGCGGGCCGAGCAGCGCGGGCGCCCAGGGGCCCGCGCCGCCGCTCCTGCGGACCGCGCGCAGCCTCAGGCCCTCCCAGCGTTCGAGCAGCTTGCCGGACGGGTCCCGCACGTCGACGTCGTAGACGTAGGAGTCCCCCTCCTGGAAACGCTCACAGGCGTCCAGGAGAACGCATTCGGGCTCCTCCTGGTCCTGGGGGCGGGCCAGCACGATCCGCTCCACCCCCTCGGGCAGGAGGGTCCCGTCGGGGACACAGGCCTGGAGGACGTGCATGGCGGCGTCCCGCACACCCGGGTCCGCCAGGACCCGTTCCTGCGGGAGGAAGGTCCCGAACCAATGCCCGGGCGAGGCCGTGGACAGCTCGGCGACCACGTGGCGCGCGCTGGCCCTGCGGTAGGAGAGCAGGCGCTGGAACCTCTTGCCCTGGAAAAGCACGTCCCCGTACAGCTCAGACGGGTCGACAGCCACCCTGGGCAAGGGCTGGGAGGGCTCGCCGGCCGACTCGTGCCCCCGCTCCGGGTCCGTCCGCGGCCAGCGCAGGACGGCCCGGAAGTGGTCGGCGTCGTACCCGGTCTCGTCACTGCGGACGACGACCTCGACCGACTCCGCGTCGCGCACCAGTGCGGCCACCCGCACGGTGGTCGTCTCGCCCGGGCGGACGGCCACGGGCCGCAGGAATCGCGCGCCCTCCATCACGGGGGGACCCGTGTGGCCGCTGACCGCCGTCGCCGCCTGCGCCATCGCCTCCATTCCGATGACCGCGGGGAAGAGCAGGTCACCGTCGAGCAGGTGGTCGTCCAGGTAGGGGTCGTCGGTGGCCGACAGGACGGCTTCGGTGACCAGCTCGACTCCGGGGTAGTGGACCAGGACGCGGTCCACGAACCGGCCCAGCGGAAGTTCGCGCTCCTCGGTGGCGAGGGTGGGCAGCCCGCCCGTCCGGCCGCTGACGACCAGCACCGGCCCGACGGAGCGGTCGGCGAGGACACGGTGGAAGATCGCGATCCCCTCCTCGGCGGAGACCGGGGTGATGCCGTCGCGCATCAGCGCCTCGACGACGCCCAGCCGCTCCCCCATGCCCGCACCCGACCAGACCGACCACTCCAGGGCGAGGACCCGGGTGTGCGGGTGCTTGGCGCCGTACTCGACCGTCATCTCGGTGAGCCAGTCGTTGGCCGTGGAGTAGTGGGCCTCGCCCCGCAGGCCCGCGCGCCCGATGATGCTGCCGAAGGTGACCAGCAGCCGGAGCCGGTCCGGGTCGAGGGCGTCGAGCACGGCCGCCAGACCGTCGGTCTTGGGAGCGAGCGTGCGCCGGAAGAGCGGTTCGGTCAGGCTTCCCAGGGCGGTCGGTTCGTTGCGCCCCGCGCCGTGGAGTACGGCGGTGACCGCTCCCAGTTCCCCCTCGGCCGCGCGCACGGCGCTACGGACCTCCTCCGGGCGGGTCACGTCCGCCCGGAGGTAGACGAACCGGGCCCCGGCCCCCGACATGCGCTCCAGGTTGGCGGCGAGTTCGGTGTCCTCCTCCGGGGCGGCGCGACCCAGCAGAGCCAGTGCCGACCCGTACTCGGTGGCCAGTGACAGGGCACACTCGGCGGTGATGCCCTTGCCCCCGCCGGTGACCAGTACGACGTCGTCCGGGCCCAGGGGCGCGTCCTGCGCCGGTTCGGCGGCCGGGGGGACGGCGCGAAGGAGCGGCACGGTGCGGCGCCCGTCCGTGTCGTAGTGGACCTGGGTGAACCCCGTGGTGGCGGCGACTTCGGCGGTCACCCGGCGGACCGCCTCCCGGAGGTCGTCCGCCGAGGCGGGCTCGGGGTCGGCCAGCGTGACCACCGTGGTGAGCGTCCCAGGAACCTCCAGGTGCAGCGTCCGCGCCACGCCGGAGGCACCGTAGCCGCCCTGGACCACCACGAACCGGGTCCCGGCTCCGGCGGCCAGCCCGGACCTTGCCGCGTCGAGCAGGGTGCCGACCAGTTCCGGTCCCCCACCGTCCGGCAGGCAGAGCAGCACTCCCTCCCCCAGGCCGGAGAGGGACCGGCGCAGGGGTTCGGCCAGCGGGTGGCCCGGGGAGGCGTACACGCTCCACCCGCCCTCGGAGGCGGCCCCCTCCTCGGAGCCCGAGCGCGGCGGCACAGGTGCGGCCGCGTGGGCGACCTCGAAGGCGCGGACCCAGGGGGCGGCGCCCGCGGCCTCGCCCGCGGCCGCGCCCCCGTCAGCGGTGTCCGCCAGCCCGTCGATCACTCCGGCCAGTTCGCCCAGGGTGGACGTGGCGTATCCGGACGTCGCTTCGAGCGGTGGCAGACCCAGACGGCGGGTCACCTCGTTGACCACCTGGCCGACCGTGATGGAGCTCAGGTGCAGGTCGTCCAGCGGTCTGGTGTCCGCGTCCACCATGGAGACCGGAAGCTCCACGCGCTCGGCTGCCAGCGTGCGCAGGAGTTCCAGGGTGTCCGCCGCTCGGTCCCCCTGTGTGTCCTGCTCTCCCCGGCCGGAAACGTCCCCGTGCCCGTCCGGCACGGTCTCGGTGCGGCCCACGTCGAGGCCGGGCGCGCTCTCACAGGGGCTGGCGAGGAAGACGAACTCCTCGGGGAGTTCCCTGAACAGGCGACCGGCGAAGAGTCCCCGAAGGTCCACGGCCGCACCCAGGGAGTAGGCGGCGGCCACCGCCCGCAGGAAGGGAACCAGGGAGGGGGAATCGGAGTCCACAGCGGCGACCGGAACATTCGGGACGGCTGCGGCCGCCAGGCCCGAGAGCACCCGCCCCGGGCCGACCTCGATCAGCAGGTCAGCGTCCTGCGCCAAGCGGACCACCGCCTCGTGGAAACGCACCGGGAGGACGACCTGGTCGCGCAGGAGCGCGCGCGGATCGGTGTCAGGTGCGAGCTCCTTCCCGGTGACCGTGGACACCAGCCCCGGGGCCAGGGGGCCGAACCCGGTCTCGGCGAGCCTGCGGTCCAGCACCTCTGCCGAGGCCGCCACCAGCGGTGAGTGGAAGGCGTGGGAGACCCTGACCCGGGTCGCGGTGATCTCCTCGGCGCGGGCCAGCGCGCACACGCGCTCCACCGCCTCGGCGGGGCCGGAGACCACCGTCTGCTCCGGGCCGTTGTACCCGGCCACGACCACCTCGGCCTCGCCCTCGACCAGGGCTTCGGCTGTGGCGGGGCCGGTCTCCAGCCCGGCCATGGCGCCGTCCGCCCGTCCGGTCCGCGCCATCGCCCGGCCCCGGGCGGCGGCCAGGTCCAGGATTTCCCGTTGGTCGACGGCACCGGCCCAGTGCAGGGCGGTCAGCTCGCCCAGGCTGTGCCCGGCCGCCCCGTCGGCCCGTACACCGAGATCGTTCAGCACGGCCATGGCCGCGAGGGAACCGGCCACGATACGGGGTTGGGCGACCTCGGTCGCCACCTGGTCTCCGCCCTCGGGCAGACCTGCCGAGCGCAGGACGCGGTCGGCCGCGTCGAACCGGCGGCGCAGGGCTCCGGTGCGGCCGGTCCCGGCGCCCTGTCCGGGAAAGAGGTACCGGATGCTGGGTGCGGTGGTGCGGTGGGCGAGGTAGGCGCCGAGTTCCGGAGCCATCACCTCCGTCTGTCCGTCGTCCATCCGGGACAGCAGAACGCGCACAGCCCGTTCCGCGGCTTCCGGAGAGGAGGCGACCACGGCCGCGCGCGCCGGGCGGTCACCGGCCCGCTCGCCGAGCGAGGCCGCGAGGTCGGTGAGCTCGGCGTAGGAGAGGCGGGGCAGCAGCTCCGCCAGCTCTTCCAGGCCCCGCCGGACCTCAGCGAGGTCCGTGCCGTCGACCACCAGCAGTTCGGCGTCCTGTCGGCCCGCGACCAGGGCGCGGGTCCGGTCCGTCAGACCGGCGCCCCGTTGCCCGGCCGCGGCCTCCAGGGTGATGTGGGTGTTGATGCCGCCAAAGCCCATGGCTGAGACACCGGCCCGCACGGGGTGCCCGCCCGACCAGGCGAGGGGCTCGGTCGGCACCCGCAGGGCAGCCGTCTCCTCCTCCAGCAGGGGGTGCGGGTCGTGGTGGCCGGTGGCGGGCGGGATCACCCCGTTGCGCACCGCGAGGATCGCCTTGATCAGACCGGCGACTCCAGCCGCCGCCTTCGTGTGGCCGAAGTTGGCCTTGACCGAGCCCAGGGCCGCCGGTGGTGCGGAGGGATCGGCCGCGGCCCGGGCCCCGGAGAGCGCCGCCAGTTCGGTGGCGTCGCCCAGTGCCGTGCCGGTGCCGTGCCCCTCGAAGTACCCGATGGTCTCGATTCCGTACCCCGCTCGGGTGTACGCCCTTTCCAGCGCGAGCCGGTGGCCGCTCTCCTCCGGCCGGGTGATGCCGCCCCGACCGTCGGATGAAACGGCCCATCCGGCGATCAGGGCATGAATGCGCCTGCCCTGTGCGATCGCGTCCTCCTCCCGCATGAGGACCAGGGCGCCCGCACCCTCCCCCGGCCAGAAACCGTTGGAGTCCTTGTCGTAGACCTTCATCTCGCCGGTGGCCAGCGCCCCGGTCTTCGCGAAGCCGATCACCTCGAAGGGGTCGATGGACAGGTCCACCCCGCCGGCCAGGGCGGCGTCCAGGTCCCCCTCGGCCAGGGCGGTGGCCGCGGTGGCCACGGACAGCAAGGAGGAGGAGCAGGCGCCGTCCACCGTGTAGCCGCCGCCTCCGAGGTCGAAGTGGTTGCACACGCGGCCCGCGATGGTGTTGGAGAGGCCGCCGGCGAGGGTGTCCTCGTCGATGCGGGGGAAGGGGGCCTTGTAGGAGGTTTCCAGATCGGCCAGGAACCCCTCGGCCTGGTCCTCGTCCCAGCCGTGGTCGAGCAGGGCCGAAGCTACGGTCCGGCGGACGTAGGGCCAGCGCAGCCGCAACGTGTTCGCCCGGGAGAATTCACCGGTGAGGCTGTTACCGATGACCACACCGGTGGAACGCCGGGGCAGTCCGTCACCCTCCGGAAAACCGGCGTCCAGCAAAGCCCGGGACATCGTCTCCAACGCCAACCAGTGCGTCATGTCCGTGGAACGAAAGGAGCTCCCGGAAACCCGATACCTCACCCTGTCGAAAGTGAACCCGCGGAGCACAGCGGCTTTTTTCGAGTAGAATCGGTCCTCAGCAGAGGGATCTTCGGACCAGTAGTCCGAAAGATTCATCCGCTCGTTCGGAATTCTACGAAAAGCCCTCCTGCCAGCAAGGACGTTCTCCCACAGGTCATTGTAGGAGTCCGCATCAGGATAAGCCAGACCGATCCCCACAACCGCGATCCGAGCACTCTTCATAACCAACCCCGCACCATCAAGAGAAATAGAAGAATCCAGAATAACTAGTCCAATCATGCGCAACGAAGGGCCGAATGTCTTCTTCCATCGTGCCGTCAAAGGATTCGCATATTCCATAACAGCGTCATCATTTGCGCGAAACAGGAATGAATCAGCCGGGCAGACCGGAGGCGCGGATGGTGATGTTGAGGCGGCCGTTCAGGCCCAGGGCGGGGTCGGCGGTGCCCGGGCGGGTGCGGGGAACCCCGTGATAAGCCATCCGGGAGGGGCCGCCGAAGACGAACAGGTCGCCGCTGCGGAGTTCGACGTCGGTGTAGGGGCGGGTGCGGGTCTCGGTGTTGCCGAACCTGAAGACGCAGCTGTCGCCGAGGCTGAGCGAGACCACCGGGGCGCGGGAGAGCTCGTCGCGGTCCTGGTGCATGCCCATCCGGGCGTCGGCGTCGTAGAAGTTGACCAGGGCGACGTCGTAGGGGTCGCCCTCGTGCGGCGTGCCGTAGGCGGCCTCGACGGCGCGCGCGGCCAGGGCGCCGAGCAGTTCGGGGAAGGGCCGGACCGGGGTGCCGTCGGGCAGGGTGCGCGCATAGGAGTAGGGGTGCCAGTGCCAGCCCAACGAGGTCATGGAGACGCTCATGACCCCGCCGCGCGGCATGGGGTGGCGGCGGGTCCCGGCGGGTCCGCTGGCCCACTCACGGCAGCGTCGGACCAGGTCGGCCTGGGCTTCGGCACTCAGCCAGCCGGGCAGGTGGACGGCGCCCGGGGCGACGGTGACGGGCGGCGGTCCGAACAGCGCTTCGTCCATAAGCCCATCCTGCCCCGCGCGGATGACACTTCCGTGCGGGGCAGCGGTGGGTTCGGTTCGGCTCCGCGAGACTCAGCGGCGCGTGAGGTCGCGGATGTTGACCACCAGGAGCACGACCACGATGAGCACGATGGGCACGGTGATGGCGATGCGCCAGTCCGCGATGAAGGCGGCCACCACCCCCACGAACAACCCGATGATCACCGCGGCGATCGCGATCCCGGTCAGGTACTGGACGAACTTGCGGCGGGCGAGGGAGTCGATCGCGGCGAAGGCCAGCACCACCCCGAGCATGGCCCACAGGGTCATCTGCCCGTCGAGCAGGAACAGGGTCAACGCCAGCGAGATCAGCAGCAGCGGGGTGCTCAGGGCGACCCACAGGTGCAGGAAGCGGTTGGCGCGTTGCTCGCCCGAGGCGTAGGGCATGTGCGGTGCCTTGAGGTGCCCGGTCGGGGAGGGCACCAGCGGCGTGTCACTCTCCAGGAAACGCAGCAGGGTGTCGCGTTCGTCGGCGAGCAGGACCCGCTTCTCGTAGACCCCCGCGAGTTCCTTCTCCAGTTTCTCGATCCGCTGGGAGTACTCGCGGGCGCGCGGCCGGGAGGCGGCCTCGCGGTCCAGGACCATCCGGGCCGAGTCGAGCCGGCGGAGGTGGTCGCGGCGGCTGACGATGTCGCTGTCGATGTCGCGCAGGCGCGTCTGGAGGCCGCTTACGTGGGAGCGCAGTTCGGCGCGGGCGGCGCTCTCGCTGGGTGCCACCTTCTGCAGGCCGACCCAGGCCAGCGGGTCGGCCCAGGAGCGGCGGATGGTGCCGTCGCGCTCGTAGCGGGGGCCGCTGGGCGCGCGCTCGCCGTCGAAGAAGTCACGGGTGTCGCGGCCCCACAGGCCGCGGAATCCGCGCACCCAGGGGGTGTCGTCGTCGATGAGGACGGCGTTCCACTCGCGGTCGCCGCCGGGGCCCAGGCGTTCGCCGTCACCGCGCGCGTAGTCGACGAAGGGCACTCCGATGCCGTGCCGGTTGATGGCGCTGTCCGCGCGGAACAGGCGTCCGGTGAGCCGGCGCCAGCCGCGGACCAGGCCGCGCAGGACCGCGGGGTCGACCTGGATGAGGTAGTCGCCGGGGAGCATCTGGTGCGAGTGCGAGCCCGCGCCGACGTAGATCTTCGGGTGGACGCCGTCACGGTGCAGGTCGGGATCCGCCCAGGAGCGGCGCAGGTCGTCGCCGTGGTACTCGTGCGAGGAGGCGCCGACCCACACCGGGCGGGTGGTGCCGTCGGGGTTCTCCACCACGTAGACGGTGACGCGTTCCCAGTCGGCCTCGTGGTCGTTGACCCCGCCGTAGATGGTGCGCCAGTCGTTCATCGCGTAGAAGAACCAGTACTGCAGGACGATGTAGCCGCCCTCGCGGGTGACGCGCCCGTAGTAGGTGGCGCCGCCGTTGTCCACGCGCTCGCGGTAGCGGGTGACCGCGGCGAAGGTGACGCCGCCGGGGACCGCGCCGCGGATGAGCAGCGAGAGCTTCATGAGGATGTCCAGGACGCGGCCGAGCACGCCCACGGCGGCCAGGCGACCGCTCTTGGGGATGACCGAGCGGGCGATGCCCCTGAAGCGGCGGGCCTCCTCGCGAAGGGTCTCCTCCTGCACGAAACGCAGGTGCTTGTGGCGCCCGGGCCACTCCTCCTCGGCCTGGGAGAGCCGGTCGAGGGTGAGTTCACCGGCGGGGACGATGACGCTCTCGCGTCCGCCGGGTTCCTCGATCCAGAGGCTGCAGTTGCGTACGTAGGCGTCCACGTCGGTGGGGAAGAAGAGCTCCCCCTTGGTGCACATGAGCACCGGTTCGTGGGCACGCAGGAGTTCGAGGTCAGATTTGGCCGCCATGATTCGGACCAAGTTAGTGCATTCGGAGGTCCCGGCGCGCCCTGGAGCGCCATGCCGTCGGGTGGGACCCGTCATGCCACGTTCCTGGCCGGTGGGGGAACCTTCGCGGGATCCTTACTTGCCATGGTGGAAAGTGAATGACACGATGGAAAAATGACGGCGGCGGAGGGAGCGCGGATGCGCAGGGACGAAGCCTTGGACGCCCTGGAAGAGGCCGGGGTGATGAGGGCGAGGGTGCGCACGATGGGACGCTGGTACCTGACCTTCTCCTCCGTGTTCGCGGCGGCGGCCGTCGTGTTGCTGCTGACCCTCGGCTTTCTTCCGGACACACCGGCGGCCGTGGTGGTCGGCGTCCTGTTCGGCCTGACCGTCCTGACACTCCTGGTCTGGTCCGCCACCCGTCCTGTGACGCCACACCGGTTCGCCTGGATCCACGGGTTCGCGATGCTCGGGTGGGGCGCCGTCTACGGCGTCGTGCTGCTGGCGGGAAACCAATACTTCCCGGGTGTCCCGGCCTGGTGGGCCGTCGGAGCCCTGCTGTCCGCCGTCCCGCCGCTGGTCGCCGGTTACCTCACCGTGCGTGGAAGCCGGAGTACACGTTGAGCCATCCCCGAAGCCGGCTGGACGAGGTCATCCACTCCCCCGTCCGGTTCTCCGTCGTCGCGGCGCTGGCCTCGGCCACCAGCATCGAGTTCCGGGTCCTGCGGGACCTGGTGGAGGTCAGCGACTCCGTGCTCTCCAAGCAGATCGCGACCCTGGAGGAGGCCGAGTACGTGGGCGTGACCAAGTTCCGGGTCGGCCGCCGCACCCGGACGTCCCTGTCCCTGACCTCCCAGGGTCGCAAGGCCTTCGAACAGCACGTCCAGGCGCTGCGCGACATCGCCGAGGGACTGGATCTGCCTCTGCCAGACTCCGACTGAACCCGTTACCCTTCCGTCGCAGCCGTGTCTCGGGCACGCGCCGCGCGCAGTTCGAGCGCGTCCAGGATCAGTTCGAGGACCACCTCGAAGTGGTCCCGTTCGTCGACGTCCGGGAGGAAGGGCGACACGGCGGCGAGGTTCGGGTGCTCACGCGCGGAGGCAGTGAGGTAGGAGCGCCGCCAGGCCGACCGGTCCTCCTCCTGCTGTTCCCGGTCCAGGGAGTGGAAACCCGCCTCGTAGGAGCTCAGGGCGAAGGCCGTCTCCGTGAGCGCCCGGTAGTACGTCGCGGCGTCCCGTTCGGCGAAACCGGCCTGCCGGAGTGCGCCGACGACCGCGTCACTGCCCCGTAGCTCCGCCGGTCCGCGGGTGACCCGGGTGGAGACCAGGGCCGCCACCCGGGGATGTGCCAGGCTGGCCCACCGGATGCGTCGGGCGAGGTCGGCCAGGGTCTCCCGCCAGGCGTCCGCCGCGGTGAAGTCCCGCAGCGCCTCGTCGAGCAGGCGTTCGGCCAGCCCGAGCAGGATGGCGTCCTTGCCGTCGAAGTGCCGCAGCACCGCCGTGTGGTTGGAGCCCAGCTCCTTGCCCAGCCGCCGCAGGGTCAGGGCGTCCGGACCGTCGTTCTCGATGACGGTGCGGGCAGCGTCCAGGATGCCGTCCGGGGTCAGCCCGGCCGACGGGGGGCGGCCGCGCCGCGCGGCGGGCCGCCCTGTCGCCGGGGCCCCGTGAGCGGGCTCGGCATCGGGACCGGTGCCCGACACCTCTCCTGCGCTCATCGGCCATCCTCCAGGTAGGCGACCACCGCGCGCAGGGCGGCCACGGTCTCGGCGTCGCGGTCGTGGTCGTCGGCGGTGGGCCAGGCGCTGGTCTTGACGATGACCACGTCGGCGTCGGGATCGACCCACAGGAACTGGCCGTGGATGCCCAGGCCGGTGAAGGCCCGCCGTTCACCGCCCAGGGTCCACCACAGGTCGGAGTAGCCGTAGTGCGGCAGGCCGGTCGGCCCGAGCTTGCCCACCTCCAGGTGGGGCTCCCCGGCGCCACGAGCGCGTTCGGCCCACCCTTCGGGGAGGAGCCGTTCGCCGTCGTGGACCCCGTCCCGGGCCATGAGCAGGCCGACCTTGGCCAGGTCCCGGACGGTGGCGTTGAACGAACCGCCGGCCAGCGCGGTGCGCGGACGCTCGCGGGTCAGGAAGTAGTAGGCGTCGTCCTCGGCGCCGATCCGGTCCCAGAGGCGGTCGGCCGCGTACTCGGCGATGGGCATGCCGACGGCGGCCTCGAGCACCCAGCCGAGCACCTGGGTGTCCAGGGTGGAGTAGTTGAAGCGGGTGCCCGGCGGCACTGTGGCCGGGACCCCCTTGAGCACGGCCAGCAGGGAACCGCCGCCGGTCACCGCCCGTTCGAAGTCGTTGATCGTGGCCGAGGGATCCGGGTAGTCCTCCAGGTACTCGTCCCCGGCGCCGCTGCTCATCCGGAGCAGGTCCTCGACGGTCGCCTCGGCGTAGGCGGTGCCCGCCAGGTCGGGGCGGTGATCCGCGACCCGGTCCGCCAGGGAACCGATGTCGCCCTCGGCCAGGGCCATCCCGACCAGGACCGAGGTCACGGACTTGGTGAGGGAGAAGAGCTGGAACCGGGTGTGGGGGCCGGCGAAACGCCCGGGATAGGTCTCGTGGACGAGGACGCCCCTGTGCACGACCACGAAACCGGTGGTGTTGGTGGCGTCGTGCAGTTCACCCATGGTGCGCCGACGGCCACCGTACTCGTAGACCACCGGCAGCGGCCGAGCCGCGCGGGGCAGCGGGCGCGGCGCCCCGGAGCGGGGGACCTCCTGGGTGGGCATGAGCGCGTCCATGTGCGTGAACGTCCACTCGTTGATCGGGCGCCGGGTGACGACCTCGGCCTGGTTGCGCCACAGCCACATGGCTCCGGCGCCCAGGCCCGCACCCAGCCCGGTGGCGGCCGCCAGTGCCGCCAGGCTCCTGATCGCTCGGGACCGACTCGATTCCATCGCTCACCTTTCCTCGCCGTCTTTTCGTTCCAATGGTGACACCACTGGAACGAAAAAGGCAAGAGCGAACCCGCGCACAGAGTGGTGCGCGGGTTCGGTCGACCCCGGCCAGGGGCCGGGGTGACGGATCGGCGGTCCTCCGCCGCGCTGCGTCCGCCCCTCGGGGGCGCGCGGCGAAGGACCGGCCTCAGGCGACCCGCTCTGGCAGGCGGGCCTCCCGGTCGGGTGACCCGGGGACGCCGTCCTTCGTCCCCGGGCCGGTCTTGCTGTGCCGCGCGCGTACCGCCTTCACGGACCTCGCGGCCTTCGCGGACCCGCGCCCGGGCACGGCGGGTTTGGCGCTCCGGTCGCCCCGGGCGGCGCCGATCCCGGCGACCACCACGAGCCCCATTCCGACCAGCTGCACGGCGACCGGCGCCTGACCGATGATGATCAGACCCATCACCAGGGCCACGGCGGGCTCCAGGCTGGAGAAGGTGCTGTAGGCGGTCCGACTCATCCGCTGGAGGGCGATCATCTCCAGCAGGAACGGCACCATCGGGAAGAGCAGCGCGATGAGCAGCGTGAACATGATCAGCCCGAGATCGGGCTCGGCGATCGCGGCCGGGGCGCCCAGCGGCGCGGTGACCAGCGCGCCGACGGTCATCGCCAGGGCCAGGCCGTGCACGGCCCTGAAACCGGAGCCGACCCGCTGGGTGAGCACGATGTAGCCGACCACGCAGACCGCTCCGGCCAGTGCGAAGCCGACGCCGACCAGGTCGAGGTCGCCCATCCAGGGGCGGGTCAGGCAGACCACGCCGACCACGGCGGCGACGATCCACACGAGTTCGCGGCGGCGGCGCATGGCCGCCACGGCGACCACGAGGGTGCCCAGGAACTCGATGGAGGTGGCGGTGCCCAGCTCGATCCGCGCCGTCGCCTCGGAGTAGAACAGCATCATCCCCGCGCTCGCTGTGCCCAGGATCACCACGGCCCCCAGCTCACGGGCGGTCGCCGCGCGCACGGCCCGCCACAGAGAGGGACCGCCGAGCATCAGGAGCAGCAGCGCCGCCCACGTCAGCCGCAGCCAGGTGATCGTGGCCGGGCTCGCCTGATCGAAGGCGATCACGGCCAGGGCACTGCCGGTGTGCAGCGTGAACATGGCGATGAGCAGCATCAGCGGCGCCGGGACCTGAATCCGGGCACGACGGGACGAAGAGAGGAATGAGGGGATCACCCGACTATTGCACCGACATCGTTCGTTTCTGTCCACGAACTGATGGTTGATGAAGCATGTAGTTTTGGTTGATGGATTTCACGCGCCTCCGCCTGCTCGTCGAACTGGAACGATTCGGCACGATGGCCGCTGTGTCCGAGGTCACAGGCATGAGCACCTCTGCGGTGTCCAAACACTTCGCCGTTCTGGAGAAGGAGGCCGGTGTCCCGCTCCTCGTCCCGGACGGGCGGCGGGTACGGCTCACCCCGGCTGGCCGACGACTGGCCGAGCACGCCGTGGACATCCTCGCGCGGGTCGAGACGGCCCAGGCCGAGTTCGACGGCGACACCGAGCCGGTGGGCCGCGTCGACCTGGTGATGTACACGTCAGCGGCACCGATCGTGCTCCCGGCGGTACGCCGACTGCGGCGCGACCACCCCGGTATAGACATCCGCCTGACCGAGTACGAGTCGGACCAGGCGCTGGGTCTGCTCCAGGACGGCGGGGCGGATCTGGGGGTGGTGTACCAGTACAGCCTTCTCCCCCGAGAATTCCCGGGCACGCTGACGGTGTACCCGGTGGGAACGGAGGGGCTGCTGCTCTCCCAGCCCTCCGAGGGCGCGGACAGCCGGACGCTGACCCGGCGCCGCCTGCGCGAGCTCGCGGACGCCTCCTGGATCGCCAGCCCTTACCGGGGCGACGAGGAGGCCCTGCTGCAGCGCATGTGCGCCGACGCCGGGTTCACACCCCGAATCCGGCACCGCGTGGACACCCTGGAGCTGTTCGAGGAACTGGTGGCCACCGGGGTGGGAGTGGGCGTGGTGCCCCGGCTGTCGAGCACCACCCGGCGCGGGGTCGCGCACGCACCGCTGGGCGAGCTGGGCGGGGTGCGCCAGGTGTACCTGGCCGGGCGCACCGGCGGCTGGGCCTGGCGGCCGATCCGGGTGGTCGCCGCCTACCTGCACCAGGCCGCGGAGGACGTGCTCAACGACGTCCCGCCGCTGCCGTTCTGACCGCCGGAACCCGATGAGGCAGGGCCCACCTGCGCAGGGACCCGCCCGGACACGGGCCCGACCGCGCACAGGCCTGATCGCACACGGACCAGACCATACGTAGAACCGACCGCATGAAGGACGGACCGTGTGCAGGGCCGACCAGACGCAGGGAAGCGTCAACCGAAATCAGGGTTCGGTGAGAGGAGGTACGGGCTCAGCCCGCGATGGCGAAGGGGCCGACCGAGGGGACCGGGACCTTGCTGGCGGCCTCGCGGATCGCGGTGAGCAGGGGCTCGGGGGTGGCCCCGGCCCGGGAGAGGACGACGATGTGACGGCGAGCGGTCTCGCGTACCCCGCGTACGACGATCTGCGGGTGGTTGAGCCCGGTCCAGGCCAGGCGCGGCATCAGGGCGACTCCCAGCCCCGCCTGGACCATGGAGAACACGGCGCTGAAGTCGTCGACGGTGTGCACGACCCTCGGCTGGAACCCCGCCTGGTTGGCGGCGGCGGTCACGCACGCGTGCCAGGCGGTGCCGGGCGCGGACATGATCCAGTCCTCCTCGGCCAGGTCGTCGGCCAGATGGAGGCTGGTGCGGGTGGCCAGGGGGTGCTGGTAGGGCAGGATCGCGTCGAAGAGCTCGACCATGACCGGGTCGCTGCGGAAGTCCGGGTCACCCGCGGCCGGGAGGTGGCTGCTGGACATGGTGACGGCCACGTCCAGGCGGCCGGAGCGCACCATCTCGGCGCTGTCCTCGGGCTCGGCCTGCACGACCTCGAAGTTCCACCCGGGGTGGCTGCCGCGCAGGCGGGCCAGGGCAGGGGCGACCAGGTCGCTGATGCCGGTGGAGAAGGAGCCCACCCGGACGACCCCGCGGTCGCCGTCGGCGTACTCGGCCAGGTCGGCGGTGGCGCGCTCCATCTCCGCGAAGATGACGTGCGCGCGCTTGAGCAGGACCCGGGCGGCACCGGTGAGCAGGAAACGACGGCCTTGGCGTTCGACGAGGGGAACCCCGGCCTCCTTGGCCAGGGCGGCGAGCTGTTGGGAGACCGCCGACGGGGTGACGTTGAGCGCCTCCGCCGTGGCTGCCACCGTGCGGTGGTGGTCAAGGGCTTGAAGGAGCTGCAACCGCCGAACGTCGATCATGTCCTCCAATTTATGACAGAGCGGCCAGGTTTCGACGGAGTTTCGGACAGATAACCCACTCTCAGGAGGTGATTCCGTACACACCGTCCACCCCTCCTCCGCCACCCTCACCGCGAAGTCCACAAGAGAAAGATTCAATATTCTTTCTCTCTAGTGATGTCGCGTGCGCTTTTTCTTCGTGTCGCACCTGTTCCGACCGATACCGGCACGTACAGTCAGACCCAGCAGCTCAACCACGGGGACGCAGAATGCGGCCCCCAGGGGATCAGCACCCAATGCTGGTGGAACGGGTGAGAAGAACATGCAAACTTCGCTGATGACCAAACCTCGTTCGACGAACGTCGGCGTCCTTGGCTTCCGCTACCTCGGAGCACACGAGGTGGAGGAGCTCGCCGACCTGTGGGGTGCCCTGCACCAGCAGCACACGGTGACCGCCCCGCACCTCGAGGACATCATCAGCGCGGTGGGCCTGGACGAGTCCTGGCGGCGCCGTCGCGCCCAGTACCTGAACTGGCTGCGCGACCCCGACACCATGGCGATCCTCGCCGAGCACGAAGGCGATCTGGCCGGGTACGCGATGGTCACCATCCGTGAGAACGCCCAGGGCAGCTGGGACCGCGGTGAGCGGGTCGCCGTCGTGCAGACCTTCGCCATCGACCCCGAGTACACCGGTGCCGGCGTCGGCTCCAAGCTCCTGGAGGAGGTGCGCCGCCAGCTCGCCGCCATGGGCATCCGGGACATCGAGTTCTCCGCGCTGGCCACCGCCTCGGAGGACATCAGCTTCCTGGAGCAGGAGGGCTTCCGCCCCTTCGTCACCACGATGGTCTGCCGCGTGGACGGCTTCGGCGCCCACGACTGACCACTCCCCCGGGCGTTTCCCGGCGTACCGGTGACCAGTGTCCGGTGACGCCGCCCAGAACGAGCCCCCGCCCGGTCATACCCACGTCCCGCGCGGGGGCTTCTCCGTACCCGGGCAGAGACGGCCCCGCGCGACACACCCGCTCCGCGCGGCTCGGCAAGGCCCAGGCCCGAAGCGCTACGCTCGGCCCGTGGCCTCCTCCGACTCCAGCACCTGCATCTTCCCCGGCTGTACCCGCCCGGTCCCTCGCGGCTCCTCCCCCGGACGGCCGCCGCAATACTGCGACCTGCCCGAACACACCCGGTGGCGGGCGTGGAAGGAACGCCAGCGCCTGGCCCAGGAGGCGGAGAACGCGGAGGAGGCGGTCCGCTCCGAACAGGAGGAGGGCACCGCCGCCAAGCCCACCCGGGGCGCCGAGCCCGTCACCGCGGCCCGGCTGCGCGCCGACGACCTCCTGACCCGCTTCGCCGTGCAGGCCGAACAGCTCGGCGCGACCCTGGACTCGGCCACCCAGGCCTTCGCCACCATGTCCGACCCGGCCGCCGCCGAGGCACAGGTCGAGGCGGCCCGGCTGGCCGCCGCCCGCCAGGTGTCGGAGGCCGATTCCGCCCGGTTGGAGGCGGAGAACCGGCGCCGCGAGGCCGAGGCGGCCCGGCGTTCCGCGGAGGAGACCACGGCCGCCGCGGTGAGCGCCACCCAGGACGCCGAGCGCATGGCCGAGGAGGCCCTGAGCCGCCGGGACGCCGCCGAGGCCGAGCGCGACAGGCAGACCGAACTGGCCCGCACCGCCACCGCGGAACGCGACGCGGCCGTGGCAGAGGCCAACTCCGGGCTGGCCGCCGCAGAACACCGGATCGCCGAGACCACCGAGCGCGCCCGCGCCGAACTGGAACACGAGCGCGCCGAGGCCGCCCGGATCCTGGAGCGCGCCCGGACCGAGGCCGAGCGCCTACGCGCGGAAGCGGCCGAGCAGTCCCGCCGCCGGGACGAGGCGGAGCTGGCCGAACGCGGTGCCCTGGCCCGGGCCGAGCGCGCCGAGGAGCAGGCCGCCCGCGACGCCCAGGTCCTGGCGCAGGAGCGCACCCGGTTCGGTGCCGAACTGGAACGCGCCCACCAGCGGTTGGAGTCCGACCGTGCCGCCGCCGAGGCCGAGCGCGCCCGCCTGACCGCCGAGCTGGACCGGCTGACGGCCGACCGCGAACGTCTGACCGCCGAACTGGACACCCAGCGTCGTAACGCCGAACTCACGCTCACCGAGGCCCGCGAGGCCGCCGCCGCACGCCTTTCGGTGGTCGAGGAGGCCCGTGACCGTGCCCTGGAGCGCGCCGAGCGGGCCGAGACCGAGCTGGAGCGTGCGAGCGGAGACCGTGCGGAAGTCGTCGCCAAAAGCTCCTGAGTCTGCACACCCGCGACCTACGTGCCCTTTCGTCCCGGTATTTCGGCTTAGGATGGCCTCGTGCGAGATCTGGGAACCACTGGTGAGACCGGTCCGATGAACCTGGGCGGGGACGACGCCGCCAAGGCCCCGGAGCGCGTCACAGTGGGTGAGCGGCCGCGACCACGCGTCGACCTCAAAGCGGTGTTCGGCCTGGAGGCGGGCCCCTGGGCCTGGACCACCGCTGTGCAGGCGACCATCGCGATGACGGTCTCCTTCGCCCTCGCCTCGCTGATCTTCGGCCCCCAGATCGGCACCCTCGCCGCCCTGGGCTCCATGACCGTCCTGTACGAGAAGAAGACCCCCTACGCCTACCGCGCCGCCGCCCTGGGCCTGGTGGGGCTGGGCTTCGTCGCGGCGGTGACCCTCAACTCACTCGCGGCCTCGCTCTCGCCGTGGGCGGCGGTGGTCTCCATCGGCCTGACCGCCGGGACCGCCACCTGGGTGTGTGCTGCCTGGCGGGTGGACAAGCCCGGCACGATGTTCTTCGTCCTGGTCGCCACCATCTCCACGATCGCCCCCGGCGGACTGGCCGAGGTGCCGCTGCACGCGCTGGTCGCCGCGTTGGGCGCGGCCGTGGGCTGGGCGGTGTCGATGTCGGGCGCCCCGCTGCGCGCCCGACACCCCGAGTACCAGGCGGTGGCCGGGGCCTACCGGGCGCTGGCCACACTGCTGCGATCGGTCGGTACACCCGAGCTCGACCACGCACAGCACTCGGCTTCGGTGGCCCTGGCCGAGGCCTGGCGGATCGTGCTGCTCGGCCAGACCCGCGGTTACCGCACCACCCCCGAGGCGGCCCGGCTGCGCGCCCTGCTGCGCTGGGTCTCCGACATCCACCTGGCCGCGACCCAGGTGTGCATGGCCCGGCCCACCACGCTGCCCGAGGAGGCCGCGGAGTTCGCCGACCAGATGGCGCTGGCCGTCGCCGACCCGGGCAGCGCGCCCGACCCGGACTCCCTGGACGAGCTGCGCCGGGGCATGCGGCCGCGCTCGCTGGAGGCGCGCCTGTACAACCTGCTCTCGAGGGCCGCCCAGGCCGCCCGCCGCGGCCACGACGAGGAGGAAGAGGACGACAAGCGCACCGCCAACCTGCACGACGACCGCTACCCCGCCCTGTGGAGCTCGCTGCGCTCCAGCCTGACCAGCGGCGATTCCCTGATCCGCCCGACCGCGCTGCGCATGTGGCTGACGGTGACCCTCGCGGGCGCGTTCGGACTGTCGATGGGCCTGGACCACTACTACTGGGTGGCCCTGACGACCACCGCGGTCCTGCAGGGCGGCAACGTGGTGCTGACCATGAACCGCTCGGTGCAGCGTTCGCTGGGCACCCTGCTCGGTGTGCTGGGCGGGGTCGCGCTGCTCACGCTCGACCTTCCGCTGGCCGCGGTGATCCTCCTGGCCGGGCTGTTCCAGGGCGCCACCCAGCTGGTCGTGGGCCGCAACTTCTTCTACGGCTCGGTGCTGCTCACCCCGATGGCGCTGATGCTGTCCTACACCGCCAACCCCTACCCCGTGGCCGAACTGGCCGGGTCCAGGATCATCGACACCCTCGTGGGTTCGGCCTTCGGCATGCTGGGCGCGCTGCTGCTGTGGCGCAAGGCCTCGGCGGCCCGCCTACCCCAGGCCATCTCGGGCGTCCTGGAGAGCACCCGCCAGTGCATGATGGCCGTGCTGGACCAGGACGTGGAGATCACCGAGAAGCGCCGCTACCAGCTGCGCCGGGACATGCGGGCCGCCCTGGTGAACCTGCGCGGTGTGTACGAGAGCGCCATCGGCGACGTACCCCGTGCCGCCTCCACCCGCCCGCTGTGGCCGGTGGTGGTGGCCACCCAGCGCATCGGCTACCTGGCGCTGGCGGCACTGACCCAGGACCGCAGCCCGGACCACGCGGGCACGATCACCCTCCAACGGGTGGACCTGGCCTTCCACGAACTCATCGCCTCGATGGAGGAGCGCCGTACCCCGCGCCTGGGCGCCCTGCCGCGGCTGCCCGCCTACCCCCGGATCAACATGGAGCTGCGAGCGCTGGCCAACTCGATGACCAGCGCCGTCGCCCAGGACGAGCGTTCCGCCCAGCAGGAGGCCGAACGCCGCGCCCAACGCGAACGGCGCCGAGCCCAGAAGGACGTCGACGCCGACCTGTGATCCCCGGCCGGGTCAGTCGGTGAGGGCGAAGGCCCGCACGGGGAAGGCCGCCAGGCCGCGGACCTTGGCCGGGACCGCGTAGAAGGAGAAGCCGTCCGCGGGGAGTTGGTCGAGCAGGCACAGGTGCGTGACGATCGGGATACCCGCGGCGAGCAGGGCGGCCTGGGCGGGGCGAGCGCCCTCCGCGGCGGGTGAGGTGTCGTCGACGCTGACCGAGTCGATACCGACCAGGGTGGCCCCGGCCTCGACGAGGGCCTTGGCGGCGGTCTCGGTGATGTGGGGGTGGTCGAACTGCCCGTAGGCCTCGGTGCGCCAGTGGCGGTCCCAGCCGGTGCGCACCAGGACGGCGCGGCCGCGCAGGTCGACCCCGGCGAAGGCCTCGGGGCCGATCTGGCGGTCGCCGGTGGCGGTCACCACCACGCCTGGCAGGTCGGCCACACGTTCCAGGTCCAGGTCGGCCGGGTCGGCCCCGTCCCGGTAGCGGTGGGCGGGCATCTCGACGTAGGTTCCGGTCGCCCCGACCATCGTGACCCGGCCGCTGCTGTTCCCGTGTCCGGGTACACCTCCTGCGACGGTGGTGCTCTCCTCGATCACCGGTTCGGGCAGGCCCGGACAGGTGGTCATCCCGTCGGTGATCTGGTGGCTGACATCGACCAGTTTCGGCATGGCTGTCTTCCTCACTCGCATCCGGCTCAGGGAGTGTTCGGTGGACACCTACCCTGCTGCGCGTCGCTCCAGTGGCACTGGCGCACCGCTCGCGGACGGGCAGCATCCACCGAACACTCCCTGCCCCTGACCTGGATCAGAGGTCTAGACCATCACCCTAGCGCGTGTGGCGTAGGTCACGGCAGTGGTACGGGGTCCTGATCTTGGGGGACCTCGGCCCCGCGACCTCCTGCCGGACCCGGATAAGCTCTGGTGGCACGACCGGGACCCCCCGAACCCCCGCGTCGCGCCGGTGCACCCCGCACATCCCGCAGACCCCGCGCGAATCCGCCACCCACCGAGAAGGGGCGACTTCATAGTGTCACTGTACGGAGCGGCCAAGGCCGTCGTCGCACCCGCCAGCCGCGTGGTGTGGCCGCAGAAGGTGGAGGGCGCCCAGCACGTCCCCGATCAGGGTCCGGTGATCCTGGCCGCCAACCACCTGTCGATCATCGACCCCCTCTTCGTCGGGGTGGCCTGCCCCCGGCCGGTGCGCTTCATCGCCAAGAAGGAGCTCTTCGACGAGAGCACGTTCGCGAAGAGGATCGTGGCGCGGGCCCTGAAGGCGCTGGGCCCGGTCTCGGTGGACCGCCGACCGGGACAGAGCTCCCAGGAGGCGATGAACAACAGCCTGGACGTGATCAACGGCGGCGAGGTCTTCGGAATCTTCCCCGAGGGCACCCGCTCCCCCGACGGCCGCCTCTACAAGGGTCAGACCGGCCTGGCCTGGCTGGCACTGAGCACGGGAGCTCCGGTGGTGCCGGTCGCCCTCACCGGCACCCAGCGCATCCTGCCGCCCGGCCGCAAGATCCCCTCGTTCAACCGCGTGGGCGTGCGCTTCGGCGAGCCGGTGGACCTCTCCCCCTGGGAAGGCAGGGCGGACAAGGCCAAACCCCGGCGGGAGGCGACCGACGCCATCATGGACGCGATCGCCAAACTGTCCGGGCAGGAGCAGATCGCCAGATACGCCGCCTCGGTCAAGGCCGAGCTCGAGCAGTAGTGACTTTCCCCACAGCTGACTCGGGGCTGATTCGGCCCTGACGGGGCGTTGACCCCACACTGAAGGCCCTTTCAGCGAGTCCGAACCCGGCCTCCTGCCTGGATCGCGGCCCCCGAGCGGTGATCCGCAGACTTTTTGCCTCCCCGGCGGGGTGAGCAGAATTCCCTACCCTTATAGTGGGGTTTTCCGGTGGCCACATCGGTTATATTAGGCAAGCCTTACCTATGGCGTCCGACCCTGGCGCGAAGACTTGGAGCTGTGCGATGACGCGACCACTGCGAGTGGGAATCGTGGGTGCGGGCCCGGCGGGAATCTACGCCGCGGACCTGCTCACCAAGGACGAGACCCTGTCCGCGTGCGGCACGTCCGTCAGCATCGACATCCTCGACAAACTGCCCTCGCCCTACGGCCTGGTCCGCTACGGCGTAGCCCCCGACCACCCCCGGATCAAGCAGATCCAGGGTGCGCTGCACAAGATCCTCGACAAGCCGGAGATCACCTTCTACGGCAACATCGAGTACGGCGTGGACCTCAAGCTGGAGGACCTGCGCCGCCACTACGACGCGGTCATCTTCGCCACCGGCAGCGACCGCGACCGCCCGCTGGACATCCCCGGCGTCGACCTGCCCGGCAGCCACGGTGCCGCCGACTTCGTCTTCTGGTACGACTCCCACCCGGACGTCAACCCGTCCTGGCACGTGGACGGCACCAGCGTCGCCGTGATCGGCGCGGGCAACGTGGCCGTGGATGTCGCGCGCATCCTGGCCAAGGACGCCGACGACCTGCTGAACACCGACATCACCGACAACGTCTACGAGGGTCTGCGCGCCAAGCAGATCACCGACGTGCACGTGTTCGCACGCCGCGGCATCGCCCAGTGCAAGGCCACCCCGATGGAGCTGCGCGAGCTGGACAAGCAGCCCGGCGTCGAGGTCCTGGTCTACGCCGAGGACTTCGAGATGGACGAGGGCAGCCTCAAGGCCTGCGAGGAGTCCAATCAGGTCAAGACCAACGTCAAGGTCCTGCAGAACTGGGCGATCCGGGACGAGCGCGGCGCCGAGCGCCGCCTGCACCTGCACTTCCTGCACTCGCCCGTGGCACTCCTGGGTGAGGACAAGGTCACCGCGATCCGTACCGAGCGCATGGAGCTGACCGGCGACGGCAACGTCAAGGGCACCGGCGAGTTCGTCGAGACCGAGGTCCAGGCCGTCTACCGCGCCATCGGCTACCTGGGGTCGCCCCTGGCCGACCTGCCCTTCGACGAGGAGCGCGGTGTCGTCCCCAACTCCGGGGGCCGGGTCCTGGACCTGGACGAGGAGCACGTGGACGGCGTCTACGCCACCGGCTGGATCAAGCGCGGCCCGGTCGGCCTCATCGGCCACACCAAGGGCGACGCCCTGGAGACCGTGACCAACCTGGTCGCCGACCGCGACTCCTTCACCCCGGCTGTCGAGCCGGACCCGGTGGCCTTCCAGGCTCTGCTCACCGAGCGCGGTGTCCAGTACACCACCTGGGAGGGCTGGAAGCTGATCGAGGCCAAGGAGGAGGAGCTGGGCGCCGAACGCGGCCGCAAGCGCCTCAAGCTGCTCACCCGTGAGGAACAGACCAGCATCGCACGCCAGGCCTGACGGCCTCGTGTGAGCTTCCCGGCCGGTCCCGTACCCCTTTGCGGGACCGGCCCTTTGTCTTTCCCCGATTCGCGCTGTCTTGCACCGTGAGATTGCGCATGTGACTCTCTTATGGTTCGTGGAACAACTCCCCGGACGTATGGGTTAGAGTCACTGTTGGTCGGTGTGGTAGCAAGTGTCCCCCGGGCCTCAACTACTGCCTTCGCGGAATACCGCGTCCGGCACCCGCCCCAGGTGGGCGGGCAGACCGGGCGGCCAGGAGCCCCGTTGTGCCCCGCGCCGAGAGGCGACCGCCATGCCGACCATCATCCTCGTGCCCCGCTCCCACCGAGGTGGGAGCGGGGCATCGTGGTATCCCCAGGAAACGTAACGAAGGACGGTCAGGCGTGGACGAACGGTCCCCCCGGCAGCCGGATTCCTCCGGGCCGCCCGAGGATTCGGACGGTACACAGGCGCATCAGTCGCGCCCGGAGAACCCCTACCGAATCCCCCAGCGGCCTCCCGGGGCCCGCCCCACGGAGACCGGGAACTTCGGCTTCGACCGCCCCCGCCCGGCGGAGCCCGAAGCCCCTCCCGCGTCCGGGCCGAGCACACCCGCTGAAGAGCCCCGCGAGCCGTGGGGCACCCCGGTGGAGCCCAAACCCGCCCAGGAGAGCTGGAACGAACCGGCCCAGTCCCAGGGGTCCCAGTCCCAGGGGTCCCAGTCCCACGAGTCCTGGGGCACGCCGCCGGCGGCGGCGGAACCGGGGACTCCGCAGGAGCCCTGGGGTACCCCCGTCGAGCCCGAACCCGCCCAGGGGTCCTGGGGCACCCCGGTCGAGCCGCAAACCTCCCGCGAGCCTTGGGGAACCCCCGTGGAACCGCGCTCCGCCCAGGAGTCCTGGGGCACCCCGGTCGAGCCGCAGGCCTCCCCCGAGCCTTGGGGAACCCCCGTGGAACCGCGCTCCGCCCAGGAGTCCTGGGGGCAGCCCTCCGGGTCCCAGGAGAGCTGGAACGAACCGTCCGGGGCGCAGCCCTCACCGGAACAGTGGGGCACCCCCGTCGAGCCCAGGCCCGCCCAGGAGAGCTGGAACGACCCCGGCGCCGGGCAGCAGCAGGACTGGGCCCAGGCCGCTCGGGGCTACGGGCAGCACGGACACGAGGAGCAGGGGAACCAGAGCGCCGGGGCCTCCCCCGAGGCCTGGGAGACCCCGTACGGCGGTCAGCCCGCCTACGCGGGCGACACCCCCTACCCCGGTTCCGCTCCGGAGCCGCCCGCCGGGCCCGCCCCGGGGGAGGGTGAGAACCGCAGCGACAGCTACGAGTTCCTCTACAGCGGTCCGGGTGGCACGGCCTCCGGCGGCCGGGGCGGCCCCGGTGGCCCCCAGGGCCCGGACGACCCCTACGACGATGACTACGACGACTACGACCCCGGTCCGCCGCCGCCCCGGAAGAAGTCCCGCCGCGGGCTGATCATCGGTGTGGTCGCGACCGTGCTCGTGCTGGCACTGGCCGGCGGCGCCGCCGGGTGGTACGTGTACACGCTGCCCCAGCCGGAGGAGGCCACGGCCGAGTACAAGGCCGCCTGGGAGGACCAGGACTACGCGCGCCTGGCCGCGGTGACCACCGGTGGCGACGCCGAGCAGACCCTCGCCGGGATCGACGCCGGACTGGGCGTGGACGGGGTCGCGGTCGAGGTCGGCGCCCCCACCACGGAGGGCGGCACCGGCAGCGCCCCCTACGAGGTGACCGTGTCGCTGACCAACGCCGACGACTGGGGTTGGGAGGGTGAACTCCCGCTGGTGCGGGAGGACGGCGAGTGGCTGGTCGAGTTCTCGCCCGAGGTCGCCTACCCCGGACTCGGCGAGGGCCAGGTCCTGGCCCGTACCGCCGTATGGGGCGAGCGCGGCCAGATCCAGGCCGCCGACGGCACCCGCCTGGACAGCCCGGACATCTCCGGTTCCCTGCAGATGATCGTGGGTGAGCTGGGCGAGGCCGACGAGGACGACGTCGAGCGGCTCGGCCCGGCCTACAGCGTCGGCGACACCATCGGCAAGAGCGGGCTCCAGCGCAGCTACGAGGAGCACCTGGCCGGTGAGGCCGCGACCACCATCGTGATGGTGGACGCCGCGGAGGCCGAGGACCGCGACTCCCTGGAGGCCACCGAGGAGAACACCGTCGCGACCCTGGACGGGTCCGACGGCGAGCCGATCACCACCAGCATCGACATGACCGTCCAGAGCGCCGCGGCCAACGCCATCATCGACGCCGGCGACCCCGCCGGTCTGGTGGCGATCCGCCCCTCCACCGGTGAGGTCCTGGCGGTGGTGAACGTGCCAGGCGGGTTCAACCGGGCCTTCGAGGGCCAGTACGCGCCAGGTTCGTCCTTCAAGATCGTCACCTACAGCGCGCTGCTGGACAACGGCTTGTCCGCGGACGCCACCATGAACTGCCCCGAGGAGTACGATCCGGGCGGCTGGACGTTCGTCAACGCCGGTGGCGCCGAGCACGGTGAGCAGTCGGTGACCGAGGCGTTCGCGACCTCCTGCAACACCGCCCTGGTGCACGAGATCGGCCAGCGGTTGAGCGCGGACAGCCTCCAGGCGAGCGCCGAGCAGTTCGGCATGAACTCCCCTCTGGACCTCGGTGTGACCACGCTCGAACCGAGTTTCCCCGTCGCGGAGGGCGTCGTCATGATGGGCGCACAGGGCATCGGCCAAGGCCAGGTGCTCACCTCACCGCTGCACATGGCGACGGTGCCGTCGGCGATCGCCGACGGTTCCTGGCGCCACCCCGTACTGGTCACCGAACCCGCCAGGGAGGACCTGCCCGAGCCCAACCCCATCGCCAACGCGGAGGCCATCCGGCCTATGATGCGCGCCGTGATCACCGAAGGCACCGCCAAGGACGCCGGTTTCCAGGGCGAGGTGTACGGCAAGACGGGCAGTGCCGAGTTCGGCACCCCGGACGAGGACGACGAGCTGCCCACCCACGCCTGGATGGTCGGCTACAAGGGTGACGTCGCCTTCGCGATCGTGGTGGAGGGCGGAGGCGGCGGCGGGTCCGTGGCCGGTCCGCTGGCCGCCGATTTCACCAACGCCCTCTGAGGGACCGAAGAGGCGCTGAAGGCCCCGTCCAGAGCATCCGGGTGCACCGGTGCTCCGGGCGGGGCCCTTCCCGTACGGTCACGTCCGTGGTCCGGGCCCGCCGGGCTTCCTGCGGGAGCCCGGGGACGCGGGCACGAGGGTCAGCCGGCCGGTTCGGGCGGGCCGTCGACCGCGTCGCCCTCCGGCACGGGGTCGGGCACGGTGTTCTGCGAGGTCTCGGTGGGCCGCGGGTCCTCCGGCTGCGGTGCGCTCGGTGTGAGCACGAACAGCAGGACGAGCAACCCCGCGGTGACCGCCGCGATCAGCCCGCAGGCGACCCACGGTTTCCAGCTCCGCAGCCCCGGGTCGGCCGGGGCGTCGGGGTCATCGGTTCCGAAGGCCTCCAGGCGTCCGGCAAGCTCAGGAGCATCCTCGCTGAGCTGCTTCTCTATCTGCGCGAGGATTCTGCGCTCGTGCTCTCTCAGGGACATGGAACCCTCCTCGACCGCAGGGGGAAGGACTGTCGTCACCGGGTGTCCTACAGTCTCCCCCAGGTGAGGGTCGGATATCCAAGTGTCCACAGGATTTCCGTACCTGTTTTTCGCGGTTGGGACCGAAGAGTACCGTTTGTCCCAGCATGCGAGAGCCCTATGTCACCAGGTGGCGGGGCGCGGATCCTGATACCCGGGTCACCCCAGGTCAAGCGGGTCAGCCCGGATAGCACTCGACCTCGGAGGCCTTGACCCCCGCCCAGACCGTGTCGCCGCGAGAGAGTCCGAGTTCGGCCAGGGCCGCTGGGGTGATGTCCGCGACCAGGGACGGCGGCCCGTCCAGGTGCACCCGGACCTGGTCGCCGAAGCGTTCGATCCCGTCGACGGTCAGCCGCCACACGTTGCGCGTGCTGCCGTGCGGGTGCTCCGGGTACAGGGCCACCGCGCGCGGCGGGAAGGCCACCAGGGCAGGGCCGTGGTGCGGCTCGCGCACCGTCACCAGGGCAGGACCGTCGGGGGTCCACCCCTCTGCGGCTTCGCCGGGGTCCTGGCCGTCCAGGACCACCGTCTCCCCCTCGCCCCGCCCCTGGAAGAGGTTGAGCCCGACCAGCCGGGCGACATAGGAGGTCCGCGGCCGCCGCGCCACCTCGGCGGGCTCGCCCCGCTGTACGACCCGCCCCGACTCGATCACCGCGATGCGGTCGGCCAGCACCATGGCGTCCAGCGGGTCGTGGGTGACCAGCACGGTCACACCGTCGAAGTCCTCCAGCAGATGGCGCAGGCGGGACCGGACGTCGATGCGGGTGCTGGCGTCCAGCGCCGCCATCGGCTCGTCCAACAGGAGTAGCCGCGGGCGGACCGCCAGCGCGCGGGCCAGGGCGACCCGCTGGGCCTGCCCGCCGGAGAGCTGCCGGGGTTTCGACTGGGCGTGCGCGCCCAGGTCCATGTGTTCGAGCAGTTCACCGGCCCGGGCACGCGCCTCGGACCTACCCGCGCCCTGGCAGCGCGGACCGAAGGCGACGTTCTCCAGCGCGCTCATGTGCTCGAAGAGCAGGTAGTCCTGGAAGACCATGCCGATGGGGCGGCACTCGACGGCGGTGGTGGTCTCGTCCGCGCCGTCCACCAGCACGTGTCCGCCGGTCAGCGGGACCAGCCCGGCCAGGGCGCGCAGCGCCGAGGACTTGCCCGCTCCGTTGGGGCCCAGCAGGGCGAGGATCTCCCCCGGCCCGGCGGTCAGGCTCACGTCGAGGGTGAAGTCGCCGCGCCGCACGCGCAGCTCGGCCTCGAGGGCGGGGGCGCGGGCAGGGCCCGCGACGGGGTTGGCGGGCTGGTCTGTCGGCCTCATGCGGTGCTCATCCACCTCTCGCGCAGGGTGGCCAGAACCACCAGGGTCACCAGGAGCAGGACCAGGCTGAGCACGATCGCCGCCTCGGGGTCGCGCTGCATGGCCATGTACACCGCCAGCGGCATGGTCTGGGTGGTGCCGGGGAAGTTCCCGGCGAAGGTGATGGTCGCCCCGAACTCACCGAGGGCGCGCGCCCAGCACAGCACCGCTCCGGCACCGATGCCGGGCAGGACCATGGGAAGGGTGACTCGGGTGAAGATCGTGACGCGGCTGGCGCCGAGGGTGGCCGCGGCCTCCTCGTAGCGGCGGTCGGCCCCGCGCAGGGCGCCCTCCACGCTGATCACCAGGAAGGGCATGGCAACGAACACCTGGGCTATGACCACGGCGGCAGAGGTGAAGGGCAGGGTCAGCCCGAACCAGGCGTCCAGGTACTGGCCGACCAGCCCGTTGCGGCCCAGCACGATCAGCAGGGCCACACCACCCACCACCGGCGGGATCACCAGGGGGACGGTGACCAGGGCTCGCACGAACCGGCGGCCGGGGAACTCGGTACGGGCCAGCAGCCAGGCCAGGGGGACGCCGATGATCAGCGAGACGACGGTGGCCACGGTGGCGGTGGACAGTGACAGCCACAGGGCGGCGAGCACGTCGGGGTCGGTGACGCGGGCGCCCATGGTGGTCCAGGGCGCGCGGATGAGCATCCCCGCGAAGGGCAGGACCAGGAAGAGGACACCGATGACCGCGGGGAGGACGAGGATCCAGGGGATCCGGCCGGTCTTGGCCCGGGAGGCGCGCGTGCGCGGTGTAGGCGCGCCCCCGGCGTTCCCGGACCTGCTGGGTGCGGCGGTGGTCACGGGGCACCGAACCCCGCGTCGTCGAGGACGGCCGCGCCCTCGGCGGAGGTGACCGCCTCGATCCAGGCGGCGGCGAGCTCGGGGTCGGCGGAGTTGGCGAGCACGCCGATCGGGTAGCCGTTGATCGCTTCCTCGGCCTCGGGGAAGTCCAGGCCCTCGACCCTGCCCTCGGCGGAGATGACGTCCGTGGCGTAGACCAGTCCGGCGTCGACCTCGTTCATCTCGACCTTGGTCAGCACCGAGCGGACGTCTTCCTCGTAGGTGACCGGGGTGACGTCCAGGCCGGAGGCCTCCAGGGCGGCCGCCGCGGCTGCACCGCAGGGCACCTCCTCCGCGCAGAAGGCCGCCTGCACGTCGTCCCCGGCCAGGTCAGCCAGGCTCTCGATCCCGGCGGGGTTTTCCGGCGGTACGGCGATCTGGAGGGTGTTGGTGACGAAGACCAGCCCGTTCTCGCCGTTCTCGGCGGCCCAGTCGGCGTCCAGGCCCTCGCCCTCCACGACCTGCTCCATGGTGGAGGTGTCGGCGGCGGCGAGCACGTCGGCGGGCGCGCCGGAGTTGATCTGCTGGACCAGTTCGCTGCTGCCCGCGAAGTTGAGGGTGATCTCGACGTCGGGGTGCCGCTCCTCGAAGTCCTCGGCGATCTCGGCGAAGACGTCGGTGAGGGAGGCGGCGGCCATGACGGTGAGCTCACCGCTCAGGGCGCCGCCGTCTCCGTTCTCCTCAGCGGCCTCGTCGGGCCCGGTGTCCTCGGCGCCGCAGGCGGTCAGGACGACGAGGGCACTGGCGGCGGCGAACCCGGTGACCGGTCCGTGGCGGCGACCGGTGAAGCGGTGTGCGGGACGGCTGGGGGCGGTGTCACGCATGGTGTTCTCCGGTGGTCTCGATGATGACGTTCGTGGACTTGACCACGGCCGTGGCCGGGCTTCCGACCTCCAGACCGAGCTCGTCTGCGGCCTCGCGGCTCATCAGGGAGACCACCCGGTGCGGTCCGGCCTGGATCTCGACGGCGGCCATGACGTGGTCGCGGATCACGTTGGTGACCAGGCCCTGGAAGCGGTTGCGGGCGGAGGAGACACGACGGTCGGGGTCGTCGTCGGCCCCTGCCCGCATGAACGCCGCGAGTTCGGCACCGTCCAGCTGGCGGCGCCCGGAGGCGTCGCGGGTGGCGGCCAGGCGGCCGGAGTCGACCCAGCGGCGTACGGTATCGGCGCTGACACCGAGCAGGTCGGCGGCCTCGCTGATCTGGAAGGTCGGCATGTGGAGAACCTACTACTCGCAAATGCAAGGGAGTTATGTTTTTATGCCTAGCAAATCATAACTTTTTCACCGTTCATTTGGTGGATGTGACAGTGCTGATCCGACAGGTGGACGCACGGAAACGGGCCCGCCCCCGTGTGTGCGGGAGCGGGCCCGTTCGGCCTGCTGCTCTGTCCGGTGGTGCCGCGTGGCCCCGTGTGGCCCGTCGGTCAGGTGCGCGGGTCCGCGATCTCGCTGACCGGCCCCTCGGCGCGGTAGTCGTCCAGGGCGGTGACCACGTAGCCGGCGCCGTCCTCCAGGGGAGCGCTGTCGGTCAGGGCGGACTCACCGGTCATGCCGACCAGGTTCCCCGGGGCCAGCGCGGCGCAGTAGGCCTCGTCATCGCCGCCTTCCAGGGCCTGGGCGGCCTCGGCTGGCAGGCGGTAGACCGCGTAGAAGCGGGCGCCCTCGATGGCCTGCCACTCGACCTCGACAGTCTCGTCCCCGGCCTGGGCGGTGACCCCGGTCGGCGCGCCGACCCGGGCCCCCTCACCCTCGGGCGAGTCGATCACCGGGGGCAGCGCGGGCTGGGCGTAGTGGTTCTCCAGCAGGTGGTTCACCGCGCCGGGGTTGTCCCGCATGCTCTTGATGGAGAAGTAGATGTCCCCCATGACCTGCTCGTTCTCACTCGAGTAGTCGAGCTGGGTGCTCAGCGCGTCGTCGCCGGTCCAGCCGCTCTCACCCAGGCGGTAGGCGCCTTGGCCCACGTACAGGTCGACGTCGGTGCCCTCGACCTCGTTGGCCCACCAGTCGGTCAGGGCCTCGTAGTCGGCGGTGGAGAAGCCCCGCTCCCAGTACAGCTGGGGAGCGACGTAGTCGACGGTGCCTTCCTGGATCCAGGTACGGGTGTCCGCGTACTGGGCGTCGTAGGACTGCAGACCGGAGCTGGGCGAGCCGCTGGGGTCGGTGGCGTCGTTGCGCCAGATGCCGAACGGGGAGACGCCGAAGCTCACCCAGGGCTTGGTCTCCTGGATCTGGCCGTGTACGTCACGCATGAGCTGGTCGACGTTGTCCCGGCGCCAGTCGCCGCGGTCGTCGAAGTCGCCGCCGTGCGCCTGCCAGCTGGCGTCGTCGTCGAAGGTCGCGCCGTCCTGCGGGTAGGGGTAGAAGAAGTCGTCGAAGTGCATGCCGTCGATGTCGTAGCGCTCGACCACGTCCATGATGACGGCGGTGACCCACTCGCGGACCTCGGGGTTGCCCGGGTCGACGTAGGCCTCCTTGCCGAAGTCGACCAGCCAGTCGGGGTTCTGCTTGACGGGGTGGTCGTCGGCGAGGTTCTCGATGTCCGGGTCCTGCAGGCCCACGCGGTAGGGGTTGAACCAGGCGTGCATCTCCAGGCCGCGCTTGTGGGCCTCCTCGACCGCGTACTCGAGCGGGTCGTAGCCGGGGTCCCCGCCCTGCTCACCGGTGAGGTAGCGGGCCCAGGGCTCCAGCTCGGAGTCGTACACCGCGTCGGCGGTGGGCCGCGCGTGCAGGAAGACGGCGTTCAGGCCCATCTCGACGGACTCGTCCAGCCACTGGTCGAGTTCGGCCTTCTGCTCGTCGGCGGACAGGCCCGGCTCGGAGGGCCAGTCGATGTTGCGGACGGTGGTGAGCCAGGCGCCCCGCATCTCGCGCTTGTCGCCGTCGGTGCCGCACGTGGCGGGGGCCGCGATGCCCTCTCCGCCGGGTGCGGGGGCGTCGGCCTCGGAACCGCTCTCCTTGCTGGAGCATCCGGCCAACAGCACAGTGGTCGCGGCGGCAGCCGCCGCCCACCGGGCCCCGGCGCGCGGCGTGGTCACGGCCCGTGCCATGGAACGCATCAACAGTTCTCCTCTGAGAAGTTCGCGCACCGCCGTCCCCCTGGCGCCACGCCGCGACCCAGAGTAGACCAAGATGTCAATTTTCGGACACGATTCGGCCAATGTGTGGATAACGTCGCACATCATGGCTCGCGGGAATGTTTCCGCAGGTCAACGAAACACCGTTGACGAGGGGCCTCGGGCTTCGTACACCCTCCGGCAGGCAAAGAATCCCCTTCCCCGGGGATCCCTGCCGGGAACAGAGCGTGGAGGAGGGCTCGCTCCGGGCCACGACGAAGGGATCCGGGCGGAGCGCGAACCTCCAAGGGCATGGCCGGGGCCCGTACCCCGGGTCCTAGAATCGGGTCCCGTGAACACCGAGCTGAGCCCACCGAAGCTGTTCGTCCGTACCGTCCCCCTGCGCGACCGGGCCGACAGCCTCGTCCGACGTCTGCCCGCCGGCACCCCTCTGGCCTGGCTGACCGGCGACGACGGCATAGTGGGCTGGGGTGAGGCCACCCGCTTGGACCCGGCGCCGCAGCCCGAGGGCACCCCGCCCACCGACACCACCCGGTTCGTCGAGGCGACCACCTGGGCGCACGGCTTGCTGGAGCACGCCGAGGTCGAGGACGAGGTGAACCTGCCCGGCACCGGCCTGGTCACCTTCGGCACGTTCACGTTCACGCCCACCTCGCGGGGCTCGGCGCTGATCGTGCCGCGCGTGGTCGTGGGCCGCCGGGAGGGGCGTACCTGGCTGACCACCGTCACCGACGAACCCGGCGCGCACCCCGAGGAGCTGCTGCGCCCCCACCCGGCGCCCCGACCGGTCGGGCCCGTGGAGTGGCGGCCCGGGTCGCTCACCCGTGAGGAGTGGATGGGCGCGGTGGCCGGAACGGTCGAGCGCATCCGCGCCGGTGAGCTGGAGAAGGCCGTGCTGGCCCGGGACTCCTTCGCCGAGGCGGACTCCCCCATCGACGTCCGCGTGCTGCTGGAGCGGCTGCGCACGCGCTTCCCCGCCTGTTTCACCTTCTCCGTCGGCGGCATGGTCGGCGCCACCCCCGAGCTGCTACTGCGCCGCGAGGGTGACCAGCTCACCTCCCTGGTCCTGGCCGGGACCCGCCCCCGGGGCGGGGACGCCGGGGCCGACCACCAGCTGGGCCAGGAGATGCTGGCCTCGGCCAAGGACATCGAGGAACACGGGCTGGCGGTGGACTCGCTGCGCACCGCGCTGGAGCCGCTCGCCGAGGAGCTCGTGGTGCCCGCCTGGCCGCACCTGCTCAAACTCGCCAATGTCCAGCACCTGGCCACCCGCGCGTACGCCCGGCTCGCCCCCGGGGTCTCGGCGCTGGACGCGGTGGCCGCGCTGCACCCCACTGCCGCCGTGGGCGGCACCCCGACCGACACGGCGATGCGCCTCATCGCCGAGGTCGAGGGCATGGACCGGGGCGGGTACGCCGGGCCGGTGGGGTGGCTCGACGGCGCGGGCAACTCCGAGTGGGGGATCGCGCTGCGCTGTGCCCACGTGGACGGCTCACGCGCGCGGCTGTACGCGGGCGGCGGGATCGTGGCTGGTTCGGATCCCGCCTCGGAGGTCGCCGAGGCCGAGTCCAAGTTCCGGGTGATGCGCGAAGCCCTCACCGACCCCGAGGCCTGAGCCCCTCGGGCCGGGCCCCGTCCAAGGGGCGGCGCGACTTTTCACATGCGGGAAACATCGCTGCGGCATGCTCGTGCGCATGAACGTTGAGCTGGTCCCCTGGGACCATCCCGGGGCCGCCGAACTACGCGCAGGCCAGCGGCGGGAGATCGCCGAACGCTACGGCACCCCCGACTCCGAACCGGGCAGCCCGCCCTCCGCCGGCGACATCGCGGTGTTCGCGCTGGTGCGCGACGACGCCGGAACCGCCGTGGGCTGCGGTGGCCTGCGCGACCTGGGCGACGGGGTCGGCGAGGTCAAGAGGATGTACGTGCTGCCCAAGAGCCGCGGCTCAGGAGCGGCCACCGTGCTGCTGCACGCCCTGGAGGAATGGGCACGCGGTCAGGGCTGGAAGTGCCTGCGGCTGGAGACCGGCGACCGCCAGCCGGACGCGGTGCGCTTCTACACCAGGTCGGGGTACACACCCATCGCCCCCTTCGGGGCCTACGCGGACGAGCCCACCTCACTGTGTTTCGAGCGGGTGCTCTAGAAGGGTCGCCCTCAACGCCGGAGATCTTGCTACCAGTGGCAAGTTCGCCGATCTCGCTCCTGGTAGCAAGGTCATCCCGGGTCGGTAGCCGAACCGTCCCCGGGGCGTGCTGGCTGCACGCACCCGGGGCCGGGATCAGGTGCCGATGTCGCGGCCGCCCTTGTGCCAGGCGCACACGACCGACGGGCGCGGGAAGTCGCCGTCGGGCCACACGCTGGTGGGCGCCTCCACCGTGCCGTTCTCCCCCGGGTGCTGTGGGGCGAGGAAGACGGTCTTCTGGTCCTCGGTGATCAGCGGGCCACAGGTCTCGGCCTCGACCGGGACGGTGGCGAAGGTGCGCAGCTCGCCGCGGAAGCGCCCCTCCATCGGAACCACGTGCAGGGCGTCGTTGATGCCCAGGCTCCCCGGCTGGCCGTCGGTGGCGATCCACAGATTGCCGTGCTTGTCGAAGGCCACGTTGTCGGGGGCCGAGATCGGCATGACCTTGGACTTGTCGTACCCGGCGTAGTAGGTGTCCTCGTCCTCGGGGTTCCCGCAGACGATGGGCACGTTCCAGGTGAAGGTGGTGGCGGCGGAGTCCGCTCCGTCCTCGATGATCTCCAGGATGTGACCGTACTTGTTGGGGCCGCGCGGGTTGGGCTCGTCGGCCTGGCCGGGCTCCCGAGCGCTGTTGTTGGTCAGGGCGCAGTAGACCTTGCCGGTGGCCGGGCTGGGCTCGAAGTCCTCGGGGCGGTCCATCTTGGTGGGACCGACCTTGTCGGCTGCCAGGCGGGTGTGGATCAGCACCTCCGCCACGGAGAAGCCCTCGACGAAGCTCTCGGTGTCGGTGCACAGCGGAATCCACTCACCGGTGCCGTCGAACTCGCCGTCCGAGGGCAGAGTGCCGCTACCGTCGATCTCCTCCTCGGGGCTGTTGCCCTCCAGACGGGCCACGTACAGCGTTCCGGTGTCCAGCAGCGTCATGTTGTGCTTGCGGGATCCCTCGACGAACTTCTTGGCGCTGACGAACTTGTACATGTAGTCGAAGCGCTCGTCGTCACCCATGTAGGCGGCCACCCGGCCGTCCTCGGTGAGGTTGACGTTGGCGCCCTCGTGCTTGAACCGGCCCAACATGGTGCGCTTGACTGGGGTGGAGTCCGGGTCGTGCGGGTCGATCTCCACGATGTAGCCGAAGCGGTTGGCCTCGTTGGGGTGCTTGGCCAGGTCGAAGCGCTCGTCGACGCGGTCCCAGCGTCGGCCGCTGTATCCGCTCCGGAGGCCGTAGCGGGAGTTCGCCTCGGTGGCGGGGGCGCCGACGAAGTACTGGTGGAAGTTCTCCTCGCCGCTGAGGATGGTGCCCCAGGGCGTCATGCCGCCCGCGCAGTTGTTGAGGGTGCCCAGGACACGGGTTCCCTCAGGGTCGGCCTCGGTGCGCAGTAGCTGGTGCCCGGCTGCGGGACCGGCTACGCGGAACGGGGTGTCGGGCGTGATGCGGCGGTTGAAGGAGCGCGCTCCCTCGGTCACCAGTTTCCACTGGCCGGTGCCGTACACCCGCTCCAGCTCGACCACCGAGCCGCCGTGGGCGGCCATCGCCACGCGGATCCACTCCAGGTCGGCGTCCCCGCCGCCGGAGTAGCCCGCGAACATCAACCCCTCGTTGGTGTACTCGTGGTTGACCCACAGCAGCCCGTGGTCGTCGTCGAGGGTGAAGAAGCCGACGTAGTCGCAGTTGTAGCCGAACTGCTGGGCCTGGGCCTCGCCGGTCTGGTTCTCGAAGTCGAACTCGGGAGCTCCGGGCAGCACCGGGTCGCCCCAGCGGATGATGACGTGGTGGTCGTAGCCTCCGGGAACGGAGACCTGGTCCAGGTTGTTGGGCTGGACGCTCTTGAAGGTGGGGCGCGGCGAGGGGTGCGGACGGTTGGGGCCTCTTTCCGCGGCGGCCGGGCTCAGGGCCGCCAGTCCCAGGGCACTGGCCCCGGCGCCGACCGCGGCGCCCTTGAGCGCGGTGCGGCGGGAGAGCACGCCCTGGAAGATGTCACCGAAGTAGGCGTTGTCGCTCTTGTTGGGCGCGGGGTGGAAACAGGCGTTGCCACAGCGGTACTCGCAGGTCTTGGGGGAACGTCCACCCCCGACTCCGAGCAGGGGCAGGAGTCGGCGGCGGGGCGCGGATGGGGTCACACGTTCTCCTCGGGGATCGTGACCGCTCACGCGCCCCGGCACGGGCTGCGGGGCTCCGCTCAGGGGCGCGGAAGCGATCGTGCAGGAGGTCCTGCCTGGTCGCTCACGACCCTGGCCGAGGTTTCACACTCTCCGGTGAAACCCGGGTGAACGCACCTACAACTCCCCCCGGATGTCAGGAATAGTCGCATAGAGTAGTTGCGTGAACACTCACCGTCGGACCTTGTGGTGATCCTCGCCTACCCGCTCACGAACGTCCACCAGCCTCGCCCGGGTCGGCCCCGCGTGTTTCCTCGCGGTTTCCACCCGGGCGCGCGCTGACGTGCTCCCCGTGTCGCGGTGGTCGGGTGGCGGCCCAGCAGCCGGGCGACGTCCCCGGCGGGGCCCGGGGACGTCGCGACCGCCGAGTTCCACGACGCTGGCGCGCGGGCGCATGAGGCGGCCCGGGACGCCGGCGACTTCCACGCCCGTCGAGCTGGGGCTCGAATTGACGGACGTCCTCAACCGCCGACCTGACAGACACGAGAGGCAGTGGACACCAGTGCCCGCTCCTCGCGCGAAGGCAGTTCGTGGCTGGCCCGGCCACGGCCGCCTTCTCCATGGACACACCGCACGGGGGTCGGGACGATTGGGCGTTCCCCGCTCCTCCAGACGGAGTTCTCCCACAGGACACGCCGGTGTCAATCAATGGAGCGACGGTGGGAAGTGCGTTCCGGGTATTGATTTGCGAATGCCCGGGCGATCTCCTACCGCGTCCGGGTTGTTCGCTTCTTGGCGGACTGCCCGGCCGAGAGAAAACAGGATTGGCAGCGGAAGCGGATCCGGGCGAAGAACACCGGGTCATTTTGTCCTGCCGTAATCAGAGGAGCACTGTGCCTGATACCTCCCGGATCATTGCTGGTTACCCCCACCCCCGCCCCAGCAGCGATGTGATGCGCCGAACCGCGCTGCGTTGCGCCGCGGCCCTGGCCGCCGGATCCGCGATGGCCGTTTTCGGTTTCGCGGGTGCGGCGAGCGCCGACTCCGCGACCGCCGGTCCCCCAGGTCCGCCGCACGGCCCGGATGTCCTGGACGTCGCCCACCGCGGAGCATCCGGTTACGCTCCGGAGAACACCCTCGCGGCCATCGAGGTGGCCGCCGAACTCGGCGCGAGTACCGTCGAGACCGACGTGCAGCGCACCGCGGACGGTGAGCTCGTCTTCATGCACGACGTGGACCTGACCCGGACCACGAACGTCGAAGAGGTCTATCCGGACCGGGACTCCTACGCTGTCGGCGACTTCACCTTGGCGGAGATCCGCGAGCTCGACGCCGGATCCTGGTTCGGCGAGGAGTTCGAGGGCGAGCCGGTGCCCACCCTGCAGGAGGGGCTGGACCTCATGAAGAAGCTGCGCCTCGGTTTCCTCCTGGAGATCAAGGCGTCCGCGAACCACCCCGGCATCGAGGTGGACATCGCCGAGGTCCTCCACAGGAACCCGTGGTTCCTCTCGCCGGGGTCGCTGCCCGGGAAGCCCGGATATGACCGCCTGGCGATCCAGGACTTCAACTGGGAGGTCGTGGAGAGTTCACGCGAGCTCTACCCGCGCCATGTCCCGCACGGACTGTTGGGGGTCGTGCCCGTGGACGAGCTCGAGGACTACTCGTGGGCCGACCAGGTCAATCCGAACCACAACCGGATCGACGGCGACTACGTCCAAGCCGTGCATGAGGCGGGCATGGAGGTCCACACCTACACGATCAACGACCGCGAGGGCATGCAGCGGGCGATCGACTGGGGTGTGGACGGCATCATCACCGACTACGTCGACGTGCTGCTGGAGGTCCTGGACGGCTCCCCCTCAGCCGTCGCCTAACCCCCGCCAGACGGTGCGGGCTCCGTCAGGCCGGGACGAAGCCCGCGATCGGTCTCCGGGTGAGGGCACCGACCGGTGAGTCTCAGTGTCGCGCGCGGCCGACCGGAACGATGAGGGGGCCGCCCGATACCGGGTCCTCGGTGACGACGGCATCCAGGTCGAAGGCCTCGCGCAGGAGTTCGGGGGTGAGGACCTCGGCGGGGGTTCCGCTGGCCACCACCCGCCCGTCTCGCATGGTGATGATCGTGTCGGCGTAGCGAGCGGCCAGGTTCAGGTCGTGCAGGACCATCACGATCGTGCGGCCGCCCTGCTGGTGCAGGTCGCGGACCAGGTCCAGGACGTCCACCTGGTGGACCAGGTCCAGAAAGGTGGTGGGTTCGTCCAGCAAGAGGAGGTCCGTGCCCTGGGCGAGGACCATCGAGATCCACGCGCGTTGGCGCTGACCGCCGGACAGCTCCTGGAGCGGAGTGTCGGCGAACTCCAGCAGACCGGTCTGTTCCAGGGCGGCGGACACCGCCTGGTGGTCGTCGCCCGACCACTGCCGGTACCAGCGCTGGGAGGGGTGGCGGCCGCGGGCGACGAGGTCGGCGACGGTGAGGCCCTCGGGCGCGGTCGGCTGCTGCGGGAGGACGCCCAGCACCTGGGCGACCTCGCGGGTGGGCACCTGGTGGATGTCGCGGCCGTCGAGCTCCACCACTCCGGCGCGCGGGCGCATGAGGCGGCCCAGGGCACGCAGCAGCGTGGATTTTCCGCAGCCGTTGGGGCCGATCACGCAGGTGACGGTGCCCCCGACGATGTCGGTGTCCAGGCCGTCGACGATGGCGCGCTCGTCGTAGGCCAGCGTGAGGCCGCGGGCACCGAGCCGTGTGGGGGGCGTGTCCGATGCCGTGGCCGGGGCGGGAGGGGTCTTCTGAGTGGTCACGCCTGGACCTTTCGGTTGCCGCGGACGAGCAGGTACACGAGGTAGAGGGCGCCCAGGCAGCCGGTGACGATGCCGACCGGGAGCTGGACGGTGCCGAAGAGGTTGCGGGCCGCCAGATCGGCGGCGGCCACCAGGGCGGCACCGACCAGGGCCGAGAGCAGGACGGGCGGGCGCGCGGTGCGGCCCAGTCTCAGGGCGATCTGCGGGGCTGCCAGCGACACGAACAGGATGGGTCCGGCCGCCGAGGTGCCGAAGGCCGCCAGCAGCACGGCCAGGACCAGCATGCCGGTGCGGGCCGGTTCCAGGCGCACGCCCAGGCTTCGGGTGACGTCGTCGCTGAAGGACAGGGCGTCCAGGGTGCGCGCGGCGACCAGGGCCAGCGGCAGCAGGACGGCCAGGGCGATCGCGACCGGAACGGCGTGCGCCCAGGTCCGCATGCTCAGGGAACCCGCGATCCAGACCATGGCCCGGCCGCTGTCGTTGACCTCGCCGAGGGTGAGCATCCAGACGGTGAGGTTCATCAGGACCGTGGAGACGCCCACACCCACCAGGAGCAGGCGGAAGCCGTCGATCCCGTTCCGCCAGGCGAGGCCGTAGCAGAGCACCCCGGCGGCCAGTCCGCCGATCAGGGCGACGGCGGGTACGCCGATCTGGGCGAGCGGTCCGCTGATGATTCCGTAGCTGCCGCCGAAGGCCATCACCGCGACCACGCCCGCGCTGGCGCCGTGGGTGACCCCGAGCAGGTCGGGACTGGCCAGCGGGTTGCGCATGATCGCCTGGGTGATGGCCCCGGCGGCGGCCAGCGCGGCTCCGGCCAGCAGGCCGACCACCACGCGCGGCATCCGGACCCGCCAGATGGTGAAGTACTCGTCGTAGCTGGCGCCGACGACGTTGGCCCACACCTGGCCGGGGGCGACGAACACGTCGCCGACGGACAGGTTCAGTCCGGTCAGGGCCACGATGGCCAGGGCGGTCAGGGCACAGACGGCGACCAGGCGCGGACGGAGCCGGATCGCGAGCGGTCCCAGGGTGACCGCCCTGGCCCGGCGCGCCAGGGGGTCGCGCCCGGATGCGGGTTCGAGTGTGGCGGTCACAGCGCGAACAACCTCCGGCGGCGGACGATGTGGATGAAGAAGGGCGCGCCCACCAGGGCCAGGACCACCCCGACCTGGAGCTCACCCGGCGGGGCGAGGAAGCGTCCCAGGACGTCGGCGCTCAGAAGGAGGACCGCTCCCATGAGGGCGGAGTAGGGGATCAGCCAGCGGTAGTCGGCGCCGACGATCCCCCGGGCCAGGTGCGGCACGATCAGCCCGACGAAGGCGATGGGGCCGCAGGCCGCGACGGTGATGCCGGTCAGGAGGGTGATGGCGACCAGGCCGACCAGCCGGGCCCGGCCGATCTGGAACCCCAGGGCGCGTGCGGTGTCCTCGCCCAGGGCCAGGGCGTTCAGGGCGCGGGCGTTGGCCAGGGCGAGCACGGTTCCGACCAGGACGACGGGGGCCATCTGCGGGATGATCGAGGGGTCGCGGCCGACCAGGGAACCCACCCGCCAGAAACGGAAGCTCTCCATGGTGGACTGGTCGAGCAGGACCATGCCGGAGGCCACGGAGTAGGCGAGCCAGCTCACGGCGGTTCCGGCCAGTGCCAGGGTGACGGGGGTGGGGCCGCGCCCGGGCACGGAGGCGACCGCGTAGACCAGGACCACGGCCGCGCCCGCCCCGGCGAAGGCGAACCAGGCCTGGGTGTGCAGGGCGGTGATACCGAGGAAGTAGATGCCGGTGACCACCGCGAGGGCGGCGCCGAAGGTGACCCCGAGGATGCTGGGGTCGCCCAGGGGGTTGCGGGTGTGGCCCTGCATGAGGGCTCCGCCCAGGCCGAGACTGATCCCGGCCAGGAGACCGAGCACGGTGCGGGGCACACGGATCTCGTTGACGATGGTGTTGGCTTCGGGCCCCGCGTCGGCGGTCAGGGCCTGCCACACGGTGGCCGGGTCGAGGGTGCGCGCGCCCACCAGCACACTGGCCGAGACGGCCGCCGCCAGCAACACGACAAGCAGCACCAGCCCGGCGACGCGACGGGACCTGCGGGCCGCGACGGCGGAACGCCCGGACGCGGCGGCGGCCGGTTCCACGCGCTGGCTCACCGGGTCTCCTCTCATGAACGTGATCCCCAAGGCAAAAGCCAGGCAGCCCTAAGTTAGGTTTGCCTGGCCATACTTGGATGATCTAAGTTTGCCACGTTCCACACCCGCGAAGCACACTCGCTGGTCTTTTGTCACGTTCTGGCAGTTCGTCGCGGTAGGACGGCACCGGAACCACCTTCACCTCCTCGGGAGCCCCGACCATGACCACCCTCGCTCTCCCCCGCCGTTCGGGCCTGGCCGCCCTGGCCGCGGCCTCCTCCCTGGCTCTGCTCACCGCCTGCGGCGCGAGCGGCCCCGACGGGGGCGGCACCGACAACGGCCGCGAGGCGTCCGAGGGATTCCCGCTGACCGTCGAGCACGCCATGGGAGAGACCGAGATCCCCACGGAGCCCGAGCGGGTCCTGCCGCTGGACTTCACCTACGTGGACGCCGCCCTGGCCCTGGGCGGCAACGTGGTGGGCTACACCCAGATCGCCGAGAACCAGGACGCGCTGCCCGAGTACCTGTTCGAGAGCGGCTGGAACACCGGCGACGCCTCCGGAGCCGAGTCCGTGGGCCTGTTGTGGGAGATCAGCCCCGAACTGGTCGCGCAGGCCGAGCCCGACCTGATCCTGTCCGCCGAGGTCCGGCACGGCGACGGCTACGAACAGCTCACAGAGGTCGCCCCCACGGTCATGTCCGTGGACACCGGCGCCTCGTGGAAGGAGAACCTGCTCCTGACCGGCGAGGCCATGGGTCAGGCCGAGGAGGCCGAGCGCCTGCTCACCGAGTTCGAGGACCGAGCGGCCGCCATCGGCGAGGAGATCTCCGAGGCCCACGACGGCGAACTGCCCACCGTGTCCGTGGTCCGCTTCGCGGGCGACGCGGAGGGCGTGCGCCTGTACACCCGCAACTCCTACATCGGTGTGGTCCTGGACGACCTCGGCCTGCCCGCCAGCGAGCACACCGAGACCGACTCCACGGAGATCGCGACCTACCACAGCCCCGAGCGCCTGCTCGACCTGGACGCCGACCAGATCCTGGTGGCCACCTACGACGACGGCGCGGGCGAGGTCGACGAGGCCAAGGACGACTACGTCACCAATCCTCTGTGGGACCAGCTGGAGGGCGAGAAGACCGAGGTCGACGACGCCTACTGGATGTCCGGCGTCGGCCTGATCTCCGCCCACGCGGTCCTGGACGACATCGCCGAGATCTTCGGCGTCGCCCCCCAGCGGTAGCCCGTAGCGGCCTTGAAACCGGCTCTCCGGGCCCGTGGTGGGCGAACTTCCGCGGGTCCTGGTGCATGCTCGGGGTAGGGCAATCCGCGAAAAGCACCGCCAGGGACAACGGGGACGGCTACCGTGAGCGACGAGAACGATCCGACGGCCGAAGGCAGTCACATGTCCGCTCCGACAGTGGCCGAGCAACAGGCGCCAGAGTTCGAAGACGCCGTGGTCCTCCCCATGCCGCCGCAGGACGGTTTCACCGCTGACGACCTTGACCGCATCCCGGATCTTCCGCCGCATACCGAACTCATCGACGGAAACCTGGTGCTGGCGCGCCCGCAGAAGCTGTTCCACATGCTGGTCCTCCAACTGTTGGAGGGCGCCCCCAAGACCCATGTTCCCGACGGGCTCCGGGTGGCGAGAGAGTTCTCCGCCAAGCTAGCCGAACGGCAGCGGCCGGAGCCTGACCCGCTTCTGGTCCGCTCCGCGGCGTTCCGGGAACTGGAACAGACCTGGTTCCCGCCAGAAGCGGTCGAACTGGCGGTCGAGGTGGTCTCCCCTGAGTCGCAGATCAGGGACCGCGAGCGCAAGCCCGAGCTCCACGCCCGCGCTGGCGCGCGTTTCTACTGGCGGATCGAGCAGGACGGCGGCGACGCGGTGGTCTACGAGTACGAGAAGGACCCGGCCAGCCCCTCGGGTGGCTACGGCAAGCCGACCGTCCACCGAAAGACGCTCAGGACCTCCGCTCCCCTGGGGTGGGAGTTCGACCTGACGGACATTGTGAACCGCTGACCTGACGGACGGGGGGCGGTACCGAATCGATCGGTGCCGCCCCTGTGCGTGTGGACGCCCCGTCAGGGCAGGGCGTTGACCGCCGTGTCCACCGCGTCCTGGATACGGCGGCGCAGGGCCGCGCTCCCCGCCCGGGTGGTGCAGACCTCGACGATGCGCAGGCCCTCGCCGAGGAGGGCCTTGGGCAGGTCGGTGGCCCACTCGACCCTGGTGTAGGGCAGGTCGGCGACGGCCGCGACCTTCTCCATGGAGACGCCGTGGGGAGTGCCGAACACTCTCTCGAAATCGGGGTGGCCCGCCTGTTCCAGGCCGGAGAAGATACCGCCGCCGTCGTTGTTGACCACGATGATCGCCAGGTCGGGACTGGGTTCGCCCGGGCCGATGATCAGGCCGTTCTGGTCGTGCAGCATCGCCAGGTCGCCCAGCAGGGCGTAGGCCTGGCCGCCGTCCTCGGACTGGTGGGCCAGGGCGGCGCCGATCGCGGTGGAGACCGTGCCGTCGATCCCGCTCACCCCGCGGTTGCCGACCAGGCGCACGCCGCAGCGGGCGCGCATGGTGGCGTCGAGGTCGCGGATGGGCATGCTCGAACCGGCGAAGAGCAGGGATCCGGCGGCCAGCTGAGAGACCAGGTCGCGGGCCAGGCGGGGTTCGGAGAGCGCTTCGTCGGCGTCCAGGACCCCGTCGACTGCCTCGCGGGCGGTGGCCTCGGCCCTTTCCCACGCACGCGACCAGTCGGTGCGGCGGGGCTCCTCCCAGCTGAGGCCGGCGGGCGGGGCGACGGCCGCCACCACGTCGGTGGCGGTACGCGCGGGGTCGGAGAAGGCGTTGGCCAGGCTCGCGGCCGGGTCACCGAGCGCTCCGGCGGTGACCACCACGTGGCGTTCGGCGCGGCGCAGGTAGGCCAGGATCTGCCGGGACAGGTTGGGCCGTCCCACGCTCACGACCAGCTCGGGGGTGTGCTCGGCAGCGAACCCGGGCGAGGCCAGCAGCTGGCGGTAGGTGGACACGGCGCCGACCCGGCGGGCGTTGGAGGTGGGCTCGGCCAGCAGCGGCCAGCCGGTCACCTCGGACAGCGCCAGGAACGGCACCGGGTCGTAGTCACCGTCACCGCAGACGATCACACCGCGTTCCACGTCCGGCAGGACCAGCGGCGCGGGTTCGGTCAGGGGGCCGGGCCGGGAGATCCACGGGCCGTTGTCCCCACGCCCGTCCAGGGGGGCCGTCCAGGTCGGGGCGACGGCGGGCTCGTCCGGGGTGAGCGGCTCACGGAAGGCCACGTTGAGGTGGACCGGGCCGGGGCGGCCGCCGATCGCCGCACCCCAGGCGCGACAGCACAGCGAACGCCAGTACGCCACCATGCCGGGGACCGGGTCGGGGGTGCCGACCTCGGCGAACATGCGCACGGCACCGCCGTACAGACCGATCTGGTCCACCGTCTGGTTGGCTCCGGTACCGCGCAGCTCCGGCGGCCGGTCCGCGGTGAGCACCAGCAGCGGAACCCCGCTCTCGTCGGCCTCCATCACCGCCGGATGGAAGTTGGCGGCCGCCGTACCGGAGGTGCACACCACCGCCACCGGCCGACGCGAGGCACGGGCCAGTCCCAGGGCCAGGAAGGAGGCGGAGCGCTCGTCCACCCGCACATGAACCCGGATACCGGGGTGGGCGACCAGGGCCAGGGCCAGGGGCGTCGAGCGCGACCCGGGCGCGACGACGGCCTCGGCCAGCCCGCAGCGGGCGAGCTCGTCGACGAGGACCCGCGCCAGGGCGGTAGACGGATTCATCAAAATCTTTCGTTCGTCAGGGTGTGTACCAGTATCACCGCGCGGTCCGACCCGACCGCACGACCCCGGCCCTTCCAGTGAACCCCGTTCGGTGGCCGGAGGCGAGCAAACCCGGCTGTGATCTCTTGCCCACCAGGTCAGCCGCCCCCGTCAGCGTGTACAACCGCCGAGTTCAGGTGGCCCCCGCGACCCGGGCCTCGGCCGCCCGCGCGCGCCAGGCGGCGGGGTCGGTCTCGACCGCCGCCAGCGCCACCTCGTCCACGGCCACCGGCCGGACCGGCAGGAACCCGTCCTCGGGCAGCAGTGGATCGGCGGTGACGTCGGCGGTCAGCATCTGCATGGTCGCCAGTCCGCAGGCGTAGGGCAGTTCGGGCAGGGCGGCCGCCAGGGCCACCCCGGCGGCCAGTCCCACGGACGTCTCCACGGCGCTGGAGACCACCACCGGCAGACCGCAGGCCTCGGCCAGCCGCAGCGCGGCGCGGACGCCGCCCAGGGGCTGGACCTTGAGCACCACGATGTCCGCGGCGTCGGCGGCGCGCACCTTGAGCGGGTCCTCCGCGCGGCGGACGGACTCGTCGGCGGCGACCGGAACGTCCACCCGGCGGCGGACCGCGGCGAGTCCGTCCAGGTCCGCGCAGGGCTGCTCCACGTACTCCAGGTCGAACCGGTCCAGTTCGCGGGTCATCCGCACGGCGGTGTCCACGTCCCAGGCGCCGTTGGCGTCCACCCGGACCCGGCCCGAGGGTCCGATCGCGGCGCGCACGGCCTCGACCCGGGCCACGTCCTCGCGCCAGTCCTGGCCCTTCTCCGCCACCTTGACCTTGGCCGTGGCGCAGCCGCCCGCGGCCACGATCCCCGCGGCGCGTTCGGGGTCCACGGCGGGCACGGTGACGTTGACCGGCACCCGCTCGCGCAGCGGCTCGGGCCAGCCCCGGTGGGCCGCCTCGTGACAGGCGGCCCACCAGCGGGAGGCTTCGAGCGGCCCGTACTCGGCGAAGGGCGAGAACTCGCCCCACCCGGCGGGGCCGCGCACCAGCATTCCCTCACGGACCGTGATGCCCCGGAAGCGGTTGCGCAGAGCGATCGCGAAGGCCCGCCCCCCGGCGGGGGTCCCCGCCGGGGCAGGTTCCGAGGCCGCGGTCACGGGCGGCGCGGGAACTTGTCGAACTCCGGACGGCGCTTCTCCTTGAAGGCGTCCCGGCCCTCCTGGGCCTCCTCGCTCATGTAGTAGAGCATCGTGGCGTCACCGGCGAACTGCTGCATCCCGGCGGCGCCGTCGCTCACGGCGTTGATCGCGCCCTTGAGCATGCGCAGCGCCAGCGGGGACTTCTCCAGCATCTCGCGGGCCCACTGCACGGTCTCCTTCTCCAGGTCCGCGAGCGGCACGACGGTGTTGACCATGCCCATGTCCAGCGCTTCCTGGGCGCTGTACTGGCGGCACAGGTACCAGATCTCGCGGGCCTTCTTCAGGCCCACGGTCTCGGCCAGCAGCCAGGAGCCGTACCCGCCGTCGAAGGAGCCGACCTGGGGGCCGGTCTGCCCGAACTTGGCGTTGTCGGCCGCGATGGTCAGGTCGCAGCAGACCTGGAGGACGTTGCCGCCACCGATGGACCAGCCGGCGACCATGCAGATCACGGGCTTGGGCAGGCGGCGGATCTGCACCTGGAGGTCGAGCACGTTGAGGCGGCCGATGCCCTGCTGGGCCACGGCGTCGTCGCCGATGTAGCCGTCGTCGCCCCGGATCTTCTGGTCCCCGCCGGAGCAGAACGCCTGGTCGCCGGCGCCGGTGAAGATGATCACACCGACGCTGGAGTCGTCCCGGGCGATGTTGAACGCCGTCTGCAGCTCGAAGAGCGTCTGGGGACGGAAGGCGTTGTGCCGCTCTGGGCGGTTGATCGTGATCTTGGCGATGCCCTCCGCGGTCTCGTAGATGATGTCGGAATACTCGCCCGACCGCTGCCAGTCGATCACGCTGCTCACGGCTTCTGCTTCTCCTCACGGGGATGGGGACGGTGTGGGTGCCGGTCGTCGTGCGACCGGGCTACCCAAGCGTCAACCCTACGCATTCTGCCAGGCGGGCCGGGACGCACGGGCACGCCCCCCGGCGGTGGGCTACGGCCCGGGCCGGTCGGACGGCGCCTCGCGCGAACGGGCGTACGCTGGGGCACCGTGGCACAAGCAAGCGAACCCCGGTCCCCGTTCACCGACCGCGAGGGCGATCGCGCCCTCCCGGCAGGTCGCGCCCTCCAGGCGGTACGCGGGCTTTCCCCCGAAGACCTGAACCGGCTGCTCTCCGAGGCGTTGGACGGTACCGGCCCCGCTCTGCTGCCCGTCCCCGACGGCACCCCCGACGCCCGCGTGGACGCGCTGCTGGCCGCCATGCGCCCGTCGTCGCTGCGCACCCCGGACGGCATCACCGACCTGGCCGGGGGTGCCCCGGTGGGGTCGGACGCGGCGCTGCTGATCACCACCTCCGGATCGACCGGCCAACCCAAGGGCGTGGAGCTGTCCGCGGCCGCCCTGCTGGCCTCGGCGCGCGCCTCGGTGGCCCGGATCGGCGCCGCTCCCGGTGACAGCTGGCTGTGCGTACTGCCCGCCGGGCACATCTCCGGCATGCAGGTGATGATGCGCGCGATCGTCACCGGGACCGAGGCGGTGCACGCCGCCTTCGACGTCGACGCGGTGCTGGAACTGGCGCACGGGCTGCGCCCGCACGTGTCCCTGGTGCCCACGCAGCTGCGCCGGCTGCTGACCGCCGGGGCGGACCTGAGGGTGTTCGGCACGATCCTGTTGGGCGGGGCGGCCGCGGAGCCCTCGCTGCTGGAGGAGGCCCGTGCTGCGGGCGGGCGCGTGGTGACCACCTACGGGATGAGCGAGACCTGCGGCGGGTGTGTGTACGACGGTGTCCCCCTGGACGGGACCCTGGTCCGGATCGCCCGGCCCGCTGGTTCCGAAGACCCCGAAGAGCCCGGCCGCATCCTGCTCGGCGGCCCCGGCCTGCTCACCGACTACCGGCTGCCGCCGGGCGCGTGCCTGGAAGGCATCCGGGCCGCGTCCGAGGACGAGGCCGGGCTGGCCGTGGACTCCGACGGAAACCGCTGGCTGCACACCAACGACCTGGGGCGTGTGGACGCCGAGGGCCGACTGCGCGTTCTGGGCCGGATGGACGAGGTGGTCAACACCGGCGGCCACAAGGTGGTCCCCGGCCAGGTGAACGCGATCCTGGCCGCGCACCCGGAGGTGGCCGAGTCGGTGGTGGTGGGCCGCCCCGACCCCGAGTGGGGCGAGCGGGTGAGCGCGGTGGTGGTGCCGACCGACCCCGAGGCCCCGCCGACGCTGGCGGCGCTGCGCGCCTGGGTACGCGAACGGCTGCCCGCCTACGCCGCCCCCAGAGAGCTGGACCTGCGCCCCGCTCTGCCGATGCTGGCCTCGGGCAAACCGGATCTGGTCGCGCTCCGCCGGCCCCGTTCCTAGACACCGGCACGAACTAGGGGCTTCTCACCCCGGTGATCTTGCTACCAGTAGCAAGATCGACGCTGATTTCGCTTCTGGCAGCAAGAGGCGTCACGGTGAAGGGGGGCGGTCGCAAACCGGCGTTTACCGGTGCGGTCCGTACACGTGGGACCCTGGCCCCTGGAGGACCTTGTCCGGAAGGCGGGGAACTTCCGAAAGCTCCCTGGCGTCTACTTGAGTATCCGGTTTCTTCGGCCCCTCTTCCAAGGAGGTCCGCGGTTGGCGGCAGCCATCGGTCCACTCGTCCGCTCCCCCGTGCCCGGAACGCCTGGTGCGCGGCGGTCCGAGCGCCGAAGCCGAGCGCGTTCCTTTACCCGCACGGGTCCGCATTCCGCCACTCATGACACAGTGATCTATGCCACCCTCGCCGATATCCAATCGAGACAGGGAACATTTGACTCGCCGACACGTTGGACATATTGGCGCGTCCAGTCGGCGGTAACCCTCCGCCACGTGCCACACGTCCTGGAAGGGAGGGAGGTGCCCACATGACGAGCACTGCCCTAGCCGCTTCGAGCCCCGAGGTCGAAGCCCCCGGTGACAACGCTCCGGCCGAGGGCAGCGCCGCCCACACGGCGCTGGCCGACCTGCTCACCCAGGGGCGCGCTCAGGGACACCTGTCCCTCTCCGAACTACGTACCGCTTTCTCCGCGGCCGGAGTCACCTCCAGTGACGGCCGCTCCATCCTGCGTGAACTCACCGAGAACGGGGTCCGACTCGCCAACGGGGGCGAGAACGGCAAGGACTCCGCGCTGGTGGCCGACCCTGACGCCGAGGACGACGTGCTGGAAAACACTCTCATCGCGACGGTGCCCGACACCGACGAGGCACCCAAGGCCGCATCCGGCAAGGGCGCTCCGCGCAAGGGCCCCTCCACCCGGAGGAAGGCCCGCACCACGCGGCGCACCAAGAAGACCGAGACCACCCAGGCCACCACCGATCCGGAAACCGGTGAGGCCGACCTCGACGACCAGTCACCGGCCATGGGCGACTCGGTCCACACCTACCTCAAGGCGATCGGGCGGCGCCAACTGCTCACCGCCGAGCAGGAGGTGGACCTCGCCAAGCGGGTCGAGGCCGGACTCTACGCCGAGTACCGGCTCGGGCTGCACGGCGAGATCGACGAGACCGCCAAGATGGCCGACGTCGAGCGCGAGGAGCTCGAGTGGGTGGCCGAGGACGGCCGCAAGGCCAAGTCCCACATGCTCGAGGCCAACCTGCGCCTGGTCGTCTCCGTGGCCAAGAAGTACAGCGACCGGGGGATGTCGCTGCTGGACGTGGTCCAGGAGGGCAACCTCGGCCTCATCCGCGCCGTGGAGAAGTTCGACTACACCAAGGGCTTCAAGTTCTCCACCTACGCCATGTGGTGGATCCGCCAGGCCATCCAGCGCGGGTTCGCCGACTCCGCGCGCACCATCCGCCTGCCCGTGCACGTTCTGGAGCTGCTCAGCAAGGTGAGCCGGCTGGAGCGCGACATGCACCAGGCACTGGGCCGCGAGCCCACGCCCGAGGAGCTGGCGCTGGAGCTGGACAAGACCCCGACCCAGATCGAGGAGCTGCTGCGGGTCACCCGCCAGCCGATCAGCCTCGATTCCACCATCGGTGAGGACGGCGAGACCCGCATCGGTGACCTGATCGAGGACGTGGACGCCTCGGAGGCCTCCGAGGTGGTCGACCGCCAGCTCATGGCCGACCAGCTGCGCAACGCGCTCTCGGACCTGGAGCCGCGCGAGGCGACCATCATGTCCCTGCGCTTCGGTCTGATGGACGGCCGACCGCGCACCCTCGACGAGATCGGCAAGCACCTGGGGCTGACCCGGGAGCGGATCCGGCAGCTGGAGAAGCAGTCGCTGTCCAAGCTGCGCCACCCGAGCCGGGCCCAGCAGCTGCTGGACTTCGCCAGCTAGGGAAACAGCGAAGACGACCGTGGAGCCGCCCCCCTCACGGGGAGCGGCTCCACCGCTGTGTCCGGTGCCGGCCGGGCTCAGGGACAACCCCGGTTTTCCCCTGGTATCCCCTGATATCCGCACTCACCGGCTGTTCGCCCGCGGCCGCTGGTGCGAGCATGGCCAGATGACGAACAACCCCCAGCGGCAACAGGACGAGATCGCCGCCGCGCTGCGCGCCAGCCGCGAGCTGGGCCCCGAGTACGACGAGGCGGTGGCCGCCTCCCTCGTCGAACGCGTCGACGACACCATCGAGGAGCGCGTGAAACACCACGTGGCACTCCAGACGGGCGCCAACGAGACCCGCCGGGGGTTGGCCGCCAACAACGTGCGGATGGTCCTGTCCCTGGTGTGCCTGGGCGTCAGTATTCCGGCGACGGCCATCGGCGCCGGGATGGCCGGTCCCGCAGGGATCTTCCTCGTGTGGGCGGGCCTGATCGCCTTCTACCTGATCTCCGTGACCGGCCTGCGCCGCTGAGCACACGAAGCGGGGCGGGGACCGTGTCGGCCCCCGCCCCCGTCATGTTCGACCGACCCCTCGGGCGCGCTAGTAGCCGCAGGCGTCGAGGATCATGTCATGGGTGTCGGCGGTCCAGTCCAGGGCCTCTTCCAGAGCGGCGTAGTTCTGGTCGAACTCCAGCTCTTCCAGAACGGCGTTGACCGCGTCGGCCCGCTCGGCCGCGTCTTCGCGGAGCGAGCCGCGCGCCACCTCCTCCAGATACTCCACGTCCAGCATGTGCTCGTACAGTTCGTCGGCGTGCTGCTCCTGGAAGGGGATGTCGTCCACCAGGATGTCCTGCCGGATGCTTTCCGCAGCGGAGTTGACCCCGCTGATGGTGCTCTGGATATCGGCGCACGCCTCGTCGATCTCGGCCCGGTTTCCGGAGCAGGCGGTCAGCGCCAGCGTGGCGGCCAGGGCGGTGGCCGCGAGGGGAAGGGCACGGGTGAGGGTTCGGGGGTGGGACACGGATACTGCTCGTTTCCTTCTCGGGGGTTCTTGTCAGGGGACCACACGGACGCGAGCGGGGGCCGCGGGGCCGGATCAGCCAGGGGTCAGATCACAGCAGGGCGACGATCACCAGGATGATCAGCAGACCGACCACGGCCACCAGGCATCCGACCAGGCTGGCGAGGCCGCCGTGTCGGCGCGGGGCGAAGCCCGGACCGTCGTTGTAGTAGTGGCGGTTCCTACCGCCGTACCAGCGACGCCGCGGCCGCGTGCTGTGGGCGGCCCCGGCCACGTACGTGGGGTTGGACCGACTCGCGCGCGAGGAACGCGCGGGCCTGGGGGTGCGTGCGGGCCGGGAGGCGCTGCCACGGGAGTTGAAACCGCCGCCGCCGGAACGCCCGGGACTGCCACTGCTACTGCCACGGGAGCTGAAACCGCCGCTGCCGCTGCTGCCTCGGGAGTTGAAACCGCCGCTCCTGGAGCCACCAGAACGGCCGCCGCCGGAACGTCCTCCGCCCGAGCGTCCACCACCGGAGGAGCGACCGCCGCCGGAACGTCCTCCGCCCGAGCGTCCGCCGCCAGATGACCGTCCGCCGCCAGATCTCCTGCTCATCGGCGCCTCCTTGGGGGTAGTCGTTCGACGCCACCGGGGGAAGGCGACGCACTAGAACAGTAGCGTTCGGTAACGCCGTTCAGGTGCGTTGTGCGGGTTTTCGTCCGGTTACGGTCATCACGGGCAGGGACGGAACCACACGGGCCACTCGCGCGTCGTGACGTACCGGGCCGGGTTTCAGCCCTCCAGGGCGGCGCGCAGGATCTCGACGGCCTCGTCGTGTTCCAGGCCGACCCGGTTGATGACCTCGGCGTAGGCCCTGGCAGCGGCGAGGGCCTCGGCCCGCTGGTCGTCACCGGCGGCGGCCACGAAGGTGCCGGAGCGGCCCCGGGTCTCCACCACTCCGGCCTGTTCGAGTTCCCGGTAGGCCCGGGCGACGGTGTTCACCGCGACCGAGAGCTGCCCGGCAAGTGCGCGGACGGTCGGCAACCGGTAGCCGACCGGGAGCTCGCCGTTGGCCGCCGCGATCGCGACGACGGCCCGGATCTGTTCGTAGGGCGGAACTTTCGACGCCGGATCAATGCGGATGAAATCCGCCATGCCCTTCTTCGCTCCCCACCTGGCTTGCCGACTGCGCACCCGGTGCGGGCCGGGCGTTCCCCCAACCTATCCCCCGCCTGCTTTCCCTCAACAACCCCCCGCCGGGAAACAGGCGCAGAACAGCTAGGGAACCGGCGCGAAGAACCCCACGGGGGTGAGCCGTGGGGTTGTCAGGACTACCGGGGGCGACCGCGTCCGGTGTGGGCCGGGGTCAGGCCACCGGCGACCGGGGCACCCGCTGGATGCCGTGCAGCCGGTGGGCCTCCCGGGCGGTGAGCAGCCGCTCGGCTACCTGGGTGGCCTGCTTGACCTCGGGCCGGGCCAGGCGCTTACGGCGCTTGATGCGGTCGTCGTAGCCCTTCACGCCGACCAGCACCCGCTCCTGCGCGTAGGCTGCCCGCATCGCCTCGGTGAGCGCGGTGTCCAGCTCCACGCCGCGTTCGTGGACCTCCTCGACCGGGGCGCCCGCTTCACGGGCACTGTCAAGGGCCCGTTCGGCCTCGACCACCGACCTCAGGAGTTCGGGCAGACGCTCGGCCCGTTCCTCGTCCTGGGCGAGGTGTTCCCGCGCCTTCGTCATGTCCTGCTTGGCAAGTCGCATGTCCGCTCTCCGTGGGGAGTACCGTCAGCCGTGTCGAGGCAACCCTATGGGTGACGAAGATCATCTGGCGAGCCGGGCTGTGCGTCGGTACTGGCGTCACGGCCCCGGAGCTGCCAACTTTGCACAGTCGGCCCCCTTGTCCCCCGGAAGGCACCAGAGTGAGCAGGAACTACGCCGGTCTCAGCCGTGAGCGCATCATCGTGGAGGCCCTCCACATCATCGCCGGACGCGGCCTGGGCGGTCTGTCCATGCGACGCCTGGGTGACGCCCTGGACGTGGAGGCGATGGCGATCTACCACCACTTCCCCAAGGGCAAGGAGCAGCTGTTCAACGCGATCGCCGCCTACGTCACCACGGCGCGGGTGGTCAGCGGGTTGCGGGAGGGCGAGGGTCCGCCGGAGGAGGTCGCCGCCGAGGAGCTGGCCACCGAAGGGGCGGCCGGTTCTCCGGAGGCCGAAGGCGCGGCCGAGGGGAGCCTGGCGGAGGCCGTCGGGACCGCCGAGGTGGACGACCGGCCCTGGGACCAGCGGCTGACCGGCTGGGCGGAGGCCTACCGGACCCGGCTGCTCGCCTACTCCGGCGCGCTCTCCCTGCTGATGCACCGCGCCCCGCACACCCTGGGTGAGGAGGACACCCGGGCGCTGCTGCACACGGCCTTCACCGAGGCCGGGCTGGCAGAGGCGGACGTGTCCCCGGCCTGTGACGCGCTGAACGCCTACTGCCTGGGTTCGGTGGCCCACCAGGTCCGGCACGAGGGGCGGGAGGACGCCCCGGAGGAGGCCGAGGCCCTGGCCCGGTTCCGGTTCGGTCTGCGGGCCCTCCTGCGCGGTCTTTCCAGCTGAGCCCTTCCGCCCGAGCCACGCCTCACAGGTGCTCAGCCGCCGCCCTGGGCGCGTACCCGTACCCGCTCGGCGCGCAGTTCGCGGGCCTCGTCCGGGTCAAGTACCGGTGCGGCGGTCAGCAGCTGTCTGGTGTAGTCGCTCCGCGGGTTCTCGTAGATGCTGTCGCTGTCCCCGAGCTCGACCACCTCGCCCTGGCGCATGACGGCCACGCGGTCGCTGACCTGGCGCACGACCGCGAGGTCGTGGGCGACGAAGACGTAGGTGAGGCCGAAGTCGTCCTGCAGCTCCGAGAGCAGGCGCAGCACCTGGTCCTGGGTGGACACGTCCAGCGCGGAGACCGGCTCGTCACAGATGATGAGCTTGGGCTTGAGGATCAGCGCGCGGGCGATGGCGATGCGCTGGCGCTGGCCGCCGGAGAAGGCGTGCGGGAACCGGTTGTAGTGGCTGGGTTCCAGGCCGACCCGTTCCAGCAGGTCCTGGACCTGACCGCGGATCTTCCTGGTGTTCGTGCCGCCCTGGACCCGGAGCGCGGTGCCGATGCTCTCGCCGATGGTCAGGCGCGGGTTCAGCGAGGAGTAGGGGTTCTGGAAGACCATCTGGACCTCGCGGCGCAACGGGCGCATTCGGCGTTCGGACAGGTGGGTGATGTCCCGGCCCTCGAATTCCACGGTGCCCTCGGTGGGCTCCAGCAGCCGCATGATCATGCGGGACAGGGTGCTCTTGCCCGAACCGGACTCGCCCACGATGCCCAGGGTCTCGCCTTTGAACAGGTCGAAGGTGACCCCCTTGACCGCCCAGAAGTCCGTGGCGCGACCCCAGAGGCCGCCGCGGACCCTGAAGCTCTGCGCGACGTCTCGCACGCGCAGCAGAGGTTCGCCGCGATCCCCGTCCGCGGCGGGTGTGGAAGGGGTGAAGGCGGAGAAGGCCTGGCTGGCGTCCCCGCGTTCGTCTCCGGGCCGGGGCGCTTCGGCGGCTTCGGTGGCTCCGGTGGGTGTCTCCCTCTCGCGTTCCTCGGCCCCGCCGGAGACACGGCGCTCCTCCTGGCGTGCCTTCTCCGCCCGCTCGGCGCGGTCCTGGGCGCGGCGCTCGGCCCGGGAGACCTCCACCCGCGGCACCGCGGCCAGCAGAGCCTGGGTGTAGGGGTGCTCGGGCGCGGACAGCACCCTGCGCACGTCGCCGCGCTCCACGGCCCGGCCCTTGCGCATGACCACGACCTCGTCCACCGATCCGGCCACCACGGCCAGGTCGTGCGAGACCAGGATCAGCGCCATGCCCAGGTCGCGGCGCAGCTCGTCCAGCAGGTCCAGGATCTGGGCCTGCACGGTGACGTCCAGGGCGGTGGTGGGCTCGTCGGCCAGCAGCACCTTGGGGTCGCACATCAGACCCATCGCGATCAGTACCCGTTGGCGCATACCGCCGGAGAACTCGTGCGGGTAGGAGTTGATCCGCTTGGCGGCCTCGGGGATGCCGACCCGCTCCAGCGACCCGAGCGCCCGGTCGCGGGCCTGGGACCGGGACACCTGGGGACGGTGCACGCGCAGCGCCTCGATCAGCTGGTTGCCGATCGTGTACTGCGGGTGCAGCGACTGCATCGGGTCCTGGAAGACCATCGCGATGTCGTTGCCGCGCATGGAGCGCAGCTTCTTGTCACTGGCGGTCACCACGTCCTGCCCGGCCACCTCGATGGAGCCGGTGATCCGGGCGCGACTGCCCCGGTGCAGGCCCATCAGGGCCAGCGAGGTCACGCTCTTACCCGAACCCGACTCCCCCACGATGCCCAGCGCGCCGCCCGCGGGCACCTCGAAGGACAGGCCGTCCACCGCGCGGACCTCCCCGTCCAGGGTCGGGAAGGTCACCCGCAGGTCGTCCACGCGTACGACGGGATCGGCGGAGGAGGCGGACGGGGAGCCGGCCGGGGTCCCCGCGGGGGTTTCGGTCATCGAAAGAACGCCTCTCTCAGCTGTGGATGCGCACGCGCGGGTCGATGAGCGGGTACACTAGGTCGACGATCAGGTTGCAGATGACGATGAAGAACGCGCCGAAGAGGGTCACGCCCAGGATCACCGGCAGGTCGCTCTGGGTGATGGCCTGGACGGCGTAGCGGCCGATCCCGTTGAGCGAGAAGACCTGCTCGGTCAGGACCGCGCCGCCCAGCACCAGGCCCAGGTCCAGGCCGAAGATGGTGACGATGGGGGTCAGGGTGGGGCGCAGCGCGTGTTTGAGCACCACCTTGCGCTCGCTCAGGCCCTTGGCGCGCGCGGTACGGATGTAGTCCTCGTTGAGGGTCTCCAACATGCCCGCCCGGGTCTGGCGGGCGTACATGGCCGCGTGCAGGAAGGCCAGGGTCAGCCACGGCAGGATCATGCCCTGGGCCCAGGCCAGCGGGTCGTCGGTGAAGGGCACGTAGCGCGGGGTGGCGAACAGCCCCCAGGAGTGCACCAGGAAGGCCAGGGCCAGCAGACCGGTGAAGAAGATCGGCAGGGAGACCCCGGCCAGGGCCACGCCCATCGCCAGGCGGTCGAAGAAACTGCCCTTCCACACGGCGGAGACCACGCCCACCGCGACCCCGCCGACCAGCCAGATCACGCCCGCGCCGATCGCGAGGGAGGCGGTCACCGGCAGCCGGGCGATGATCTCGGGGAAGACCTCCTGATAGGTCTGGAACGAGTAGCCGAAGCAAGGTGCGGCGCACTCGATGGTGTCCCGGCCGAACTGGTACTGCGCGCCGAAGAAGATGCCCCGGACGAACTCCCAGAACTGGACCGCGATCGGCTGGTCCAGACCCAGGCGTTCGATGGTGGCCTGGATCGCCTCGGGGGTGGGGGCCCGGCCCACGTACATCGTGGCGAGCTGCTCGGTGGTCCGCCCCGCCCATCTGGGCACCACGTAGAAGATGGCGAAGGTGACCATGGTGACCACGGCCAGGAGGAGCAGACCGGCTCCGAGTCGGCGCAGGATGTAGGTCAGCAAGGCGCGTGCTTTCTCTGTCGAAGCCAAGGCCCGGGGCCCGGGTTCGGAGCGGAGCAGAGTCCACCCCAAACCCAAATCGTAACCCAATGCAATCAACCGATCACGCTCTGCCTGCGGCGTGTGCCGGGGAGCTCTGACCCAAGAGCGGAAAGAACGTTGCCAACTCTCCGCGCCCTTCGTGCATCCAAGAAATAACGGAGAGCCGTGGCAAGCCGGGAGCGGTCTGGCTTAGGGAAAAACGGGAGCCACAGACGTGTCTTTGCTGAAGTACACCGAGTGCGAGTTCGACTCCACCAAAATCACCGAGGCCCGGGACGAATTCGAGGGGCTGCACGCCAAGATCGCGGGAAGGTCCGAAGGGTACAAATCCATCACCTCTCCTGCGGGTGACGAGTTCAGCGACCTGCTCGGCGACGGCATCAAGGAGATCGCGACCGAGAACCAGAGGGCCTGGAGCAGCTCCCTCCTGGCCTGCGTCCACGCCTACGGGGTACTCGACAAGGCGGCCACGGACACCGACTGGTACACCGACAAGATCACCGATATCAAAGCCCGGTTGCGCACCGAGATCAACTCCCAGCAGGAAGAGTCCTCAGCGCTCCGGGGCATCCGGATGGTGTACGACAACGAGGCGCGCAGCGCGTGGACCAAGTTCGTGGAGCGGTGCGAGGAGACCGAGGACATCCTCCAGGACGGCCCCCTCCCGCACCGCGTCCGCCAATTGGCCGAGGGCGGGTACTTCGGCAGGAACGAGCAGGTCGGCTACCAGAGCAGCGGAGACGTCGACTACATGCTGGTCTCGGCCGTCTCCCCCGAACTCCTCGCGAGGTGGGTGCTCAGCGCTCCCACTTCGGAGCACGATCTGGAAAAACTCGAGGAGGACTTCGGCCTCCCGCTGCTCCAGAGCCTGGTACGCCGGGCCCAGTACGCCGAGGAGAACGGTCTGCAGCTCAGCGAGGCCGAACTCCAGTTCCAGGAGGACTTCTACGCCGCGTTCGGCGAGATCAGCACTTACGACGGCTTCCTGGATTTCACCAAGAAGTTCGAGGACAGGGGCGAGCTCGACGCAGGCAAGCGGGAGGAGATCCAGCGCACCCTGGCCAACGGCCTGCTCGTGCTCTCCAACGAGACGGTCGGCGGCGGGATGTCCCGGCTCCCCTCCGACGTCCAGGAGGCCGCGGCGGGGAGAAAGGAGTTCACCGGCCTGTTTTGGGGCGTCAACGACACGAAAGAGTGGAAGGCCTGGAGCGACGACTTCACGGCCCTGGCCGACCTCCTCGACCATGCCGGTCCCGGGATGAAGGGCGGAACCGAGTTCTCGACCACGCTCCTGGGCACCGTCGCTCTCGACGACAACCAGGGCGCGAAACACCTTGTGGCGGAACGCGACCAGACCATCATCGACGTAGCCACGCGCAACCCCGAGGCCAGCAACATCATCCTCACCGGAAAGGACTTCGAGGGCAACACCTACGAGCACCATGAGCACCACCAGGGTCGTCTGACCCCGGAAGTCGCCCTGGAAGCCCTCTACACCAACAAGTGGGAGGACGGCGGAAAGGCCGTGCGGGGGCTCACCGACTGGATCACCCTCGAGGACGGCGTCGCAGAGGCGCGGGGAATCCCGGAGGGCGCACAGGACAAAGCCATGGTCGAGTTCATGAAGCTCATGGAGAACGAGAACCTGGTCGAAGCCCTGGGCCAGACCAAGCACAGCGTGCAGTACGGGGAGGGCGACGACCGGGTCGAGTGGAGGAACGTCTCCGCCACTCAGCTCAATCCCGACCTGGCCGACGGTTTCGCCGACCTCTTCATCAGCTACTCCGACACCTTCGGCCACACCGCGGGACTCGATCCCCACAAGCCGGTCGAGACGGGGATGAACGACAACGACGACCTCAGGTTCTCCAAGGACGCCCGTCTGGCCTTCACCCAGTTGGCGGTAGGCGACCCTGAGACCGCCGGACGCCTCTACGGGGAGGTCCGGGCGATGTCCGTCGCGGCGATGTACGGCTACACCGAAGACACCAACGCCGAAGCAGGGGCCAGGACGGGTGTCCTCACCGGGCTGGTGGAGCAGGCGCTGATCAACGAGGCCGAGAACCGGCAGGAGAACGACGAGGAAGCCGCCGCGAGAGCCGCCAAGGCGAAGAGCAGGGCGCTGGACCTGGCTGCCGCCCTCATGGTGGACGCCAAGACGCCGAACGTCGTCGCCACTGCGTTCAAGCACGTCGTGGAGGATGCTTGGTCGGATGGTAAAGGCGCAAACGCCACCTCCCACGTCCCGATCAGTAACGAGGCGTACGAGAAGGAGTTCATGACGAGCATCGCCATCCAGGCCCTGGTGGAGCAGGATCCGAGCGTGATGGACCGGATCGAGGACAAGTACCCGGGCAAGGTGGTCGAGGGTTCGGGCTCCGAACGGAGGATCCCGTTCGACCCGGACGACTGGAAGCACCCTGACGGCGGGAGCATCGTCGACGACGTCCTGGCCGAGATGGGCGACCAGACATGGCCGGGATCCGACCACAGGACGGCGGGGGAAGCCGTCAACACCTACATCGACACCTTCAACACACGGCGTGGGCAGCGGCTCGACCGGGGGAACGGCTGAGCCTGGTTCCCCGCACCCGCAAGCGCCCCACGGAGAAGGCCGGCAGCCTTCCTGGCTCTGCCCCGTAGGTGACCCCCAAGGGGCAGCGGTGTGCTACCGGCCCGCGGTTGGCCAGCTTCTCACCGCTGGTTTCTAGTTGCGCTGACCACGGAGGTTGAGCACGGCCCGGCAGTGATTTGACAGCAAGAGAGGGCCTCCGACATAGGTGTGGATTGTCTAGATCAACACCTGAAGTAGGTCAGGAGGCCCTCCGTGGCCCACATTACCCATGCCAACGCCCGTCTAGCACACACCGGACGTTTGGCGTTGGCCCGCTGCGTGGTCGAAGACGGGTGGACTCTGCGCAGAGCCGCCGAACGCTTCCAGTCCAGCGTGAGCACCACCAGGCCCTGGGCCGACCGCTACCGCGCCCACGGCCAGGCCGGGATGGGCGACCGCTCCAGCCGCCCGCGTACCTAGCCTCTCCTACATACCGCCTAGTCCCCGGTTGTTCCGAGCGCCATGTAGTCGTACATCGAGTACCCGGCGTGGTAGTAGACGTTGGTCAGGTTCGCCGGGCGGTAGAGCACCGTGCGTTCGAAGACGGCCGGCAGGATGGCGGCCTCCTCCATCGCGCGCTCGTCGATACGGGTGTAGATGGAGGCGCGCTCGTCGGCGTCCTCCACCGCGACGACCTCGTCGAACCACTCGTTGATCTGGTCGTCGTCGAGCTCGGAGATGTTCGCGTTACCGGCGTCCTGGATGGCGTCACCGTCCAGGATCTTGCTCATGAAGCCGTAGCCGCTGGCCCAGTCGGGCGCCCAGCCGTACACGGTCAGGCCCAGGTCGTTGTCGGCGACGAAGGACGGCGAACCGGCCTGGGTGTTGGTGTAGGTGTCGGACGGGTACTGCTTGATCTCCGTCTCGATGTTCACCCGGGCCAGGGCTTGCTGAAGCGCCTCGGCGGTGCTGACGTCGGCGGGGCGGTCGGCTCGGGCACCGATCGCGGTGGAGAAGCCGTCCGGCTGGCCGCACTCCTCCAGCTTCTCCTGCGCCATCTCCAGGTCGCCCTTGTTGTCGTCGGACGGGTACAGGTCCATGCTCGGGTCGGCGCCGGGCAGCGAACCGGGCATGATCTGGGTGGCGATGTCACCGCCGGTGTCGCCGCCCCAGGCGCGCTGGAGCGCGTCCCGGTCGGCCGCGTACATGATGGCCTGGCGGCAGGCCACGTCGTCGAGCGGCTCCATGACGGTGTTGATGTTGAGGTAGCGCAGGGTGCTGGTCTGCGGGTTGTCGACGTTGTGGCGCTGGTCCTCGTCGGTGATGACGGTGCCCTTCATCGCGGGGCCCACACCGGTACCGCCGAGGTCGACGTCGAGTTCGCCGTTGACCAGGCGCTGGTCGATCTCGTTCTGGTCGACGCCCAGCTCCACCTCGATGCGGTCGGGCAGCGCGCGGCGGACGGGGTCGGTAGAGGCGTCCCACTCCTCGTTGCGCTCCAGGTGCAGGGAGACGCCGGGGCGGTACTCCCCGTCGAACTTGTAGGGCCCCGAGGAGACCACCTGGCTCTGGTACTGCTCGCCGCGGTCGGCGTCGGCGGGCACCGGAGCGGTCTGCGGCTGGATGAGCACGTACGGGAACTCGGCGAAGCTCTTGTTCAGGTGGAAGATCAGGGTGTGGTCGTCGGGTGTCTCGATGCCGTCGAACCCGGCCAGCGGGTCGTCGTCGTTGGCGTAGGGGCCTTCGTAGTCGTCGCTGTCGGCCAGCAGGTCCACGAAGTACTTGGGGCCGTTGGGGAGCGCCTGGTCACCGAAGTTGCTGCGCGCGATGGCGTACTTGACGTCCTCGGCCGTGATCTCCGAACCGTCCTCGTAGCGCAGGCCCTGCTTGATGCGCAGGGTCCACTCGGTGGAGTCGTCGTTGCCCTGGGGCAGTTCCTCCGCCAGGTCGGGCTGCAGCTCGATGCCCTGTTCGCCGGGGGCCTCGGTGTAGGTGAGCAGGGTGCGCGCGTAGTAGCGGGAGAAGTTCCAGCTGAACGCGTAGTAGGTGTTGCCCGGGTCCGGCGAGTCGAAGTCGGCGGAGATGGCGTAGCGCAGGGTGCCGCCGGTCTCGTCGGAGGGGTTGACGATCGCGGTCTCGCCCTCGTTGAACTCGGCGTCGGACACCCCGCCGCCGCCTACGCCCCCGCCGCCGCAGGCGGCCAGCAGCAGTGCCATGGCGGTTCCCGCGGCCACCGGCGCGGTGGTGCGGCGGAGCGCGCCGCGCCGCCGCCTGGGCGGCTCCTGGCACGTGGAGTGATGGGTGGTCACCTGAAGCCTCCTGGTCGGGTTCTGGGGTGGGGCCGTGCGGCGCACGGCCCCGGGGCGGGTGCGTCAGTCGTCAGGAGCGCGGGTCGAAGGCGTCGCGCAGTCCGTCGCCGAAGAGGTTGAAGGCCAGCACGGTGATGAAGATGGCCAGGCCCGGGATGATCACGAAGTGCGGCGAGGTGGTGTAGAAGCGCAGCGCGTTCTCCAACATGCCGCCCCAGGTGGCCATGGGCGGGTTGATCCCCACGCCCAGGAAGCTCAGCGCCGCCTCGAAGAGGATGTTCGTGGGGATGAGCAGGGTGGAGTAGACCAGGATGGGGGTGACCAGGTTGGGCAGGATCTCGCGGAAGACGATGTGGGTGCTGCCCGCGCCGAGGCTGCGCGCGGCCTCGACGAACTCGCGCTCCTTGAGGGTGAGGGTCTGCCCGCGCACGATGCGCCCGATGTAGGGCCAGTTGAAGAAGCCGATGATGAACACCAGGACGCCGATGCGCAGGTTGTTCCCGGCCAGGCCGAAGGCGCCGTCGGGGATGACGCCGACCAGGGCGATCGCGAAGAGCAGCAGCGGGAAGGCCAGGAAGATGTCCATGGTCCGGCTGATGACCACGTCCACCCAGCCGCCGAAGTAACCGGCGAGGATGCCCAGGACGGTGCCGATGACCACGCACACCACGGTGGCGACGGTGGCCACGAGCAGTGAGGTCCGGGCGCCGTAGACGATACGGCTGAACAGGTCGCGGCCGTTGACCGGCTCCACGCCCAGCAGGTGTTGCGCGCTGATACCGCCCCACGGGTCCAGGCCCTGGGCCGGGTCGTCGGGATCGCGCAGGACCCCTCCGGTGAGCGGGTCGACCAGGCCCTGGTTGAACTGGTTCGGCGGGTACCCGAACAGGGCCGTGAGCACGGGCGCGAAGAGCGCGACCAGGATGAGCAGGACGACCACGACGCCGCCGGTCATGCCGACCTTGTCCTTGCGGAAGCGCTGCCAGGCGATCTGGCGCAGGGAACGGCTGGCCGCGCCCTTGGCCCCCGCTACGACCGCTTCTGGCTCGGCGTGCTGGGACGACTCAGGCACGTCCATCGGCGCGGTCATGTACCACTGCCTCCTGCTATCTCTGAGCGCATCTCCATCACTACGCAGAGTTTGCACGAGTGGCGTGGGGGTTTCCAGCTTCCGCGCCGACGACCGGAGTCCCGCTTCGCACGGCGGGAGAAGCGGGCACTCCGGGCGGTTCCTGCCTCAGTGGACCGCTCAAGGAAATCCGCCGCGCAGCCGGGACGAGAAGGGCCTGACCGCCAGGACGGTCGCCGGCGCACACGTCGAGGCCTTCCCTGGCTCCTCGCTCCGGGCGGCAGGGGCCAGGGAAGGCCAGCAATGGTTCACCATGGCACAGCGAACCAGGCCGGGGCTGACGAAAATCCGGAATGAGAAACCATAATGAAATGAGCAGGCGGGCTCTTCCCGAGAAAAGCCCGCCCCACCCTGGCAGGCCATTCTCAGCCAGGGAACTTCTGCGGCCCCTAAGTCGTCATGCAGTTACCGCCGGTTCTGGTCAGGTTGGAGGAGGCGGTCCACTCCCCGGGCCTGATCATTCGGAAACCGTTGGTCTGCGACTGGGTCGCGAAGAACTCGTTGTTCCGGTAGACGTGCCGCACCAAGCTGTGGCTGGTACCCGCGCCGGAACGGACGTTGGCCACGTTCACGGTCACTCGGTACGGACAGAAGACGCTCTGTGCCGCCGTGTCCTGCTGCTGGGCCTGGGCGGGGACCGCCGTCAGCAAGGCGCCGCCGAACACCGCGGCCGCAGCCAGGGCCAGGGGCGCGGCGACTCGGGACACACGTCCGTTTTTCTTGGCTCGCAAGGGATATTCCTCCGGTCATTCGGCTTCGGGAGCAAATCGTCCGAGGACGGATGTCAGCGAAAGTTTATTCTTTAACTTTCATCTGGATCCATAGTGACGATAACCAAGAAGGACTCCATCAACACCCCTCGGGCCACATTCGGCCATCGGCACCGGCCACATGCGGACAGAACCCGCACATCTTCCGAAAAGACCTTCATCCTTTTCGCCTGACGGTTCTCCTCGCGCGCGGAAGGCGCCCCGGACACACAGAAAGGGCGCGTGCCACGTCCGTGTGACACACGCCCCGAAGTCCGGTCAGCGGCCGCGCAGGTCCCGGTAGTGCCGGACGAGTGCGGCGGTGGAGGGGTCCAGGTCGGGGACCTCGGTGCCCTCGGTCAGGGCGGGCTCGACCCGCTTGGCCAGGACCTTGCCGAGCTGCACGCCCCACTGGTCGAAGGAGTTGATGTTCCACACCGCGCCCTGCACGAACACCTTGTGCTCGTAGAGGGCGACGAGCTGGCCGAGCACCGACGGGTCGAGCTGGCCCGCCAGGATCGTGGTGGTGGGCCGGTTGCCCGGGAACGTGCGGTGCGGGACCAGGTCGGCGGGCACCCCCTCGGCGGCCACCTCGGCGGAGGTGCGGCCGAAGGCCAGGGCCTGCCCCTGGGCGAAGAGGTTGGCCATCAGCAGGTCGTGCTGGGGCACCAGCCCCTCGGGCAGGTCCGGGGCGGGTCGGGCGAAACCGATGAGGTCGGCGGGCACGAACCGGGTGCCCTGGTGCAGCAGCTGGAAGTAGGCGTGCTGGCCGTTGGTGCCGGGGGTGCCCCACACCACCGGGCCGGTCTGCCAGTTGACCGGGCGGCCGTCGCGCTGGACGGACTTGCCGTTGGACTCCATGTCGAGCTGCTGGAGGTAGGCGGTGAACTTCGACATGTAGTGGCTGTAGGGCAGTACCGCGTGGGACTGGGCGTCGAAGAAGCCGCCGTACCAGACGCCGAGCAGGCCCAGCAGGAACGGCAGGTTGCGTTCGGCGGGCGCGGTGGCGAAGTGGGTGTCCATGAGGTGGAAGCCGGCGAGCATCTCCCGGAACCGCTCCGGCCCCAGGGCCACCATGAGGGACAGCCCGATCGCCGAGTCGTAGGAGTAGCGGCCGCCCACCCAGTCCCAGAACTCGAACATGTTGGCGGTGTCGATGCCGAACTTCGCGACCTCGTCGGCGTTGGTGGAGACCGCCACGAAGTGTTTGGCGATGGCGTCGGAGCCCGCCCCCTCCCCCAGCCCGGACAGGAGCCAGTCCCGGGCCGCCTCGGCGTTGGTGACGGTCTCGATCGTGGTGAAGGTCTTGGAGGCGACCACGAACAGCGTGCGCCCGGGGTCGGCGTCCACCAGGGCCTCGTGCAGGTCGGTGCCGTCGACGTTGGAGACGAAGCGGAACTCCAGCCCCCGGTCGGTGTGCGGGCGCAGCGCCTCGTAGGCCATGGCGGGGCCCAGGTCGGAGCCACCGATCCCGATGTTGACCACCCGGGTCACCGGTTTGCCGGTGTGGCCCAGCCAGGTGCGGGCGCGTACGCGCTCGGCGAAGGCGGCCATCCGCTCCAGGACCCGGTGCACCTCGGGCACCACGTCGTGGCCGTTCTCCCTGATCACGGCGGAGCGCGGGGCGCGCAGGGCGGTGTGCAGGACGGCGCGGTCCTCGGTGAGGTTGATGTGGTCGCCGCGCAGCATGGCGTCGCGCAGGGCGGCCACCCCGGTGGCGTCGGCCAGCTCGGCGAGCAGACGCAGGGTCTCGTCGGTGACGAGGTTCTTCGAGTAGTCGACGTGCAGTCCTCCGACACCGAGCGTGTACCGGTCGGCCCGCGCGGGGTCGTCGGCGAACAGGCCCCGCAGGTGGGTGGCGCCGAACCGGTCACGGTGCTCGGACAGCCGGGCCCACTCCTCGCGGCGGTCCAGGGGGATGCCGGACCGGCTTCCGACGTCCTCGGTTCGAGGGAGGGGTGTACTCGCAGACATCCGGTCGCTCCTCGTCGTCCATGGTCGGTCGGCGCGGCGCCGGAGTGCTCGGTCCGAACGCCGCGTCCGCCGTGTGCGGCTGAGTCTCTACCCTCCCATGAAAGCCGCCAACCATGGGCTCTTCCGTGCGGGTCAGAGCATCAGGGAGCGTGCTCAGCGCTGCCTTGGCGCTCTCCGCGCAGGGAGGCGACCTCCTCGCGCAGGGCGCGGAGTTCGGCGAGGATCTGTTCCTGGCCGTTACCCCCTCCGGGCCCGTACCCCGGTTCGGCCCCCGCACCCGGCCCGGTCCCTCCCTCTGCCTCGCTGTCCGTGTCCTTCTCCAGGGCCTCCACCGCGACCGCAACGAACAGGTTCAGCGCGACGAAGGTGGAGACGAGGACGAAGGTGACGAAGAAGATCCACGCGAGCGGCTGGTGCTCCATCACGTCCTTGGCGATGGCGGACCAGCTGTCGGCCGTGGAGATCTGGAAGAGCGTGAACAGCGAGGTGGGCAGGTCTCCGAAGTGCTCCGGCGAGACGTCCTGGAAGAGTTTGGTGGCCATCACGCCGGAGACGTAGAGCAGCAGGACCACCAGGAAGAGGATGGCGGCCATTCCGGGCAGGGCCCGGAACAGCCCGGCCACGACGTGCCGCAGGGTCGGTATCACCGAGAGCAGCCGCAGGACCCGCAGGACGCGCAGGACGCGGAGCACCGCGAAGGGGCCGGAGGAGGGCATCAGGGCCAGTCCCACGATCACCATGTCGAACCAGCTCCACGGGTCTCGCAGGAAGGCTCCCCGATGCGCGTAGGCCCTCAGGGACAGCTCGACCACGAAGAGCGTCAGGATCACCATGTCGGTCCCGTGCAGCAGGTCGCCGTGTTCGGCCATGAGCCGGGGCGACGTCTCGATCCCCAGAATCACAGCGTTGACGAGGATGAGGGTGACGACACTGCCCTGGAACCAGGAAGAGTCGACGAGCTTGCGGACCCGTTCGCGCACGGTCACGGTGGGAGGGACTCCGTTCGTTGTGTCGGATAACAGCGCAAAAGCCTATCGCCGGGAATCGCACCCCGTTTCGCACTCGTCGCCCCGAGTGTCTTCCCTACTGGCGCCTACTGCCCCGACCAGGCATGATCGAGATAAGGAAACCGAGGCGAGGGGGCCGCCGGTGACGGAATCCGCAGGTTTCGACAGAGGCGCCGAGAACATCGACGACGTGGACGCCGAGCTGGACGTGGGCGCCCCGGACCAGGACACCGCCGTGGCGGAGTACCTGGAGGAGCGTCCCGAGGACTACCGGATCGAGGAGATCGAGGACCGGGAGGCACTCGGTATAGACGCCGAGCTCCGTCAGGAGGTTCCCGAGCAGGCACCCGAGTCCGACGGGGAAGCCGTCCCCGGGCCCGGACGCGAAGAGCTGGCCCGGCTGCTCAGGGCGGAGGAGTACGCCGAGCGGATCAACCGGCGGCTCGAAGGCTGAGCCAGCGCTCCACGCGCAGGACGTGCGCGGCCGCGGCCGCGCGGGCCGCTTCGGGGTCACGGGCCAGGAGGGCCTCGTGGATGCGCCGGTGGTCCTCGTGCAGGGCCTCGACCAGCCCGGCCTCGCCGTGCCCGGCCCAGACCCGTTCATTGAAGGTGCGCGAGGACAGCCCGGCGTGGATGGCCGAAAGGGTGGCGTTACCCGCACAGGCCACGATCGCCTGGTGGAAACCGAGGTCGGCAGCACCCTGCTCGGCGGGTGCGCAGGCGGGGAAGTCCTCCTCCATACGGTCGAGGAGTGCGCCGATCCGAGCCAGGTCGTCGGGGGCGGCACGGGCGGCGGCGATGGCCGTGGCGGCGGGTTCGATCATCCGGCGGACCTGGAGGACCTCCAGCAGGGTCTCGTCGCGGGAGACCTCGGCCAGCACGGAGAAGGCCTCCAGCAGGTCGGCCGGGCGCAGCGCGGTGACGTAGACGCCCGCGCCGTGACGGACCTCCAGAACACCGAGGGTGGTGAGGGAGCGGATCGCCTCGCGCACGGTCCCGCGGGAGACCCCGAGCCGGGCGGAGAGTTCACGTTCGGTGGGCAGACGCTGCTGTGGTCCTACCTCACCGTCAGAGATCATCGCCTTGATCTGCTCGACGGTCCGCTGGACGACCGGGGTCCGTACGCCGTCAACCACCTTCTCCTCCAAATCCTGGACTGATCACACCGGGATTCTACCGGCTCCTTCCACTCATGCCCCCTTGCCTCCTTCTCGACGATCATGCAAAAGTGGTCGGACCACTTGATCCCGGCTAGGCTCCATTTGGACTGAGCGCAGACCGGCCGGGTCGCGAAGGAGGCCCATGCGGATCGCGCTGTTCATCACCTGTGTCAACGACACGCTCTTCCCCGACACCGGACGCGCGGTGGTGCGCCTCCTGGAACGGCTCGGGCACGAGGTGGTCTTTCCCGCCGACCAGACCTGCTGCGGGCAGATGCACTACAACACCGGTTACCGGCGCCCCGCGGCCAAGCTCGCGGTGCGCTTCGCCAAGACCTTCGGCAACGCCGACGCGGTCGTGGTCCCCTCGGCCTCCTGCGCCGCGATGGTCCGCGACAACTACCCCAAGCTGGGCGGGAACGGGAGCAGGCTCTCCCGCAAGATGGCCCAACTGGGACCGCGCGTGTACGACCTCACCGAGTTCCTCGTGGACGTGCTGGAGGTGACCGACGTGGGCGCCTACTTCCCGCACAAGGTCGTCTACCACCCCACCTGCCACGGCCTGCGGTTCCTCGGCCTGGGCGACCGCCCCTACCGACTGCTGCGCGCGGTCCGCGGCCTGGAGCTGCTCGAACTGCCCGGCGCCGCCGAGTGCTGCGGGTTCGGCGGCACGTTCTCGGTCAAGAACGGCGACGTCTCCGCGGCGATGGGCTTCGACAAGGCCCGGCACGCGGTCGGGACCGGAGCCGAGTTCCTGTGCGCGGTGGACAACTCCTGCCTGATGCACATCGGCGGCACCCTGTCCCGTCAGCGCTCCGGCATGCGCATCGCGCACATCGCCGAGATCCTGGCCAGTACCGAGAAGGAGTACGCGCACGCATGAGCGCCACGTTCCTGGGCCTTCCGCCCTTTCCCGAGGCCGCCCGCGCGGCGGTCGGCGACTCCCGCACCCGGCAGAACCTGCACAAGGCCACCCACACCATCCGCGGCAAGCGCGACGCGGTCGTCGGTGAACTGGGCGAGGACTGGCAGCGGCTGCGTTCGCAGGGCGAGCGGGTCAAGACGCACACCCTGCGCCACCTGGACCACTACCTGGAGCAGTTGGAGGAGTCGGTCCAGCGGGCGGGCGGCACCGTCCACTGGGCCGCCGACGCAGCCGAGGCCAACGCGATCGTCACCCGCCTGGTACACGAGACCGGCGAGCGCGAGGTGGTCAAGGTCAAGTCGATGGCCACCCAGGAGATCGAGCTGAACAACGCCCTGGAAGCGGCCGGGATCACCGCCTACGAGACCGACCTGGCCGAGCTGATCGTGCAGCTGGGCGAGGACCTGCCCTCCCACATCCTGGTGCCCGCCATCCACCTGGGCCGCGCTCAGATCCGGGAGATCTTCCTGAGGCAGATGGCCGAGTGGGGGGTGCCCGCCCCGCCCGGGCTCACCGACGACCCCAAGGCGCTGGCCGAGGCCGCCCGCGTCCACCTGCGCGAACTGTTCCTGCGCGCCAAGGTGGCGGTCTCGGGGGCCAACTTCGCGGTGGCCGACTCCGGGACGCTGGTGGTGCTGGAGTCCGAGGGCAACGGGCGCATGTGCCTGACCCTGCCCGAGACGCTGATCTCGGTGGTGGGCATCGAGAAGATCGTGCCCACGTGGTCCGACCTCGAGGTGTTCATGCAGCTACTGCCCCGCTCCTCCACGGGCGAGCGGATGAACCCCTACACCTCCACCTGGACCGGGGTGACCCCGGGCGACGGCCCGCAGAACTTCCACCTGGTGCTGCTCGACAACGGGCGCACCGACGTGCTCGCCGACACCGTGGGGCGCCAGGCCCTGCGCTGCATCCGCTGCTCGGCCTGCCTGAACATCTGCCCGGTCTACGAGCGCACCGGCGGCCACGCCTACGGTTCGGTCTACCCGGGTCCGATCGGCGCGATCCTCACCCCGCAGCTCCAGGGGATGTCCTCGGAGACGGACAAGGCGCTGCCGTACGCGTCGTCGCTCTGCGGGGCCTGCTACGACGTCTGCCCGGTGGCCATCGACATCCCCGAGGTCCTGGTTCACCTGCGCGAGCAGGTGGCGCAGGGACCGGGGCACACGGACGAGAAGGCCCTGATGGCCGGGGCCGACGCGGTGTTCGGTTCGGCCAAGGCGCTGGACGCGGTGCAGCGCGCGGCCGGGGCGGTGGGCGGGAACCTCCCGCGGCACCTGCCGGGCATGGCCGGGAAGTGGACGGACACCCGGGACCTCCCGGACGTGCCCGGGCAGTCCTTCCGGCAGTGGTGGAACAAGCGCGACCAGCAGGAGGAGGAAGGGCGTTGAGCGGAGTGAACAAGGTCGGCGCGGGCGGATCACGGGAAAGAGTGCTGGCCCGGGTGCGGGCGGCGCTGGCGGACGTGCCCGCCGACGAACCGGTGGAGCGTGCGCTGGAGCACGACTACGCCGACAGCCACGCCGAGGGCCCCACCCTGGACGTGCTGGTGGACCGGCTGCTGGACTACAAGGCGCTGGTGGAGCGGGTTTCGGCGGCCGAACTGCCGGGGCGGATCGCGGCCGCGCTGGAGCGGCGCGGGGCGGAGCGGGTGGCGGTCCCCGAGGGGGTCCCCGACGAATGGTTCGCCTCGGTGTCCGCGCGGCGGATCGTCGACGCCCCGGGGGCTCCGCTGTCGGTGGCCGAGCTGGACGGCTGCGACGGGGTGGTGACCGGGTGCGCGGTGGCGGTGGCCGAGACCGGCACCATCGTGCTGGACGCCGGACCGGACCAGGGCCGTCGGGCGGTCACCCTGGTCCCCGACTACCACCTGTGCGTGGTGCGCGCCGAGCAGGTGGTGGACGGGGTGCCCCAGGCCGTGCGGCTGCTGGCCCCGGAGCGCCCGCTCACGTGGATCAGTGGCCCTTCGGCCACCAGCGACATCGAACTCAACCGGGTGGAGGGCGTGCACGGGCCGCGCACCCTGGAGGTGCTCATCGTCGAGTCCGCCGACTGAGGTCGCGGAAGGCGCACTGGCGTCGCGATCCGGGCAAACGTACAGGTGAGGTGGGCCGGGTGGGGCCTGCCCCACCGTGCGGGTTCCGGTCTGCGCTCAGCGGTGTCTAGGGCGCACACCCTCGTGCGGACCGGGCCCCGATTCCTAGCGTTTGAGGGGAACGCAGAAATACCACGGCAGGAAGGTTCCCCGATGCGTCACCCGGCTCGTCCCGCTCCCCCGGTGCTGATCACGGCGCTGGCCACGGCGGCGGTCACCGTCATGGCCGGTTGCGCGGTCGCCGCCCAGCCCATCGCAACGGCAGGGGCCGCCGAGAGCACCGCCGGTCCCCCGGCGGCGGCGCTGCCCGAGCCCACCGGCCCCTCCCCCGTGGGCACCACCGAGCTGCACCTGGTGGACACCGACCGCGAGGACATCTGGTTCGGCGGCGATCGGGAGCTCATGGTGACGCTCTGGTACCCGGCCCGGACCGACGCCGGACGTGCGGCCCGCTACCTGACCGAGGCCGAGTCCGAGGCGGTCCTGGCCCAGGAGGGGTACGACCACCTGCCCGCCGACGCCCTGACCCGGGTGCGCACCAACGCCGTCGCCGACGTGCCTCCCCTGCGCGCCGACGGGGGCCTGCCGCTGGTGGTGTTCTCCCCCGGCGCGGGGATGTCCCGGACCTGGACGTCCGCGCTCGCCGAGGAGCTGGCCAGCCACGGCTTCGCGGTGGCCGGGGTCGACCACCGCCACGAGGCGGCCCCGGTGGAGTTCCCCGACGGGCTCGTGGAGCGGTGCGGGGCCTGCGAAACCCAGCGGTGGGAGGCGGGCGCCGTCAACCGGGCCGACGACGTCACCTTCCTCCTGGACGAGCTGGAGCGGGGGGAGGCCTGGCGTTGGTCCGACCTCCTCAGTACCGAGCGGGCCGGGATGGCCGGGCACTCCTGGGGCGGGGCCGCGACCGCGCAGGCCCTGCTCACCGAGGACCGCGTGTACGCCGGGCTGAATCTGGACGGCCCCTACTACCCGGCGCAGTTGGAAGGCGAGACCGACAAGCCCCTGGCGCTGCTCGCCAACGGCCAGGGCCAGCCGTGGGAGGGCTGGGGCGAGCGCTGGGCGGGCCTGACCGGCTGGCGCCAGTGGATCGAGGTCACCGGCTCCGGGCATTCCAACGCCGTGGACCGCGGGGTGCTCATGGAGCAGCTCGGGCTGCGGGGCACGCTGGCCCCGGAGCAGTGGCGGGCGCAGTTCGGTGACCTCCAGGTCGAGCACGGCCTGGACCTGGTGCGCGCCTACGCCACCGCCTACTTCGACCACCACCTGCGCGGCGGTGAGCAGCCGCTCCTGGACGACCCGGAGAGCGTCCACCCCGAGCTGGTCGTGGTGGACCCCGGGGCGTAGTGAGGCCTGCGGTGGTCAGCCTTGGGGGCGCCAGGTGTGCAGGAGCTGTTCCAGGGGGTCGGGGGTGTGCGTCTCCTCGGCGAAGGGTGCCTGGTAGCGCGCCCCGGTCCCCCGGGGCACGGCCCGGCGCGGCTTCGCCTTGGCGGTCCGCGCGGGAGCAGCCGGTGCGGGCGTCTCGTTCTTGGCCGTGCCGTCCTCGGGTTGTCCGCTCCTGGGCAGCGGCGCCTGGTAGCGGGCGCCCTGACCCGCGGGCTTGCGCTTCCTGCGGCGGACCCAGCGCGTGACCACGGGTTCGGGCCTGGACTCCTCGGGCCGCTCCCCGCGCTGGTCGCGCTCCCCGGTCGGGGTGAACCACACCGGCAGCTCCTCCAGGCCGTGCACGCTCAGCGAGGCGCGCCAGCGCAGTTCGGCGGATTCGACCGCCATCACCATGCCGCGCATCCGGTCCACGACGGTGTCGATGGCGGTGCGCACCAGCTCCCGGGTGAAGGCGGTGGCCGGGCAGCGGTGCGCCCCGGCTCCCCAGGACAGATGGGAGCGGTTTCCGGCCAGGGCCATGGCGTCGTCGGCGCCCCGGGACACCGAGGGGTCGGTGTGTGCGGAGGCGAACCCGAAGAGCAGCGGCTCGCCCTGGCGGATCCGGGCCCCGGCGAACCGGATGTCCATGGTCGAGTAGCGCCCGGCGAGCATGCGGATCGGGGAGTCCGTCCACATGACGTAGTCCACGAAGTCCTCCGGGGTGAGCGTGCCGCCCAGGTAGGCGGTCCACACGTTCGGGTCTTCGAGCAGCTTGAGCAGGGCGTTGCCGATGAGGTGGGTGGTGGGCTCGTGCCCGGTCTCCCACAGCAGGGACAGCGCCTCGACCACCTCGTCGTCGGTGAGGCCGTGCGGGTGCTCCAGAATCAGGCTGGTGATGTCCTGCCCCGGCTCGGCGCGTTTACGGGCGACCAACCCCTCGAAGTAGGAGCGCACGGCCAGGGCGGCGGGTTCGGCTCGGGCCGGGTCACCGCTCCACAGCCGGGCGGTGAGGTCGGCCAGGAGGTGCCCGTAGGAGTCGGGAAGGCCGAAGAGCTCGTTGAGGATGAGCGCGGGCAGCGGGGCGGCGTAGTCACCGATGAGGTCGGCCGAGCCCGCCGACTCGACCAGGCCGATCAGGTGCACCGCCGCGCGCTCCACCGCCGGGACCAGCTGCGGGGTTCCGACCGAGGCCAGTGCGTCCACGATGGGCAGGCGCAGCCGCTGGTGTTCGGCGCCGTCGCGGTTGAGCGCCCCGCTGCGGGCGGGCGGAACTCCGCTGGGGCTCCAGGGGCGCGGGTCGGCGGAGAAGTAGGTCTGGTCCCGCAGGACCTGGAGGTTCTCCTTGTATCCGAGCAGCAGCCAGCCGGGCACCCCGGGGGTGATCTCCACCGGGACCAGCCCGCCGTACTGTGAGCGCAGCTGCTCCCAGGGCAGTTCCGCGGCGGACGCCTCCCCCCGGTCCGGCCCCCGGTGCAGGGGCAGCGTCCCCTCCCCGGTGAAGGGACAGCGCTCGGCGCCCTCCGACCCGCCGAAAGCGGCGCCCTCCGACCCGCCAATGGCGGGGTCGCTGCTGCCGGTGGACCCGGTTCCCTGGCTCATGGAGACTCCGTAAGTTGTTAGGTGGCCCGGTTGGGGCGACGCTATGTCCCCGATGTTTCCGGAGTGCTTCCGTGAGGAAAGGCGCACCTTTCGGTGTCGGGCACCGGGCTCCACCACAGGTCAAGACGGGCCAAGACGGCACAGCGCACGAAAAGCCCCCGGACCCTGACGCGAAAACCCCTGCGATCAAAGGGATCCCGCTTGCCCGGGTGCTCCGGCGGGGTGGATACTTCCGCTGATTCCAGGATGCGACGCCGAGCCGGAAGGCCCCCATGACGGACACCACCCCCTCCGCCCCGCTGGACACGAGCGTCCCCCACTCCGCACGGGTGTGGAACTACTGGCTCGGCGGCAAGGACCACTACCCGGTCGACCGCGAGCTGGGCGAACAGATCGAGCAGGCCTTCCCCGAGATCGCCGACATCGCCCGCGCCGACCGCCAGTTCATCATCCGGTCGGTCACCCATCTGGCCGAGGTGGAGGGCATCAGGCAGTTCCTGGACATCGGCACCGGGCTGCCCACCGCCAACAACACCCACGAGGTCGCCCAGGCCGCCGCCCCGGACGCCAAGGTGGTCTACGTCGACAACGACCCGATGGTGCTCACCCACGCCCGCGCCCTGCTGACCAGCACGCCCGAAGGCAGTACCCACTACATCGACGCCGACCTCCTCAACCCCGAACCCCTGCTGGCCCAGGCCCGCGAACACCTGGACTTCACCCAGCCGATCGCGCTGACCTTCATGGGCACGCTCGTGCACTACCCGGTCGACGAGAACATCTACGCCCTGGTGCGGACCTACATGGAAGCCCTGCCCTCCGGCAGCTTCCTGGCCCTGAACGACAGCACCGACACCAGTCAGCAGATCATCGACGCGGCCGTGGCCTGGAACGAGAACGCGGCGCTGCCCATCCACCTGCGCAGCCCGAAGCAGGTCGAGGCCTACTTCGAGGGACTGGAGCTGCTGGAGCCCGGTGTGGTCTCCCTCCCGTTCTGGCGCCCGGAGTCCTCCGAGGTCGGCGACGTCCGCGAGGCCGCCCAGTACGGCGGTGTGGCGCGCAAGCCCTGACCTGGACGGACGTCGGTTCTTCCCGGTTCGGGGCCAAGAGTGACCGGCCGGTAGGATGGCCAGTCGGCTCCACAGGGGCTCACCAAGCCTGCGGGCCCAACAGCTTTCGACCGGGGAGAACCACCGTGAGCAGGAAGAGCCGCAGACGCGGCGACGCGCGGACGGCGACAGCCGAATGGGCCGGCCCCGGCCCCTCGGACACCCCCGTGGAGGTGGTCACCGGCGCCGTCGACGCCCTGGTGCGCGGGCAGGAGGGCGGCGGCGTGGACCTGGCCGCGGCCCGGCTGGCCGACGTGGAGGACCCCGCCTGGGCCGGGGCGGCGGGGCGTGCGCTCTTCGACACCCTGCTGTTCTCGGTGGCCGACGCGTGGGCGCGCGGCTGGCAGCCCGTGGAGACGGTCCGGCACGTGACCCGTGAGTCCGGTCCGCTGGCCGCGGCCGTGTGCGCGGACGCCGTCACAGCCGACCTGGAGCGTCACTCCGCGGCCTCGGTGGACCCGCGTTGGACCGAGCAGGTGCGCTCGCTGGGCGTGAGCGGCCCGGCCGCGGCCGAGGCACACCTGGCCCGGCTGAGCGGCGAGCACGGACTGCTGAGGTTCGAGGCGGTCGAGGTGATACTCCGGCTGCTGGCACTGCTGCGCGTACTGCCGCCGATGCGACGGCTGGGTCCGCCCCCCGGCACCTTCCGCCCGGGCGGACGCGGCGCCGCGCCGGTGGACCGGGGGCGCCTGCAACGCGTGCGCGCGCTGCTGGCCAAGGCCGAGTCCACCGAGTTCCCGCAGGAGGCCGAGGCGCTGACCGCCCGCGCCCAGGAGATGATGGCGCGGCACAGCATCGACCTCGCCCTGCTGGAGCAGGACCCCGAGGAGCCCGAGGCAGCCGCGGCCCGCCGGCTCCCGGTGGACTCCCCCTACGACGAGCACCGGGCGGTACTGCTCAACGAGGTCGCCGAGGCCAACCACTGCCGGGCCGTGTGGCACCGGGAGCTGGGCCTGAGCACCGTGATGGGCTTCCCCGGTGACGTGGAGGCGGTGGATCTGCTGTACACGTCCCTGCTGGTGCAGGCCGAGTCGGCGATGCGGGTGAGCGGTTCGAAGCGGGACCGGGCCGGGCGCGGGGCGCGCAAGGACTTCCGGTCCTCGTTCATGTCCGCGTTCGCGGTGCGGGTCGGTGAGCGGCTCGCCGAGTCGGCGCGCGCCGCCGAGGAAGCGGTCACCGCCGAGACCGGCACGGACCTGGTGCCGGTGTTCGCCGCCCGGGAGAAGGCGGTGGAGGCCGCCGTGGACGAGGCCTTCGGCGCCCTGACCACGTCCCGGGTGCGCGGCCCCTCCAGTTCCGAGGGCTGGCACGAGGGCCGCGCGGCGGCCGACGCCGCCTCGCTGGGCACCACACGCGCCAGGCTGGCCTGAGGCCCGGCGCCCCGGGTTCGGGAAAACCAGTGGCCACGGCGTGCGCGGGCTGTGTAGAACCGACGCATGCTTCGCAAGTACCCCCGCACCCGGCACATCCGAGGGTCGCGGCTGCAACCAGGTGACCACGACCTGCCGGCCGCGCCGTTCGAGCGGCTGGCCGGTAGGCACCTGGTCGTGGCGGAGAAGCTGGACGGCGCCAACGCCGGGATCAGTTTCGGCCCTGGTGGGGAGCTGCGGCTCCAGAGCCGGGGGCACTACCTGACCGGCGGTCCCCGGGAGCGGCAGTTCGCGCCGTTCAAGGCCTGGGCCGCGGCGGTCGCGCCGATCCTGTGGCCGCGGCTGGGTGAGCGGTACGTGCTCTACGGCGAGTGGCTGTACGCCAGGCACACGGTGTTCTACGACGCGCTGCCGCACTACTTCTGCGAGTTCGACGTCCTGGACACCCGGGAGGGCGTGTTCCTGTCCACCGCGCGCAGGCGGGAGCTACTGGCCGGGACACCCGTGGTGTCGGTGCCCGTGCTGCACGAGGGTCCGCTGACCTCGATCAAGGAACTCACCCGGCTGGTGGGGGCCTCCACCTGTCGCACCCCCGGGTGGCGGCGGGCGCTGGCCGAGGCCGCGCGGGCGGGCGGGGCCGACCCCGGGCGCGCCCTGGCCGAGACGGACGGCTCCGACCTCATGGAAGGGCTGTACGTGAAGGTCGAGGAGGGCGACCACACGGTCGACCGCTACAAGTGGGTGCGGCCGGAGTTCACCACCGCCGTCCTGGACGCGGGCGCCCACTGGTTGGACCGGCCCCTGATCGCCAACGCCCTGGCCGACCCGGAGGTGCTGTATGCGGGTGTTCGATGAGCTGTGCCCGGCGCCACCGTACTGGGACCTGGACTGGGACCGGGCGCGGGAGGCCTTCGCGTGGGTGCGCAACCTGGCCGGGGTCGAGCAGGACCCGGTGCACCACGCCGAGGGAGACGTGGAGGTGCACACCCGGATGGCGTGCGAGGCGCTGGCAGGGCTGCCGCAGTGGCGGGCCCGGCCCGCCGGGGAGCGGGTCCGGCTCTTCGCCGCGGTGCTCCTGCACGACGTGGCCAAGCCCCTGTGCACCCGGCGCGACGAGGAGGGACGGGTGACCGCGCACGGGCACTCCCGCCGGGGCGACCTGCTGGCCCGCCGGATCCTGTGGGAGGCCGGGGCACCGGTCGAGTGGCGCGAGCACGTGGCGGCGCTGGTCCGCCACCACCAGGTCCCCTTCTGGGCGCTGGAGCGCCCCGACCTGCGCCGGATCGCGTTCCGCGCGAGCCTGCTGGCCCGCAACGACGACCTGGTGCTGCTGGCCACCGCCGACATCCTGGGCCGGGAGTGCGGGGACACCGCCGAGGTCCTGGACAGCATCGGTCTGTACGCCGAGTACTGCGCCGAGCAGCGCTGCCTGGACCGCCCCCGCGACTTCCCCTCCGACCACGCGCGGTTCTGGTTCTTCCGCAGGCCCGACCGCGACCCGGACTACGCGGCGCACGACGACACCCGGCTGACCGTGACGGTGATGTCGGGGCTGCCCGGGGCGGGCAAGGACCACTGGATCCGGACGCACCGGCCGGACCTGCCGGTGGTGAGCCTGGACGTGCTGCGCGCCGAGCTGGGTGTGAAGCCGACCGCCGACCAGCGCCCGGTGGCCGTCGCCGCGACCGAGCGCGCCCGCGAGCACCTGCGTGCGGGCCGACCGTTCGTGTGGAACGCCACCCACGTCTCGCGTGACCTTCGCTCGCGTGCGGTGTCCCTGGCCGCCGACTACCGGGCCCGGGTGGAGATCGTGGCCCTGGAGGCCCCGCCCCGGGTGCTCCGTGAACGGATGCGCCGCAGGTCGGCGCCGGTACCGGCCGCGGCGGTGGAGCGGCTGGTGCGGCGCTGGGAGTGCCCCGACCCCACCGAGGCACACCACCTGGCCCGGACCGTGACCGGCTAGGGGCCCGCCACTTCTCGGTTCGGAACAGTGTCGGGCGCGGTCCCGGCCATCAACCAGCGGGTCACGCCGACCTCCAGCAGGGACCGGCGAGGGTCCGCGCCGTAGGGCGTGCGCGGATCCCAGTCGTACCGGTCGTGGAAGGCGGCGAGCACGTCGCCGGGGAAGCGCTCGTGCACGGTCACCAGCCCCTGGGCGACGACGGGCGCGTCGCCGTCCTCCAACGCCAGGGACACCCGGGGGTCCCGGAGGGCGTTGCGGACCTTGACCGAGGCGGTGCAGACCCCGATCCACCAGCGTTCGCGCAGGTAGACGAACCACACCGGGACCACGTGGGGCGATCCGTCGGCGCGCAGGGTGCACAGCCAGACGTTGCGGTCCTCGGCCAGGCGCCGGCGCAGGTGTTCGGGTGCGGGCAGGAAGGTGGGAACGCTGTCGGGCTCGGGCACGGCTCTCCTCGGGTCGGGTCGGCTCCTGTGATGATGCGACCTCAACCTCGGTTGAGGTCAACCGGGCGGCTCCGGAGGGGGCGGTCAGTCGTCTTCAGCATCGGGCCCGACCGCGGTCCGCTCGGCGGGAACACTCGCCGCCAGGGCCCGAAGACCCGTCATGAGCTTGCGGTGCACCGGCTCGACGCTCCGTCCCGTCCGCGCCTGGACGTGGTGGAACACCTGGTCCACCGCGTCGCGCAGGTCGTCGACCCGGTCCTGGCGGTCGGGGGGCAGGACGTCGCGCATACGTTCCACCGCGATCACCGCCTCATAGAGGTGGGTACGGGCCTGGCGCACCTGCTCGGGCAGATCGTTGCCGCCCTGCTTGGGCGGCCCGTGGGCACGGATCTGGGCGATGTAGCGCATGCTGAGGTCGAGCCGCAGCACACTGCCGCGCACCGCTTCGAGACGGTCGCGCACCTCTCGGGCCCGGGTCCGGTCCCGCTCGTACTCGCGCCGTTCCCGTTCCCGCGCCAGGGTGTGCTCGGCCCGCCAGCGCTCGACCTTCGCGTTCCGGTAGGCGGTCAGCGCCGTCGCCCCCAACGTGCTGGCCGCGGTGATCAGACCGGTGATCAGTGCCACCAGGACGGTGGTGTCCAAACTCGGGTACTCCCTCCTCGGCTACTGCCTTCAGCCCCTGCCTCAGAACCTCCCCTGACCGGCCGCCCCGCGCTGTTCGGCACGGATCTCCCCCCGGGTGCGCCGCGCCTCGCTGATCCCGCCGCCACCCGCCATGGCCCCCTCCAGCACGTCCAAAGCCGACTGCGCCTGCCCCGCCAGCCAGAGCACCTGACCGATCCCGGTGCGCAGGCTGGGGTCGGCGTGCACCCGTTCCTCCGCCGCGCCCAGCCGGGCCAGACCCGCCGAACGATCCCCCGACAGCAGACGGTTGCGCGCTTCGGCGACCAGCAGCCGGGAGACCGCGGCCCCGTCACCGACCGACTCCCGCTCCCGTGCGGCGTCCGCGTAGTGCCCGGCCGCGGCCGCGTGGTCGCCCCGCTCGAAGGCGAGGTCGCCCAGGAGCGCGGTGAGCAGCGCGCGCGTCCTCGGCCCCGGAACGGGTTCGGCGCGCAGCGCCCGCCGCGCGTGTTCGGCGGCCAGTTCCGCCTGTCCCCGGGTGTGGGCGGCGCGGGCGATGTCGAGCCGGTCCCGCTCGGCCCATGGGGACAACCCCCGCGCGTAGGGCGTCAGGGGCAGCGCCATCAGGGGTCGGGCCAGCCGCGGGTGACGCAACAGATAGGCGGATCCGTCCCGGTTGGGGGTGACCAGGTGGCGGTCCTCCAGAGCGTGCACGACACCGGGGGTGAGCGCGCTGCCGGTGTCCTCACAGGCCGGGCGGCCCACGCCCCTCTCCCCCGCGGCCACCACCCTGCGCAGCCAGGCGTGCGGAACGTCGGGCGGTACGAGGTGCTCGGCGGCCACCTCCTCCAGGACCGCGGCCAGGCGTTCGGTGAGGACGTGGTCGATCTCGGTGCCGGAGTCCGGAACCAGGGTGGTGCCGGACCCGGCCGCTCCCTCCCACAGGGCCAGCCCCAGGAACTGGAGCAGGGACGGGTCGACCGTGTCCGAGCGGGCGGGGTGGCGCCCGCGCGGGTCGCGGACCGTGCGGGCCTCCTCGACCAGGCGCCCGGGCTCAGTGGGAGCCAGACGCGAACCGACCAGGGCCAGGCAGCGGGCGACCGCGTCGGCGGCGGTGCCGGGGCCGAAGGGGACCAGTCCGACCTCGGCGTGCTCGACCTCGCGTTTGTCCACCAGGCGGCGGAGTTCGTCGAGGTGTTCGGTGCGCACGGTCAACAGCAGGCGCAGCTCGGTTCGGTGCTCCAGGGCGGTGAAGAGCTCGTCCAGGAAGTCCTTGCGCGGCTGCTCGGGTGCGGTCGAGCGGCGCAGGAGGAGTTCGGTCTGGTCCAGGGCGGCGAAGACCGGGCGGGGCAGGCCCTGCCGGTCGGTGCTCTCGTGGGTGCGCAGGAAGTCGGTGATCGACGTCCCCGGGGTGCGGGTGGGGAAATCCGACGGGCTCCACAGCGCCAGCAGAGCTCGGGTGTAGGGGTTCTGGCCGGGCAGGACCGCGGCGGGGAAGGCCGGGTCGAAGCAGAGCTCGCCCGGGGGCAGGACGATGCTGCCGCGATCGGTGAGGGCGGGGAAGGCCCCCGCGTTGACCAGGGAGGTCTTGCCTACCCCGTTGTCGCCGTGGAGCACGGTGAGCCGGCACCGGGACCAGGAACGCACGAGTTCCTCGGTTTCCGCCCTACGGCCGAGAAAGAAATCCCGGTCCTGGGCGAGGAAAGGCCGCGCCCCGACGAAAGGTCCGGGCGCGCGCCCGACGGCGGCTCGTATCATGAAGCGGCTCCCGGCCAGCGAGAATGGGGACTGTCCTGGCTCGAAACAGCGCTGTCCATGGTGCCATGAAACAGGGCCCCTTTCGAGACCCGGCGACATTTCTGTGTCCTTCTCGCTGCACCTCCCGCGCGCCCGCGCGACCGCTCGACGGCACCTCACCCGCGCCCACCAGCCCCGTCGTAGCGGCGGGATCGAACTTCCCACGTCAGCTTCCCCCGTGTTCAGGCCTTTTGCCCGACCCTCCACAATCGGTCGGGCAAGGGCCGTGGGGCCGCCTTTTCACGGATGCGCTTTTCGGTTTGACGTACGAAGTTTCCACCACGCACCTGTCCCTCTCCAACATCTTCGCCTACGCTGATTAGTCACACGACCACCCAGAGCGACATCCGCTGATACAACACAACACCAGGGACTTTACGGCCGCCGATTACCAGAATTTCTGATGGGGCCTATGTGAAACCGGAGGACATCGCGTGACGGTTACCAAAGGGAACCTTCCCGGTCAGGGCGAGAACCGATTCCCGGAGGGGGCCGAACCGGCCGCGGGCAGGTACCCGGAGGTGTGGGGCAGGGTCCCCCCGCGCCACAAGAACTTCACCGGACGCGACGAACAGATCCGCGCACTGCACGCGGGCCTGCTCAACCAGGTCACCGCTGTGGTGCCGCAAGCCCAGGCCGACCCGGTCGTACCCCACACGCTCCAGGGCTACGGAGGCGTCGGCAAGACCCTGATGGCCGTGGAGTACGCACACCGCTACCGCGGCGAGTACGACCTGGTCTGGTGGATCCTCGCCGACCAGCCGGGGCTGGTGCACTCCGCCCTGGCCCATCTGGCGCCGCACCTGGGCCTGCCCGGCCCGGCGGTGACCGGGGTCGAGGACGCCGCCAACGGGGTGCTGGAGGCCCTGCGCAAGGGCGAACCGTACTCGCGCTGGCTGCTCGTCTTCGACAACGCCGACGAACCCGAGGAACTCACCGACGTCATCCCACAGGGGCCCGGGCACGTACTGATCACCACCCGCAACCACCGGTGGGCGGGAGTGGCCGAGACGATCCCGGTCAACGTGTTCAGCGAGCGGGAGAGCGTGGAGTTCCTCAGCAAGCGCATCCCCCGGGGCATCACCGCCGAGGAGGCCGTCGAGTTGTCCGAGGCCCTGGGACACCTGCCCCTGGCCCTGGAGCAGGCCGGCGCCCTCCAGGCCGAGACGGGCATGTCCACCCAGGAGTACCTGCGCCTGCTGGCCGAGCGCACCGGTCTGCTGCTGCGCGAGGGCAAACCGCCGGAGTACCCCAAACCGATGACCGCGGCCTGGCAGCTGTCCGTGGAGAAGCTCAACGAGAACCTGCCCGAGGCGATGGAACTGCTGCGCTGCTGCGCCTTCTTCGGCCCGGAGCCGATCCCCCGCGATCTGTTCTTCCCGGTGGAGAACGGCCGCGTGCGCCCGGAGATGGCAGAACTCCTCGCCGACCCGATCCGGCTCAGCAAGGCCATCGGCCAGCTGGGCCGCTACGCCCTGATCCGGCTCGACGGGGCCAACCGCACCCTTCAGGTGCACCGGCTGGTCCAGGCACTGCTGCGCGAGGAGCTGGATGAGCGGACCCGGCAGGAGATCCGGCTCGAGGTGTGGTCGTTGCTCAGCGCGGCGGCCCCGGCGAACTTCACCGACGCCCCCGCCCAGACGCGCTACTTCGAACTGCTCTCCCACATGCGTCCGGCCAGGGTGGCCGAGTCCGACCTGCCCGAGGTGCGGCGCTTCGCGCTCGACATGCTGAGGTTCCTGTACGTGTCGGGCAACTACGAGACCGCCAGCCGCCACGCCCGCGACCTCATCGAGCAGTGGTCCGCGGTCTCGGGCACCGACGACCCGTTCGTCCTGGAGGCCCAGGCCCAGTACGCGAACCGGCTCCGCGACCTGGGGCGCTACGTCGAGGCCCACGACCTCAACCGGGCCATCCTGCCCCGGATGCGGCGCACGCTGGGCCACGCGCACCCGGAGACGCTGTCGGTACTCTCCGGGCTGGGCGCCGACTACCGGGCCCGCGGTGACTTCTGGCAGGCGCGCGAGCACGACGAGGAGGTGCTGCGCCAGCACCAGGAGGTCTTCGGTCCGAGCCACTCCGCCACCCTGCTCGCCATGAACAACCTGGCCCTGGGCTACGCGCTCACCAGTGACTTCGCCGAGGCCCGGAGCAGGCACGAGCGCGCCTACATGATGTTCAAACGCAGCGCCCCCACCGGCGGATCGCCCACCCTGCTGTGGTTCTGGACCGGCCTGGCCCAGGCCGTCCGGCTGATCGGGGACTACACCGAGGCCTGCGACCTGGGCGAGGACGCTCTCGCCTACGGCCGCGGGCAGTTGGGGATGGAGGACCCCCGAACACTGCGCGCCCAGGTGGACCTGGCGATCGCCCGACGGCTGTCCGGACAGTTGGACGAGGCGCTCGAACTCGGCCAGGACGCCCACGCGCGCTGCCTGAGCCTGCACGGCATCAACCACCCGAGCACCCTGGCCGCGGCGATGTGCCTGGCCAACCTGTGGCGGATGACCGGTGAGCTGGCCGGTGCCCTGGAACTGGCCGAGGACACCGACATGCGCTACACCCAGGCCTACGGGCCCGACCACCCCTACAAGCACGGCTGCACGAGCAACGTGGCCCTGTTGTACCGGTTGACCGGCGACCCCGAGCGTTCCCGTGCGATGAACGAGTCGGCGCTGACCGCGCTGGAGGCCCGGCTCGGCCGCAACCACCACTACACGCTGGCGGCCGCCACCAACCTGGTCGGCGATCTGGCCGCCCTCGGCGAGGGCAAGAACGCCACCCGGCTGGGCCGCGGCACCCTGCGCCGCTACCGCTCCCTGCTGGGCGAGGAGCACCCGAGCACCCTGGCCTGCGCCGCCAACCTGGTCCTGGACCTGCGCGGCGAGCAGGAGACGGAGGAGGCCGAGGAACTGGCCGAGCGCACCTTCGACGGCTACCTGCGCACGCTGGGCCGGGAGCACCCGTTCGCCGGAGCCATGGCCCAGGGCCGCAGGCTGGTCGCCGACTTCGACCCGCCCCTGCTCTGAACCGGCTGCGAGCGTACCGCGAGGAACAGAATCACCGTCCTTCATCACCGGTCTCGGCCGGCGGGCGTGAAGTCCGCGCGGATTCCCGCGTTTGCCGAACCCTGCACTCCCCTGGGACATCTCGGCTTTCTCCCCCCACGGCACCTGGCCGCGATCGCCGCTCTGGCCCTGGTGACCACCTCCCGCACCGTTCCCGGGCAGGCCGCGCACGACCGCATCACGGACCACTTCGACGGCCTCGGGGTGAGCGAGGACCCGGGCTTTGGCACGGTCGGGTGACAACGCCCCGGCACGGCCTCCGGACCATGGGCCGGGCGATGACGGATTTCGACGTTTTCCCATGCGGGAGCGCCCGACAGGGTTAGCCTGAACTGGATTCGGCCGCCCGCTCCCGTTCGGTGACCACCATGACTGAGCGTCTCCTGCCCGCCATTTCCGCCTGTGTCGACTGGGCCGGGGAGGCCGAGCCTCCGCCGGTGTTGGAGGTGGACGACCTGGCCCTCCTGCTCGGTGTCCACCACGATTGCGGGGCGCACGACCCCGGCGACTGGACCGTGGACGACGTGCACGAGGTCGCCGCCCTGCTGCGCGAGCGGGGCGAACTGCCGGATAGTCTCCGGGGGACCTGGCTGGCCTGGTGCGACCACCTGGTCCTCTCCGGCAGGTTGCAGTCCGCGGAGAGCCCTCGTCGGCTGCGCGCCGCCGTCGAGCGGGTCGATCTGAGCCCCGGCGGCCCGGTGCGGTCCGGGTCCGATCCCCTGGCCGCGGCCGCCGGTCCTCTCCTGGACCGCCTGGGTTACCAGGAGGACCAGGAACCCGTCCCTCTGCCCGCCTACGTTCCCGCTCCCATGACCGAACTCGACGCGCGGGCCGGGGCCTGCCCGACCCTGCACCGGGCCGCTCGGCTGGCCGCCTGGGTGGAACCGAACCGGCTCCTGTGCCCGGAGAGCGATCACGACGCCCTGTGCGGGGAGGACACCGCCCGGGCAGCCGATGCCCTGGACACCGCCCCCGAGGAGGTGTCCTTCCTGTTCACCGTGGCCCGGTCGGCGGGCCTGGTGCGCACGACCTATCTGCACGCGATGCCGGGCCCCGCGGCGCACGCCTGGGCGTGGGAGCTGCCCGGCGCCGCGGCCGACGCCTGGGCTGACGGGCTGGCCGCCATGGCCGCGCTGCCCGGCCCCGTCCCGTTCCTGGTGCTGGCCGAACTGTTCCTGTCCGGCCAGGCGCGGACGGCCGAGGAGCTGGTCCGCGCCTGCGGTCCCGGAGCGGTGCCGGAGGTATCCGAGGAACACGTGCGGCGGGCACTGGAGGTACTGGTCTCCCTTGACGCGGTGGAGGGGATCGATCAGGGGAGCTACCGAGCCTCCGGACTGGGCGACCACTACGTCGCCCGTCACCTGCGCGCGGCGGGTGTGGAGGTGCCGGTGGCCCAGCCGGTGCCCTGGCTGTCCGACTGACGACAAAGAACCAGTTCAGCGGCGGAACTGTGGGGGCCGAGGTGGGCACGGTGTCCACCTCGGCCCCGGAATGTCCGACCCCCGTGCCAGTCTCGGCGGTATGGAGACCAGCGCACTCGTCGATGCCTGGCGTCGACTGCTCATCAATCCGCACGCCACCTGGGTGCTGTTCGAGCACGGCACCTGCGTGGTCCTGACCGAGCCCGGGGAGGACCTGCGCGCCCAGGCTGTCGAACTCCTGCGTGAGTACGGCCCGGTCCGGGCGGGCACCCCGGCCGGAGACTACGGCGTGGTCCACCCGGACACCACGGAGGGGTGGGTGGTGACCGGGCACCACCCCGACATCCTCACCTACGTGCCGCCCGGCGCGGTGGCGGAGGAGTCCGACTTCGCGATCGGGGCACAGGGGCGCTCCCAGCGGCACCGGGACGGCACGGAGCTCAGGGTCGTTTACGCGCAGGACGGCCGGACCGTCCCCACCGAGGAGACCTGAGCCGAAGCGCCCCTCCCCCGAGCGGTCAGACCTGGTCGAGGAAGCCTCCGTCCACGACCAGGTTCTGGCCGGTGACGAAGGCGGCGGCCGGGCTGGCCAGGAAGGCCACCGAGCGGGCGACCTCCTCCGGGCGGCCCAGACGGCCGTAGGGGATGCGTTCGCGGATGCTCTCGTAGAACTCCGGGTCGCTGTCCTTGCGCCGCTCCCAGCCGCCGCCGGGGAACTCGATGGGGCCGGGCGAGACGGTGTTGACCCGCACGCCGTCGGGCGCCCATTCACGGGCCAGGGAGGACGCGTGGTGGTTCAGCGCCGCCTTGACCGCACCGTAGGAGCGGGCCCCCGCGGGCCGGGTCACGTGCAGGGCCGAGGTGGTGGAGACCAACACCACCGAACCCCCGTGCTCGGAGCCGAACAGGTGGGGCTTGGCCGCCTCGGTCAGGCGCACGAACGGCATGAGGTCGGCGTTGAAGCCGCGCTCCCACTGGTCGGGGGTGGGCGCGCTGCCGCCGGAGACGTTGGAGACGAGCACGTCCAGGCCGCCCAGCGCCGTGGCCGCGTCGTCGACGAAGGACGGCAGCGCGGTGTGGTCGGTGACGTCCAGGTCCCGGGTGAAGACCTTGGCGCCGGTCTCGGAGAGCTCGCGGGCCGCCCGGGCCAGGGGTTCGGGGGTGCGTGCGCAGATCGCCAGGTCGGCGCCCTCCTCGGCGAACACCTGGGCGATGGCGCGGCCGATCCCCCTGCTGGCCCCGGTCACCACGACCTTGGCCCCCGACAGTCCCAGATCCATTGCGTCCACCTTCCGAACTCTCACGTGCGGCCGGTACCCGCGCGGGTACCGGCGGGCAGATCGTACCGGTGTCCGGGACTCGGCGCTGTCTGAGACACAGCGGCGCCCCGGACCCACCTGTGGGCGGCGCCCCGGCGGGGACACCGCCCACAGGTGGGTCGGCTTCACTCGGATCAGGCTCCGGTGGAGTGGAATCCGCCGTCGACGTGCACGATCTCGCCGGTGGTGGCCGGGAACCAGTCCGACAGCAGGGCCACGACCGCCTTTGCGGCGGGCTCGGGGTCGGTGACGTCCCAGCCCAGCGGGGCCCGCTCGGGCCAGTGCTTGGCCAGCTCCTCGAAACCGGGGATGCTGCGGGCGGCCATGGTGCTCAGCGGGCCCGCCGAGACCAGGTTGACCCGCACGTTCTTGTCCCCCACGTAACGGGCCAGGTAGCGGGCGGTGGAGGTCAGCGCGGACTTGGCCACGCCCATCCAGTCGTAGATGGGGTAGGAGACGCTGTTGTCGAAGTCCATGGCGACCACCGAGCCGCCGTTGCCCATGAGCGGCAGCAGGGAGGTGGTCAGCGACTTCAGCGAGAAGGTGGAGGTGTGCATCGCCTGGGCGACGTCGCTCCACTCGGTGTTGAGGAAGTTGCCGCCCAGGGCGTCCTGCGGGGTGAAGCCGATGGAGTGGACGATGCCGTCGAGCCCGTCCACGTGCTCGCCGACCCGCTCGGCCAGGCTGGCGAGGTGCTCGTCGTCGGTGACGTCCAGCTCCAGGACGGGGGGCGTCTCGGGCAGGCGCTTGGCGATGCGCTGCACCAGACCCATGCGGCCGTAGCCGGTGAGCACGACCGTGGCGCCCTGCTCCTGGGCGAGGCGGGCGACGTGGAAGGCGATGGAGGAGTCGGTGAGCACACCGGTGACGAGGATGCGCTTACCTTCGAGGATTCCCATGTTCGGGTGGTCCGTCCTGTCTGTGGCTAGGGCGAGTGGGGTGAATGCTTCGGCCGGCTCAGTGGCCCATGCCCAGGCCGCCGTCGACCGGGATGACGGCGCCGGTGACGTAACCGCCGCCGGGGCCGGTGAGGAAGCTGACGGTCTTGGCGATGTCGTCGGTGGAGCCGAGGCGGCCCAGCGGGACGTTCTTCTTGATCTCCGCCTGGCGCTCCTCGGGCAGGGCGGCGGTCATGTCGGTCTCGATGAAACCGGGGGCGACGACGTTCACGGTGATGTTGCGCGAACCCAGCTCGCGGGCCAGGGAGCGGCCGAAGCCGACCAGCCCGGCCTTGGAGGCGGCGTAGTTGGCCTGGCCGCCGGAGCCGAGCAGGCCCACGACCGAGGAGATCAGCACGATGCGGCCGAAGCGCTTGCGCATCATGCCGCGCACGGCGCGCTTGGCCACCCGGAAGGAACCGGTGAGGTTGGTGTCCAGGACGGAGGAGAAGTCGTCCTCGCTCATCAGGGCGAGGAGCTGGTCCTTGGTGACACCGGCGTTGGCGACGAGCACCTCGACCGGGCCCTGGGCCTCCTCGACCTCCTTGAAGGCGGCGTCGACCTGGGCGGAGTCGGTGATGTCGCAGCGCACGCCGAGCAGACCCTCCGGGGGCTCGCCGGACCGGTAGGTGACCGCCACGTTGTCCCCACCAGCCGCGAGCTCACGGGCGATGGCCAGACCGATCCCTCGGTTGCCACCGGTGACCAGTACCGAGCGCGACATAGGGGCTCCTCTTCTCTGCGGCTGCTCAACAGCCGCGACGTGTTCGGGTTTCAGGGGTACGCAGTTTCAGGGGTACTCGAGAGGTGCGTGTTCCGGGTGCGGATCGCCTTGCAGGTTACCGAGCTACCCGCCAGTAGACGCAACCGAGGTGCGCAACAGGACCGATCGGGGCGTTCCGGAAGATCACACGCGGCCGACAGGGCCCGGTGGGACGGGGGTCCAGCACGGAGGCGGACGCGAAGTGAACCCGGTCACCCGGGCTGGCCAGCGGCCCCGGCAGCCCCTGCCGGACCGTTCTGGGCGCCGCCGTTGAGGGGCAGGCCCACGACCAGCCACAGCAGCACCAGCACGGGCGGCACCACCCAGCCGGGCCACTGCCCGCCCAGGAGGGTGAGCGCCCCCACCAGGGTCAGCACGCCCAGGGCGGCGCGCAGTCCGGAGTAGGGTTCGGCCGCCGCGAGCAGGAGGGCCTTGAGGCTGGCCGCGCTGTCGTGCGCCCGCCAGTCGAAGGCCCCGGTGAAGACGATCCCGTGGGCGCCCAGCGCGACGAAACCGGCGGCCAGGGCGAGGGCGTACCCGATGAAGAGGGTCGGCGACCCGGTCTCGGCCGCGGCCGTGCCCGCCGCCGTCCCGATCACGAACAGGGCCAGCGCGGCGGCTGCGTGGCTCACCCGCTCGGTCCACTCCGACGGTGGTCGCATGGTGCACGTCCTTCTGACGACCCTGCCCGCGGGCCATGGGGATGACGTGCCCCGAGACTATCCAGCGGGCCCTGTCAGCGGTAGGGCCCGGTCGAGCAGCGAACCCGTCAGGCCCAGCCCGCGTCGTGGGCGAGGATCGCGGCCTGTACCCGGTTGGACATCTCCAGCTTGGCCAGAATGCGGCTGACGTGGGCCTTCACCGTGGTCTCCCGCATGCTCAGGGCCCGTCCCACCTCGGCGTTGGACTTGCCCTCGGCCACCGCCACCAGCACGTGGCGTTCGCGCTCGCTGAGCACCGACAGCCGGCGCAGCGCCTCGGTGCGCCCCGCCGCGGAATCGGTGGGGGCGGGCGAGGCGAAGCGTTCGAGCATGCGCTTGGTGACGCTGGGCGCGAGCATGGCGTGCCCCTCGTGCACGGTGCGCACGGCGTTGATCAGCTCGCGCGGCGGGGTGTCCTTGAGCAGGAAGCCGACCGCTCCGGCGCGCAGCGCGCCGTGCACGTACTCGTCCAGGTCGAAGGTGGTGAGCAGGACCACCCTGGGCGGGTCGGGCAGTTCGCTCAGCCGGGCGGCCGCGGCCAGTCCGTCGGTGCCGGGCATGCGGATGTCCAGCAGCACGACGTCCGGGGTGAGCTCCTCGGCCAGACGCACGGCCTGCTCCCCGTCACTGCCCTCACCGACCACCTCGATGCCGGGGTCGGCCTCCAGGATCATCCGCAGCCCGGACCTGACCAGGAGTTCGTCATCGACCAGGAGTGTGCGGATCACCTTCGGCGCCCTCTTCTTCCTCAACCTCGGTGGTGTGCGGTTCGGGCGTGGGAGCCTCCTCCGGGCCCTCCTCCCCCACCGGCAAGATAGCGCGCATCCGCCACCCGCCGTCCGGACACGCCCCGGCGCTGAGCTCGCCCCCGGCCAGCACGACGCGCTCGCGCAGCCCGGTGAGGCCGTACCCGCTGCGCGGCGGGGCGTGCACCGGTCCGGTGACGGGGTCGTTCACCACCTCGACCTCCAGGCGGTCCTCACCGTAATGCAGCCACACCTGGACAGCGGCGCCGGTGGCGTGTTTGGCGGCGTTGGTCAGGCCCTCCTGCACGATCCGGAAGGCGGTGCGCTGGACCGCGGTCGGCAGCGGTCCGACCGTACCGGTCTCCTCACGGTCGACCCGCATCCCGGCCCCGCGCCACTCGTTGATCAGGCGTTCCAGGTCGTCCAGGACGGGTTGGGGCGCGGTGGGCGCGGTGTCCGTGCCGTCGTCGCGCAGGACCCCCAGGATGCCGCGCAGCTCCGCCAGCGCCTCGCGGCCGGTGGTGCGGATCAGCCCGGCGGCCTCGACCGTGCGCGGTTCGGTGGCCGACACCTCCAGGCCGCCCGCGTGCAGGACCATGAGGCTGACCCGGTGGGCGACCACGTCGTGCATCTCACGGGCGATACGGGTGCGTTCGGCGCCGATGGCCTGCTCGGCCATCATGTGCTGTTCGCGCTCCAGGCGTTCGGCCCGCTCCTTGAGGCGGTCGATGAGCTGGCGGCGGGTGCCGATCCACAGGCCGGCGATGACTGGTAGGACCAGGTAGAACACGGACAGCACCACGAAGGCGACCGGGGTCTGGTGGTAGATGATCCCGGTGGTCAGGAGGCCGAGCACGAACCAGCTGACGAGGGGTTTGCGCTCGCTGAAGTGGGCCGGATAGGAATACAGGCCCACCATGAGCGGGATCGGGTTGGCGTACAGGGCCATCATGAGCGCCCCGGTCACCATGAGCCACTTGGGTTCGCTGCGGCGCCAGAGCATCGCCGCCGAGCCCAGGACCCCCGGAACCACGAAGAGCAGGAAGACCAGCGGCAGGGCCACCAGGGCGTTCGAGAACAGACCCATCACCGCTGCGATCGGCCCGGTCAGCAGGCCCGAGGCGGCGCCGGTCCCAGCCACCATCATCAGGCCGCTGAACGGCAGGGTGAAGACGGCGTAGCACCAGTCGGCCACACGCAGACGCCGGTCCCACCACCAGTGCCAGTTGTGGCTCAGCAAGACGCCGAAGTCCCGCAAACGATCCCGCACCCACATCTTCATCCGCCAGAGTCTACGGCGGCGCTCCCAACAGAGGGCATCGGTGCTCCCGCCCCTGAGCACCGGTGGTCCGATCGTCGACCCTCCGACATCTCCGCAGTTCACAGGGGTTCCTGGCACTCACCAGCGCACCGGGGGTCGACACCACCCCCTACGAAAGTCGGTGGTGCACCCGCACGAAGGAGTCGCGAACCACCACCGCGTCATGCCTTTGGCCGATACCGGGTTCAGCCCGGAGGCCGAGGCGCCGGGGGCGGGGGCGGACCTAGCGTGGAGAACACGCCGAGAAGACCGGGGCTCCTGCGCCCCGCCGGCACCACCACTTCCCGACTTCTGGAGTTCTCCCGTGACCGAGTCCGTATTCAAGCCCGCCGCCCCGGTCCAAGCCCCGCCGGTGGTGGTGGCGAGAGGACTCACCAAGACCTACGACACCGGCGGCAGCCAGGTGCACGCCCTGGCCGGCGTGGACGTGGAGTTCCACCGGGGCGCGTTCACCGCCATCATGGGCCCCTCCGGGTCGGGCAAGTCGACCCTCATGCACTGCCTGGCCGGGCTGGACGTACCCACCTCCGGCACCGTCCACCTCGGTCGCACCCAGATCACCGGGATGCGCGACGGCGAACTCACCCTGCTGCGCCGCGACCGCATCGGATTCATCTTCCAGTCCTTCAACCTGCTGCCGATGCTCACCGCCGAGCAGAACATCCTGCTCCCCTCGCAGATCGCCAAGCGCAAGGTCGACCAGGCCCGCTTCGACCACATCGTCGACGTCGTGGGGCTGCGCGACCGGCTCGACCACCTGCCCGCCAAGCTCTCCGGCGGTCAGCAGCAGCGCGTGGCGGTCGCCCGCGCCCTGCTCAACGCACCCGAGGTCGTCTACGCCGACGAGCCCACCGGCAACCTGGACTCCCGTTCGGGCGCCGAGGTGCTGGCCTTCCTCCGCGACTCGGCCAAGGACCTGAACCAGACCATCGTCATGGTCACCCACGACCCGGTCGCCGCCTCCTACGCCGACCGGGTGGTGTTCCTGCGTGACGGCCAACTGGTGGACGAGGTGCTCAAACCGACCGCCGAGACCGTCTCCGAGCACCTGCTGAAGCTGGAGGCCTGAGCCCCCATGCTGCGCACCACACTCGCCGGGCTCAGACTCCACAAGTCCCGGTACGTCACCACCGTCCTGGCCATCCTGCTCGGCGTCATGTTCGTCTCGGGCACCCTGGTCTTCGCCGACACCCTCGAGGCCAGCTACGAGGAGTCGGTGATGGGGTCGGCGACCAGCGTCGACGCCATCGCCGTCCCCGAGGCGGAGGAGGGCGAGGACGAGGACGGCTTCCCGCTGGACCCCGTGCCCTTCGGCGACGCCGTGCTCGACGACATCCGCGCCCTGCCCGAGGTCGCCGACGCCGACGGGCTGGTCCGGGGCCAGGCCGTACTCCTGGACGCCGAGGGCCGTGCCTTCGGTTTCACTCCGCCCGCCGCCATCGGGCTCGGTGAGACCAGCCGGTTCTCAGCGAGCGAGGGAGAGCTTCCCGCCGCCGACGACGAGATCGCCCTGGCCACCTCCACCTCCAGCCAGACCGGTTTCGAGGTCGGCGACACCGTCACCGTGCTCGACCCCGACCAGGACAGCCGCGAGTTCACCGTCACCGGTCTGGTCAACTTCGGTGTCGACCCCAGCTACAGCTACGGCGGCGCCGTCGTCTTCGCCCAGGACACCGTGGAGGAGATGACCGGCGCCAGCGGCTACTCCGAGATCAACGTGATGTCCACCGAGGGCACCACCGACGAGGACGCCGCCGCCGCGGTCGCCACGGTCACCGGTACCGACGTGCAGACCGGTGCGGAGTTCGGCGAGGCGATGGCGGAGGCGTCCGGATCCGAGACCGCGATCCTGCGCATCGCACTGCTCCTCTTCGGCGTCATCGCGATGTTCGTCGCCGGTATCGTCATCTACAACACCTTCGCGATCCTCATCGCCCAGCGCCAGCGCGAACTCGCCCTGCTGCGCTGCGTGGGCGCCAAGCGCGGCCAGATCTTCCGTTCCGTACTCACCGAGTCGTTCGTGGTCGGCCTGTTCGCCTCCGTGCTCGGTGTGCTCGCCGGTACCGGAATCGGCGCGCTCGGGGCCCGGTTCGGCGGCCAGTTGATGGGCACCGGCGCCACCGCCTCCTTGGTGGTCAGCCCCACCGCCGTGATCGTCGGCCTGCTCGTCGGCACCCTGATGACGGTGTTCTCCGCTCTGATCCCGGCCACCCGCGCCACCCGCGTGGCCCCGCTGGCGGCCCTGCGCACCAGCGCCACCGCCGCCGGCCTGGAGAAGGGCACCGGATGGATGCGTGTGGTGTTCGGTCTGGTGGCCTTCGCCGTCTCCGCAGCTCTGGTCGGTCTTTCCCAGTCGATGAGCCCCGACCCCAACGGACTGTTCGTCGTGACCGGTGCCGCCCTGGTCGCCTTCGTCGGTGTGGTGGTCCTCGGCCCGCTGCTGGTGCGCGGGATCGTCCGGGTCATCGGTATCCCGTTGCGCCGTGTGGGTGTGCCCAGCATGCTGGCGGTGGACAACTCCACCCGGAGCCCGCGCCGTGCCGCCACCGCGATGATCGCCCTCACCGTGGGCGCCACGCTCATCACCGGATACTCGGTGATCAGCGCGTCGTTCGAGAGCACCATGACCAAGCAGCTGGACGAGAGCTTCCCGGTGGACTACCAGGTGAGCGCCCAGTACGCACCCGACGGCCCGGCGACCACCGCCGGCACCGAAGCGGAGGCCGCCGAAGAGGAGGCGCTGGAACAGGGCGCCCCTGAAGAGGGTGACACCGCACAGGGCACTCCCGAGGACGGAGCCGCCGAGGGTCCGGGCAGCGGGGAAGGCGCCGTCGACGAGGGCGGAGCCGTCGAGGGCGAAGCCGTCGACGAGGAGACCGGAACCCCCCTGGTTCCGAGGGAGGTCGAGGAGAAGCTGTCCGCCAGCCCCCTCCTGGACAAGGTGATCTCCGAGCGCTCCACCTACCTGGACGACTTCACTGATCTCGACAGCATGGGGCTGCCCGTGTCCGCGTACTTCGGGGCCGAGATGGGCGTCGACATGCGGGCCGAGACCGTCGAGGGCGACCTGGACGACTTCGGGACCGGCAAGGTTCTGCTCACCGAGAGCTACGCGGACGGCACGGGGGTCGGCGACACGATCACCCTGCCCGCTCCGGGAGGCGACCTCGACCTGGAGGTCGCCGCGGTCCTGGAGAACGGTGCGGCCTTCTGGGGCGCGGTCATCACCCCGACGGACTTCACCGCGGCCTTCCCCTCCGTCGAGGAGGGCCGTTACCTCCACATCCAGGCCGCCGAGGGCACCGACCCGGCCGAGGTTCGCGAGGCCGTCTACGCGGCGGTCGACGACTACCCGATGGTCCAGGTCATGTCGGTCGCGGAGATGAAGAACCAGTTCTCCGAGATGATGAACATCGCCTTCTACACGATCGCGGCGATGCTGGGCCTGGCGATCATCATCGCGGTGTTCGGTATCTCCAACACGATGGCGCTGTCGGTCCTGGAGCGCACCCGTGAATCCGCGCTGCTGCGGGCGCTGGGGCTGGCCAAGGGCCAGCTGCGCCGGATGCTCAGCGTCGAGGCCGTGCTGCTGTGCCTGATCGGTGCCGGTATCGGTATCGCCCTGGGTGTGCTGTTCGGCTGGGCGGCCGGTGCCGCGATCCTGCCGGGCCTGGTGTTCAGCATCCCGACCGCCCAGATCACGGTGTTCATCGCGATCGCGGTCCTGGCCGGTCTGCTGGCCGCGGTGCTGCCCGCCCGCCGGGCAGCCGGAACCTCGATCACCGGAGCGCTCGCCAGCGAGTAGACCCGGCCCGCATCCCGGGGTCAAGACCGAACAGAGCGACGGGGAATCGGCGCGGGCCCTCACCTACGGGTGGGGCCCGCGCCTACTGTGTCCGTAGTCCCGGGGAAGGTTGTCGTATGAGTGGTTCGGCGTCGGTACCGGTCACCGCCGGGCGGGTGGCGTGGGGGACGCCCGCCGCCCGGTGGATGCTGACCGCCACGGTGCTGGGTTCGGGGATGGCGTTCCTGGACTCGACCGTCGTGACGGTGGCGCTGCCCGCCATCCAGGGCGACCTGGACACCGGGCTGGCCGGGCTCCAGTGGATCGTCAACGGCTACATGGTGACGCTGTCCGCGCTGATCCTGCTCAGCGGTTCGCTCTCCGACAGGTTCGGCCGGGTGCGGTTGTTCATGGTCGGGGTGGCGGTGTTCGCGCTGGCCTCCGCGCTGTGCACGTTCGCGCCGACCCTGGAGTGGCTGGTCGCCGGGCGAGTGCTCCAGGGGGTGGGCGGCGCGCTGCTGACCCCGGGCAGCCTGGCCATCCTGCAGGCGGGTTTCCGTCAGGACGACCGGGCGCGGGCGATCGGCGCCTGGTCGGGGCTGACCGGTGTGGCCGCGGCGGTGGGGCCCTTCGTGGGCGGCTGGCTGGTGCAGATCGGCGACTGGCGGCTGATCTTCCTGATCAACCTGCCGATCGCGGCCGCGGTGCTGTTGATCTCCTGGTTCAAGGTGCCCGAATCCCGGGATGTCACAGCGGCCCAGCGGTTGGACTACAGCGGGGCTCTGCTGGGTGTGGTGGCGCTGGCCGGGATTACCTACGCGCTGATCCAGTGGGGCGCGGTGGGCGGCACCCCCGCGGTGTGGACCGCCGTGGCCGTGGGTGTGCTGGCTCTGGCCGCGTTCCTGTTCACCGAGGCGCGCGCCTCCAGCCCGATGCTGCCGCTGGGCATCTTCCGGTCGCTGCCGTTCAGCGTGACCAACGCGGCGACCGTGCTGATCTACGGTTCGCTGGGGCCGCTGCTGTTCCTGCTGGTGATCTACCTCCAGGAGGTGTCGGGCTACTCCCCGATCGCTGCCGGGGCGGCCTCTCTGCCGATCACCGTCCTGATGCTGCTGCTGTCGGCCCGCTCGGGCGAGCTGGCCGCGCGGATCGGGCCGAGGCTCCAGCTGGTGGTGGGGCCGCTGCTGCTGGCCGCCGGGTTCTGGCTACTGTCCCGGCTGACGGAGGACGCCCCCTACCTCACCGGGGTGCTGCCGGGGGTCCTGCTGGTGGCGCTGGGCCTGGCCACGACCGTGGCCCCGCTGACCGCGACGGTGCTCGCCTCGGCCCCGGAGCGGCACGCCGGGCTGGCCTCGGGGGTCAACAACACGTTCGCTCGTGGCGCGCAGCTGATCGGTGTGGCAGCGGTGCCGGTGCTGGCCGGGATCGGCGGTTCGAGCGGTGCGGCTTCGGGGGCGCGCGGGGACGCCTCGGCGCTCGCCGACGGTTTCGGCACGGCGATGCTGATCCTGGTGGTGCTGTGCGTGCTCGCGTCGCTGTGCGCATTGCTGCTGCCGCGCGGCCGGATGCCCGAGGCTGCCGAAGCGGCCGACCGCGGTTCCCCGCCGGCGGGGGCCAGCTCTCCGGAGCCGCTCGGCCGGGAGCAGCCGCCGCGGTTTTGCGGTGTGTCCGGTCCTCCGCTGCGCTCCTGCCCCGGTTCAACCGCCGGAAGCGGCGCCGCCGACCCTTTGAGCGGGTAGGGCGCCGGTCAGCTCTCGTAGCCCTCCGGGGGGCGATCGTTGACGGCGTTGGGGTCGGAGACCACGTTCAGCGCCTCCTCCTCGGCGCTGCGGCCACCACCCCAGCGCTGCCGGGGGATGGCGCTGCCCAGGCGCTCGGCGCGCACCCCGTCGTTGATGCCGAGCCGTCCCCGGCTGTCCTCGTCGACGAAGTCGTAGCTGAGGATGTTGTGGTCGGGGTCAAGGACCCGCTCTCGTTGGGCGACCTCACTCACCTGGGGGTCATCCCCCAGGTCCAGGTCCACCTCGTAGGGCTGTTCGGTCACTGTGTCCGCCTCCTTTCCCAGGGTCTTCCCCGCTTTGACCTCGATGATCACTCAATTCCGCGCTCCAACGAAGAAACTTGTGCCTTTGTGAAGAACGTTCGGGACGGAGACGGGAAAAGGACCCCGGGGCTGGCGCCCCGGGGTCCTCGCGGTGTTCGGTTCAGGCTTGGTCGGACTCGTCCACCTCGTGGATCGCCTCGCTCTCCGCGCCGGGGGCGTCGATGTCGAAGTCCTCACGCGGGATGACATCGTCGCGTTCCTCCCGGACCTCCTGGTCGATGCCCCGCTCGGTGGCGGCGCTCTCGTCCTCGAAGGTGTAGCCGTAGACCGGCGCGTCCGGGTTCTGGCGGCTCTCCGCCAGGGCGATCTCGCTCTCCTCGGGGTCCTCCCCCATGTCGGCGTCGACGTCGTAGGGCTGTTCGGACATGCGCTCCCCCTTGCTCACCGTCCTGACACTCGTATGGTCGCAGTTCAGGGGCGGTGGACGAAAGGGGACACGGCTCCGGGGAGGGGCCGTCGCGGGTCCGGGCCCGGTCCGGGTCAGCGGCGGGCGTTCTCCGCGCGGCGCAGGCGCAGCGGGCGCAGCGCCGCCTCCAGGGCGACCGCGCCGTCGAGTTTGCTCTGGCCGACCAGCCGGTCCTCGAAGTGGATGGGGATCTCCATGATCTTCTGGCCGCGGCGGAAGGCCCGGTAGTGCATCTCGACCTGGAAGGCGTAACCGGTGCTCTCGATGCTGGCCAGGTCCAGCACCTCCAGGGCCGAGGCCCGCCAAATCTTGAAACCGGCGGTGACGTCCTGGACCGGGATGGACAGGACCGTCTTGACGTAGGTGTTGGCCCACCCGCTCAGCAGGCGGCGGCGCAGTCCCCACGCCGCGGAGAGGCTGCCGCCGGGCACGTAGCGGCTGCCGATGACCACGCCGGCGTTGGTGGAGTGCAGGGTGCCCAGCAGCTGGGGTACGTAGCCCACCGGATGGCTGAGGTCGGCGTCCATCTGCACCACGTGGTCGGCGCCGTCGGCCAGGGCCCGGGTCATGCCCTCCACGTAGGCGCGGCCGAGGCCGTCCTTGCGGGTGCGGTGGACCACCGAGAGTCGTCCGGGGTGTTCCACGGCGAGCTTGTCGGCGATCTCCCCGGTGCCGTCCGGTGAGTTGTCGTCCACCACCACGATCCGCAGCCGAGGCAGGTCCAACGCCATGAGCTGGGCCACCAGGACGGGCAGGTTCCCGGCCTCGTCGTAGGTGGGCACCACCACGGTCAGCGCCGAGCTCCGCCAGGGCTCGGGCAGCGCCACCGGCTCGGGGGTGATCCGCACCGGGGCGGCGGAGGCGTGCTCCGGGGGCGTCGGTTGGGAGGGCATGCGCGGCGGCTCCTGAGTACGTGGACGTCGGTGCTGGACTGCGGTGGAGGGGTACGGGGGGGGTGACGGGGGTTCGGTACTGGCGAGTAGGGGGTGTGTACAGGATCACGCATAAGGTGCTCACCGCACAATAGGCGTGAAGGGTAGGGTACGCGCTCCTCCCACAGCCAAGCGGTGGAACGCGCCTGCCGGACCGACCCGCACCGGTCACTGGCCGCGTGCGTCGGCGACCACGGCGACGTGGACCAAGGCGCCGGCCTCCTCCAGGGTCATCAGGACCTCGGGGTCGGCGCTGCTGTCGGTGACCAGGTGGGCGATCTCCTCGGGGGCGACGGTGGGCACCATGGTGTCGGCGCCGACCTTGGTGTGGTCGGCCAGCACGATGGTCTCCTCGGCGCAGGCGGACAGGGCCCGGTCGACACCGGCCACCGCGGGGTTGGGGGTGCTCAGGCCGCGGTCGGCGCTGACGCCGTTGCCCGACAGGAAGGCGCGGTTGACCCGCAGCCCCGTCAGAGAGGCTTCGGCGGCCGCTCCGACCAGGGCCCGCATGGGCGCGTGCAGGGTACCGCCGGTCATCATGACCTCGACCCCCGCGGCCCCGGCCAGGACGTCGGCCACCCGCAGGGAGTTGGTGACCACGGTGAGGTCGCCGTGGCCCAGGAGCGCCCGGGCGAAGGCCTCGGCCGTGCTGCCGGGGCCGATGGTGACAGCGTCTCCGGGGCGGACCAGGCGGGCGGCGGTGGTCGCGATCGCGGCCTTCTCCGCGGCGCACTGGCCGCTCTTGCCGGTGTAGCTCTGTTCGTGGCCGATCCGGCCGGGCAGTGCGGCACCGCCCCGGCGGCGGTCCAGCAGCCCTTCGGCCTCCATCGCGCGTACGTCACGGCGGACCGTGACCTCCGAGGCACGCACCTTGGCGGCGATGTCCCGCAGGGACATGCTGCCGTTGGCCCGCACCAGTTCCAGGATGCGCTCCCGGCGCTCGGCGGCGAACGCCGGACGGCTCTCCTCGGCCATGGGTACAGGCCCACCCTTTCCGTGTGTGACGCACGGCAGGGGAACCGCGCCGTCCTAGAGTACGGACCGGTCCTCGGTGGACGATGCGTCGGTCTGCGGCTTCTCCGTCAGGAGGGTCACCAGGATGACCGCGGTAAGGGCCACGAGGCCGATGAGCGCTCCGGCGCCGAACAACATGACGACAGACATCTGAGCCTCCAAGGGGGCGGGCTGACCTGCCACTTACCGAATGCCCCGTTTCACCGCGGCTCACACCACCGATCCCCGAAAGATCAGCCACAATGGGGGCATGACCCTCAGCTCCGCACCCCTCGAGTCCACGGTGTGGTGGGCCCACACCTCCGCCGCGAGCGAACGTCTGCTGCGCCTGCTGGACAGCGAGGAACTCGCCCGCCAGTCCCGGTTCCGGCTCCAGGCCGACCGCGACCGCCACCTCCTGGGGCGTTCGCTGGCTCGCCTGGCACTGGCCGAACGCACCGGCTGCGCTCCGGAGAAGGTCACCTTCGACCTGCGCTGCCGTTCGTGCGAGGAGAAGTCGCGGACCGGCGCGGACGGGCACCCGGAACAGGGTTCGGGGACGGGCGGGCAGGCACCCCACGGCAAGCCGGTACCCACCGGGGCCGCCCGGGGGTGGGAGATCTCGGTGAGCCACTCCGGTGAGTGGGTGGCCCTGGCACTGGCCCGCGAGGTGCCGGTCGGTGTGGACGTGGAGCGGATCTCCGACGCTCGCGACCTGGACGGTCTGGCCGGGTACACGCTGGCCGACGCCGAGCACGAGCAGTGGCGCGCCCTGCCCGAGCCGGGCCGGGCCGGAGCGTTCTTCGGCTACTGGGCGCGCAAGGAGGCCCTGCTCAAGGCGACCGGCCTGGGCCTGTCCGGGGGGCTGCGAAGGGTCTCGGTCAGTCCCCCGCACACCGAGGCGCGGCTGCTGTCCTGGGAGGGCGGCGGCGGACCCGAGACCGCGTGGCTGTCGGACCTGGACCGGGGCGAGGAGTACCGTTCGGCGCTGGCGGTGCTGACCGACCGCCCGGTGGAGCTGGCGGTGCACTCCCCCGAGCGCACCGCCGACCTCCTGCGCGGCTAGCCCTCGTTGGCCAGGTGGCGGCTGATGACCAGGCGCTGCACCTGGTTGGTGCCCTCCACGATCTGCAGGACCTTGGCCTCGCGCATGTAGCGCTCGACGGGGAAGTCCCGGGTGTAGCCGTAGCCACCGAAGACCTGGACGGCGTCGGTGGTGACCTTCATGGCGGTGTCGGTGGCCAGGAGCTTGGCCATGGCGGCCTGCTTGCTGAACGGGCGCCCGGCGTCGCGCAGGCGGGCGGCGGACAGGTAGAGCTCGCGGGAGGCCGCGATCTGGGTGGCCATGTCGGCGAGCATGAAGCCCAGCCCCTGGAAGTCACCGATGGCGCTGCCGAACTGGCGGCGTTCGCGGGAGTAGGCGAGGGCGGCGTCCAGGGCGGCCTGGGCCAGACCCACGGCGCAGGCGGCGATGCCCAGGCGACCGGAGTCCAGGGCGGACAGGGCGATCCCGAAGCCCCGACCGTCCTCCCCCACCAGGGCGTCGGCGCCGAGCTCGACGTCGTCGAAGAGCACCCCGGCGGTGGGTGAGGAGCGCATGCCCATCTTGTGTTCGGGGGCGGCCGAACCCAGGCCCGGCGTGTCCGCCGGCACGTGGAAGCAGCTGATGCCGCGGGCGCCCGAGTCCGGAGCGCCGGTCCGGGCGAAGAGCGCGTAGTAGTCGGCCCGGCCGCCGTGGGTGATCCACGCTTTGGCGCCGTTGATCCGGTAGCCGGAGTCGGTGCGCTCGGCGCGGGTGGCCAGGGCGGCGGCGTCGGAGCCCGAGGCGGTCTCGGACAGGCAGTAGGCGCCCAGGAGTTCGCCGCCGACCATGGCGGGAAGGTGGGCGGCCTTCTGCTCGGCGGTGCCGAAGGCGGCCAGCGGGTAGCAGGAGAGGGTGTGGACGCTGACGCCCAGGCCCACCGCGAGCCAGCCGCGGGCGAGCTCCTCCACGACCTGGAGGTAGACCTCGTAGGGCTGTTCGCCGCCGCCGTACTCGCCCGGATAGGGCAGTCCGAGCAGTCCGGCCTCGCCCAGGGTGGCGAACACGTCGCGGGGGAAGACGGAGTTCTCCTCGTCCCCGGCCGCGCGCGGGGCGATCTCCTTGTCCACGATCTCCCGGGTCAGCTCCAGGAGCTGTTCGGCCTCGGGTGTGTGCAGCGTGCGTTCGACCGCCATGAACTCTCCCACGGTTGCGCGCCCAGGTGCGCCTCGGACCGACTGGCATCGCGGGGTCGCCGCGAATTTAGTAGGTCGTCCAACTATATGGTGACGCACGGCACCTTATCCCAATGTGCCGTGCCGGACACCAACCAGGTGGCCCGGAACCCGGATCCCCTGAACACGGAAGCCCGTCGTGCGGGTTCGCGCTGCACAGGGTGTGCAACGCGTCCGTTCTGGCCCGCGCGTCTGTACACGGGGGGTGTCCGCGCCTTAGATTCCACGCATGGACCTCGAACTCCGCCACCTTCGAACGATCTGCCTGCTGGCCGATACCGGCAGCGTGACCAAGGCGGCCGCGGCGCTGTCCACGTCACAGCCTGCCCTGACGACCCAGCTACAGCGGATCGAACGCGAGGTGGGCGGACCCCTGTTTCATCGGGGGCGCTCGGGGGTGCGGCCGACCGAACTCGGCGAGTTCGTCCTCGTCCGGGCGCGCGGGGTCCTGCTGTCCATGGATGATCTGCTGAACGACATCACGGCGCGCGGGGCCTCCCCCAGTACTCTGCGCGTGGGCGGAGTCGGGCCGCTCACCGTGGAGCTGTCCGCGCGTCTTCCGGAGATCTTCCCGAACGTTCCGGTGCATGTGCGCACGGAGTACTCGCCCAAACTGGTGACCGACCTTGTGCGGGCCGGAAGGCTGGACCTGGGCACGACCATGGATTACGTGGATCGTGACCTTCCCTCGGATGGGCCGCTCGCCTGGGCGATGCTCGCCGTGGATCCGCTGCACGTGGCCCTCTGGGAGGAGCACCCGATGGCGGAGAAGCCGTTCATCCAACTGGAGGACCTGGCTGAGTCGCCGTGGGCGCTGACTCCCCCGGATGGGACCGGCTGGCCCGAGTGTTTCTATTTGGCGTGTCAGAGGGCGGGATTCAGTCCGCAGGTGCCGTACCGGCTTTACGAGAGGTCGGAGATCCGGGACCTGATCGCCGATCGCCGAGCGATCGCCCCCTGCCAGGCCGATTTCGACGCGGGTAAGGGTGTCGTGGTCCGACAGCTGGATGGAGCCCCGATACAGCTCAGGCATCTCCTGGTGTGGAGACGCGACAGCACCGTGCACCAGGCATCCGCACGTATCGCTCGCCTGGCCCGCGAGCTGCTCAACAGAGGTGAGTTGAAGGAGGCCCCCACTCCAACCGAGTGAGGGCCCACAGCTTGAGGGGATGAGGGCTGAGGTCAGCGCGCCGCGCGAGCCTCAGCCATCAGCAGCGCATGCCATTCAGCAGAGGGGAAAGACAGCGTCGCCGCACCCCGGTTCTGGGTATCGCGCACATCCGCGCCGCTGGGGGTTTCACGTGCTTCGACGCAGTGCCCCCCATCGTGGGAGTAGCTCGACTTGTGCCAGCTGCCCGTCATCGGACCAGCCCTTCCACGAGCGCGCGCCACTCGGCAGCGGGGAACGACAGGTGGCCCGCTTCGCGGTTGACCGTGTCCCGCACGTCCGCGCCCGACTCGTGCTCCCGGACCTCGACACACTGAGAACCCGAGTCGCTGTAACTGGACTTGTGCCAACCGTTGGACACTAGATCATCTCCTTCAACAACTGCCGAGACTGTTCCAAGGGGAGAGCGTCCGCCAACACACGGCGCTCGATCTCAAACAGCCGCTCCAACCCACTGCTCGCGTCGAAGACCACGTTACCGCTCTGGTGATCAGAGGAAGCCGCTCGTGTCCCATCTTCCAGCCGCACGAGCAACAGCGGGGAAGTCACCCCCAATATGATCCGGGGCGGCGGGACCAGGTGAAACCGAACTCCGTCATCCATCAACCACTGCAGGCGTTGCACCTGCTCACGACGGATCACTTCGGGGAGCATCGACAGCGCAGCGGCGGGAATTACTGCGGTGATCTCGGGATTGTTGCGCTCCCTGAGGTATTCGTACCGGTTCGCGCGGAGCGCGACGACGCGCGCGATCTCAGTGGCGGACCACAGAGGCTGCCCCTCCTTGAAAACCGCCTCCGCGTACAGCGGGCTCTGCAACAACCCGGGAAGCAGGGCAGGAGAGATGCAAGTGATCGCAGTCGCGGCTTCCTGCAGTTTCCCTGCGTCCAGCATCCAGGGGAGCAGAGCAGACGGAGAGGTATAAAACTCCCATTTTCGGAAAAGTGCACCCTTCAGGCCGAGCGCCTCGTCCAGCTTCAACACGTCCCTGCGGACCGGGACGCTGTGGTCGTTTTCCCAGCGGGAGAGAGTGGAAGCAGAAGTTCCCGCTGCCTTCGCGAGTCCGCGAAGCGTGTAACCTGCGCGTTTGCGCTCTTTTTTCAGGTATTGTCCAAATTCTTGTTCCACCATGTTTCAAACGCTACGCAGATTGTTCTACCTAGAACTAGGTCCGCTGGGGTTATAGATCACTAACTGTGAAACACGGGCCTCGGGCATGACGCTGGGTTCGTGGATGCGAACGGACGCCTTCGGGCACAGCCGAAAACCTCGACCCAACCCCTCGTGGCTCTGGAGCAGGCCTTCAAGGCACGCCAGCTCCTGACCTACCGGGAGGGCAACACCCTCGTCGTCAACGACCCCTATCTCCGCCAGCGGGTGGACGTCACCTGTAACGAAGCGTGGTTCTGCTGGCCCTCTCCGGCGGGAGAACCTAAGTTCGTGGATCGGCACAGCCCCGGGGACGCGGTCGACCAGATCATCAGGCAGTACGCGGGGATCTACATGGAGGACCGCTGATGATCGAGAGTCGCGAATACCTGATGGACACCGACCCGAGCATGTACCTCACGACCGGGGAGGTCGCCGTCGTACTGAAAGTCGGCACCACCACCGTCAAGAAGCTCGAGAGCTCCGGCAGGCTCCCCGCCCTGAAGAACCTGCGCGGCTGGCGATACTTCAACGCCGGAGACGTCTTCGCCTTCATGGAGGAGCGAGGCAACCCTGAGACCTGAACCGGACAGCATCCCCCCGACGGGGCGTCACCCATGTGGGTGGCGCCCTGTTCGTTTGCCCTCGTCAAAAGCCCGGCATGGGCGATGGGACAGGGGATGTCGACCGGCCAAAGGAGGTTTTGGCGTTACCGACGGTTGCAGTGGTGAATCACGTTCGTATGATATTTACCAACCGGTAACGTACTGGCGAGTAGGAAGACCCGCCCCCCGCACCCGCTCCCGAGCTACGAAGCCGCTTTCCCCCACGGGCCAGACAGGCCTCCCGCTGCGAAGGCACAACCGAGTTCAGGACACCAACATGCGATCACTGGGAACAGCGGCTGCGGCTCTCGCCGTCGCCCTTCTCGTCGCCTCGTGCGGCGACCCCGATTCGGCTGACGACGCCACCGCCGCGGACGACGTCACCATGGGGGTCACCGATGACAGCGTCGTCATCGGCACCCACCAGCCACTCACCGGACCGGCCTCCCCCGGTTTCGTGCACGTCTCCACCGGGGCGAGCGCCGTCTTCGACTACATCAACGACAACGGCGGCATCCACGGTCGGCAGATCGACTACCGGGTCGAGGACGACGCCTTCGACCCCGCGCAGACCATGGATGTCACGCGCAGCCTGATCGACGACGACGAAATATTCGCCATGCTGGGCGGGCTGGGCACGCCCACCCACGAGGCGGTCATCAACGACCTCAACGCCGAGGGCATCCCCGACCTGTTCGTCTCCTCCGGGGCCCTGGCCTGGGACCAGCCCGAGGAGTACCCCTACAGCTACGGCTTCCAGGTGGACTACTCCAAGGAGGCCAAGGTCCAGGGCGCCTACATCGCGGAGAACTTCCCCGGTAAGGACGTGGGCCTGCTCTACCAGAACGACGACGTCGGCCCCGCCTCGCACTCGGGGATCGAGCAGTATCTGATCGACGACATCGTGGCCTGGGAGTCCTACGACCCCGGCGTCCCCGAGCTGGAAGGCCAGATCGCCGCGCTGAAGGAATCCGGCGCCGACGTCGCGGTCTGCTACTGCATCCCCGCCTTCCTCGGCCTGGCCATCCTCAACGCCCAGGCCATCGGCTACGAGCCGCAGTGGGTCGCGCCCAGTTTCGGCGGCGACGTGCAGATCGTCTCCGAACTCATCGCCGAGCACGCCCAGGGCACCCCCGCCGAGGACGTGCCGCCGGAGGCCTTCACCGACGGCCTCATCATCACCGCGTTCCTCCCGATGGCGGCCCAGACCGACGACCCCTGGACCGCCTTCTACCGTGAGATCCACGACGAGTACAACGACGGCGCTCCCTTCACCGACACCACGGTGTACGGCATGGTGCAGGCGACCCTGCTCGCCCAGCTCCTCATGGAGGTCGGCCCGGACCTGAACCGCGAAACCCTCCGGGAGACCCTGCACGCCCAGGAATGGGCCGGACCGGGCATGGTGCCCTTCGTGGCCACCGAGGACGACCACAGCGGCTACGCGGGCGTCATGGTGGTCCAGAACAACGCCGGAGAGAAGCCCGAGATCCTCCAGGAGCCCCGCATCACCGACAGCGACGGCGGGGAGATCGAGCCCTTCGAGCTGGACCGGCCCACCCCGGACGAGGTCCCGCTCTTCGGCGGCAGTGGTAACGGCAGCGAATAACACGCAGCACAAACACCGGGTGTGCCCGGAACGCCCCCGGTGAAGACGGGTGCGGGTCAGTTCTGACCCGCACCCGTCGCGTTTTTGCGCTTCTTGCGCGAGCGCAGCCACCAGGCCAGGCCGAGCAGCATGGCCGCCGCCCCGGTGGCCACAGCCACCGGGAAGCCCAGGTCGATCCCGCCGGTGCCGACCAGCACCATCGCGGCGGTGGCGGGCAGCGACCCGATGGCGGTGCCCAGCACGAACGGCCCGACCGGCAGTCCGGTCAGCCCGAAACCGTAGTTGACCATCTGGTACGGGATCACCGGAATCAGTCGCAGTTGGATCACCGCGAGCAGGGCCCGGCCGCCGACCAGCCCCTCCAACTGGGTCCGCACGCGTTCGGGGAGCCTGCGGGCGAGCGCGTCACCGGCCACGTAGCGGGCCACCATGAACTGCACGAACGCGGCCAGCACGCCCCCGGCCAGGGCCAGGACCACCCCCGCGGCCAGGCCGAACAGCAGCCCGCCCGCGATGTTCAGCGCCGGACGCGGCACCAGCGCCTGCACGGCCAGGGTGTAGGCGGCCAGGTAGACCACCGCGCCCAGGACCCCGGCGTCGGCGGTCCAGGCCCGTACCGTCTCCAGGTCGGGCCCGTACAGGATCGCCCAGAGCAGCAGGCCGACCCAGCCCGCGAGCAGCGCCCCGCGCCACAGCCAGCCCCACTTCTTGTCCATTCGTCCCAGGCTAGGGCCCTGCTCGGTGTCGTTCAGCGCCGCTCCAACCGGGGAAAGACCACCTTCTTCACCACCAGGGTGAGCGCGGCCGCAGTGGAGATCGCCAGGAGCGCGCCCACCAGCCCCAGCAGGGCGCCGCCGACCAGAGCGGCGGTGATGTTGACCGTGGGGGACCACGTCCACCGCGTGCCGCATCACCCTGGGCGAGATCACGTAGCTCTCGATCTGCTGGTAGACGAGGAAGAACGCCAGGGTGACCAGCCCCATCCAGGGGTCGCCGATGGCCACGGCCAGGGAGGCCACCACCGCGCCGATGGTGGTGCCGACCAGCGGGATCAGCGCGGTCACCGCGACCACCAGGGCCAGGGTGAGCGCGTAGGCCGACCCGATCGCCCACAGGAACAGGAAGGCCACCACCCCGCCGAAGGCCGCCACCACCAGCTGACCGGCGATGAAGGCGCCGATCCGCTGGACGATCTCGTCGCCGATCTCCCGGACCCCGTCCCGGCGCGAGCGCGGCACGAAGCGGTAGGAGACGTTCATGATGCCGGGCAGCGAGGCCATGAAGAACAGCGTCAGGATCAGCACCGTGAAGGTCGCGAACAGGGAGTTGAACACCACCTGTCCGACCCCGACCAGGCCGCCGAAGATCTGCTGGCCGAAGTCGTCCCCGGTCAGCATGGCCTCGACCCGGTCCAGCACGTCGTAACGCTGGTCCAGGTCGCGGAAGAACGCGGAGTTCTGCAGGCGGTCGAAGGCGGTCGGCAGGTTCGCGGCGAAGGAGCTGACCTGCTCGGTCAGCGGCGGGATGATCGCCCACACGAACACTGCCAGGAAGCCGAGCATCGCCAGGCAGACGGTCACGATCGCCGCCCAGCGCGGCAGCCGCAGCCGTCGCAGGGACTCGATCACCGGGTTGAGGCCGATGGCGAGGAAGAGCGCCACCAGGATGTAGACGAGCACCGCCCGCACGCTGATCAGGGCGTTCACCAGCAGCCAGGCGACCAGGACGCCGAGCGCGCCGACGAAGCCCACCAGGAAGTAGTTGGGGCGGTTCGGTCCGCCGCCGCTCAGCCAGCGCAGCGGGTTCTCACCGGCGCCGGCGCCTCCGGGGGCCGGGATGGGCCCGGTCTGCTCCTTCTCGGGTCCGGCTGCCGGGCCCTGCGGGGGCGCGACGGCCTTGGGCTCTCCAGTGTTCCCGGTGTTCCCGGTGTTCCCGGTGTCGGCCGCCTCCTTCCCGACCGTCACCGGTCCTGCTCGGAGGGCGGGTTCGACGGGTCGGGCAGGCGCAGGACGAACAGCGCGCCGCCGAGCAGGTCGCTGTGCCCGGCGACCAGAGTGCCCCCGTAGGCCTGCACGATCTCCCGGGAGATGGGCAGCCCCAGCCCGCTGCCGCCCGGGTCGCGTTCCCTGGACTCCGGGAGCCGGGAGAAGCGCTCGAAGACCCGCTCGCGGTCCTTGACGGGGATGCCCGAGCCGTCGTCGTGGACCTCCACCACGGCGGCGCCCTGGTGGTGCTGGACGATGATGTCGATGCGGCCGTTGGCGTGGCGTTCGGCGTTGGCCACGAGGTTGGTCAGCACCCGGACCACACGGAGCCGGTTGACGTAGGCGTACACCGGACCGGAGGTGTGCACGAGCACCTCGGCCGACCCGCGTCTGCCGGAGAACTCCCCCTCGGCCAGGTCGGACAGGTCGACCTTCTCGCGCTTCATCGCGACGTCGGTGTCCAGGCGGGCCAGCTCCAGGAGGTCGGAGACGATGTTCTCCAGCCGTTCGGTGTCGGACAGCAGCCCGGTCAGGAGCCGTTCCCGCGCGCGCTGGTCGGGTTCGGGGTCGGAGAGTTCGACCTCCAGTTTGGTGCGCATGCCCGCGATGGGGTTGCGCAACTCGTGGGAGGCATCGGAGACGAAGCGGCGCTGGCGGGTGACCGCCTCCTCCAGTCGGGCCAGGCTGGAGTTGGCGGTGCGGGCCAGGTGGGCGATCTCGTCGTCGCTCTTGGGCACGGGCAGCCTCCGGTGCAGATCGCTGACGGACAACCGGTCCATTTCGGCGCTGATCTGCTCCACCGGGCGTAGTGCGCGCCCCACCCCGTACCAGATGATGATCCCGGTACCGAAGAGCAGGGCCACCGAGGTCCCCAGCAGTACCATCTCCAGGACGTTCTCGGCCAGGATCAGCGGCGTGCGGGTGGCCGCGAGCACCAGGACGTCGTCCCCGTAGGCGGAACCGGTGACCGCGTATCCCACCACCTGGAAGCAGTCTCCGCTCTGGTCTCCCGCGACCATTCCGCAGGTGATGTCATCCAACCGAAAATCGCCGGGTTCCGGATCGTGCTCGGTCAGGGGCGGGACACCGCGGAGGGTGTCGCTGGCGGCCAGGACCTCGTCGGTCTGCCAGTCGATCACCTGGAAGCGCGTGATGGGTTCGGAGGCGGGGATCGGACCGTCGTAACGCTCCGTCATGATGTGATCCACCACGTGTCGCGCACCCTCCGCGGCCCGCTCCCGCAGCTGGCTCAGGGTGAGTTCGCGGATCAGCAGGGCGGCGGCGGTAAGGGCCACACAGAGGACCAGCGCAAGCATGGCGACGGCTCCGGCGGTGACCCGGGCACGGATAGTGCGCGGACGCAGGGCGCGCCATGGTCCCCGGGATCGTTCCTGCCGTTCTGCCACCCCACCATTGTTACTCAGGGCAATAAAAAACTGTCGAATTACCTCCGGTGTGGCGACCGAAGTACCGGAACGGGGACAAGATCCCGATCCGGACGATTCACCCCTTCCGCACCGAGGAAGGCTGAAACAGCCGCGGAAACAGCCACCGAAACAGCCGTTGCGGAAACAGCGGGACCGGAAGCGGCGAGGGCCGCACGGGCTATTCCGTGCGGCCCTCGTCCGGGGTGTTCCTATTCGTACGGTTCCGGCGGATTGGTGACCTCGGTGACCGAAAGGGTCTCCATCTCGTGCTGGGCGACCTCGTACAGGTCGCCCTCCGGCTCCACCCAGGTGCCGCGCACCTGCCACCAGGTGTCGGCCTCCGGCGCCGGGTGGTCGGTGATCAGGATCTTGTTGACCACCGCGTCCGCGGCGCAGCAGGCCATCTGGAGCCGGGCCAGGTACCAGCCCTCCCCGTCCTGTACGGGCACGGCGAAGCCGGTCAGCTCGACCTCGCGGCCGGCCATCTCCCGGTTCTCGTCCACCCAGGCCCGCAGGACGAACTGCTGGATGTCCAGCTCGACCACGTCGCCGGGGGCGGCGTCGGTGAGGTTGTCGCTGAATCTGGAGGAAGCGCGGTCGTCCCGGGGCGGCGGACCGGACGAGCCGCCGGTGCTCTCCACCGTGTACGACCCCAGCGCGGGCGGCGCGATCACGAACACCGCGACCACCGGCAGCAGGAGCAGCCAGGCCACGCGCGGGGCCCGCGAGTGGTCGTGGCCGTGGTCGTGCCCGGAACCGCCGCCGTACTCCGCGGCGGCCCGGTCCAGCTCGGAGCGGTCCGAGCCGCCCTCGTGCGGCTCGTGGGCCTCGACAGAGGCGGCCACGGTTCTGTGCTCCTCGGCGGCGTCCTCGGGGACCGCGGGCTCCTCGTCCAGCGCCTGGCCCTCGCCGCGCACCTCGGCCGTGATCACCAGGGCGCCGAGCACGACCATGACCACACCGGCGGCGATCAGGAAGGGCCCGAAGGCCCCCTTGACCCAGTTCAGGTACAGGTCGGTGGGGATCGTCGCGGTCAGCGCAGCGGCGCCGAGCAGAACGAGCGTGAGCCCCTGAGCGATGCGGTTCAAAAGATCAGAGCTCCAATCAGGAACGTACTCAGCAGGCCGACCACCAGACAGATCGGGGCGAATCTGGCGACGAAGCGCCAGCCGAACACCCCGGCCTGCATCGCGATGAGCTTGAGGTCCACGATCGGGCCGATGACCATGAAGGCGAGCTTGGCGGTGGGCGAGAAGTCGGTGAGGCTGACCGCGACGAAGGCGTCGGCCTCCGAGCAGATCGAGAGCAGGATGGCCAGCAGGGCCAGGACCAGCACCGAGATGATCGGGGCCTCGGCCACGGCCAGCAGCCACTCGCGGGGCACCATGACGTTGAGGGTCGCGGCGGCCAGGGCGCCGACCACCAGGTAGCCGCCCGCGTGCATCATGTCGTGCAGCATGGACTCGCGGAAGACCTGCCACTTGGAGGCGCCCGGGGCGTGCGTGCGCGAGGGCAGGCGCAGCCAGTCGGCCTTGCCGAAGCGCACCCAGATCCAGCCGATCACCACCGAGGCGAGCAGCGAGGCCACGAACCGCGCCAGGACCATCTCCGGCTGCCCGGCGAAGGCCACGGCGGTGGCGATCATGACGATCGGGTTGATGGAGGGCGCCGCGAGGAGGAAGGTGAGCGCCGCCGCCGGGGCGACGCCGCGCTTGATCAGGCTGCCCGCGATGGGCACCGAGGCGCACTCACAGCCCGGCAGGAGGGCCCCCGAAGCGCCCGCGACGGGGACCGCGCGGCCCGGCTTCTTCGGGATGAACTTCTGGTAGACGGAGGACGGCACGAACGCGACCAGCCCCGCGGACAGGGCGACCCCGAAGACCAGGAAGGGCAGCGCCTGGAAGCTGATCGCGGTGAAGATCGTGGCCCAGGCCAGGAAGGCCTGGCTGGTCAGCTCGTCGGTGAGCCAGGAGTGGGCCACCGCCATCGCCGTGATCAGCAGGGCGAACAGCCAGACCGTTCCGGTTCTGCGCGTGCTCTTCTCACGCCCCCATTCGGCGGGCGGTAGTTCATCTGCTCGGTTGTCCCAGCCGCCGGCGATCGAGTCACCGAGCGAGGCGTCGGGATCGGGCGCGGATCCGCGCTCCGATGCGGTCCGTTCGGACACAGGGGCACTCCGTCGGGGTTCGGTTGGGGACTTTTCGCATAGTAACCGAAAATGATTTTCGTTTGGGTCATGAGGAGACGACCTGTGGACAACCGGGGGTTGGCGCACACAGGAAACGGCGGCAAAGTGTGACCCAAGACACCAACGCCCGCCGACCGTAGCCCGCCCCTACCGTCAGCGGACATGAAACCGGGAACGGCGTCCCGACCGAACCGCGTTTTCGACGCGGAGTACCGACCCTAGTCGTCCCGATTCGAGCCCTTGTCCTCGTCCCCGTGCTCGCCGGAAGCACCGGCGGCGGTGTGGTCCCAGTCCGGGCCGTGCCTGCCCTCGGCGCCGTCCACCTCCGGGGTGAACTGCGGCTCCGGGTCGCCCTCGGCCAGGCCCTCGCCCCGGTCCACCGCGTCGGGCAGCGGGCCGCCGGCCTCGCCCCAGCAGTGCACGTTCTTCAGGTCGGGCATCTTGGACAGGGTGAACTGCGGGTCCAGGCCGTTGCGCAGCTGGCGGCTGTAGTCGGCCAGCAGGCGGAAGGCGATGGTGGACAGCGGGGCGATGGCCAGCAGGTTGACGGTGGCCATGACGCCCATGGAGATGTCGGCGAAGCTCCACACCACGGCCAGCGGGGCGACGCAGCCCAGGAAGACGGAGGCCAGGACCGCGTAGCGGAAGTAGGTCATGTGCTGGTGGGTGGCGTCCAGGAACTGGAGGTTGGACTCGCCGTAGTAGTAGTTGCCCAGCACCGAGGTCCAGGCCAGCAGGAACAGGATGACCGTCAGGGCGTGGATCGACCAGGTGCCCAGAGAGCTCTGCAGGGCCAGCTGGGCGACCTCGATCGCCGCCACGTCCGGGTCGAACTCCGTGCCGTACAGGAGCACGATGAACGCGGTCACCGAGCAGATCAGCCAGGTGTCGAAGTACACGCCCAGGGTCTGCACGAGGCCCTGCTTGGCCGGGTGGGAGACCGAGGCGGTGGCGCCGGCGTTGGGCGCCGAGCCCAGACCGGCCTCGTTGGAGAACATGCCGCGCCGCAGTCCCCACAGGATCGCCGTGCCCACACCGCCGGCGGCGACCTCTCGGAAGCCGAAGGCGTGCGCGAAGATGCTCCCGAAGACCCCCGGGACCGCCTCGATGTTGAGGACGACCACGGCGACGCCGAGCAGGATGTAGAGGATGGCCATCAGGGGGACCAGGCCCTGGGCGACCGTCGCGATGCGCCGCACCCCGCCGAAGATGACCGCCGCGGTGAGCAGCACCAGGGCCAGGCCGATCGCCGCGTTGATCCAGAAGCCGCTGGGACCGCCGAACTCGGTGACCGTGGTGCCGATCGCCCCGGCGATGCTGTTGGCCTGCACGGAGTTGAAGATGAGGCTGAAGGTCACCGTGATGATGATGGCGAAGAGCACGCCCATCCAGCGGCGTTCGAGGCCGTAGAGCATGTAGTAGGCGGGGCCGCCGCGGAAACCGCTGCTGGTGCGCACCTTGTACAGCTGGGCGAGGGTGGACTCCACGAACGACGCCGCGCCCAGGACCGCGGCCATCAGCCACATCCAGAACACCGCGCCGGGCCCGCCGAGCATGATCGCCAGGGTCACGCCGACGATGTTGCCCGTGCCCACCCGGGAGGCCGCCGAGAGCGCGAAGGCCTGGAAGGAGGAGATCTCCTTCTTGCCGTCGGGCGCCAGGCCCGGGCTGCTGCGCAGGACGCGGAACATCTCCGGGAGCAGACGGATCTGGACGAACCCCGACCGCACGGTGAAGTAGATGGCCAGGATGACCAGGAGCGGGATGAGGAAGAAGGTCCAGAAGAAGTCGTTGAGGGCGACCAGGATGTCGTTGAGGACGGTCACGCGTTCCCCTTCAGGCGGCGTGTGGTCCCGCGTGCGGGATCGGGGTTTGCGGACAACTGTCCACGCCAGAAGGGATTTTGGTCACCTGGAACACGCGAAGGGGCAGTAAAGGACCGTAAACGATGACGAGGCGGGCCCGGCCTGTGGCCGGACCCGCCTCGGGGTGTTTCTGGTACTGCGTCACCGCTGGTGGCTAGGCCACCGCGCGTTGGCTAGCGCTGCGGAGCGGAGTCGTAGCGGTCGTTGCGGTCATTGCGACGGGGTCCGCCGCGGTAGCCGCCGCGGGAGTCCCCGCCACGGTAACCGCCGCCACCGCGACGGTCGCCGCCGCGGTAGCCGCCGCCCTCGCCACGGCTCTCGCCGCCGCGGTAGCCGCCGCCCTCGCCACGGGGACGGTCGTCACGGTAGCCGCCGCCACCCTCGCGACGGTCACCACCGCGGTAACCGCCTTCACCGCGCTCGCCGCCGCGGTAGCCACCGCCGCCGCCACCGCCGCGGTAACCGCCGCCACCGCCACCGCCACCGCGGTAGCCGCCACCACCGCCGCCACGGTAACCACCGCGACGGGGGCCGCCGCGGCCGCGACGCTCGCGGACGGGCTCCGGCGGCTCGATCCACGGCTCCCAGCTGGGCTCCTGGGCGCCGGTCACCTCGGAGAGGAGTTCGTCACCGGGGTTGACCAGGTGCTGCTTGGCGTCGACGCCCGCGTCGCTGATGAGACGGCGGGCCATGCGGCGCTGGTTGGGCGCGACCAGGGAGACCACGGAGCCCGAGGAGCCGGCGCGGGCGGTACGGCCGCCGCGGTGCAGGTAGTCCTTGTGGCCGGTGGGCAGGTCGATGTTGACCACCATGTCGATGCCGTCGACGTGGATGCCGCGGGCGGCGACGTCGGTGGCGACCAGGGTCTGGATCTTGCCCTCACGGAACTTGGCCAGGGTGCGGGTGCGCACGCTCTGGGTCTTGCCGCCGTGCAGGGAGGCGCTGGGCACGCCCGCCTCCGCCAGCTGCTCGCTGATGGTGTCGGCGCGGTACTTGCTGCGCACGAACATGATGGTGCGGCCCTCGCGCGCGGCGATCTGGGCGACGATCTTGTTCTTGTCGCGGGGCAGCACCTTGAGCAGGTGGTGCTCCATGGTGGTGACCTGGGAGACCGGCGGGTCCACGGAGTGGGTCTGCGGGTCGTTCATGTACCGGCGCACGAGCTTGTCGACGTCACCGTCGAGCGTGGCCGAGAACAGCAGGGTCTGGCCGTCGGGGCGCACCATGTCGAGGAGCTCGCTGACCTGCGGCATGAAGCCCATGTCGCACATCTGGTCGGCCTCGTCCAGCACCGAGATCTCGACGTCGCCCAGGTCACAGGCGCCCTGGTCGATGAGGTCGGTGAGGCGGCCCGGGGTGGCGACCAGCAGGTCGACGCCGCGGCGCAGTTCGTTGATCTGTCGGGTGTAGGAGCTGCCGCCCACCACGTCGCCGACCTTGACGCCCAGGACGCGGGCGTAGATGCGCAGGGCGTCGCGCACCTGGTGCGCGAGCTCGCGGGTGGGGACCAGGATCAGGGCCCGGGGGCGGTTGGCGGCGGCGCGGCGCTCGGCGCAGCGCATCAGGACCGGCAGGCCAAAGGCCAGGGTCTTGCCCGAACCGGTGCGCCCGCAGCCGAGGACGTCACGGCCCTCGATGGCGTCGGGGATGGTCGCGGCCTGAATCGGGAACGGGTTGGTCACACCGTTCTTGGCCAGCTCGTCGACGATGTCCTGGGGCAGACCCAAAGAGTCGAAAGCGGGCATTACGGCAGTGTCCGTCGTCAAGTGACGTGTACCTTCCTCATCGTTTGGCAGCGTTTCGAGGAAGGCTCCACACGGTCACAGCCGGACCCAGCGAAGAAATCACACAAACGCGCCTGATCACACGCGGAAGCGGCCCCTACGAAAGTGGGGCTCGTGTGCTCTTCGGGTCAAGAGTGATGTCGAGCGGGTCGACACGCTCTCCGCGTCTTGGCGGCCCGGCGCGCTCGGATGCGCGCGGCATGCATCGACCGCTTGGAGCAGCGTACTAGAGATCGTGCCGAAGCGGGGACGGGACAGGGGTTTTTCGCCGGTGATACCGGTCTCCCCGACCTCGCCCCCGAGGCTCGGGCCAGCAGCGGAGCACCGGGAGCATACCGAGGCCGCCACCGGGGGCGGCCCGGTCAATCCGGTACCGCGTGGAGGAAACGGACGAGCGCCTCGGCCACGGCTTCCGGGGCCGGGGCCGCCCCGAAGTGCCCGGCGCCTTCGGCCTCGGCGGCGGTGGCCGCGGCCACGTGTGCGGTGACGTGTCGGGCGCCCGCGTCGAACCAGGGGGCCGGAGCCGGGTCCGTTCCGCGCAGGAACAGGGTGGGCGCGGTATTTCGGGCGGGGACGGAGGGGTCGGTGGGGCCGGGTTCACGGGGCCGGGCGCCCTGTTCGACCTCCCTCAGCTGAACCGGGAGGAAGGGCGCGTACTCCTCGAAGGCGCCCGCCGCAGCCAGGGCAGCGAGCTCCTGGTCGTCGGCCAGCAGCGCGCACAGGATCTCGGCCGCGTGGACGAGGCGCCCCTCCCCGACCGCCGGAACGAGCGGTCCGTTCCGGTCCCGTCGACGGGACCGGAACGGCGGGGTCAGGCGTCGGGCGCCATGGCCTTGGCCAGGGCGGTGAGGCGGCCCACCTGGGCCTTGCGCTCGGCGGCGCACTGCTCCTGGAGCGTGTTGCCCGCCGCCTGCTGCAGCAGGGCCTTGGTGGCGACGGCGGCGTCGGGGTTGGTCGCCAGCAGCCCGGCGACGGCGTCGTCCACGGCGCCCTCGAGCTCGTCGACACCGACGACCAGGGTGGCCAGGCCGAGTTCGCGGGACTCCTCCGCGCCGACCTTGCGGGCGGTCAGGCAGATCTCGGTGGCGCGGTGGACGCCGACGATGTCCACCAGGGGCTTGGTACCGGTGAGGTCCGGCACCAGGCCCAGGGCGGGCTCCTTCATGCAGAACTTGGCGTCGTCGGCGAGGATGCGCAGGTCACAGGCGAGGGCGAGCTGGAACCCGGCACCGATGGCGTGGCCGCGCACCGCGGCGATCGTGACGAGGTCGGGGCGGCGCAGCCAGAGGAAGCCCTGCTGGAGCTCGGAGATGTAGGCGTCCAGGTCGGCCTCGTCGGACGAACCGTCGGCCAGTCCGGCGACGATGGAGCGTTCACCGTCCACCCCCTCGGGGGTGAACATGTTGAGGTCGATCCCGGCGGAGAAGATGTCGCCCTCTCCGGCGATGACGACGATTCGGACATCGCCCGGGAGTGCCTGGCCGATGTGGGCCAGAGTCGTCCAGGTGCGTCCGGTCATCGCGTTGCGGCGCTCGGGACGGCTGATCGTGATGCGGGCGACCGCCCCCTCCACCGCGAGCCTGAGCCCGGCCCGGGTGAGCTCCTCCTCGGTGGGCAGTTCCTGCTTCCCGGGCTCCCGCGCGTCCTGTGCCATGAGTTCCTCCGTCACGTCGGTTGACAACAAGCCGACCCTACTCGCCAGTAACCCTGGTTGTGCAGGGGGATCAGGCTTTGCGTGTCGCGCCGCCGCGTCCGCGCAGCTCCACCCCGGCCTCACTCAGCAGCCGGTGCACGAATCCGTAGGAACGACCGGTCGCCGCCGCCAGGCTGCGGATGCTCTCGCCCTCGTCATAACGGCGCCTGAGCTGGGAGGCCAGCTCGGAGCGGTCCGCCCCCGACACTCGGGTGCCCTTTCTCAACGCGTCACTCACAGTTCTCTCCCCTTCGACGGCGGTGGGGTTTCCACCGGTCCGGAACCAAAGCCATGATCGGACATCCCGATCACGGGCCGCCACATTCGTCGGGCGCCACGCCGAAAGCAGCGGGTTTCGGAGAACCACTAACCGCGTCCGAAAAGAAGAGAGGTGAACCTCCCAGCGCTCTGGGCGTCCACCCCGTCCCCGTGGTCACACGGACCATCCCGGTCAGGTCGCTGTCCTCAGGCCCGGATCAGGCCAAGGGAATCAGGACCGGAGAATCAGGCCAGTGCGATGAGGTCCTCGAACTCGGCGTTCCACACGTCCTCGACACCGTCGGGCAGCATGATGACGCGCTCTGGCTGCAACGCCTCCACCGCGCCCTCGTCGTGTGTCACCAGGACGATCGCACCCTTGTAGTTGCGCAACGCCGCCAGGATCTCCTCGCGGCTGGCCGGGTCCAGGTTGTTCGTGGGCTCGTCGAGCAGCAGCACGTTGGCGCTGGAGACCACCAGGGTGGCCAGGGCCAGCCGGGTCTTCTCACCACCGGAGAGCACACCCGCGGGCTTGCTCACGTCGTCCCCGGTGAACAGGAACGAACCCAGGGTCTTACGCGCCTCGACCTCGGGCAGGTTCGGGGCCGCGCTCATCATGTTCTCGAGCACGCTCCGCTCCACGTCCAGGGTCTCGTGCTCCTGGGCGTAGTAGCCGAGCTTGAGTCCGTGCCCGGGGACGACCTCCCCGAAGTCGGGCTCCTCCACCCCGCCCAGCAAGCGCAGCAGGGTCGTCTTGCCCGCGCCGTTCAGGCCCAGGATGACCACGCGGCTGCCGCGGTCGATGGCCAGGTCCACCCCGGCGAAGATCTCCAGCGAACCGTAGGACTTGGACAGCCCCTCGGCCATCAACGGCGTGCGGCCGCTCGGCGCCGGGTCCGGGAAGCGCAGCTTGGCGACCTTGTCGGACTGGCGCACCCCCGCGACCCCGTCCAGGAGCTTGTCGGCGCGGTTGAGCATCTGCTGCGCGGCGCGCGCCTTGGAGGCCTTGGCCCGGAACCTGTCCGCCTGCTTGCGCAGGGTGTCGGCCTGCTTCTCGGCGTTGGCCAGCTCGCGGCGGCGACGGCGCTCGTCGGCCTCGCGCTGGGACAGGTACAGCTTCCAGCCCATGTTGTAGATGTCGATGGTGCTGCGGTTGGCGTCCAGATAGAACACCTTGTTGACCACGTGCTCGACCAGTTCCACGTCGTGGCTGATCACGATGAGCCCGCCCTGGTGGTGCCTGAGGAAGTCACGCAGCCAGACGATGGAGTCGGCGTCCAGGTGGTTGGTGGGCTCGTCCAGCAGCAGGGTGTCCGCACCGCTGAACAGGATGCGCGCCAGCTCGATCCGGCGGCGCTGACCACCGGAGAGCGTGTGCAGCGGCTGGGAGAGCACCTTGTCGGGCAGGCCCAGGCTGGAGGCGATGGCGGCGGCCTCGGACTCGGCGGCGTAACCGCCCAGCACGTGGAGGCGCTCCTCCCAGCGGGCGTACTGGCGCACGCCCTTGTTCCGGGTCTTCTCGTGGTCGCTGGCCATCTTCTTCTCGGCCTCGCGCAGACCGTTGAGGGCCTCGTCGATCCCGCGCGCGGACAGCACGCGGTCCTTGGCGATGACATCGAGGTCGCCGGTGCGCGGGTCCTGCGGCAGGTAGCCGATGCTGCCCGAGCTGGAGACCTTGCCGCCGGTGGGCAGACCCTCCCCCGCGAGCACCTTGGTCATGGTGGTCTTGCCCGCACCGTTGCGGCCGACCAGTCCGATCCGGTCCCCCGCGGCGACACGGAAGGTCGTCGGCTCCAGCAGGAGACGAGGTCCGACGCGCAGTTCGAGGTCGGTGGCGATCAACATGGGTGGGGCATCCTCAACAGTGGTGTGGCGGTTCGGGCGGTCGGGATCCGCACGGCGCCGACCCGGAAGGGCGGCTCGGCGGTGGTCTCGCGGCAGGGGCCGCGCATGGACGTGTCCTCGGACCGACCGACCCAGACTAACGGCTGGGGCGAGGGGCGGCGCGAGGGGTTTTCACGTGCGGGTCCGTACGGGAGGGCCAGGAACACGGTCGCGCCCCCGACCGCACAACGGGGTCGGGGGCGCGAAGCATTCCCGCGGGGGCGCGAACGGGGGCGAACTCACTCCGCTGTTTCACTCCCTCGGGGGGTCACTCCTTGGCGGGGTCGTCCTTCTTCTCCGGCTGCTCCGAGGGCGGGGCGACCACCACGACGGCGGCCGCTTCCTTGGCGGGGGGCTTGTTCCCGTCCCCGTCGTCCTCGCCGGAGTTCTCCCCGTCCTCGTGGTGGGAGGGCGGGCGGTTGCGCAGCAGCGCGGCGAGCACGGCCGCCACCGGGGTGGCCAGGAACATGCCCGGGACGCCGCCCAGGATGCCGCCCGCGGTGATGGCGATCAGGACGATGGGGGCGGGCAGTTCCAGCGCCTGGCCGTAGATCCGGGGCGCGAAGACGCTGCTCTCCGCCTGCTGGACCACGATGACCGCCACCGCGATGATCAGGGCGGTCGGCCACCCCTCGGCGACCAGGCCCACCAGGGCGGCCAGGATCCCGGTGAGGAAGGCCCCGATGACCGGGAGGAAGGCGCCGACGAAGGTCAGCACGATCAGCGGGATGGCGAGGTTCACGTCCAGGACGATGAGCAGGACGATGCCGATGCCGACGGCGTCGACGACACCCACCGCCGCCACTCCGCGCACGTAGCGGCCCATCACCCCGTAGGCGACGCCCCCGGCGTGGCGCATGCCCGGGCGGGACTTGGGCGGCAGCAGCGTGACGAACCAGTCCATCAGCTTGTCGCCGGAATGGACGAAGTACACGGTCAGGGCGATGATCAGCACCAGGCTGATGAGTACCTGGACCACGGCCGCACCGGCGGTCCAGGCGCCGCTGACCAGCTCCTGGGTGTTCTCGGTGATCATGCCCTGGATCTGGTCCCAGGCGTTGGTGAACATGTTGGCCAGCAGCGCCGGATCGGCGTCCAACCCGAAGGGGAGGTCGAGCTGGAAGTTCTGGAGTCCGATGAACGCGCTGGAGACACTGGCGATCAGGCCGTCTATGCCCTGGACTGCGGGTTGGATGATCAGGGTGATCACCCCGCCGAGCACGACCAGGGCGGTGAGGATCGAGGCCGCGGTGGAGGTCCCGCGCCCCAGGCCCTTGGACCGGAGCCACTTGGCCATCGGCATGAGCAGCGCGGTGACGAACACCGCGATGACGACCGGCAGGGTGATGATCCGCAGGTAGATGACGGCGTAGACGAGCAGGCCCGCCACGACGCCGATGATCAGCATCCTCCAGGCGACGTCGCTGACCACGCGAAGCAGGTCGCCGGCGCCGACGTCCTCCTGCTCGGCGGCCTGTTCCTCGGCCGGGGGTTCGGCCGCGGATCTGGCCTCCTCCTGCGCCTCGAGTTGGGCGAGGCGCTCGGCGCGGGCTCTGCGGGCGACGAGCCATCTGTTCAGGAGCGCCCACACTCCCGGCCGTTGGGCTTGCACATGGACTCCATTCTCTGGTTGTTGCGCGGTGGCCGGTCCTGCGGCGGCCACGTGTCGACACTGTTCCGGGGGATGTCTGTGTTGCGGGGGCGTCTGGGGGATGCGCCGCGGGGCCCGCTGGTTCTGCCGGACCCCGCGGGAGATCAATCGTGAGATATCAGTCGGGAGAGATCAAATCCGTCAGAAACGCCACGGTTCCCGGGGTTGACCGCTACGGACGATCTCGTTGCCGAAGGGGGCCAGCGCGACCGGGATCATCTTGAGCGAGGCCCATGCCAGCGGAATGCCGATGATGGTGACCGCCAGGGCCAGCGCGGTGGCGATGTGCCCGATGGTCAGCCACCAGCCGGCGACGATCAGCCAGATGACGTTCATGAAGGTGGCGCCGCCGCCGGAGCCGGACCTGCGCACGAGGTCGCGGCCGAAGGGCCAGATGGCGTAGCTGGCCATCCGGAAGGAGGCGACGCCGAAGGGGATCGTCACGATGAGGATGCAGCAGATGATCCCGGCGATGACATAGCCGAAAGCCAGCCAGAATCCAGCGACGAAAAACCAGATGATGTTCAGGATGAGCCGCAAGAGGGCCACGGTGTTCGTCTCCTTGGTTCGGTCCCGCTCAGGATCGGGACGGCGTGCGCCTCCTCCGCATAGGGCGGATGGTCGAGCGCACCCTGTTTTCTATCGTCTGGGACGCTCGCGCACCATGCCCTGTTCCTTTCCCGGCCCCCTGGTCCTTCCCCTAGGGGACGGTACGGAGCGGCCGCGGCGGGGGCTCGCGGCGGCGGTGTGCCGTTCGGGACGGAAGGAGGGGTACGGGGGACTCCGCGGGAACTCGGGGGCCGCGGGGAACCGGTGTGTCGCGAAGGGCTCAGGCGACACGCCGAGCCTAGCGGGGGAAGCCGGTGGAGCACCGGGCCGTGGTCGCCCTGAGTGAGGACATTCGGTCACACCCAATCTCGAGAGCATGGTTAGACCGCAATGTGATCGGCGTATCAGGAGGACCCCCTAGGCAGGAGGGACATCGCACCATACGATGTGCTGTGTCCTTCGCAAGACGGAAGATCTGGCGAAGTGCGACAAAATCCAACAGACAACCAGAGACCGGACGCCAAGCATCAGGTTTCGGTAACGGTTGGATGAGTAATTTCCCCACCCCCCGTGCAGGATCGGGAGTGGGGATGGCATGATTACGTACCGGCTCAGACGGAGGCTGTCACCGCCTCCGCGGCCGTTCGCGTGAGAGCACCCCATCATCCGCAGGCATCGCCTCTGTGATGGCGCTTCTCGTGGTCTCAGCCACACCGGGGAACAACGTCAACACCGCTCGACGTTTGCGTCGTGCGGGGTGACTCACGCCGCATGACCAACTTTTGGTGACTGAAGCTTTTTCAGACAGCTTACTAGTGATTTCAGTAGAGGTGGTTCAAGCATGTCTCAGGTACGTCGGCAGGCCGCGCTGCGCCCCCGCCCGAGCTGGGGGTGGCAGGATGCCGCCGCGTGCCGGGGCGAGGACCTTGTGCTCTTCTTCGGCCCCGATGGCGAACGCCAGCCGGAGCGGGAGATTCGGGAGCGCAAGGCCAAAGAGATCTGTGCGGCTTGCCCGGTTCGGACCGACTGCCTGGACTACGCGATCTCGCGTCCGGAAAAGTACGGAACCTGGGGCGGACTGAACGAGGACGAGCGCGCCTCCGAGCGCCGTCGCCGGATGCGCCGCGCCAACGCCGCCTGACGATTCCGCCGAGCGGATCTCTCCCGGTGGCCCCGGCCCCGATAACCCGTGGCGCCCCGACGTAGTACGTCGAGGGCGCCGCGGGTTTTCTCATGCCCGATGTCCCGAATGTCCGCCGAAGGATCACCTGGGCAGTAGATTTCCCGGCCCCGAATCATCCGGGCCGGGAACCACCCCGAACAGCGCTGACGGTTCACTCCGGCCGCTGGGACAGAGTGCGGTCGAACCAGCCCAGCGTCTCCACCGCCACCTGGCGCCAGCCCAGGTCGCCCCGGAGTAGCCGTTCGGCCCCGGAGACCACCCTCAGCTCCGAGGGGCCGCCCAGCCGGCCCCGGGTCCACTCACCCAGCTCCCGGACGAACGAGTCGGCGCTCTCCAACAGGACCAGGGTCGGTGCCCGCACCTCGGCCAGGCTAGGCTCGGCCTGGTCGATGCGCCCACCGTGGACCACCACCGACGCCACGTCCTGGGGCCGTTCGGCGGCGGTCAGCAGCGCGGCCGGGGCCGCGGCGCCCGAACCCAGTACCCCCAACGGTTCGCTGGCCGCGTCGGTGGCGCGCCGCAACCAGTTCACCGCGGCGCCCAACCGCTCACCCAGGACCCGGGTGTCCGTCTCACCGCCCGCGGCGCCGTCGGCGCCCTGTTCGTCCGCGGTGAGCAGGTCCAGCAGCAGGGTGGCGTAGCCCGCGCGCTGCATCGCCGAGGCGGTCGCCCGCCAACGGGGGTCGCTCTGCCCCTGGCCGAACGCCATCACCACCACGCCGCGCAGCGCCGTCGGCATGGTCAGGTCCCCGTCGAGGTAGACCTGTCCCGCCCGGATCCGCACCGCCCTGGCGACGTCGGGCCGCCGATGGAGGCGCTCGCGCTCGGACAGGACCGCGATCACCTCACCGTCCGAGAGCTGGCCGAAGTCGCGGTACCACTCCCCTACCGCCCGGAAGTTGTCCGGGGCGGTGAGCACGACCAGGGCGTCGGCCTCCTCGCGCAGCGCCTCCAACGCCTCCGGCGCGGCGACCGGCACGGCCAGGACCAAGCGCGCCGGGCCCGCCTGGCGCACCATCCTCAGGGCCGCCCGGGCGGTTCCCCCCGTGGCGACACCGTCGTCGACGACCACACAGTCGCGTCCGGCGATCCTGGGGGCCGGACGCCCCCCACGGTAGGCGCGCTTCCTGCGGTCGAGTTCGTCACGCTCGGAGGCCACCGTGTCGGACAGGGCCTGGCGGGGCACCCGCATCCGGGCCAGGGCACGGTCGTCGTAGAACACGTGCCCGTCCTCGGCGATCGCGCCCACACCCGTCTCCGGTTGTCCGGGCAGACCGATCTTGCGGACCAGGAGCACGTCGAAATCGGCGGCCAGGCGCTCAGCCAGCTCCGCCCCGACCGGAACCCCACCGCGGGGCAGCGCGAGCACGAGCGGGTCGTTGACGGCGTGGGGACGCACCCGCTCTGCGAGGCGTCGTCCCGCCTCGGACCGGTCGGTGAAGGGCAGGGAAACGGGTACCGGGTTCATGTCCGCACCGGCGCCAGGGCCGCGGAGCCCGGCACCGCTCCTTCCGGCTGTCTGAAGTGAGCCGCTGGAAAAGTGGTACCGGCATACCCCGCCGTACGCGGGTTACAACCCCGCGCGGTGGCAAAAACCGCCCGGGGCCGCTGTCCCCGGCCGCCCCGGCCGCCCCGGCCGCGCCCGCCCGTGCTCCCTCAGCGCTCCGGCAACGCCGCCTCAGCACCGCCTCAACGCCCCCTGAACCCTGTGCGGAGGACGGCCATCAGCAGAGCGTCGTGTCGGCGGCCCTCCCAGAGCAGAGAGTCCCGCAGGCGGCCCTCCACGTAGAAGCCGCAGGAGCGGTAGACGGCGATGGCGCGCATGTTGAAGGCGTACACGTACAGCCAGACCCGGTGCAGGCCGATCTGTTCGAAGGCGTACTCCAGGACCAGCTGGGTGGCCTCCTTACCCAACCCCTGGCCGGTGAACTCGATCGCCGACAGGGCGATGCGGTACCCGGCGGTCTCGTTCTCGGGCGAGACGGCGTAGATGGACAGCTCACCGAGGTAACGGCCGTCGGCGGGGGCGATGATGGCCAGGTCCAGCCGGTCGCCGCGGCCCTCGCGGCTCTCGCACCACTCGCGTGCCCGTTCGTAGGTGAGGTGGCCGTGGGTACCAGTGAGCCTGCGGACCTCCTCGTCCAGTCCCGCGGCGAAATAGGCGTCCGTGTGCTCGGGACCCAAGGGGACCAGTCGTACGCTCTTCCCGGTGAGAGTCGGAGTTTCTCGCAGCGCGCTCGTTCTGATCATGTGATCTTCCGGTTCCGACCGGGACCGTCGGGGCACGGCGCGTCCCGGTGTGAGGGAGTCGGCGGGCAGGGGGTGCCTACGCGGGAGCGGGCCGCGGGGCCGGCCGTGGGCAGGGGCCGTGTCGGAGTGCGGGAGGGGGCTCGGGGCTTCACTGTGACGAGGGCAGAACCCCTATGTAAAACGGCTCCGTCGCCAAAGGCAAGCCCGGGCGCGCAGAACCCCTGGAAAACACTGGTCGTCCCCTCATGGGGCCCGATAACATCCGCACGCATCGAAACGACTCCGGGAGCCGACCGTGAACGCGCCGACCGACACATACACCGCACCCCCTCGCGAGGCCAGGCGCGCCAGGATCGCGGTCTCCACCCTGTTCTTCGTCAACGGTTTCACCTACACGAACGCTGTGCCCTGGCTGCCCGTGATCAAGAACAGCCTGGGCCTGACCAACGCGGAGCTGGGGCTGGCGATCGCCGCGATGCCCTTCGGGGCGATCCTGACCGGGATGCTCGCCGGTCCGCTGATCCACTGGTTCGGCAGCGGGAGAACCGCGGTGGGGACCAGCCTGCTCTCCTTGGGCGCGCTCCCCTTCATCGCGTTGGCGCAGAACTGGTGGATGCTCGCCGGAGCGCTGTTCGTGCTGGGCTCCGCGGACGCCTGGACCGACTCGGCGCAGAACTCCCACGGTCTGCGCGTGCAGCGGCGCTACCGGCGCAGCATCATCAACACCTTCCACGCGGTGTGGAGCCTGGCCGCGGTCTGCGGCGGACTGCTCGGCGCGGCGATGGCCGGGGCCGGGGTACCCATCCTGTGGCACCTGGGCGGGGTGACGGTTCTGCTGGTGGCCGTCAACCTCACCGTGAGCCGCATGCTGCTGCCCGGCCCCGAGAACAGCGAGCGCGAGGACGGGGTCAACGGCCACGACGGCAGCCGCTCGCGCATCCCCGCCAAGGGATTCGTCCTACTCCTGATGCTGGGTGCGCTGCTCATGATGGCCGGGGGCATCGAGGACTCCGCGGCGTCCTGGGGCGCGGTGTACATGACCGGCGAACTGGGCGCGCCGCTGTTCCTGGCCGCGATGCCGTTCGTGGCCTGCCAGGCGATGATGACCGTCGGCCGACTGTTCGGGGACCGGGTGACCGACCGGTTCGGCGCCGCTACGGTGGGGCACGCATGCGGTCTGCTGGCCGCGGGCGGGCTGGCCTTCGCTCTGCTCCTGCCGCACCCGGCGACCACGATCATCGGCTTCGGAGTAATGGGCCTGGGTGTGTCCACGCTGTTCCCGCTCACCCTGGCCGCCGCCGGGAACGTCCCCGGGGTGCGCACCGGGGACGGGGTGACGGTGGTGGGCTGGCTGGGTCGGGCCGGGTTCCTGGCCTTCCCGCCGATGGTGGGCTTCCTCGCCGACTCGGTGACCCTCGGCAGCGCGCTGTGGGCGATCGCGGGCGCGGGGGTGGCGGCCTTCCTCCTCGCCTCGGCTCTGCGGCCGCGAACCTGACGGAGAAGGACGCGGGGGCCGAGACCTGGGGACGGACGACGAAGGGGCCCCGCCCGCCAGATTCGTCTGGTGGACGGGGCCCCTCCACACGTCAGCCCCACGGGAGTGGGGACCGGACGCGGTGTTACTCAGCCATGCCCGGACGACGGCTGCCGGCCCACAGGGCCAGAGCGCCGATACCGGTCACGATGGCGCCGCCGAGCACGAAGCCCGACATGTCGACACCGGTCGCAGCGAGGTTCTCGCTGGAACCCGCGGTGTTCCCCGTGGTCGGCGCCGGAGCGCTCGGCGTGGAGGAACCGGGGGCGGAGGAGGAACCGGGGGCGGAGGAACCGGGGGTGGTGCCGGGGGCGCTGTCACCGGGGGCCTGGGTGTCATCACCCGGGTTGGTGCCAGCGTCCGGGTCCGTCGGGTCCACCGGATCCGTGGGGCCCGGGTCCACCGGGTCCGTCGGGTCCGGGTCCACCGGGTCCGTCGGGTCCGGGTCCACCGGGTCCGTCGGGTCCGGGTCCACCGGGTCCGTCGGGTCCGGGTCCACCGGGCCGGGGTTCTCGCCCTCACCGGGATCCGGGTCCACCGGGCCCGGGTCCACCGGGTCCGGTTCCACCGGCGCGGGGCTCTCGCCCTGGTCCGGCGGCAGGTCCAGCGGCAGGATGGAGACGACGTCCTCGACGACGCTCTCCACGACCGGAACCAGTTCGATCTCCGGAGCCTGGGCCGTCTCCTCGAACACCTCGGGGGTGGTCTCGGGGACGGTCCCGTCCGGGGTCTCGGCTGCGAAGGCCGGAGCAACCGAGAAGCCTGCCATGAGAAGGCTGGCCGCGGTGACGGTGAGTACCCGCTTGTTGGGGGACATCCCACTCCTTTCTTTCTCTTGTGTAGATCTCTACTCAGGGGGGATGGCATACAGGTGGCCGTCATGCACCACCACCGCGCGGTCGCCGAGAAGGCCGCGCGGAGTCTCTGCGTCCTCGGGAACCTCGGAGGGCTCGCCGGAGGTGTCCAGCGCCACCCGGTTCCCGTCCAGTTCACCGAAGACCTGGTCGCCGACCGAGATCTCGGGCGTGAAGCCCGGGACGACGGCGGTCTCACCGGAATGAGGGTCGAACAGCACCGGGCCGTAGACCACCAGGTCCAAGCCGATCGGCGCGGAGAGGTGGCTCACGTCCTCCAGCGCGTCCTCTTCGATCGCAGCGGAGCCGAGCACCGAACCGTCCTCACGGTCGTGGAAGGCCAGGATCGAACCATCGCCCTGGAGCGGCTCCCAACGGACGATGACGTACTCGCGCAGGGCGGTGAGCACGGCCTCCATCTCGCCGGCCTCGCTGGGGCGCTCGGCGTGGACCACCTCAGGATCCTCTTCGCCGGGACTGATCCAGTTCCACGGGCCGCTGACGACGGCGGTGAGGGCTCGGTCATCCGCCGCGAGCATCGGCACCGAGCTGCCGGGGGCCTCGATCTCCTCGAGCTCACCGTCGATGACCAGGTAGGCGGCATCGTCGTCGCGGACCAGGACCGAGTCGCCCGCGTACCGGGCGGAGCCGGACTCGGGGAGTTCGACATTGGTGGCCGTGCCGCCCGACTCGGGCCAGAACCACAGGGTGTCGGCGGTCTCCATCACGATGGTGCTCTCGCCGCCGTAGTCCACGAAGCGGGGCGCGCCGAGCCCGGCGGCCGCGTCGAAGGGCAGGTCCACCGACCACAGGCGTGAACCGTCGGCATCGATCAGGTTGAGGCGTTCCTCGGGGTCGACGTAGACCACGACCGAGCCGTCACGGCTGACCGCGGGCTGGGTGTCCGGGGCGAGTTCCTCGCTCAGCTCCACCACCGGTTCGAACCCCGGCGGGGCCGGGTATTCCAGCGGGATGGCGTTCTCGTCGGCCTCTCCCTCCTCCGCGGCGTCCGAAGAGCCCGGAAGGATCCGCGGGATCGCCAGACCAGCTCCGACGAGGAGCAGCACGACAAGCGCGATGGCGCCACCCACCACCAGGAGCCTGCCGCTCTTCTTCCCCTTCACCTGGCTCTGCGGAGCGGGCACCTGCCCCGGGACCGGAGGCTGCGGTCGCGGCTGCGCGGGGGCGGTGGGCTCCGCGGGCTGCACGACCCCGTCCGGGGTCGCGATCAGGCGCCAGTAGCCGTTGGCGTCGCGGGCGTCGACGAGCACCGGCTGCCCGATGTGGGCGGCGTAACCGGTGGCCACGTCCAGGGCCGCACGTCTGGTCTCGTGGGGCGCGAGCCCGGACACGACCTGGCGGTGCCCCTCGATGACGATCTCGGCGCTGCTCTCATCGGGCGCGATGACGATGACTGCGGTGGGCCGGGAGTGCCCCGGACGGGACGCCCGGCTCATGGTGCCTCCGAAGGCATGGGGAACGTGAACCTGTTCGTGTACGACTGCAGGGGAAGATCAGCGGTGACGGTCGTTCGCGGCTCGGGCGGGGTGACCAAGCAGGGGGTAACGGCACACGAGTAGTCAATGCTGCACGTGATGATACTGACCGTCCCAGAGGATGTTCACTCCGTACCTTCACCAAGGATTCGGACACCGGTCGTGCCGCTTCCACTCGACTTCTCACCCCACCTCCGCTGACCTGCTGCGATTCCAAAACCGGGCCGCGGAAGGCGCCCAGCTCGATACGCAGACGTCGGTATGGACACTCCAGAATGCGACCTGGTTCACGCCCAAAATGGCCGGATCCGGCCACAAGTACTTTCGGGAGCCCCAAACCACACCCCCTCACACCCCTCCCCGGGTACTGGTGATGACCGCCCGCCGCCTCTACGGAGAGCCTGAGGCCCTGAACCCAGACTGCCGCGAAGGCACTGGTCCCGAAGCGCAGGACGACGTGCGCTTCCTCCCCCGGCGCCAACCAGACGTCGACGAGTGCGGCGATCCGCACCGTGAGAAGCGCCCGAACCCGGCGCGGCCCCGTACTCCCGTGCCGCCTCGGCCGGTGAGACCAGTTGCGCCGACCGCGCAAGAAGCAGGCACAGGTAGCCAAGAACGAAGCCGATGAAGTGCACCGCCCAGAAGGGCACGTCCCAGAAAGCGACGTAGAGGGACACCAGAAGGGACACCAAGACCCCGGTGATCAACCCGTACGAAAGTCTCATCGGTAGGCCTCCGGCGAGTCGGAGTGCTGCTGGGGGCGGGGTCGTGGCACAAGCGCGATGGCGCGGTTCTCCCGGACACGGAAGATGAAGGACAGCACGTAGGACCCCAGGCACACCACGAGGACAGGCGCCGGGCCCCAGGTCCCGTACGCGATCGAGCTCCCGACCGCCATAGCGAAGAACAGCGGGTACATCACCCACACGCCCAGGATCACCCAGACCGCTCGGGGCCTGCTCCTCGTGACCTCAGGGGGCTGGTTCCACCCGTGCTCGAAGACGTGGCCGATCGCGTAGAGGATCAGGAAGGCGAAGAGACCGGCCGAGGGAAGCCAGAGCTGCCCGAGAGCCGTCGGCATGACGGCGATCGTCCCGAACTGGGCGTACACGGCCAGTGTGAAGGAGGATCTCATCGGGCTGCCTCTTCCTGGCGCTGTCGGGCGCGTTCCTGACGGTGGGCGCGGGTACTCAGGACGGCGAAGAGCAGGGCCGCCGCCGGGAACAGGGTGAAGGGCCACAACGACGCGGCCTGTCGGGGTTCGATCAGGGTCACTGTGCTGGGTATGGCCGAGAGCGGGACCATCAGCCAGGCCAGCCACATGAAGACGCTGGTGACCATCGGAGGTTTCGAGGATCCGCTGAAGCGCGGGGGAAGTACTGGCTCGGCTGCTTGGAGCACGAGGGCCACCAGCATGCCCACCAGGAAGAGGAGGATCAGGGCATAACCGGGGCGGGCCTGGAGCGGGTGCACGGTGTGGAGGAAATAGAGGAACATCTGGCCCAGGACGGTGATCGTCAGAGCGGCCGTGCCGAAGTTCTGGGAAGCGCTCGGCGGGTAGCGCCGGGGCTCGACCGGGGCCGGGTGGTGGTGGGCTCGGGTGGCCAAGTAAGCGAGGAACAGCCCGGCCAGGGGTAGCAGCAGGAGCGGCCACAGCCGTGGTGTGGAACGCAGCTCGGTGGCGACCCCCAGCAGGACCACCGCCGCGAGCAGCCAGGACATCCAGAGCAGGCGCCCGGTGTGCGCGGGGGCAGGCGGAGGCGGGCCCGGGCGGCGGGGCAGGGCCGCGAGGTAGACGGTGCTCAGGGTGGTGAGGGCCAGGCCGAGGAAGGCATAGGGGAACCCTCCGAGCAAAGGGTGGCCCGCGGTGAGGGTGACCAGCAGCAGCGTGCCGAGGCAGGCGGCCGTCACGGAGCAGGCGCCGAGGAGTGTCGGCGGGTGGATCGGGGGCCCGGAGGGGGAGCGCACGGGGGCCTTTCAGGGGGCGGTCCGGACTCGGAGCTGCGGGTTCGCGGCTTCCCGCCGGACATCGCAAAAATACCGACGAAACCGACACGGCAGGGACTCTGGCCGTTTGCGGTCAGCGGCCGTTGAGGGTTTCGATGACCGCCTGCTCGCGGCGCTGGGCGATCCGGTCGGCGCGTTCGAAACGGCGGTTGGCGAGTTCGGCGCGGGCCGCCGCGGTGCGCACGGTGGGCCACATGGCGTCGATCTCGGAGTTGAGGGACGAACCCGCCAGCACGGCGATCGCCATGACGTACAGCCAGGCCAGGATGGCGATCGGCGCGGCCAAGGACCCGTAGATGGTGACCTGGCCGAAGGAGGCGTCCAGGTAGGCGCGCAGCCCCGCCGAGCCGGCCAGGAGCACCAGGGTGGCCAGCACGGCGCCGGGCAGATGGCGCCAGAGCGGGGTGCGCACCGGGATGCTGAGCGCGTAGAGCAGCGTGACCGCCGCGATCACCAGCAGGCCCACGATCGGCCAGTAGAAGAGGTTGAGGCGGCCCACCGTGAGCGGCAGGAGTTCGTGGATGATGTTGGGCCCGGCCACCAGCACCGGCAGTACCAGGACCGCGAACAGCAACCCGCCGAGGTAGGCGAAGAAGGCCAGCACCCGCTGGCCCAGCCAGGTGCGCAGCTCGTCCAGGCCGTAGGAGATGGTGATGGAGCGGATGAAGACGTTCATCGCCCGCGAACCCGACCACAGGGACACCAGGAAGGTCACCGACAGGACCCCGCCCGGCACGCCGCCGAGGAAGTCGTCCACCAGCGGCTCCACCACGCTCTCGACCGTGGCGGGGGTGAGCACGCGCGCCGCCAGGTCCAGCATCCACTCGCGGATCTCCACCACGAGCTCCTCGCCGAACACCATGGCCAGCGGCCCCAGGGCGCCCAGGAGGCAGAGCAGCAGGGCGGGCAGGGAGATGAGGGCGAAGAAGGCCGATTCGGCGGCCAGCCCGATCACCCGGTCACGGGAGAACGCCCTGGTGGTGCGCAGCACGAGGAGCATCCCGTTGTGGAAAACGGGATGACGACGGAGCCAGCCGTCGCACATTCGCCACAGGCCCTCCCAGAAACCCACCACAGGAGAACGTTATCGGTCTCGTGAGCGGCCGGCACGCGCCGAGCATGACGTGACTCACATCTCGCCTGGATGGGCACACCTGGACAAGGACCGGATCCCCGTGCCATTCTCGAAACATGACCGCTGTTCTTGACCCCATGCTCCGCGTGCGCCGCCACGTGGACTTTCTTCGGGTCAGCAGCGCCATCTGTTGCAGCGTCGGATAACTCCTCGCCGCCTTTATGACGCACCCGTGACACAGGGGTGCGCGCGGCCCCGGCGCTCCCCCTCTTCGAATCTCCCACACACGCGGAATTCACCCGTATCACCAGCCACGACGACGTGCGGTGCGTACGGGCCAGCGGTGCGGGCGCCGGGACCGTGAGCACCCCGCGACCCCATCGGAGACACCCGCGATGCCTCCCTCTTCCGCGCAGCCCGGCAAGGCCGCGACGGCAGCCAAGCCACGGCGACGCCGTGGCGAGGGCCAATGGGCCCTCGGCTACCGTGAGCCGCTGAACAAGAACGAGGAGAACAAGAAGAACGACGACGGGCTCAACGTCCGCGATCGGATCGTCAACGTCTACTCGAAGGCCGGGTTCGACTCGATCGACCCCGCCGACCTCCGCGGGCGCTTCCGCTGGTTCGGCCTCTACACCCAGCGCGCCCCGGGCATCGACGGCGGCAAGACCGCCGTGCTGGAGCCCGAGGAGCTCGACGACCGCTACTTCATGCTGCGCGTGCGCATCGACGGCGGCCAGCTCTCGGCCGCCCAGCTGCGCGCCGTCGCGGAGATATCGCGTGACTACGGGCGCGACACCGCCGACATCACCGACCGGCAGAACGTGCAGTACCACTGGATCCGGGTCGAGGACGTGCCCGCGATCTGGGACAAGCTGGAGTCGGTGGGGCTGTCCACCATGGAGGCCTGTGGTGACACCCCGCGCGTGATCCTGGGCTGCCCACTGGCCGGGGTCGCCGAGCAGGAGGTCCTGGACCCCACCGCGCAGATCGAGCAGGTCTACGAGGAGCACATCGGCAGCCCGCTCTACTCGAACCTGCCGCGCAAGTTCAAGTCGTCGATGTCCGGCTGCTCCGTGCACTGCGTCAACCACGAGATCAACGACGTTGCCTTCGTAGGTGTGCACAACGAGGCCGGTGAGGCCGGGTACGACCTGTTCGTGGGCGGCGGTCTGTCCACCAACCCGATGTTCGCCAAGCGTCTGGGCACGTTCGTGCGCCCCGACCAGGTGAGCGAGGTATGGGCCGGGGTCTGCTCGATCTTCCGCGACTACGGCTTCCGCCGGCTGCGTACCCGCGCCCGGATCAAGTTCCTGATCAAGGAGTGGGGTCCGGAGAAGTTCCGCGAGGTCCTCGAGGAGAAGTACCTCGGCTACGCACTGCCCGACGGCCCCGCTCCGGAGCTGGACCCGGGGGTGCGCCGCGACCACGTGGGCGTGCACCGCCAGCGGGACGGGAAGTTCTACGTCGGCTTCGCGCCCAAGGTGGGCCGCGTCTCGGGCACCTCCCTGCTGCGGATCGCCGAGATCGCCGAGGAGCACGGTTCGGACCGCATCCGCACCACCGCCGACCAGAAGCTGGTCATCCTCGACATCGAGGAGGACCGGGTCCCGTCGATCACCGCGGCGCTGGAATCCGAGGACTTCCAGGTCAACCCGAGTGTCTTCCGCCGCCAGACGATGGCCTGCACCGGCATCGAGTTCTGCAAGCTGGCGATCGTGGAGACCAAGGGCCGGGCCGCCACCCTCATCGACGAGCTGGAGAAGCGCCTCCCCGACTTCGAGGAACCGGTGACCATCAACGTCAACGGCTGCCCGAACTCCTGCGCGCGCATCCAGGTCGCCGACATCGGCCTCAAGGGCCAGCTGGTCATGAACGAGCAGGGCGAACAGGTGGAGGGCTACCAGATCCACCTGGGCGGCGGGATGGGTCTGACCCAGGCCTTCGGCAAGAAGATCCGCGGGCTCAAGACCACCGCCGACGATCTGCCGGACTACGTCGAGCGGGTGCTCCTGCGCTTCCAGGAGCAGCGTGAGGAAGGCGAGAACTTCGCCGCCTGGGTCGGCCGCGCCGACGACGCCGACCTGAAGTGACGACCCGACCCTCGGGCCTGTGAAGTCCGCCCGGCCCCCGGCGCCACGGGGGCCGGGCCCCTACCGGAAGGAAGAGGTGCGCCATGTCCGAGAGGGCCGCGCCTTACTACTGCCCCTACTGCGGCGACGAGGACCTGATGCCCGAGGAGGGCGCCGCCGTCAAGGGTGAGGGCTACCCCTGGGCCTGCCTGTCCTGTGCCCGGGTCTTCCGGGTCAAGTACGTGGGCCTGCGCTCCGCCTCGTTCTCCGCGGGCGGCGCCCCCTCCAGACCGACGGAAGGCAACGAATGAACGCCACGATCACCCAGACCGGCGGCCCCGAGCTGGCCGAGCGGGCCGCCTTGGAGCTGGAGGAGGCCTCGGCCCAGGAGATCATCGCCTGGGCGGCCGAGACCTTCGGTTCCGAACTGTGCATGACCTCCTCCATGGCGGACGCGCTCATGGTGGATCTGGCCTCGAAGACCGCTCCGGGGATCGACGTGATCTTCCTGGACACCGGCTACCACTTCCCCGAGACCATCGGCACCCGCGACGCCGTGGCCTCCGTTTACGACATCAACCTGATCACCGTGGAGCCCAAGCGGACCGTGGCCGAGCAGGACCTGGCCCTGGGCCCGCGGCTGCACGGCCGCGACCCCGGCATCTGCTGCCACCTGCGCAAGGTGGAGCCCCTCCAGCGGGCGCTGGAGCCGTACTCGGCGTGGCTGACCGGGCTGCGCCGCGAGGACTCGGTGACCCGCCGCGACACCCCGATCGTGCAGTGGGACCGGCGACGTCAGATGACCAAGATCAACCCGATCGCCCGGTGGACCCAGCAGGAGGTGGACACCTACATGACCGAGAACGGCGTGATCGTGAACCCGCTCCAGTACGACGGCTACCCCTCGATCGGCTGCGAGCCGTGCACCCGCCGGGTGGCGCCGGGCGAGGACCCCCGCAGCGGCCGTTGGGCGGGCAGCGGCAAGACCGAGTGCGGAATTCACACATGAGCGCCGTGAATGCGGGCGGGCGAGCGCCGAGGGGACGTCCGTCGGTTCCCCTGCTCGCGGTGGCTCACGGAAGCCGAGACCCAAGGTCGGCCGAGGCGGTCTCGGCGGTCTTCGAGCGGGTGCGCTCGCTGCGCCCTGAGCTGGACGTGCGGCTGTCCTACCTGGACCACGTGGCGCCCAGCGCCGAGGACGCCCTGGAAGAGCTGGCCGCGGGCGGCGCCGGTGAGGTCGTGGTGCTGCCGACGCTGCTGACCGCGGCCTTCCACAGCAAGGTGGATCTGCCCGCGGTGCTCACCGGGGCCCGTGAGCGCAGCCCGTGGCTGCGGGTGCACTACGCAGACACCCTGGGCCCGCACCCGCTGCTGTTGGACGCGGTGGAGCGGCGCCTGACCGAGGCCGGAGCGCACGCCGAACCCGGAACCGCGCTGGTGCTGGTGTCGGCGGGGTCCAGTGACGCCGAGGCCAACGCGGTGATCGAGTCGATGGCCCGCCAGCTGGCCGAGCGGAGCCCGTGGGGTGAGGTCGTGGCAGCCTACGCCTCGGCTGCCGAGCCGCCCCCCGGCGAGGCGGTGCGGTCCCTGCTGGAGCGCGGCCACGCCCGGGTGGCGGTCAGCGGTTACCTGCTGGCGCCCGGGTTCTTCTCCGACCGGGTGCGCGACCAGTCGACGGCCGCGGGTGCCTCGGTGGTCGCCGACGCGCTCGGGGACGTACCCGAGCTCGCACGGGTGGTGCTGGAGCGCTACGACGCGGCGGTCGCGGCCCGGCACGCCGCGGTGTAGCGGACGACCGAACGGCAGAACAGGAAGAGGCGGTCCCTCCCCCGGGACCGTCTCTTCCTGTGTCCGGGCCCGGAGACCCAGCGAAGGCCTCCTGTCCATCGGGGATTGGGGGGTCAGATGACCACGCTGTTCCGGAGCGCGCACACGATCCGACTGTCCGGGCCGAGGGCACCAGACGGCACCAGCTGTCACTCCCGGGCACTGTTGAGGATCGGCTTGACCACACGAATGAGGGGCAATAAAATTGAGCGTACTCGCATCAAGTCATTGGCTCTGAAGTAGACAGGTGGAGGTGACGACAGTGATGTTGATGCGCAACGACCACTTCCGTGAATTCGACCGGATCGCCCAGCGGCTGATGGAGAACAGCCGCCCGACCGCGGTGGCGATGGACGCCTACCGCGACGGCGAGGAGTTCGTGATCCACTTCGATCTGCCCGGCGTCAACCGCGAGAGCATCGACCTGGAGGTCGAGCGCAACGTGCTGACGGTTCGGGCCGAGCGCGCGGAACTGCGGAAGGAGGACCTGGAGCTGCTGGTCAACGAGCGCCAGACCGGGTCCTTCACCCGACAGGTGTTCCTCGGCGACACCCTGGACACCGAGCGGATCCGAGCCAACTACGCCGACGGGGTCCTCACTCTGCGCATCCCCGTGGCGGAGCAGTCCAGGGCCCGCAAGATCACGGTCGACCACAGCACCCCTGACCAGGACCGAACCGTCATCCCCGGCCAGGAGAAGAGCGCGATCAGGTCCTGACCCGTCACCTTCGAGGGCGCCCCACGCGGGGCGCCCTTCTTCATGTCCCTGGAGCCGGTCGCGCGTCCCGGAACGGCCGAAGAGGGGTCAGCCGGTGGTGACGGCGGCGGTGAGCAGAACCGCCGCGGAGAACAGCAGCGCGCCCGGAGCGCCCACCGCTCCTGCGACTCCGGCTGCGGCAGCCGGGACGGCGACCTGTCCCAGCCGATTGCCCCAGATCCGCAGGGCCAGGGCCGCGCCCCGGGCGCCCTCGGGGGCCAGGGTGGTCACCTGGGCCATCGTCAGGGGCTGGCCCAGGCCCAGGAGGAAGCCGCCCACGACCAGGACCGCCGCCAGGGACGTGAAACCACCCAGGGGCAGCGCCACCAGGGTGAGCGCGGCCGCGGCCACCGCGGTGCTGGTGATGATCAGCGATCTGCGGGACCAGCGGCGCAGCATCCACGGCAGAGTCAGCCGGGAGAGCAGGGAGGCTCCGGCGCGCAGGCTCAGCAGGACACCGACGAGCATCGGGGAGATACCGCGGTTCTCGGCGATGAGCGGCAGGTAGGCGGTGAGGATGTCCACCGCGGTCAGCAGCGCCAGGCTGGTGAGCAGGGCCGAGGGCATCCGTGGGCGGCGCAGCAGGTCCCGGGTGGGTACCGGGGGCGCCGCCTTCTGCTCGGCGGTGCGCCGTGGCGGTCGCAGACGGGCCAGCGGCAGCAGGGGCAGGGCCCCCAGGGCCGCGATCACCCCGGCGACGAGCAGCGCGGTGGATGTGGCCGAGAGCAGAGCCGGGCCCGAGGCGTCGGCGAGGACCGCGCCGGAGATCAGTGGTCCGGCGAGCTGGCCCAGGGAAGCGGCGGCGGTGAACCAGCCGAAGTCGCGGTCCAGGTGTTCGGGGCGGGAGTACCGGGCGATGAGGGCCTGCGCCGCGACCATGCACAAGAGGTGGCCCACGCCCACGACGGTGCTGGCCAGGGCCAGGGCGAGCAGTCCCCCGGAGGCGGCCAGGACCAGGCTCCCGACGGCCAGGACGACCGAACCCAGCCCGGCGAGCCAGGCGATGCGCGCCGCGCGGTCGGTGAAGCGGCCCAGGGCCACCGCGATGGCCAGGGGCAGCAGGGCGTAGGCGGCGGTGACCAGGCCGACCTCGACGGCGTCGCCGCCCACCGCGATGGTGCGGTAGGAGATGAGCGGCCGGATGAGGTTGAGTGCGGTGTGGGTCAGGACCACACTGCCCAACAGCGCCCAGAGCCACCGCGCGCGTGCGGCCGGTTCCGCGTCCGTCATCGCTCCCCTTCGCACCGTTTCCCCGCCGAAGTCCCCATGGCCAGGAGGGTCATCCGGTGACGGGATCACTGACTCGCGGGGGGTGTTCCGGCATCGGGCATCGTACCGGGAGGGCGGGTCACGGGCTCGCGGCGGGTCCGGTGGTGTCACCACTCACGGGTGCCGATGAGCTCCTCGTGGTCGGCGTCGGCGAACCCGTGGGCGGTGGCCACGATCCAGAAGGCCCCGCCGATGTCGTCCCGGGCCACGGTCTCGATCTCGCTGCCCGCGGCCTCGAACTCCCCCTCCAGGGCGTTGAACTCTTCGGTGGCCGCGTGGGTGAGCACGTACAGCGCGGGGAGGTCGGCGGGGCGCTCGGACTCGATGCGCGCGCTCAGCCGCAGCAGGATCTCCTTGCCCTTGGCCACGAGGTGGTCGGGGAAGTACGGGTCGGCGGACATGTCGGAGAGCAGGGTGCTCTCGTCCAGTCGGGCGGCGGAGTCGGGCACGGGGCTCCTCGAAAGCGCGGGGGTGCTGTTCGGGACCATCCTGGTGTGTGGTGAAGACATTCGGGCTGTCCCGAGCCAGGGCGCCGGAGAACGCGGTCGGTAGGTTCGGGGTACTGACAGCGACACGGCAGGGAGCGCGTGATGACCGAGCAGGGCGGGATCCGGGACATGCTGCGGGGGCTGCGGGTGTTCGCGGGGCCGATCGGTGAGTTCGACCCGGCCAAGGCTCCGCAGGACCCGGTGGGCCTGTTCGTGGAGTGGCTGGGCGAGGCGATCGAGGCCGGGGTACACGAGCCGCACGCGATGACGGTGGCGACGGCGGACGCCGACGGTACGCCCTCGGCGCGCATCCTCATCCTTAAAGACCTCACCCCCCAGGGCTGGTGGTTCGCGACCACCACGACGTCGCTGAAGGGTCTGGAGCTCGCGGTGAACCCGCAGGCGGCACTGCTGTTCTTCTGGGGTCCGCAGGGCCGCCAGGTGCGGCTGCGGGGACCGGTCGAGCTGGCCGGGCCCGAGGAGCGCGCCGCCGACTTCACCGCGCGCCCGCTGGAGGGGCGGGTGGCCGGGTTGCACGGGCGGCAGAGCCAGCCGCTGGACAGCCTGGAGAGCATCCACTCCACGGCCGAGGAGAGCCGCGCCCGGTTGGAGGCCGAGCCGGACCTGGTGCCCGACAACTGGGGCCTGTACCGACTGGCGCCGACCGAGATCGAGTTCTGGCAGGCCGACCCCGACCGGCGGCACACCCGGCTGCGCTACCGCCGCGAGGACACCGCCGCGCCCTGGGGGCGCGAACTCCTGTGGCCCTGACTCGGGCCCTGGCCCTTGCGGCCCTGAACAGGCGTTAAGCGACAGTTGGCTCTCGCGTCGGCATTACCGAACCTGGTTCTGTTCGGTTTGCGGGGCGGGGGTAGGATTCCCGCACCCACCAGCCACCCGACCAGGCCTCCAACCAACGCCCCCGACCCAGGAACGGAGCCGGTATGCCCGCCACACACGAGGTGTTCAACCAGGCCACCCCGCTCGGTGACTACAGCGCCGCCGACGACCCCGCCCTGTTGGAGGGCCTGCGCCGCGAGGGAGCGGGCTGGGCCGAGGCCGACGTGCGCGAGATCGGCGACGCCGCGGGCTCGGAGCGGGTGCGCGCCTGGGGTGAGTCCGCCAACACCTACCCCCCGGTCCTGCGCACCCACGACCGCTACGGCCACCGTGTCGACGAGATCGACTTCCAGCCCGCCTACCACGTGCTCATGGACCAGGCGGTGGAGCACGGACTGCACGCCGCTCCCTGGGCCGACGGGCGCGAGGGCGCCCACGTGGCCCGCGCGGCCAAGTTCTTCCTGTGGTCGCAGGCCGAGAGCGGCCACGGCTGTCCGATCTCGATGACCTACGCCTCGGTCCCCGCACTGCGCCACTCCCCCGCCCTGGCCGAACAGTACGAGCCACTGCTGACCGCGCGCACCTACGACTTCGGGCTGCGTCCGCCGCTGACCAAGCGCGGGCTGATCGCGGGCATGTCGATGACCGAGAAGCAGGGCGGTTCGGACGTACGCGCCAACACCACGCGCGCCGCGCCCACCAGCGAGGGCCACTACCTGCTCACCGGGCACAAGTGGTTCACCTCCGCCCCGATGAGCGACGTCTTCCTGACCCTGGCGCAGGCGCCCGAGGGCCTGACCTGCTTCCTGGTGCCTCGGGTCCTGCCCGACGGCAGCCGCAACCGGCTCTACATCCAGCGGCTCAAGGACAAGCTCGGCAACAAGTCCAACGCCTCCGGGGAACTGGAGTACGACGGCGCCGTCGCGCACCTGGTCGGTGAGCCGGGCCGGGGTGTGCCCACCATCATCGAGATGGTCAACAGCACCCGTCTGGACTGCGTGATCGGCTCCTCGGCGGGGATGCGCGCCGCCGTGGTGCACGCGCTCAACCACGCCGGGTCGCGCAGCGCGTTCGGCAAGCCGCTCGTGGAGCAGCCGCTGATGCGCAACGTCCTGGCCGACCTCGCACTGGAGTCGGAGGCCGCCACTGCGCTCATGACGCGGTTGGCGGGTGCGGTGGACCGTTCGGTGCGCGGCGACGAGGGCGAGGCCGCCTTCCGGCGCCTGGGCGTGGCCGTGGGCAAGTTCTGGGTGACCAAGCGCCAGCCGGTGCACGCCGCCGAGGCGCTGGAGTGCCTGGGCGGCAACGGGTACGTGGAGGAGTCGGGTATGCCCCGGCTGTTCCGGGACTCCCCGCTCAACTCCATCTGGGAGGGCTCGGGAAACGTGGCGGCACTGGATGTGCTGCGGGCGATGGCGAAGTCGCCGGAGTCGGTGGAGGCCTTCATGGGCGAGCTGAACACCGCGGCGGGCTCCGACGACCACTACGACGCCGCGCTGAAGCGGTTGGGGCAGGCCCTGGGCGACCTGGACGAGATCCAGTACCGGGCGCGGTCGGTGGTGGAGCTGATGGCGCTCGCCCTCCAGGCGTCGGTGCTGCTGCGCCACGCGCCGACCCCGGTGGCCGAGGCCTTCACCGCCTCGCGGCTGGGCGGGGAGTGGGGCCACGTGTTCGGAACGCTGCCCAGGGGCGTGGACACCGGTCTGATCCTGGACCGGGCCCGACCGCGCGGTTGAAATCATCCTTTTGCGCACCACATCACAACAACATCCGCAACTCTGGTGATAACAGCATCAAAAACCCCTGAAAACTGGGCCGATGAATGATCATCGGCCCAGTTCGGCATACTTCCGCCACCGAAGCGGAAGAAAGAAGTCGTCACCAACAAAAACGCCCTCCTGGGCCCCGACACCAAGAGACTGACGACGCCTATGGTGGAAGTCTGGCCAGGTAGTTCCTATCCGCTCGGTGCGACCTACGACGGGTCCGGCACCAATTTCTCCCTCTTCTCGGAGGCGGCCGAACAGGTGGACCTGTGCCTGTTCGACGACGACGGCGAGGAGACCCGAATACCCCTGACCGAATACGACGGTTTCGTCTGGCACGGTTACCTGCCCGGGATCGGCCCGGGGCAGCAGTACGGGTACCGCGTGCACGGGCCCTACGCTCCCGAGCACGGCTTGCGCTGCAATCCGAACAAACTACTCACCGACCCCTACGCGAAGGCGCTCAACGGCAACCTCACCTGGCACGAGTCGCTGTTCAGCTACCACTTCGCCGACCCGGACCGCAAGAACACGGCCGACAGCGCGAAGTACGTGCCCAAGTGCGTGGTGGTCAGCCCGTTCTTCGACTGGGGAAACGAGTCCCGTCCCCGCACGCCCTACTCGCAGACGGTGATCTACGAGACCCACGTGCGCGGGCTGACCATGCGCCACCCGGAGATCCCCGAACACCAGAGAGGCACCTACTCGGGGCTGGCCCACCCGGCGATGATCGACTACCTCACCTCCCTGGGGGTGACCGCGGTCGAACTGATGCCGGTGCACCACTTCGTGCCCGAACACGCGATGGTGGCGCGCGGGCTGACCAACTACTGGGGGTACAACACCCTGGCCTTCCTCGCCCCGCACAGCGGGTACGCCGCACTCGGCTCGCGCGGCCAGCAGGTGCAGGAGTTCAAGGCGATGGTGAAGTCGCTGCACGAGGCGGGCATCGAGGTACTCCTCGACGTGGTCTACAACCACACCGCCGAGGGCGACCACATGGGTCCCACCCTGTCCTGGCGGGGCATCGACAACCTCGGCTACTACCGGGTCAGCGACGAGGACCAGCGCTACTACCTCGACTACACCGGCTGCGGCAACAGCCTGAACGTGCGCCACCCGCACTCGTTGCAGCTCATCATGGACTCGCTGCGGTACTGGGTCCTGGAGATGCACGTGGACGGGTTCCGCTTCGACCTCGCCTCGGCACTGGCCCGCGAGTTCCACGACGTGGACCGGCTGAGCACGTTCTTCGACATCGTCCAGCAGGACCCGGTGATCTCCCAGGTGAAACTGATCGCCGAACCCTGGGACGTGGGCCCGGGCGGCTATCAGGTGGGCAACTTCCCGCCGTTGTGGACCGAGTGGAACGGCAAGTACCGCGACACCGTCCGCGACTTCTGGCGGGGGGAACCGGTCAAGGGCGAGCTGGCCTCGCGGCTGGCCGGCTCCAGCGACCTGTACCAGGACGACGGGCGCCGCCCGGTGGCCTCGATCAACTTCATCACCTGCCACGACGGTTTCACCATGGCCGACCTGGTCTCCTACAACGACAAGCACAACGAGGCCAACGGCGAGAACAACCGGGACGGCACCGACGACAACCGCTCCTGGAACCACGGGGTGGAGGGCCCCACCGAGGACCCCGCGATCCTCACCCTGCGCCGCAGACAGATCCGCAACTACCTCACCACCCTGTACCTGTCGCAGGGCGTGGTGATGCTCTCGCACGGCGACGAGATCGGGCGCACCCAGGGCGGCAACAACAACGCCTACTGCCAGGACAACGAGATCGCCTGGATCGACTGGGAGGGCGCGGGGCTCACCGGCGAGTACCCCGGCAACGACCTTCTGGACTACGTGCGCGAGCTGGCCCGGCTGCGGCGCGAGCACCCGGTCTTCCGACGCCGCCGCTTCTTCCACGGCAGCCCGGTGGAGAGCCCGGCGGGAAGCACGGGCACGTCCGGTGCGGACGGGTTGCCCGACATCTCGTGGCTGCGCCGGGACGGGTCGTCCATGGAGGGCGAGGACTGGAACAGCAGCGACCGCGCGCTGGGGGTGTTCCTCAACGGGGACGCCATCACCGAACCCGATCCGCGCGGGCGCCGCATCCGCGACAGCTCCTTCGTGCTGCTGCTCAACAGCGGCCCGGAGTCGGTGGAGTTCAAGCTTCCGGGCACCGAGTGCGGCATGGCCTGGGAGACCGTGCTGGACACCGCCGAGCCCGACGTGAGAGGTCGGCCGTTCGTGACGGCGGGCGGCCCGGTACGGGTGATCGACCGCGCCCTGGTGCTACTGCGGCGCGTCTCGCACCGGCACGGCTGACGACCTGGCAGCTGACGGCTGACGGCTGACGGGGCTGACCGCGGAGGCGTTCGGGGAGGGCGCCGAGCCGACGTGAGGGGGCCGGGGACCCGCGGGGTTCCCGGCCCTTCGCGGTGTCCCGGGACACGCCCTAACCTGGGTGACCATGTCGAACTTCCGCGAACTCCTTCCCGTCCCCGGCCGCACCGACGTGGACCTGGCCGAGGCCTACGCCTACCCGCTGGCCCCGGACCGGCCCTGGGTGCGCGCCAACATGGTCGCCAGCGCCGACGGCGGCGCGGTCGGCCCCTCGGGACGCAGCCGCGACCTGTCCTCGGACCCCGACCGCAGGGTCATGGGCGTGCTGCGCGGGCTGTGCGACGTCGTCGTGGTCGGCGCGGCCACCGCCCGGCAGGAGGGTTACCGGCCGGTGCGGCCGCGCGAGGTGTGGGCGAAGCTGCGCGAAGGGCGCCCGACCACCCCGCGGATCGCGGTGGTCTCACGGTCACTGGAGATCGACGACGAACTGCTCACCACGGCGCCCGAGGAGGCGCGCACCATCGTGTTCACCGTGGCGGACTCCCCCGCCGAACGTCGCGCGTTCGTGGCCGAGCACGCCGACCTGGTGGTGGTCGAGGGGGTCTCGGTCAGCCCCGGGCACATCGTGAACGCCCTGTCCGAGAGAGGTCTGTACCGGGTGCTGACCGAGGGAGGGCCGCACCTGCTGGCCGAGTTCGTGGGGGCGGGCCTGTTGGACGAGCTGTGCCTGACGGTGAGTCCGCACCTGTTGGGTTCCGGATCGCCCCGGATCGTCACCGGCAGCCCGGGGACCCCCGGGGCGCCCGAACACGTCTCGACCAAGAGCACACCCGTGCGGATGGCGCACCTTCTGGAGGCGGAGGGCAACCTGTTCACGCGTTACCTGAGGGAATAGGGCGTCGCACGGGCAGCGCCCATAACCGGTCGGTTTCGGCCACCCCACAATGACGCATGAACCATCCCGCAACCGGACATACCCGTTGTGTGTCACCCACGGAAAACGCTGTGACTGGACACACCGTGTCAACGGGGCTCACCGGTGTGGTCCCCTGGGCGAGAGGATGAACGTAGTGCCGACGTCCGAAAACGGGTCCCCTCCGGTCTACCGGGAGATAGCCGAGGAACTACGAGGACAGATCCGCTCCGGACGGTACGCCGACGGCGACCGCCTTCCCGGGGAGAACACCCTCATGGAGCGCCACGGCGTCGCGCGGGCGACCGCCCGGCAGGCGCTGTCCGTGCTCATCAACGAGGGCCTGGCCGTGGCCGTACGCGGCTCGGGCATCTACGTACGCGCCTTCCGTCCCCTGCGAAGACACGGCGCCCGGCGCCTGTCCCGCGACCTGTGGGGCAACGGGCGGGCCATCTGGCAGACCGACAGCGACACCCGGGGATACGAGGTGGAGGGGCTGGTCATCGACGAGATCGCCCCCGAGGGCCACATCCTGCGGGCGTTGGAGTTGGACGAGGGAGCCACGGTGGTGCGCCGTTCCCGGCGCTACCTCGTGGACGGCAGACCGGTGCAGAACGCGGTCTCCCACCTGCCACCGCAGCTGTGGGCGGGCCGGGAGGGCTCCCCCGCCGCCCAACGAGTCCGGGCCCCTGACAGCGGCCCCGGAGGCATCTACGCGCGACTGGCCGAACTCGGGCACGCCCCGGCCCACTTCACCGAGGAGATCCGGGTCCGCATGCCCACCCCCGAGGAGACGCAGGAGCTGGCCCTGTCCCCGGGGACACCTGTTCTGGAGGTGGCCCGCACCGCCCTCACCGCCGACCACCGGCCCGTGGAGTTCAACGAGATCACCATGGACGGTTCCGCCTACGTGCTGCAGTACGACTTCGACGCCTGAGCCCAGCGCCCCCGGCTCCGGGCCCTGAGCCAGCCCGGATCCCCGCACCGCTCTCCGCTCCACAGCCGCACGAGAAGGAGGGGCGCCCCTGGGGGACGCCCCTCCTTCTCGTATCCCTCGTGTCCGGACTCGTCGTCCGGCTTTCTCCTACCGATCGTCCGCACTCGGACTGACCGTGCTCAGGCGACGCCTCTGTTTGGAGGCGAAGACCAGGTACGCCAGCGGCAGGAAGGCGAGTCCCACCGCCACGGCCCCGGCCGCCGCGAAGAGCATGGCGTTGGACGAGGTCATCGCCCAGTGCGCCATTCCCACACCCAGGACGAGCGCCACTGCCAGCGCGCCGACGGCGATCACCGTGACAAACACCAGCAGTTTGCGGTCGTTCCAGGGCTCCGGCCGCGCGTGGTCGATCCCGGCCAGAGTGGATCGGGCGCTGAGCTCCACGGCCCAACGCAGCTCCCGGCCCACAGTGGCCGCGCCGCCGGTGACGGCGCGGGCCCGCGAACGGGCCCCCGCAGTGGCCTGGTCGAGCCACCACAGTCCGTATCGAATTCTGCCCACGCGCAGAGGTCGCCTGCTCACTCCGAGTGCCTGTTGAGCTGTAACAGCCATGCCACCTGCCTCAGTGCACTTCGACCACTGACCCCTGTCAGTGCCCGTACCCGCACATCTGGGCACCGAACGTCATCAAGGGTGAAGTTAGGTGTATGTGGCCTTTGGGGAGGATTTACCTAACCAAGGCGGATAAGGAGCTTTCCTGGCCTTGTGGCCCCCTGTCAGCATCCGAGCACGTTTCCAGGTAGCGTCGTCACCATGGCTGACGCAGCGGACCAGAGCCCGAAGAGCAACGCCGGGGCGCCCAGGGGCCTTCCCCGGACCGACCAGGAGTGGCGCGAGCGCCTCGACGAGCAGGAGTACGCGGTGCTCCGCCAGGCAGGCACGGAACGCCCCTGGTCCGGGGCGTATGTCGACACCAAGACCACCGGCGTCTACCGTTGCCGGGGATGCGACACCGAGCTGTTCCGCTCCGACGAGAAGTTCGACTCCCACTGCGGATGGCCGAGTTTCTTCGACCCGGCCGACTCCGACGCGGTCACTCTGCACGAGGACGCGTCGCTCGGAATGGTGCGAACCGAGGTGCGATGCGCCACCTGCCACTCCCACCTGGGTCACGTCTTCTACGGAGAGGGGTACAACACCCCTACGGACGCCCGTTACTGCATCAACTCGGTCGCTCTCACCCTGGAGCCCGGGGAGTAGGTGGCATAGCATCCTGGTTCCGGGTCCCCGCCGTTCCACCCGAACGGGCCGTATCCGGAGCCAGCCTGACCCTCGTGCCCGCGGGATCAGGGATAATCTCACCAGCGCACCGAAGTTCGGCCCCAGTGCCGACCGGACGGGCGCGCGCGGCGAGGGTGCCCCACCCGGTGACCGCGCACAAGAGAACCCGGCCAACGCCGGGTTCACCCCTCACAGCGGTAACCGATGTGCGGGCGACCAGACCGACCCGCGACGAAAGCGCTCGATGACCGACGACTCACCTTCCTCCTCCGTCTCCCCGCGGCCCGCGGCCAGACCGCGCTTCGGCATGGCCCAGGGATCGGCCCCTTGGCTGGTCCCGGCGCTCGGCGCGGCCGGAGCCGCCGCGTTCCTGGCCCGGCGCTCCCCGGTCGGGGCCGTCGCGGCCGCCCCGGTGATCGCCCTCGCGGCGGGGATGACCTGGTTCTTCCGAGACCCGAACCGGGGACCGGCGACCGGACGGGTGCTGTCCGCGGCCGACGGCGTCGTACAGAGCCTCGACCCCCAGCCCGACGGGCGGATCCGGGTCGCGGTGTTCATGAACCCCCTCAACGTGCACGTCAACCGTGCCCCCCTCGCCGGTGTGGTGACCGGCGTCGAACACCGCCCCGGGGGTTTCCGCCCCGCCTTCGACAAGGACAGCGAGCGTAATGAGCGCGTCATCTGGACCCTTGAAACCGAGATCGGTGAGATCACGGTCGTTCAAATCGCCGGCGCGTTGGTCCGGCGTATCGTCCCGTATCTCGCTGCGGGGCAGAAGGTCGAACAAGGCGAGAGGATCGGCCTCATCCGGTTCGGGTCACGTGTCGACGTCTACCTTCCGCGCGGGGTCACCCCGGCGGTGGAGGTCGGCCAGAAGGTCCGCGCCGGAGAAACCCGTCTTGACGCCGACTGAGGTGGCCCCCGCCGCCGAGCGGTCCACCCCCTTCGCCCCCGGGGCCACGCCCAGGCTCCGTCTGGGCGTGGCCGACTACCTGACCCTGGGCAACGCCCTGTGCGGCTTCCTCGCCGTGTGGGCGCTGGCCACGGCCCAGGCCGCTCACATGGCCGGGGGCGCCGCCGGAGCGCTGCCGAAGTCGGCCATGGCCACGGCCGTGGGACTGATGATGGTCGCGGCCGCCCTCGACGTGCTCGACGGCCGGGTCGCCCGCAAGCTGGGCGGCAGCGGGATGGGTGCCGAGCTGGACAACCTCGCCGACGTGATCAGCTTCGGGTTCGCCCCGGCGTTCTTCTTCGTGGTGTGGGGCACCATCGCGGGCGGTGCCGGTGTGCTGCTGGGCGGTTCGGTGCTGCCGGTGGTGGCGGGCGGCGCGGTGCTACTCGCGGTGATCGTGCGGCTGGCCAGGTTCTCCTGCCAGGCGCCGGACTCCAACTACTTCACCGGTCTGCCGTGCCCGTTCGGGGCCATGGCGGTGGTGACGATCGTGCTGCTCGACCCGCCGGTTCTGGCCGGGGTCGCCGCGGTGCTGCTCGTCGCCTGGCTGATGGTGAGCCGGATGGAGTACCCCAAGCCGCGCGGCAAGAAGGCCTACGTCGTGCTGGGCATGCTCGCCACCGGCGTGGCCTTCATCGCCGCCTGGGGCTTGGGACTGCCCGCCGGTGAGGCCCTCATCTACCTGATGAGCGCCCTGGTGCTGCTCACGATCCTCTCGCTTCCCTTCTACGTGATCGCGACCCGGCGCTCGACCTCCCCCGTCGGGCAGCTCGCCGAGCAGCCAGTCGACAGGCACGCCGAGCGGCCCTCCGAATAAGGACTCCGCACAGGCAAAAGGGAGGGCCCTCGCACCGGAGTGCGGGGGCCCTCCCTTTTGCCTGTCGCCCGTCGGGCCGCCGGTTAGGGCAGGGAGTCGACCAGCTCGGCCACGCTCTTGCGCCGCCCGGTGTAGAAGGGCAGCTCCTCACGGGTGTGCAGGCGGGCCTTGGCCCCGCGCAGGTGGCGCATCAGGTCCACGATGCGGTGCAGCTCGTCGGCCTCGAAGGCCAACAGCCACTCGTAGTCGTTGAGACCGAACGAGGAGACCGTGTTGGCGCGCACGTCCGGGTACGGGGCGGCCATGCGGCCGTGCTCGGCGAGCATGGCGCGGCGCTCGTCGTCGGGCAGCAGGTACCACTCGTAGGAGCGAACGAACGGGTACACGCAGATGTTGTCCCGCGGCTCCTCCCCGGCCAGGAAGGCGGGCACGTGGCCGCGGTTGAACTCGGCCGGGCGGTGCAGGCCCACGACCGACCACACCGGGGTGCTGGCGCGGCCCACGCGGGTGCGGCGGAACTCGGAGTAGATGCCCTGGACCTGCTCGGGGGTGTCAGCCACCCACCAGAACATGATGTCGGCGTCGGCCCGGAAACCCTGGACGTCGTAGCTGCCGCGCGTGGTCACGCCCTGTTCGGCGGCCTTGTCGAGCAGGCTCTGGAGCTCCTCGGCGGCCGCGCCGCGGTCCACACCCTCCAGGCTGTCGACCTTGAAGACCGACCACATGGTGTAGCGGATGAGTTTGTTGAGGTCGGTGCCGTCCTGGGCGACGGCCTCGTTGTTCTGCTGCCCCGTCACGGGTTGACTCCTTGCTGGTTCGGTCCGGGCTGGTTCGGTCCGGCGGCGCCCGGGGCGCCGCGGTCGGTGCGGTTGTGGTCGGTGCGGTTGTGGTCGGTGAGTACATCGGCCAGGCGCTCGGCCTCGCGGTCGGCATCGGCGATGCAGGCCGGGATGCCGACTCCCCCGTAGGCGGCGCCGCACACCCCGAGTCCGGGATGGCTGCCCACGGCCGAGCGGACGCGCTCCACCCGGGCGGCGTGGCCGACCGCGTACTGGGGCAGCCCGTCGGTCCACCGGGTGATACGGGTCTCGACCGGGGATCCGCGCAGTCCGGTGACGCGGGCGAGGTCGGCCAGGGCCGCTTCGGCCAGCTCCTCATCGGAGCGGCGCAGGGCGTTCTCGTCCCGGAACCGGCCGATGGAGCAGCGCAGGGCGACCAGGTCCTCCCCCGGGTTGACCCTATCCAGCTCCTGGGCCAGCCAGGGCCACTTGTTGCTGGAGAAGGTGGCGGCCTTGATGGTCAGGCCCTCTCCGGCCGGAACCAGGAAGCCGGTACCGGTGAGCGTCGCGGGGAAGGCCGAGGCGGGCAGGGCGAAGGTCACCAGCGCCATGCTCGCGTACTCGGTACGGCGCAGCTCCCGCGCGGCGGCGGGTTCGGTGTCGGCGAGCAGGCGGGCGGCCTCGGGGGCGGGGCAGGCGAGCAGCACCGCGTCGCAGTCGAGCGTCTCCGCCTGGGCCCCCTGGGCACCCTCCAGGCGTACTCTCCAGCCCTCGGGGAGCCGCTCCAGGGCCTCGGCTCGGGTGCCGGTGCGCAGATCCTTCTGGCGGGACGCCAGAGCGCCCACGAGCGAGGCGACCCCGCCGCGCAGGGAGGCGAAGACGGGTCCTGCCTTGGTGGGCGTGGCGCCCCGGCCGCTCAGGCTGGTGTGCACGGCGTTCATCAGGGAGCGGTCGCGCCGGGCCATCGGGGCGATCTGCGGCAGGGTGGAGTCCAGGGAGAGCTCGTCGGCCCGGCCCGCGTACACGCCGCCCAGGAGGGGTTCGACCAGCCGGTCCACCACCTCGCGGCCCATGCGGGTGCCCACGTATGCGGCCACGGGCACGTCGGAGCGCACCGGCGTGCGCGGCCAGACCAGGTCGAGCGCGGCGCGCAGGGTCCCTGCCGGGGAGAGCACCCCGCTGCGGGCCAGGGCACGCAGGTCGCCGGGCACACCCATGAGCTGGCCCTTGGGCAGGGAACGGATCCGGCCCCGGCTGTAGATGGCCGCGGCACCCGGGCCCGGGTGCACCACCTGGTCGTCCAGGCCGAGCTCGGTGAAGAGGTCGAGGGCCTCGGGACGGCGGGCGAGCACCGCCTCGGCACCGGCGTCGACGGACACACCCGCCACGGGCGAGGCGCGGAGCTTTCCTCCCGGGGCGTCGGCGGCCTCGACCACCGTGGTGGTGATCCCCCGGCCGTTGAGGCGGTGCGCGGCGGTGAGTCCGGAGACCCCGCCGCCGATCACGACGACATGCGGTGCTTGCGGCATGCCACCAGCTTCCCAGATGCCGCGGGTCACAGTGATCCGCCGTCCCCGAAGCGGGACCTCCTCCGGTGAGGTTTCGGTCGGAGGTCCCGAGGGTCCAGGTCCGGGCCCGGGCGCGGTGCGGATCCGGGAGAGGTTCGATCCGTTGCGCTCTCGTTACCGCCCGGACGAAACGCCCGGGTTCGGGGTCGCGTCGAAGCAGCATGGACACTCCAGCCCTCCCCCGTGCGGGCCGTGTGGCCCGCGTGACCGTCGCCACCGGCATGGCCGCCCTGCTGCTCGCCGCCTGCGGTGCTTCCAACGACCTGACGGGCAGCAGCGCCAGCCGAGGCGCCGCCCCGGACTCCGCCGACCTCGACATGCCCGAGGAACAGGCCGACGCCGAGGCCGGGTACACGGAGGAGGGGACCGCGGACGCCGCGGACGGCAACGTGGGCTCGGACGTGGAGATCACGGACCGGCAGCTGATCCACATCGCCGAGATGACCGTGCGAGTGGAGGACGTCGCCGAGTCCTCCGACCTGGCCAAGGCCCTGGCGGTCGAGGCGGGCGGCTACGTGGCCGAGGAGCGCCTCTCCACGCCGACGACCGGCACCCCTGAGAGCGATCTGACCCTGCGCATCCCCAACGACGACTACGAGAGCTCCCTGGACGCACTGGCCGAGCTGGGCGACCGCTCCACGCTGGAGCGGTCGGTGCAGGACGTCACCGAGGAGGTCGCCGACGTCGAGAGCCGCATCGAGTCCTCCGAGGCCGCCCTGGAGACCCTGCGCGGTTACCTGGAGCAGGCCGAGGACGTCGACGACCTGCTGCGCGTGGAGAGCGAGATCCAGCGGCGCCAGGAGGACCTGGAGGCGTTCCAGGCGCGGCTGAACTCGCTGGAGAACCAGACCACCTACTCCACGGTGCACCTGACCCTCCAGCCCCCAGCCACCTACGTCGAGGAGCCCTCCCGGGACTCCGTCGGGTTCCTCGGCGGGCTGGAGCGCGGCTGGCTGGCCCTGGTCGCTCTGGGTCAGGGTCTGGCCGTGATCGCCGGATGGCTGCTGCCCTTCACCGTGGTGGCCGTGGTGCTCGGCGCCTGGCCGCTGTGGCTGTGGCGCCAACGCCGCAGGGCCCGCCGGGACCAGCGGGAGCAGAACGCGGCCGTGCCCGCGGGTGCCGCGGCTGAGAGTTCCGAGAGCGGTTCCGCGACGGCGGACACGACCCCGGAAACAGACGTGAACGGCCCCGACGACCAGCGCTGACCGATCGAACCACAGCGCCGGTGCCCGGCTCCCGCTGCGGGGCCGGGCACCGGCGCGTCGTGTGTCGTGCCTGTCGTGCGGAGCGCCTAGTTGGCGGTCTCCTCGTGCACGAAGGCGGTGAGGCGTTCGAGCATGGTCGGGTCGGTGCTGGGCAGCACACCGTGGCCGAGGTTGAAGATGTGGCCGTCGGCGGCGCGGCCCCGCGACAGGATGTCGCGCGTACGGTCGGCGACGACCTCCCAGGGCGCGAACAGCGTCGCGGGGTCCAGGTTGCCCTGGAGCGCCGTGCCCGGCTGAACCCGCTGAGCGGCCTTGTCCAGCGGCACCCGCCAGTCCACGCCCACGACGTCGGCCCCGGCCTCGCTGAGCAGGCTCAGCAGCTCGCCGGTGCCCACACCGAAGTGGATGCGCGGCACCTCGTACTCGGTCAGCTGACCGAAGATCCACGAGGTGTAGGGCAGCACCGAGGCGCGGTAGTCCTCAGCGCTCAGCGCGCCGACCCAGGAGTCGAAGAGCTGGACCGCGCTGGCCCCCGCCTCGATCTGGGTGCGCAGGAAGCCCAGGGTGATGTTGGCCAGGCGGCGCATGAGCTCGTCCCACAGCTCGGGCTCGCCGTACATCAGAGCCTTGGTGTGCTCGTGGTTCTTCGACGGCCCGCCCTCGATGAGGTAGGAGGCCAGTGTGAACGGAGCGCCCGCGAAACCGATCAGCGGCTTGTCGCCGAGCTCTCCCACGAGCTGACCGACCGCCTCGGTGACGTAGGGGATGTCGCCGGGCTCGAGATCACGCAGGCGCTTGATCCCGTCGGCGTCCCGGATCGGGTCGTCGACCACGGGGCCGACACCCGGCTTGATGTCCAGGTCGATCCCGATGGCCTTGAGCGGCACGACGATGTCGCTGAAGAAGATCGCGGCGTCGGTGTCGTACCGGCGGACCGGCTGCATCGTGATCTCGGTGATCATGTCGGGTCGCGCACACGCCTCAAGCATCGGCACGTCAGCGCGGACCCGTCGGTACTCGGGCAGGGAGCGCCCGGCCTGGCGCATGAACCACACCGGTGTGTGGGACACCGGGAGGCGCCGGCAGGCGCGGAGGAATGGAGAGTCTTGAAGCGTCACCCTTGAATCGTGCCATGCCCGTCCCGGTGGTCTCACTCGGATCGCCGGAGTGGGGTCCTTCCGGCGGGGCGGGCCGGGGGCGCGCAGGCCCCGAACCGGCGCCGCTGACGGCTCCGCGGTCCCAAGATCATCACAAAAGCCCGACACGCCGGGGGAACTACGACCGCCCGCCGGTGACTCGTGCCACGGTCGAATCCGTGCCCACCATCACACCATCGGCGGGACACGTCCCGGCGACCCCCGCCAGGACGTGATCACCACAATATGAAGGCTGACGTTTCCACCATGCCCGATGTCGGTAGCGCCGAGAACGCTCAGGAAACGTTCCGGCGAGCGGTCGAGGCCCTGCGCTCTCCTCACATCCGCCCCGAGATCACCGTCCGGGAGATCCCCTCTCCCCAGCGGCTGGCTCCCCATTCCGCGGCTGTGTCGGCCGAGGTCACGGTTCAGGGCGAGGAGGTCGCCTGGGGCCGGCTGATCGTCCTGTACGACCCCGAGGGCACCCGTGACTGGCCCGGCCCCTTCCGAGTGGTCTGCCAGGCCAACTCCGAGCTGGAGTCGGAGATCGCCACCGATCCCCTGCTCGGCCCGGTCGCCTGGAGCTGGCTCACCGACGCTCTGGAGACCAACGGCGCCACCCACCACACGCTGAGCGGCACGGTCACGCGTGCCACCACCGAGGGGTTCGGTACCAAGGCGCACGAGGGCGCCACCACCGAGGTCGAGATGCGCGCCTCGTGGACCCCGGAGTCGGCGGACCTGTCCGGACACATGAGCGCCTGGCTGGCGCTGCTGGCCTCGGCGTCGGGGCTTCCCCCGCTGGACGTCACCGACATCGCCCGGCAGCGGTCGCGGCCCTGAGCCAGGGCGCGGGCGTTGAATTGTGCCTTGAGTCGCACCGATCCACACCCTCTGAGCTGGGATCGGGCATCCCCGCGGGGGCGGCTCGGGGCCCGGCGAACCCGTAACGCCCACCGATGCCGAAACGGCCCGTATCCGCGTTCGGTGGCGACAGCGCATACCGTAGTGGTGTGGCGAACGCGTTGAACTCCAAGACAGAACCCCGCGAACCAGACAACGACGACGCGGAGAGGGCGCCTCTACTTCGGGAACCACGCGAGGGCCTGCCTGAGGTCACCGCGGACGCCGACGCCCTCGCCGGTGTCATCGCGGCCCTGAGCGCCGGCTCGGGCCCCGTCGCCGTGGACGCCGAGCGCGCCTCGGGCTATCGGTACGGGCAGCGCGCGTACCTGGTGCAGCTGCGGCGGGAGGGTGCCGGATCGGCGCTGATCGACCCGATCGCCTGCCCCGACCTGAGCGACCTCAACTCCGCGGTCGACGGAGCCGAGGTGGTGCTGCACGCCGCGCACCAGGACCTGCCGTGCCTGTCCGAGGTCAACCTGCGCCCGTCCCTGCTGTTCGACACCGAGCTCGCCGGACGGCTGCTGGGCTACCAGCGGGTCGGGCTCGGATTCATGGTGGAGCGGCTGCTGGACGTGCGCCTGGCCAAGGAGCACTCGGCGGTGGACTGGTCGCAGCGGCCGCTGCCCGAGGACTGGCTGCGGTACGCGGCGCTGGACGTGGAGATCCTCATCGAGCTGCGCGACTCCCTGGAGACCGAGCTCACCGAGACCGGCAAGCTGGAGTGGGCCCAGGAGGAGTTCTCCTCCGTGCTGGCCGCCCCGCCCAAGGAGCCGCGCGCCGATCCCTGGCGGCGCACCTCGGGCATCCACAAGGTCCGCAACCAGCGCGCCCTGGCCGCCGTCCGCGAGCTCTGGTACGAGCGCGACCGCATCGCCCAGGAACGGGATATCTCCCCGGGCCGGGTGCTGCCGGACGCGGCGATCGTGGAGGCGGCGACGGCGATGCCGCGCAGCACCACGGAGCTGGCCAAGATCCGGCAGTACGGGATCAAACTGGCCCGCCGTTACCTGACCACGTGGATCAAGGCGGTGAACCGGGCCCGTGACATGGCCCAGGCCGAGCTGCCGCGGCCCAACGCACCCGGAGACGGGCCGCCCCCGGTCAACCGCTGGGCCGACCGCGCCCCCGAGGCGGCGCGCCGGCTGGAGGCCGCCCGGGCGACGGTGACGGGTATCGCGGAGGACGTCGTGATGCCGACCGAGAACCTTCTGCTGCCGGACACCGTCAGAAGGTTGGCGTGGGTGCCCCCGAAGACCGTGGACCCGGATTCCGTGGGCGATTTCCTACGCACGCGTGGCGCACGGAACTGGCAGGTCGGGTTGACCGCGGAACCGCTGGCCACAGCCCTGCGGGACGCGGAAAAAAGCTGATCAATACCCCCTTCAGTCATTTTGAATCCAAAGGTGACTGAAGTCACACACCCACAGAGGCGGTTCATGCCTGTTCCGTAGCCCGTTGTCCGATTAAGTTATAGAAACGTGCCCTGGAATCTCGGGGCCGTTCGGCTTCTTCTACGGGTATGTACCGAACCGCGGGCCCACAAGGCCCCGGTACGTGTGATCAGGGAAATGTGGTGAGTCTGCTTGTCGTTCTGGCGTGCGCTGCTGCGTGAGACGGGGTTGACGCGTTCTGCCAAGGTCAAGGCGACCGAGGCCGCCATACCCACTCCCCAGGAGCGAGAAGAGCTCCTGGCGGAGCGGACCGCGCCCCTGCCCCAGCAGGTACCGACCGCCGCGGGCGGGGTGCCCACCGGCGCCTCGCACCGGGCGCTGCCCCAGCGCCCCGTGTCCTCTACCGCCGGCACCAAGGTCTCCGGAACCAAGGTCCCCACCGCCGGGATGCGCGCGGCGGCCCTGGAGCGCACCCTCCAGTCGCTCGTGGAGCGGCTGGGGACCGAACACCCGGACACCATCACCGCCCGCAACAACCTGGCCACCAAGTACGCGCAGATGGGTCGGCGCCAGGCCGCCGTGCAGCAGTTCGAGCTGGCCCTGGGCGAAGCCGTGGCGGTCTACGGCGAGGAGCACCCCCGCACCGAGATCATCCGGGAGAACCTGGCCTGGGCGCTGGAGGACGTTGGCTGCCCCGCCGACGCCGCCGCGCAGTGGGAGACCCTGCTCAGCCAGCGGGAAAACCAGTTCGGCCCGGCCGACGAGGACACGGTGGAGGCGCGCATGCGCCTGGCCGTGTGCTACCGGCGCAGCGGCCGGGTGGACGCCGCGGTGGCCCACTACGCGCGGGCCATCGAGGACGTCGCCTCCACCGAGCGCCGCGAGGAGCTCCGGCTGGGCATGAGCGCGGCGCAGAGCATGGCCGGACGCTACGAGGAGGCCATCTCGCAGCTGCGGATGGTGCTGGCCGGGCGCCGCCGTCGCCTGGGCAAGGGCCACCTGAACACCCTCGCGGTGCACCACCGGCTGGGCCGCGCCTACACGCAGGCGGGCCGGGCCGACGAGGCCGTCGAGGTCCTCCGCGAGGCCTACCGCGTGGCGCTGAACTCCTCCGGCGACCCGGAGGTGCGCCGGCTCACCATGCGGCTGCGCCGGGACCTGGCGGGCGCCTACAACGCCGCCGGGCGCCACCGCGAGGCCGACGCGCTGCTCTGACAAGGCGCGGCACACCCGAGGCGCGCTGAGGGCCGGGGCTCCCCACCAGGGCTCCCGGCCCTCACGCGTGTGCGCGGAAGGTTCGGGGAACAAGGTGGCCAGGCGCGAAAACCATTCGCGCGAACTGCCCTGGTATGGAGGCCATGGGCTTCCTCGGTTGAGTCGGCCCCAAGGCACTAAACACACCTACTTCGTGGCCGACTCCGGTGACGACCCGCTCGGGGTCACCCTGCGGCTGTCTACCAGGAGGAATCGCCTCGCTTGCTGGTTCGCGTAGGTCTGACACCGTCTAACACCTACGGGGCGGCGGACTGGGGAAGTTTTGTGGTTTCGCCCCGCCCGCCGGGATGGTTTCGCTAGTGTGTTCGATCATGAAGATCGTTGTGCAGATAAAGCTGCTCCCCGACGCCGCCCAGTCGGCGGCGCTGTGGGAGACGCTGAAGCTGTGCAACCAGGCAGCCAACCACGCCTCCCGACGCGCCCACGAGAGCGGAGTGAAGGCTAAGGCACCGTTGCAGCGCCTGGTCTACGCCGAGCTGAAGGCCATGGGTCTGTCCGCCCAACCCGCGATCCACTGCGCACGCAAGGTCGCCGGGTCTTACGCCACACTGAAGGCCAACCTCACGGCCGGGAATTACGGCCGTCAGGGTTCCAAGCAGCGCGCCCGTGTGGAGAACTCGCCGGTGCGGTTCCGTAAGGACGCCGCGCAGCCGTTCGACGACCGATGCCTGTCCTGGCAGTTGGACGCCCGCACCGTGTCGATCTGGACCGTTCAGGGGCGGATGAAGGGCATCGCCTTCGCGTGCTCATCTGACCAGGCCAAGACGCTGGCCGAGTACCGGCAGGGTGAGTCCGACCTGGTCCGGCGCGGTGGCAACTGGTACCTGTACGCCACATGCAAGGTTCCCGAAGCCGAGGAGTACACCCCCGGCTCCTTTCTCGGTGTCGACCTGGGCATCGCCAACATCGCCACCACCTCCGACGGAACCGTCCACTCGGGCAAGCACATCAACCACGTCCGCCACCGTCACCGTCATCTACGCCAACGGTTGCAGCACAAGGGCACCAAGTCCGCCAAACGGGTACTGCGCCGGCTGTCGGGCCGGGAGAAGCGATTCGCGGCCGACACCAACCACCGCATCGCCAAACGCATCGTGACCGAGGCTCAACGCACCTCGCGCGGCATCGCCCTGGAAGACCTGGGCGGCATCCGCGAGAGGGTACGGCTACGCAAGCCCCAGCGGGTCACGCTGCACTCCTGGTCCTTCGCCCAACTCGGGTCCTATATCGCCTACAAGGCGAAACGGGCCGGGGTGCCGGTGGTCTATGTGGATGCGGCCTACACCTCCCAAGGGTGCAGCGCCTGCGACCACATCGACAAGAAGAACCGACCCAACCAGTCCACCTTCGTATGCACGTCGTGCGGCTTCGCTGAGCACGCCGACGTCAACGCAGGCCGCAACATCGCCAAGCGTGGTGTTGTGGTCTGGGCAGTGAGTCACGCTGCCGACGACGCGGCCTAGCATCCACCATCCAGGTGTGAGCTAGAGCTGCGAGCTCGGTCCTTCAGGCCCGAGAAGCTGACGTCGATGACCTGCTCGTTCTGCGTAACCGAGTACCCCGCCGGAGACGTGCGCCTATTTAGCGCCCCCAAGCCCGACAGGGTCGGGAATCCCCACGCGGGTTCCTGGCCCTTTCGCGTGTGCGGAGGGGGTTCGGGGGAACAGGAGGTGCGGGGGACACGTCGGTCACGTGCGAAAACCACTCGCGCGAGCCGTCCCGGCCTGGCAGGATCCGTCCGTTGCCCCCACTGACCGACCGGAGAGAGCGATGCGCGAGCTCAGCACCGAGGAGATCCGCTCCTCGTTCGTCAACTGCCCCAAGGGCGAGACCAAGCGGATGCACTTCCCGCCGGTCATGCCGCTGCTGGACTGGGAGGACATGGACTTCCTCGGCTGGACCGATCCCAAGGCTCCCAACCGCGCTTACCTCGTGATCGACTCCGGTGAGGACCCGCTCGGGGTCGCCTTGCGGCTACCGACGGGCAACCGCAAGGCGAACTTCTTTAAGTCGATGACCTGCTCGTTCTGCGTGACCGTGCACCCCGCCGGGGGCGTGCGCCTGTTCAGCGCCGCCAAGCCGGGCAAGGCTGGCAAGCAGGGCGACACGGTCGGCCTGTACGTGTGCGCCGACCTCGCCTGCCCGCTCTACGTCCGGGGAAAGCGGGAGTCCGCGCTGATCCAGCCCGCGGAGACCATCACCCGCGAGGAGCGCATCCAGCGCCTGCGCATCAACGTCGACCGCTTCGCGACCACCTTCCTCGGTCACGGGAACTGACCCGGGGCCGAGAAGCCCCTGGTCCGGGAAGTAATAGGTACCGGGCTCAGGACGTGGTGCCGACGGCCTCCGGGGTCTCGGGGGTCTCCGGGGTGAGGAGCTGGCCGGCGGCGAGGTCGCGGTAGAGGTCGTCGCCGTCGACCAGTTCGGCGTGGGTGCCCACCGCGCGGACCGTGCCGGTCTCCATGACGACGATCCGGTCGGCGCTGGTGACCGTGGACAGGCGGTGCGCCACCACGATCACGTTGGTGCTGCGGGCCGCCTCGAGCATGACCGCCTTGAGGGCGCCCTCGTTGGCGGCGTCCAGCTGGGAGGTGGCCTCGTCCATCAACAGCAGACGGGGGCGGCGGAGCAGCGCCCGGGCGATGGCCACGCGCTGGCGCTCGCCCCCGGAGATGGTGACGCCGCGGTGGCCGATCGCGCTGTCCAGGCCGTCGGGCAGGCGCTCGACCAGGTCCGTGAGCCGGGCCGTTCGGACGACCTCCTGGAGTTCGGCCTCGGTGGCGTGCGGCGCGGCCATGGTGAGGTTGGCGCGCAGGGTCCCGTCCAGGACAGGGGCGTCCTGTTCGACGTAGCCGATCTGGGCGCGCAGCGCTTCCAGGGGCCAGTCGCGGACGTCGGTGCCGTCCAGGCGCACGCTGCCGGAGGTGGTGTCGTAGAAGCGCTCGATGAGTGAGAAGACGGTGGTCTTGCCCGAGCCCGAGGGTCCGACCAGGGCGGTCAGGCCCGCCCCGGAGGCCTCGAAGCCCACGCCGTGGTGCACCAGCGGCAGGTCGGGGTGGTAGCGGAAGGTGACGTCGGTGAGGGAGAGCTCGGCGGGGCGGGCGGAGAGGGGTTCGGTGCGGTTGCCTTCGGGGTTCTCCTGGTCCAGGTCGGCGACCTCGTCGATGCGGCGTACGGCGGCCAGGCCGGTCTGGAGCTCGGTGGCCGAGTTCACCAGGGTGATGATGGGTTCCATCAGGTAGAAGAGCAGCAGCAGGAAGGCGATGAGGGTGGACACGTTCATCGTCCCTGCGGCCACCATGCCGCCGCCCACGCCCAGGACCACGAGGAACGAGACGTTGACGGTGAGCGAGGCCAGGGTGCCCGAGAGCGCGGTCCACCCGGCCACGGCCACGCCCTTGCGCCAGGACTCCACTGCGGCGGTGTCCAGGCGTTCGATCTCGGCGCGCTCGGCCGAGGAGGCCTTGACCGTGCGGAAGGCGCCGAAGATCCGTTCCAGGAGCGAGCCCATCTCACCGAGTGAGGCCTGGGCCGCCTGGGTGGCCCGGCCGATCCTCGGCAGGATCACCCCCATGAGGACACCGACCACCAGGATCATTCCCAGGGTGATCAGGAGCAGCACCGGGCTCAGGAACGCCATGATGACGATGGCGCCGACCAGCAGGACCGTGCTGGTGAAGAGGTTGGTGATGCCGCTGGTGGCGACGGAGCGGAGCAGGGTGGTGTCGGCGGTCAGCCGGGAGACCAGGTCGCCCGGTTTGAGCCGGTCGAGTTCTCCCACGCGCAGCCGGACCAGTCTGCCGACCAGGTTGCGGCGCACTCCGAGCACGACGCTCTGGCCGGTGCGCTCCAGGACGAAGGCGCCCAGGGCGCCGATGACGGCGCCGAGGAGCACCACTGCCAGCAGTGCCAGGATCGGGCCGGAGACGGAACCGCCCTCGCCCAGGGCGTCGATGACGTACTTCGCCATGAGAGGCTGCGCCAGGCCGGTGATCCCGCCGAGGAAGGTGAGCACTCCGCCCAGGACCAGCATGCGCCAGTGCACCCGGGCGTACTCCCACAGGCGGCGCAGCGGTGCTTTGGGCGCCTGCCTGAGCAGTGCGACGTGCTCCATGTCCGATGGCGGCATCTTTGCATCTTTCATCTGCTACGCGCGGAATCTCCCTTCAGCCAACCGTGTTGGCGGTAGCGCTCACAACCGCCGAAAGTAGGGGATGCCCCCTTCTTGAGAAGTGACCGGCCCCGCCGCTCGCACTATTTGTTACTGGCGAGTAGCATGGGCCCCATACAGTCCACCAACGCTTGGAGAAGGAGGGGCCATCGTGCCGCGAACTGCCCGCGATGTCGTGTTTGTCGATGGGGTCCGCACCCCGTTCGGCAAGTCAGGCAAGGGCCTCTACGCCGAGACGCGCGCCGACGACCTGATCGTCCGCGTCATCCGCGAACTGATGCGCCGTAACCCGGGCCTGCCCCCGGAGCGCGTCGACGAGGTCGCCATCGCCGCCACCACCCAGATCGGCGACCAGGGCCTGACCCTCGGGCGCACCGCCGCGATCCTCGCCGGGCTGCCCAAGAGCGTCCCCGGCTACTCCATCGACCGCATGTGCGCCGGCGCGCTCACCGCCGCGACCACCGCGGGCGCGGGCATCTCCTTCGGTGCCTACGACGTCGTGATCGCCGGTGGCGTCGAGCACATGGGCCGCCACCCCATGGGTGAGGGCGTCGACCCCAACCCCCGGATCATCTCCGAGAAGCTGGTCGACCCGTCCGCGCTGGTCATGGGCAACACCGCCGAGAACCTGCACGACCGGTACCCGAGCATCACCAAGGAGCGCGCCGACGCCTACGCGGTGCGCAGCCAGGAGAAGGTCGCCAAGGCCTACGCCGACGGCAAGATCCAGCCCGACCTGGTCGAGACCCTGGTCCGCTCCGCGGAGAAGGGCTTCGGTCTGGCCACCCAGGACGAGCCGCCGCGCCCCGGCACCAGCATGGAGTCGCTCGCCGGCCTGAAGACCCCGTTCCGCGCGCACGGCAACGTGACGCCCGGTAACGCCGCCGGTCTCAACGACGGCGCCACCGGCACCCTGCTGATGGCCGAGGAGGTCGCCGAGGAACTCGGCCTGGACGCCAAGATGCGCCTGGTCGACTTCTCCTTCACCGGTGTCGAGCCCGAGGTCATGGGTGTCGGTCCGGTCCCGGCCACCGAGAAGCTCTTCGCCCGCCAGGGCATCACGATCGACGACGTCGGTCTGATCGAGATCAACGAGGCCTTCGCCGTCCAGGTGCTCGCCTTCCTGGAGCACTTCGGCATCGCCGACGACGACGCCCGCGTCAACCCGTGGGGCGGCGCGATCGCCATCGGCCACCCGTTGGCCTCCTCCGGCGGTCGTCTGATGATGCAGCTCGCGCGCCAGTTCGCCGAGCGTCCCGACGTCCGTTACGGCATCACCACCATGTGCGTGGGCCTGGGCATGGGCGGGACCATCCTGTGGGAGAACACCAACTACGAGGGGGGCAAGTGAGCACCGCCATCGAAGAAGCCCGCGAGCTTTTCAAGGACGAGGTCGTCACCAAAGCGATCTCCCGCGATGTCGAGCTCCCCTACGGCGCGGGCACCGCGGTCCTGATCACCCTGGACAACGGACACGACCACACCAAGCCGAACACCTTCGGCCCCGGCGGTCTGCTCAGCCTGGACGCCGCGATCGAGGCCGCCAAGGCGCGCACCGACATCGTGGCCGTGGCCGTCACCGGCAAGCCGTTCATCTTCGCGGTCGGCGCCGACCTGACCGGCGTCCCCGCTCTCCAGAACCGCGAGCAGGCCGAGGCCATCGGCAAGCTGGGACACGACGTGTTCCGCAAGCTCGGCGAGCTGGACGTACCCACCTTCGCGCTGGTCAACGGCGCGGCCATGGGCGGCGGCGTCGAGGTGGCGCTGCACTGCACCTACCGCACCGTCTCCGCCGGTGTCCCGGCCTTCGCGCTCCCCGAGGCCTTCCTCGGGCTCGTCCCCGGCTGGGGCGGCACCTACCTGCTGCCGAACCTGATCGGCGCCGAGAAGGCCCTCAAGCTCATCGTCGACAACCCGCTCGCCCAGAACAAGATGATCAAGGGCAAGCAGGTCTTCGAGATGGGGATCGCCGACGCGATCTTCGAGCCCGCCGACTTCGTCGAGGAGTCCCTGCGCTGGACCGCCCAGGTGGTCAAGGGTGACATCCAGGTGGAGCGCCCCGAGGTCGACAAGGGCGAGGCCTGGGACAACGCGGTCAACATGGCCCGCTTCGTGGTCGAGGGCAAGCTGCACGGCGCCGCCCCGGCCCCGGCCCGCGCCGTCGAGCTGGTCGCGGCCGCCAAGACCGCCACCCGTGACGAGGGCTTCGACGCCGAGGACCAGGCGCTCGCCGACCTGATCATGAGCGACGAGCTCAAGGCCGGTCTGTACGCCTTCGACCTCGTGCAGAAGCGCGCCAAGCGCCCCGCCGGCGCCCCGGACAAGTCGCTGGCCCGCAAGGTCACCAAGGTCGGCGTCGTCGGCGCCGGTCTGATGGCCGGTCAGCTGGCCCTGCTGTTCGCGCGTCGCCTGGACGTGCCGGTCGTCATGACCGACCTGGACCAGGACCGCCTGAACAAGGGTGTCGACTACGTCCACGGTGAGATCGACAAGCTCCTCAAGAAGGGGCGCGTCAACCAGGACAAGGCCAACCACCTCAAGGCCCTGGTCACCGGTTCGCTGACCAAGGACGCCTTCTCGGACGCCGACTTCGTCATCGAGGCCGTCTTCGAGAAGATGGAGGTCAAGCAGCAGGTGTTCGCCGAGGTGGAGGCCGTGGTCTCCCCCGAGGCGATCCTCGCGACCAACACCTCCTCCCTCTCGATCACCGAGATGGCGTCGAAGCTGAAGCACCCCGAGCGGGTCGTGGGCTTCCACTTCTTCAACCCGGTCGCCGTCCTGCCGCTGCTGGAGATCGTCCGCGGCGACAGGACCGACGACGCTTCGCTGGCCACGGCCTTCGCCACCGCCAAGAAGCTGAAGAAGACCTCGGTGCTGTGCAAGGACGCTCCGGCGTTCGTCGTCAACCGCCTGCTCACCCTGTTCATGGGTGAGGTCCTGGGCGCCGTGAGCGAGGGCACCGAGCCCGAGGTCGCCGACCGCGCGGTCGCGCCCCTGGGTCTGCCGATGTCGCCGCTCATGCTGCTCCAGCTGGTCGGCCCGGCGGTCGGTCTGCACGTCGCCGAGACCCTGAACAGCGCGTTCCCCGAGCGCTTCGCGGTCTCGCCGCAGCTGGAGGCCGTGGTCAAGGCGGGCAAGACGGCGATCTTCGCCCCGGACCTGACCATCGACCCCGAGGTCAAGGAGCTCCTCAAGGGCGGCGACAGCCCGTCCGAGGAGAAGGAGATCCTGGACCGGGCCCTGCGCGCCCTGGCCAAGGAGATCCAGATCATGCTGGACGAGGGTGTCGTGGCCGAGGCCGCCGACATCGACCTGTGCCTGATCACGGGCGCCGGCTGGCCCTTCCACACCGGTGGCATCACCCCGTACCTGGACAAGGTCGGCGTCTCCACCGCGGTGAACGGCAAGCCGTTCCACGAGGGTGACCCGAAGGCCTTCTAGCCTCGCGTCCCCGTAGGTGAGCGGGCCCGGTCCACCAGAGGGCCGGGCCCGCTTCTCGTGTTCGGGGCTTTCTGATGTTGCGGTATTCAGCCGGTGGTGGCCCGTCCGGCTTTTTCAACGCCGGCGAGCATGCCGTGCTCGCGATACCAGGACGCCATCGCCCCGATCGTGTCCTCGACGGGGCGCGGGCCCACGCCCAGGTCCCGCTCGGCGAGCTTGGAGGAGATGTGCCGCCGGTCCCCCTCGCGCAGGACGCCGACGGCGGTGCGGGTGGCGGTGGGCTCGGTTCCGGACAGCTTCGCCTGGAGCTCCATGAGCCCGGCGGCCGCCATCGCCAGCCCCGCGGGGACCGGCCGGGGCTGCCTGCCCCCGGTCCGGGCGGCAACCGCACCGGTCAGTTCGGGTAGCGGCACCTTGCTTCCGGCCACCACGTAACGGCTGTGCCTACCCACCCGGGCCGCGGCCACACAGGCCCTGGCCACGTCACGGGCGTCCACCACGTAGTTGGACAGGCGCGGGACGGCGCGCACCGACCCCCTGGCCACGTCCAGGAAGAGCCGCCCGGCCGAGGTGGGACCAGCGTCGCCGGGGCCCCACATCCACCCGGGCAGGACCACCACCGACCGGGTCGCCCCGGTGTTGCCCGCGGCCACCAGGTCGTCCACCACGCGCTCGGCCCGGACCTTGCTGGAGGGGTAGCACTCCGATTCGCTCAGGCGTAGGAAGCGGTCGGGGGCCGGGGTGGTCTCGTCGGCGGGGTGGCCGGCGCCCCTGAGGGCGAGGGTGTTGATGGAGCTGGTGTGCACGAACACCGGCACGCCGGCCTCGGCCGAGGCCCGCAGGAGGTCACCGGTGGCCCGGACGTTGACCGCTTCCAGGGGGCCGGTGAGCGAGGGGTCCTGGAAGTACTCCCGGAAGTAGGCAGCGGTGTGGAAGACCTCGTCCACCTCGTGGAGCACCCCGCGGTAGGACGCCGGGGCAGTGATGTCGCCCTGGACCAGGCGCAGCCGAGGTTCGTCCGCGGGCAGCAGGGTGCGCGCCCGATCGAGGTCGCGGACGAAGGCCACCACCTCCTGGCCGCGGTCGAGCAGGAGTCTCACGATGTTGCTGCCCAGCAGTCCGGTGGCTCCGGTGACCAGGGCCCGTTCCCGGTCCCCCAGGGGGAGGGTGTGGATGTCCGCCATAACTGTTGTCCTCTTTATTATCTCGCTAATGTACAATCATGAATATTTATTAATGACTGAATCTGGGTGACCGTGAATATGAGTGATGCCGCCGATTGGGAGACCCCCTTGTGGCACAGGACCGGTTTCCGGCTGATCAAGCTCGGAGAACTGGTCCAGGCGACCACGGCCAGACTCTTCGAGTCCTTCGAGATCAACTCCCGGCAGTACCACGTGCTGAGCGCCGCGGCCGCCCTGGGCACGCCTTCTCAGAAGGAACTGAGCCGGGTACTGGGCGTGGACCCGAACGTGATGGTCGGTCTGGTCGACGATCTGGAATCACGAGGGCTGGCCGAAAGGGTGCGTAACCCCGAGGACCGCCGCCGCTACATCGTCACGCCGACGGATCGCGCCCGCCAATTGTTGGAGCAGTGCGACAAGGCCGTCTCCGAGGTCGAGAAAGCGCTCTTCGAGGAACTCTCGGAGCCGGAGCGCCGCCAGCTCCACGAGGTCTCGGGGCGGATGCTCACCAGCAACCCGCGGGTGACCAAGCACGAGTAGGGCGAGTAGGGCGAGGACGGGTAGGCCTGGCCCCGCGCCGGATCCGGTGCGGCCGTCACGCCGATCGGCCGCACCGGATCCGGTCCTGCTCGGGTCTACCCCTCCTTGATGCCGTACTTCTCCTGGAAGCGCTTCAGCGGTGCCGGGGCCCACCAGTTGGCCCGCCCGGCCAACCGCATGAACACCGGCACCAGCACGCCCCGGATGAGGGTGGCGTCCACCAGGATCACCACCGCCATACCGACCGCCAGCATCAGCAGGTACATCACATCGGAGATGGCGTAGGTGGCGAACGACGCGGCCAGGATGACCGCCGCGGCGGTCACCAGGGGGCCGCTGCGCTGGAGCCCCGCGGCAACGGCGCCCGCGTTGTCCCCGGTGAGGTCGTACTCCTCCTTGATCCTGGACATCATGAACACCTCGTAGTCCATGGACAGACCAAAGGCGATACAGAACATCAGGATCGGGAACGTGGTCTCCAGCGTCCCGTTGGCGGTGAAGCCCAGGAGGCCGGACAGGTTGCCCTCCTGGAAGATCCACACGATCACACCGAACATCACCGCCAGACTGAGCACGTTCAGCACGATGGCCTTCGCGGGCAGCAGGATGCTGCCGGTCATGAGGAACAGGATGACGAACGTGATCACCAGGATGAGCCCGAACACGAGGGGCACCTGGCTGAGCAAGGACTCGCGGAAGTCGGTGAGGTCGGCCGGGTAACCGCCGATCCGGACGTCACCGGGGGCCGGGAGGTCACGGATGCTGTCGATGAGCCCGGCTGGCTGTTCCGCCGCCTCGGCCGTGGGCACCACCGAGAACCAGGTGGCCTCGGCCGAGGTGAAGCGCCCGGCCGCGTCGGGCTGGGGCCCGGAGATCTCCCCGCCGCCCGCGTAGGCGCCGGTCAGCGCGTCCACCTGGTAGACGCCGGACAGATCGGACAGCGCGCTCGCGTACTCGTCGATCTCCGCGGCGGAACCCTCCGAGCCGGGCACGTCCACGATGACGTGGACGGCGTCCATCTCCTCCTGGGCGAAGTTGGCCTCGATCTGGTCCTGGACGTCACGGCTGGAGTTGCCCTGTGGCAGCACCCGGGCGTCGGGCAGGCCGAAGTTCAGGCCCAGGACCGGGGAGGCCAGGAGCAGGACCAGGCCGAGCGCCGGGATCCCGTACAGCAGCGGGCGGCGCATCATCCGCACGGACGTGCTGTGCCACCACCCCTGGTCCGAGCGCGGCTCGCGCTTGGGACGCACCCGGTGCCCGACCTTGGCCAGCGCGGCGGGCAGGATGACCAGCGCCGCGAAGACCGCGCTGGCCACCACCCCCACCCCCGAGTAGGCGAAGGACTGGAGGAAGGGGAACGGGAAGAGGATCAGGCAGGATAGCGACACGGCGACGGTCAAACCGCTGAAGGCCACCGTGCGCCCGGCCCGGGCGACCGCGATCCGCACCGCCTCGGGCACTTCGCGTCCCCGGGCCAGTTCCTCCCGGAAGCGGTTGATGATGAACAGGCTGTAGTCCACCCCGAGCCCGATGCCCATAACCAGGGTCAGGTTGGCGGCGAAGGTGGACACCTCGGTGAAATAGGTGACCCCGCGCAGGATCGCCAGGGTGGCGACCACGGAGAAGATGCCCATCCCCAGGGTCAACGCGGCCACCGAGAGCCGTCGGTAGATGAGGAACAGCAGCACGAACACGAGCGGGATGATGATCAGCTCGGCGCGGATGAAGTCGGTCTGCGCCTGCGCGGCTGCCTGGCGGAAGATCTCGTCACCGCCGCCGACCTCCACCCGGACGGTGTCGTCCTCGCGGGTGAAGTCCGGGGAGATGTCGCCGAGCGCCGCGCGCGCCTCCGTCACGTCCCCGGCCATCCGGACGAAGACCAGCGCCTGGGTGGCATCCTCCGAGCGCATCGCAGGCGAGCCAGCCCGGGACCAGTACGAGGCGACCTCGGCGACGCCTTCGCGGTTCTCCATCTCCTGGGTAAGGGAGTTCCCGGCCTCGGCGACCACGGGGTCGTCCACGGTGCCGTCCTGGGCGGTGACCAGCAGCAGGAAGTGGTACTTGCCCGTATCGAACCGTTCCTCCATCTCCGCCGCCACCCGCATCGACTCGGAGCCGGGGCTCTCGAAGCGGCTGAGCAGCAGGCGGTCCATCGTGCCCGCCGCCAGGACCAGGCTCACCAGCGTCAGGGCGACGCTCAGCAGGATCACCCAGCCGGGACGACGCGCCAGGCCGCCGCCGAGTCTGTTGAAGACACCGGGGCCTTCCGGTGGCGGCGCCGGGGCCGTCGGAGGCGACTGCCTCGTCGGTGATGTGGTCATTGTTCGCCTTCCAGGGTCAGGAGTTTTCCGGGTCTGGGGGTACGGGGTTCAGGGGGTGCGGGTGTGCCGCTCCATCCACTCGGCGGCCTCGTCGTACACGCGCTCGGACCCTTCGTCGACGGTGACGAAGTGTCCGGCGTCCCCGAGCGTGGTGTGGGTGACCGCGGGGCTGGAGGTGAACAGCCCCGGATACCCCTCCACGCCCTGGCGCAGGACGTCGAGCGATCCGAAGACCAAGTGGACCGGGACGTCGATCTCCCCGATCAGGTCGAGGTCGTAGAGGATGGCCATCGGCTCGGAGACCATGACCCCGCAGGGGTTGGGGCCCCACAGTTCTTCCACCGCCGCGGTCACGGCCGGGTCGGCGGACGGACCGAGCCCGCCTTCGAGGAAGTCCTCGATGGTGGCGTCGAAGCGCACGTAGCCGGTCGGGTCGCCGGGCTCCGTGTGCGGCTCACCGCCCCCCAGGCAGGTCTCGTAGGCGGTGAGGAAGCGCCGGTTGGTGTCGGTGGTGACACCGACCGCGGCCCAACCGGTGAGGAAGAGCCCGTCGACTCCGCCGAAGGAGACGGCGGCGGTCTCGGCGACCAGCGCACCGCTGGAGTGACCGCCCGCGAACACCGTGTCGAAGGAGACCGGCGAACGGGGGGCACGGGAGTGACCGGAGTCCAGCTCGTAGTCGCCCGCGCGCAGCTGTTCCACTACCTGGTGGGCGATGTCGGAGTGCGCACCGCTACAGGAGGCGAAGCCGTCGGGGATGTCGCTCGATCCGTATCCCAGGCGGTCGATGGTGACCGAGGCGTACCCGCGCGCCGCGAGTTCGTGGACGAAGTTGCGGCCCTGGACGTCCAGCCGCCAGATCCACTCGCCGGTGTTGGTGCCGTGCACCAGGAGCATCACCGCAGGGGCCTCATCGTCCAGGACCGAGGCGGGCGCGGTGAGGTGGCCGCGCACCGTGTACCCCTCGCCGTCGGCGGAGCACCGAGCGCGTGAGCGGTCGACGTTGTCCACGGTGAACTCGACGGGCAGATCCACCACGCCCTCGGGCAGGACGGCCGGTTCGGCGGGTACAGCAAGCGCGGAGGGCGCGGAGGGCGCGCTGGAAGCGGGTGCGGCAGGGGAAACGGAAGAGGGTTCGGTCGATGTGCCCGTGGCGGCCGGTGCGCCCGCCGGAGCGGGGACCGCCGCGGCGGTGGCCAGGACGACGGCCGAGGCCACCGCCAGGGCGAGGAGCCGCCAAAGTAGCCGCGGGCGGGTGGCGTCCGCGGCCCGGTCGAATCCGGCGGGTCGGGTGGATCGGGTCCTCATCGGGCCTCCAGCCAGTCGGCGAGTTCGGCGCGCAGACGCTCGCCCGCCGGTTCCATGACGAAGTAGTGGCCGGAGTCGGGCAGGGAGACCATGTGGGTCTCGGGCGCCCCGGTGAAGCCCTCCGCGTGCTGGGCGACGTCCGCCACCCGGCTGTCGGCCTCGCCGAAGGCGAAGAACACCGGCAGGTCGATCCCGTGCAGGTTCCGGGTGTCTGTCACCACGGCCTCCACCTGGGTACCCAGGTCGCCGCAGGGTGTGCGGTTCTGGAGCGAGGCGGCCAGGAGGGCGACCTCCGATTCGGGTGTGTGGAAGGCGGACTCCCGGAAGTTGGCGGACCCGACGTCGACGTAGGCATAACCGGCGTCCTGCCCGGGGACGTTCTCCGGCGGCCCTGTTCCGGTCGCGGCGGGCACCCCGCCCTGCATGCAGGAGGCCAGCCCGCCGAAGAAGCGCGCGTTGGCACGGTCAGTCAGTCCGATACCGCTCCAGCCCATCAGGACCAGCGCGTCCGGAGCGGCGGCGCCGTCGTAGGAGTAGGCGGTGATCTGGGCGATCTGAGCGCCGTTGTGGTGTCCGGCTAGGACCACTCGGTCGAAGGCGGGCGGGGCCTGCGCGAGGTCGGGATCGTCCGGGGTGTCGGCGACTCCGTAGTCACCGGTGCGCAGCGCGGCGATCACCTGGGAGGTCATGGCGGCCTGCCCGCCCAGGCACATCGCCATCCCGTCCGGGCGCTCGCTGGCCCCGTAGCCGAGCCGGTCCAGGGTGAGGGAGGCCTGTCCGAGCAGGGCCATCCCCTCGGTGTGGTGGGCGCCCTGTTCGTCCAGGCGCCAGAACCACTCCCCCGCGGCCTGGCCGTGCTGGTAGAGGGTGACGGCGGGGCCGTCGGCCGTCAGTACGGCACGGGGCGCGGTCAGGTGGCCGTGCAGCGTGTACGCGCCGCCGTCGCTGTTGCACGGCAGCCGGGAGTCGTTGTCGTTGGTGACGGTGAAGGTGACCGGCAGGTCGACGATGTCGTGCTCGGCCATGCGCTCCGCGGTCGCCCGAGCGCGTTCCTCGGGGGTGGGCAGGGCGGCTGCCCCGGTCTCGGTGCCGGTGGTCAGCGCCGACCAGGCGGCCAGGGCGGCGACGGCTACAGCCGCTCCCACCGCGAGGACTCTCCTAGTCGCGGGCATGGACAGCCCCCGTTCCGGGTGTCGGTTCGGATGTCGGATCAGGTGTGCGGACACCGGTGACGGGCTCCGGATCGGGAAGGGGCGCGGGTCCGAGGTTGGGATCTCCCGGTTGAGAGGGTGCGCGGAACACGGGTGCCGCCGGGCTGGACAGGGCCCGGTACAGCTTGCGCAGCGGTTCCGGCCCCCACCAGGTGAGGGGCCCGGTCATACGCAGGACGGAGGGCACGAGCAGGCAGCGGACCACGGTCGCGTCCACGATGACCGCCAGGGCCACGCCCCAGCCGAGCATCATCGTGTTCGTGACGCGGGAGGCGCCGATGGCCAGCATGACCACCGCGAGCGTGACCGCGGCGGCGGTGATGACCCCGCCGGTGCGCCGCAGGCCCAGTTCCACCGCGGTGCGGTGGTCTCCGGTGCGTTCGTACTCCTCCCGCATCCTGGCCAGGAGGAACACCCCGTAGTCCATGGACAGCCCGTAGGCGATGCAGAACATCAGCACGGGCAGGGCGGTGTCGATGAAGCCGGTCGGGGTGAACCCGAGCAGGCCGCTGAGGTTGCCGTCCTGGAAGACCCAGACCACCGCGCCGAACATGGCGGTCAGGCTGAGCGCGTTGATCACCACGGACAGCAAGGCGAGGACCACGCTGCCGGTGAGCAGGGCGAGCAGGATCGCCATGCTGACGACGACGGCACCGATTGCCAGGGGCAGCCGCTCACCGATGCCCTCCTGGGCGTCCACCACCGCCGCGGCCTGTCCGGCCACGGAGGTCTCCAGTCCGGTGTCCACCGCGCGGATGTCGCGGACCAGGCCCTGGCTCTCGGGTGAGATATCGGCTACCCCGTCCTCGGGCACGACCTGGAGGTAGGAGTGGGAGGCGGACTCGCGCAGGGCGTCGACCGGGGTGCGGGCCTGGGTGAGGGAGCCCTCGGCGTACACGCCCACGGGTGAGCGGATCTCGTCGACGTGGTCCAGGAGCGAGAGCCGTTCGACGTAGCGGGTGAGCTCGGCGGTGTCGGTCTGCGCGTGCGGGCTGTGGACCAGGACATCGATCACCCCGGTGGCGTTGGCGCTGAACTCCTCCCGGACCACGTCCGCGACCTGGCGGGACTCGGCGTCCGCGGGGAGTTGGCGGTCGTCGGCCATGCCGAACTCCACCCTCAGGAAAGGCAGGCCAACCAGGACGAGCAGCACCAGTGAGGCCACGGCGAAGGCGGGGGCCCGGCCCATGACGGTACGGGTCAGGCGTTTCCAGCGGCGGTCGGCCGCCTCCTCCGGACTCACCGGCGCCCGGCCGTTCGAGCGGCGCCGGAACAGGCGGCGTGGGTCCAGGGCGTTGACCCGGTGGCCGAGCAGGGTCAGCGCGGCCGGGACGACCAACAGTGAGAACAGCGCCGCCAGCAGCACCACGGTCACGCCCGCGTAGGCGAAGGAACGCAGGAAGTACAGGGGGAAGAGCAGCATGACCGCGAGCGCCGAGGAGATGGCGAAGGCGGAGAAGAGCACGGTGCGCCCGGCGGTACGGACGGTCGTGGCGGCCGCTGCAGGCGGATCGTGTCCGTCTTCGAGCTCGGCGCGGAAGCGGCGGACCATCAGGAGCGCGTAGTCCACCGCCAGCCCCAGACCGAGGGCGATGGTCAGGCTCTGGGCGAAGACCGAGACCTCGGTCAGCCCGGCGATGAACCACAGGACGGCGTTGGTGCCGATGATGGAGGCCACGCCCACGGCCAGCGGCAGCAGCGCGGAGATCACGCTGCCGTAGACCCACACCAGGATGAGCAGGGTCAGCGGCAGTGCCACGGCCTGCGCGGTGACGAGGTCCTCGTCGATGGTGGTCTCGACGTCGTTGAGGACCGCGGTCTGGCCGCCGACCCGGACGTCGAGGGGTCCGTGTTCGCCGCCGTAACGGTCGGCCAGGTCCGCGACGACCGCTCCCGCGTGTGCCTCCCCGCCGCCGACCCGCGCGACGATGAGCGCCTGGTCCCCGCCGTCGGATTTGAGTTCGTCGGCCCCGGTCTGCCAGTAGGAGGTCACCCCGACGACGTCGTCCTCATAGGCGAGCCCTTCGGCCATGGCCAGGGCCTGCCCGGCGACCTCCCGGTCGTCGACCCCGGCCTCGGCGGCGACGAGCAGGACGAGGTTGGGTCTGCCCTCCGGGAAGTGCTCCTCGAGTACCGCTCCGGCCAGGGCGGACTCGGAGTTGGGGTCCTCCGTGCCCTGTCCGGCCAGCAGCCGGTCGGTGACGTTGGACCCCACGACGACGGATCCGACGATCGCGACCAGCGCGATCGCCAGGACCCACCAGGGCCTGCCCGTGGTGGTTCTCATGAGTGCGGCCAACACCGCTTCACCCCCTTTCCGACGCCGTAGGGCGGCGCGGGCGGCCGGGGTGCCCCGGCCGCCCGCGCACCAACCCTCGCGTCACAGTATCGTACTTAAGACATATCAATATAGAACCAGATAATATAGTTCACATATTATTTACCTGAGCTCATCACCGATGCGGCTCACCTGGACGCTTTGGCCGCCTTCGGCAGGAGCGCTCCCGTCAGGAAGCCCTCGACCTCCCAGGAGGGGTCGGCGAGATCAGCCACCGCGCCCACCACCGCGTCCGGGCGCACGTGCACCACCCAGCCCCGATTCGGCCCCGGGGCCGACGGGCTCCCCGACCGCACCAGGTCGCAGCCGACCGCGATCTCCTCGCCTGCGACCGCCCCGGCGGTCACGAACAGCACATCCACGTCACCGGGCGCGCGCTCGCGCAGACCGGCCGCCGCCTCGCCCGCACGGCGCGAGGAGCCGCCAACGATCAGGCAGTGCCGCCCCGCGGCCAGGTATTCGTGCAAGCCCCGGGCGCCGGTGCCGCGGACCGGGACCAGATCCGCGTCACCGATCCGCCGCCCCGGAAGGGCCCCGCCCAGGGCCTGCCCGGCCCGCCAGGAGGAAGGGGCGGCCCGGACCGCGGGGCTGTCCCGGTAGTCCGGCGAGATCTGCGCCAGCTGCGGCACCAGGCGCTTCTCCAACAGCCCACTGGACGACAGCACGCGCATCAGGGTGTCCCGCACCAGGCGGGCCAGGGGTGCGCGCACCATCCAGGTCCGGGTCTGCTGGTCGGCGCTGCGGACCGCCGCGCGCGCCGTGGGACGGCGTTCGGCCGGGTAGCTGTCCAGGAGCCGCTCCGGTGCCCCGCGCAGCACCGCTGAGAGCTTCCAGCCCAGGTCGAAACCGTCCTGGATACCGGTGTTGAGGCCCTGCCCTCCCGCCGGGCTGTGCAGGTGCGCCGCGTCCCCAGCGATGAGGAAGCGCCCCTGCCGGAACTCGCGCGCGATCCTGGCGTGCACCCGGAAGCGGCTCCGCCACCAGATCTGCTCGATCCGTAGCCCTCCCGGGCCTCGCTGGTCGAGGAGGCGGGTCAGGTCCTCGTCGCTGGGCGGTTCGGTCCGCCCGTCCGGCTCGGTGTCGAAGAAGATCCGGTGCCCGCCGCCGGGGAGCGGCACGGCCACCAGCACCCCGTCCGGGGTCAGATGGTATTGGGCCTCGTCCTCGGGCGTCGGCCCGCTGATCACCCCGTCGCCGAGCAGGAAGACCCGGTCGTAGGTGTCGCCCTCGAAGGCCACGCCCAGGGACTCGCGGACCACGCTGCGACTGCCGTCCGCGGCCACCACCCAGGCCACCGCCTCCTCCGAGCGCTCCTCGGTCCGACCGGTCGGACCGAGGACCACCCGGGCACCCGCGCCCTCGGGGTGCGCCGAGTGCACCTCGGTGGACCACTCGACCTGACCGCCGAGTTCGCGCAGCCGGTCGTAGAGCGCCTGCTCGACCCCGGGTTGGGGCAGGCAGATCGGCCCCGGGAAAGCGGTACCGGCGAGCGAGCCGAAACGCACCCCGCCGATCCTGCGGCCGTTGGAGAAGTAGGAGGCCGAACCGAGCGGCAGGGCCTGACCGACCACGGCCTCGTGCGCGCCGAGCCGGCGCAGTACCTCCAGGGCACCGCTCCACAGGATCAGCGCCTTGGGCTCCTCCGGGATGCCGGAGCGGCGTTCGACGACACGGCAGGCCACCCCGTTCTGGAGCAGGGTGCAGGCGGCCGCGAGCCCGGTGGGCCCCGCACCGACCACGAGCACCGGCGGGTACTGTCCGGGGGAGGTCACCGCGCGCCCCCGTCCGTCCGGCCGGACTCCTCCAGCAGCTCGGTGAGCTCGGCCGCGGCCTGGTCGTTGTCCCGGAAGTGGACGGTGGCCATGCCCAGCTCCGCGGCCGCGACGAGGTTGGCCTCCAGGTCGTCGACGAACACGCAGCGCTCGGGCTTGGTGCCCAGGCGCTCCAGCACGATCTCGTAGATCTCGCGGGCCGGTTTGCGCACACCCTCGTGGGCGGAGTTGACCACGACGTCGAAGAGCTCGTCGGCGGGGACGGTGGCCCGCCACAGCTCCTCCCACTCCACGACGTTGTTGGTGAGCAGGGCCAGGCGGTAGTCGTCCATCGACAGCCCGCGCAGGTACTCGATGAACGCCTCGTTGCCCACCCGCCCGGCGAACCAGACCTCGCCGAACGTGCTGTCCTCTGGCAAGAGTCGCTCCCTTCCGGGCAGTTCCGCGGAGACGAGTTCGACCATCCGGGCCTCGGTGATGGAACCGACTTCCAGGAGGGCCATGGGTTCGGCGCCGTGGCGCTCGGTGGCGGCGCCGACGGCGTTCAGCAGGTCGGTGGGGGTCACGCCGACGGTCTTGGAGAAGTACTCGAGCGTCTCCATCAGCGGGTTGGTGAGCACGCCGCCGTAGTCGGTGATGACCGTGTCGATCCGGGTCAGACCCACTGGGCCACCTCGATGCGGATCGTCGCGCAGACCCTGCCCTGCTGGAGGACGCGGACGTCGACGGCGGCCACCGAACCGAGCCGCTCGTCCTTGCGGAAGGGCGCGGCCTCGGCTTCGACCACGGTGGCCAGGTCGTTCTCGCAGAACTGGTTGAACTCGGCCGAGACGGAGCGGGGCGTGAGGGACGCCGGGGCCAGTCCCCCCTCACGCGAGACCGCGACCACGGCGAGCTGGCGGGCGGCCTCGATGAGCAGATTGCCGGGCAGGTGGTCCAGCGGGTGGTCGAAGAGGTGGGGGTGGCTCCGGTCGGCGAAGACGGTCGCCGCCCAGCCCCCCTCCTTGCGCTGCACGGGGTCGGAAACGACTACGTTGCGCTGGTCGCGGCGGCCCACTGTGGCGGGTGCGCACCGCACGGGCAGGGGCTGGACGGAACCGGCCAGGTCCAGCGCGGCCCGCCCCTTGGCCCGGATCTCCTTGTAGACCTTCTTGCGCAGGAAGAACAGGGCACCGCTGGCCGTGCCGAAGTGCCGCCCCTCCAGGAACAGCTCCCCGGTGAAGCCGTAGCCCTGGATGCGGCCGGACCGGCTCCGGTGCACCTCGGCGTCGATGCTGATCAGCAGTCGGGCGGGCTCGTCGCCCTGGCGCAGGACGAGGGGGTCGGCGATCTCCATGGTGAGACTCTGCATGATGAACGCCTGGTCCATCGGCACGTCGAAGTGCCGATGCGAGACCAGCACGCCCGCCTGACGGCAGGCCTCCAGCACGATCGGGAGGTCGTAGGTCTGGTCCTCCAGCATCACGTGGCCCCTGGGCAGCTGCGCGGCCACCTCGAAGACGTCTCCCCCGAGCTGGCGGGAGTCGGTCACGAAGACCTCGGCCACAGCCTTGCGGTGCACCAGGCCCCGGGGGACGGTCGCGTCGAAGCGCAGCTCGTGCGGCGGCTGCCCGTCCGGGTCCAGGTGGGACAGATCGTCCGCGGTGTCGACCGCTGTGTCCTTCTCACCCACCGAAATGTGGTTCATTTCTTCCCTTTCGTTAACGTTCCTCGTTTTCTGAATGACTCGCGAAACACGATGGAAAGCGGATTGAAAATCCGTCTCCGCGTCCGCTCCACAGCGCCCGCTTCTGCGGAGCCAGCGCTCGCTAGTAGGGAGTATTCACAGGCGCCGTGAAGCCTCCCTGAATGAACCCTGAAGGGAAATCCGAGAAATCGGACAGCGATCGTCACAACTTCGCTCTGACCTGCGAGCACGCCGGAAGAACCGTGAGACGACACGACCATCCCGTACCTGTGACGATCAACACACAAGATCATCTTTAACTCATAGAAACTCTTTGATCTGGGACTAAGGATGAGATAAGGCGGAGAGCATCGACCCAGTCACCGAAAGCGACATCGGGCCTGCCTATGATCACCTGGCCGAACGTGTGTCTTCTGACACCCGCTCCCCCGCCGGAAGCGGCGCCAGAAGACGCCCGAGAACAGACGCCGATCGATACCGAGGCCTAGAAAACATTGGACTATTCACGACCCAAAACGGAAAAAAAGGACATGCCGGAATGAAGGGAACCTCAATGCTCATGGCACGAGGAAGAACGAGCACGACAATGACCGTGCTCGGTGAACTGGCCGTCTTCGGCGAGGATCGCGCCATCGATCTGGGAGCCCCGCGCCAGCGCTCCGTTCTGGCCGCCCTCGCCCTGCACGCGAACCGCTCCCTCAGCACCCAGCGCATCGTCGCGACCGTCTGGAACACCGGCGAGCCGACCTACGCCTCCAACCTGGTGCACAAGTACGTCTCCGGCCTGCGGCGCGCGCTCGCCGAGCTCGAACCGCACCGCCGCATCAGCATCGACAACGACCGGGGCGGCTACCGCCTGACGGTCAGGGCGGACCAGCTGGATTTCACCCTCTTCCACGCCCAGGTGGAGGCCGCCGAGGACCTGCGCGACCAGGGAGAGCACGCCAGAGCCGCCGACCTGTACGCCCGGGCCCTGCGCCTGTGGCGCGGACCGTTCCTCGGCGACCTGCCCGGCCTGGCCTTCGACGACGAACGCACCCACCTCGAAGGCGTGCGCCTGACCGTGCTCCAGGACTACGCACGGGTCGCGCTGACCGCGGGCCGCTACGCCGAGGCGGTCGGCCCGCTCAGCGACGCCCTGCGCCTGCACCCCCTGGAGGAGAACCTGGCCCGGTTCCTGATGCTCGCCCAGTACCGACTGGGCAACCCCGCCAAGGCCGTGCAGGTGTACGAGCGCTTGGAGCACCGTACGGCCCAGGAACTGAACATGCCGCCCCAACCGGCACTGAAGGAACTGGCGAACGCCATCAGAAGCCACGCCCGCCTACCCGAGGAGCTCACCCACCAGACAACCCTCGGCGCCCTCCACCGGTGACCACGGGGCGGCGCCGGCACCCGCCCCACACCGGATCACTGACACGTTTGGCCACTTCAACGACCTGAACCACCGTGATCTGGATCAGCTCGACGTCTGGTTCGACAGGGCCTTCGGCACCACCCGAATCGACCGGTTTTTCGAGGAACAAAGCACTATGTTCGGACGACCATCCGGGGAGGGGATGGTCGGCCGGGCATAGGATGGGGTGTATGAGCGAGGCGAACGAGGGGGCATCGCCCCTGTGGCACCTGACCGGGTTTCGGCTCATCAAACTGGGTGAGCTGGTGCAGGCGGCCACCGTCTCGGTGTTCGGAGCGTTGGAACTCAACGCGCGGCAATTCCACGTGCTGGCGGCCGCTGCCACCATGGCCGAGCCGTCCCAGCAGGAGCTCAGTCGTTCGCTCGGGATCGACCCCAACGTCATGGTGGGGGTCGTGGACGAGCTGGAGCGGTTGGGGCTGGTGGAGCGGGTGCGCAACCCCCAGGACCGGCGGCGGTACATCGTCACGCCGACGCTGCGGGCTTTGGAGGTGCTGGCGCGGGTCCGGGCGGCCGTGGAGCGGGCCGAGCAGGAGTTCTTCGCCGGAGTCTCCGAGGAGGAACGCCTGGTGCTGCACGAGTTGGCCGGGCGGTTGGTCGGCCAGCACCCCCAGGTGACCAAGACCGAGTAGGTCAGACCCCCGCTGAGACCTTCTCCCGCCGCTCGCTCCCCCTGGCGACCGGGAGAGGCTCCTCCTCGTCGTCACCGCCCTCGGAGATGCCGATCCGGTCGTGTACCCAGCGCAGCGGGCGCGGCAGCCACCAGTTCCAGTCGCCGAGCAGGCGCATGGTGGCGGGCACCATGATCGCCCGGACCAGGGTGGCGTCCACCAGGACCGCGAGCGCGAGCCCGATACCGATGATCTTCAGGAAGAGCAGCCCCGAGGTGCCCATCGCCACCAGCACCACACCCAGCAGCAGGGCGGCGCTGGTGATGATCTGGCCGGTGCGTTGCAACCCCAGCGCCACGGAACGGGTGTTGTCCCCGCTGCGCAGATACTCCTCCCGCACCCGGCTGAGCAGGAACAACTCGTAGTCCATCGCCAGACCGAAGGACACGATCATGATCAGCACCAGGTACGTGGGGTCGATCGTGCCGACCGCCTCGAATCCGAGCAGCGCGGCGAAGTGCCCCTCCTGGAAGCCCCAGATCACCACGCCCAGCGAGGCGCCCAGGGACAGCGCGCCCATGAGTACCGCCTTGATCGGCAGCACGATGGAGCCGAAGGCGAGGAAGAGCAGCAGCAGCGTGGAGCCGATGATGAAACCGACCGTCTTGGGCGCCTCCTCGACGATGGCGTCCAGGTTGTCCAGCTGCATGGGGGCCGCCCCGCCCACGAGGGTTTCCACCGAACCCTGCGGCCCGGGCTCGGCGCGCACGTCGCGCACCAGGTCCTTGATCCGGGGGTCGTCGGTGGCGCCCTGGTAGACCACCTCCACGTGCGCGATGCCCTCCCCCGTGCGGGCGAGTTCGGTGCGGACCGCGCCGGGCAGCGCCTCGAGGCGTTCGACGTACTCGTCGAGCTGTTCCCCGGTGCTGTCGCCGACCACCGCCACGTGCAGCCGTCCGACCTGCCCGGCGGGGAAGTCGTCGCCCATGGACTCGGTGCCGATCCGGCTGGAGGCGTCGACCGGCAGGTAGCGCTGGTCGGTGGAGCCGAGCTCGGTCGAGGCCAGGCCGGAGGTGAACGCGATCAGGACGCAGCCGACCGCGACCAGCGAGACCGCGGGTCCGCGCATCACGGTACGGGCCAGCTTGGCCCAGGCCCCGGCGTTCTCGTCGATCGCGCCGGTGACGGTCCGGCGCGGCAAGGGGAGCTTGAGCCGGTCGATGCGGCGGCCCACCACCGACATCAGGGCGGGCAGGAAGACCAGGGCCGCGATGAGGTCGAGGGCGACCACGGCGATGCCGCCGAAGCCGATGGACTTCAGGATGGGCTGGGGGAAGAAAAGCAGACCGGCGAAGGCGATGCCGACGATGACGCCGGAGAAGGCGACGGTGCGCCCGGCGGTGTCGACGGTGCGGCGGACGGCGTCGGGGACCGTCCGGCCCTTGTTCAGCTCCTCACGGAAGCGGCTGACCATGAACAGGCCGTAGTCGATCGCCAGGCCCAGGCCCAGCAGGGTGGCGACGTTGATGGCGAAGACCGATACCTCGGTGACGGAGGTGAGGGCGCGCAGGACGGTGAGGGAGCCGAGGATGGCCAGGCCGCCGACGGCGAGGGGGACCAGCCCGGCGATCAGACCGCCGAAGATCAGGACCAGGAGGAGGAGCAGGAGCGGGAGCGTGATGAGCTCGGCGCGGATGATGTCGCTCTCCGCGGTCTCCGAGAGTTCGTGCTCGACCGCGATCGGGCCGCCCAGGTGGCTCTCCAGCGGGCCGGACTCCAGGGCTTCGGCGGCCGCCTCGAACTGGTGCAGGCGCTCCTCGTGCGTCTGCCCGGTGAGGGTGATCGGCATGTAGGTGGCGTGCATGTCCTCGGAGACGAGGATGCCGCGCTCGATGTCCTCGAGTTCCTCGTCGAGGTAGACGTCGTAGTCGGCGACCAGGTCCTCGGGCAGGTCGTCGGCGATCCGCTGCACGGCCTGGGCGAAGGTCGGGTTGTCCACCCGCATCTCGTCGCTGCGGTAGACCGCGATGATGTCGATGTCGGAGTGGCCGAGCTCGTCCTGGAGCACGTCCATGGCCTGGGAGGACTCGGATCCCGGGTCCTCGAAGCCGCTTTCGCTGACGTCCGAGAAGACCCCGAGCCCCCACACCACGGAGAAGGCGGCGAAGAGCCCCGTCAGGGCCAGGATCCACCATCTGCCCCGGTGGGCACCGAGCCCGAGTCGGCCGAAGAACCCCGTGTGTGTCGGCATGGGCGCCCCCTTGAAGCGAACGGTCGTCATATTCGTGAACACTGTTTGCTAACGGTGTTTACTTAAGCGTGCAGGCGTTACGATGTCAATATCGCCGAGTGAAACCAGAGCGCCACGACCCTGGCGCGTGAGACGGGGTGTACCGCAGCACATGACGAAACCGCCGGTCACAAGCGACCAACGGACCGGGGGAACCCTGAGCCGCCGCGAACGTGTGCGCGAAGCCACACTCACCGAGATCAAGGCGATCGCCCGCAGACACCTCGTGGAGCACGGGGTCGTCGGGGTCTCCCTGCGCGCGATCGCCCGGGAGATGGGCATGACCGCCCCCGGCCTGTACCGCTACGTGGAGGGGATCGACGCCCTCCTGGTGGCGATCACGGCGGACATGTACGAGGAACTGGCGGACGCGGTGGCCGCCGCCGATGCCGGGATGCCCGTGGAGGACACCGACGGACGCATCCTCGCTTCGTTGCGCGCCTTCCGGAACTGGGCCATCACCCACCGGACCGAGTACTCGGTGATGTTCGGGCCGCGCACCCGGCTGGACCCGTCGGCCGACATCGGCATCGCCCTGGAATCGGGACGCCGGTTCGGGTCCACGTTCTTCACGCTCTTCGACCGCCTGGTCTCGGAGGAGCGCTTCCCGCTCCCCGCGGACGAGGACATCCCGCAGGCGCTCCGCCCCGAGCTGCGCTCCTTCGCGGATACCGTCGGCTTCACCTCGCCCGACATCTCCGAGGGCGCCGTGATGGTGCTCACCGCCTGCTGGGTGCGCCTTTACGGGGTGGTCTGCATGGAAGTGTTCCAACACCTGAACTTTGTCGTGGGTGACATGGAACCATTCTTCGAGTCCGAGCTTCAGAACATGGCGAAGGACCTCGGGGTGCGCTACTCCCCGCCTCGGAAGGTGGAGGGCGCCTAACACCGGCTTGACCGTTTAAGCCCCATACTGGAGGTCTGCGGCACTTGCCGGATTCGTGGGTACGAATCCGGCATGCCGTACCCGTATTGGCGCGAAGACGAGGACGAGCCCGTGGAGAACCGAACCGGCGCTGAGCAGCCCGGGGAGAACGCTCCCCGGCCGGACCGGACCGGCACCCACCAGCGACCGCCCGAGCACACGGGAACCTTCCGGCACGGCTCCCCTCCCCCGCACGGCCGGCCGCCGCAGTCTCCGCCTCCCGCACAGGCTCCGCAGCCGCCGCGCACTCCGGCACACCCCGACCCCACCGAGTCGCAGGGCTGGGTGGCTCCGGGCGCACCTCCGCGGCCCGCCCCCGCTCCGCAGCAACCACCTCCGCAGCCGGGGCCTCCGCCGTCCCAGCAGTGGGGGCAGCAGCCACAGCCACACCCGATGCCGCTGCACCCGGTGCACCCGGCGCACCAGCACCCCGTTCCGCAGCAGCCTGTTCAGCACCAGCCCGTTCCCCAGCAACCGGTTCCCCGACAACACTGGGGTCCGCAACCGGGCCAGTACCAGTGGCCGCCGCCCCAGCAGTGGGGACAGCAGTGGGCACACCAGCCCTGGTACCCCGCTCCGCGGCCGCGGCGCAACAAGGGCCGGGCCGTGCTGGCTGGGGCGTTGGCCGCAGCCTCCGTCGCCCTGGTGGCGCTCATCGCCAGCGTCGCCATCGTGGTGAACACCCCGCGACAGGAAGCGCCCACCGGCGGCGCGGACGTGTCCGCCTTCTACGACAGCGGCCTGTACGCCCGACCCAACCCGGCCGAGATCGACCTCGTCGACCACCCGCTCTACGACGTCGCCATGCCCGAGCCGATCGACTGCCCCCTGCCCGCCCTGCGGACCGGCTCCGACGACTCCTGGGAGGCGTTCGCCAACGAGGCCGGGGTCTGCCTGAACGAGCTGTGGGCGCCGGTGATGGACGAGCTCGGCCTGGTCCCCGACCTCCCCGAGATCACGGTCACCGACGAGCCCCTGGACACCGACACCGAGGACTCCTTCACTCTGGCCTACTACGAGAGCGACCGGGGGTTGATCACCGTGGTCCTGCCCAACGTGCGCCAGGTCGGTGAACAGATCCCGGACGCGCACCAGGAAGACGTGTGGTTGGCGCTGATGGGACACGAGTACGCCCACCACGTGCAGTACGCCACGGGCATCCTGAGCGTCTCCCACGACCTGCGCCGGACCGCGGGCAGCGAGGACGACGAGCTGGAGACCCTGCGCCGGACCGAGCTCCAGGCCGAGTGCATGGCGGGGGTGGGGCTGCGCGGGCTGACCGACCCCGGCGGCGACGCCCTGGACGTGGTCAACCTGCACTTCAACGGCGGCGGTGACCTGGACACCCACGGCACCGCGGCCAACCGCGCCCTGTGGTTGGAGGCGGGCTACTCCAGTGCGACCGTGGGCGGGTGCAACACCTACGGGGCCGACGAGAACGAGGTCACCTGACCGCCTCCCGCATCCCGCCCCTGCCTGCTCCCCTCAGCCCTCTTCCAGGGCCTTCCGGTAGGCGTCCCAGCCGCGCAGCTTGACCCGCTCACCCCGGCCCAGGTCTTCGGCGTGTCCGGCCTCGGCGGTGTCGATGCGCAGCCAGCCCTCGTAGTCGCTGTGCGCCAGTCCCCGTTCGTCCAGGACCCGTTCCAGCGCGACGGGCTCCGGCACCGCCTCGCGCAGTCGTGGCGCATCCTCCAGCAGGGCCCGGACGGTCCCGGCGGCGTCGGACTTGTTGGTGCCGATCACACCGGTGGCGCCCCGCTTGATCCACCCGGCCACGTAGTCCCCGGGCACCGCCCGGCCTTCGGCGTCCAGGACCCGGCCCGCCTCGTGCGGAACCGTGTGCCCGCCCCGGTCGAAGGGCACACCGGCCAGCGGCACCCCCGCGTAGCCGACCGAGCGCAACACCATGCCCACGTCCAGAACGCTGTGCTCACCGGTCCCCTCCAGGCGGCCGTCGGCGTCCAGTCGGGTGTGCTCCACCCGCAGGCCCTCGACCCGTGCCGACTCACCCTCCGCGGCCCCGCCCAGGATCTCCTCGGGGCGGGTCCAGAAGTGCAGTTCGACCCGGCGGGGACGCCCCTCGGGGGCCCGCTCGGCCTGTTCGCGCAGAAGTCTGAGATTGGTGCGCGCCGCCCGGGAGACCTCGCGCAGCTCGGGGCGGCCCGCGCTGTCGGTGCCCACCACGGTGGGGTCGATGTCCACCTGGTCCGGGCGCACGACCACGTCCACACCGGGCAGGGCGAGCAGGTCGCGCAGCTCGGGAGCGGTGAACTTGGCCTGGAGCGGGCCGCGTCGGGCCAGCACGTGAACGGTGCGTACCCGGCTCTCGGCAAGCACCTCCAGGGCGGCCTGCGGGATGTCGGTGTGCCGGAGTTCGTCGGCGGTCTTGGCCAGGATCCGGACGACGTCGAGGGCGACGTTGCCCGCCCCGACCACCGCGACCTCCTCGGCGTCCAGCGCGAACCGTTCCCACTCGTTGTCGGGGTGGCCGCAGTACCAGTTGACGAAGTCCGTGGCGGCGAGGCTGCCGGGCAGGTCCTCTCCCGGAATCCCCATGCGCCGGTCGACACTGGCACCGGTCGCGTAGACCACGGCGTGGTGGGTGCGGGCCAGGTCCGCGCGGGTCAGGTCGGCGCCGAACTCGACCCCGCCGACGAACCGCACGTGCGGGTGTTCCAGGATCCTGCGCAGAGTGAGCGCCACACCCTTGATCTTGGTGTGGTCGGGGGCGACGCCGTAACGCACCAGCCCGTAGGGGGTGGGCAGCCGGTCCATGATGTCCACCCGGACCGGCACGCGGCGCTGGCGGATGAGGGCGTCGGCGGCGTAGACCCCGGCCGGGCCGGAGCCGATCACGGCAACCCTGAGCGGAGTCACGTCTTCGGCTGCGGGCTGCTCAGAACTGGGGTGCTCGGGTTCGGGAGAGGCCATGAACCCATTCTGGCAGCACCGGGGCTGGCCCCGGCACTGCCAGAAGTATGACCGGAAGGCCCGAGTCAGGCGGTTTCGTCAGCCAGCTCGCGGTGAGGCTTGCCGCCCTCGCCGCGGCGGGAGACCGTCTCGGTGAGCTTGCGGGACAGCTCCTGCGGGGTCAGGCCCTGCTGCTGGAGGATGCGGTCGCGTTTGGCGTGGTCCAGGAACTCCTGGGCGATGCCGAAGGTCCGCACGGGCACGTCCACCTCGTGGTCGCGCAGCAGGCGGGCCACGGCGTCGCCGACGGCGCCGGTGCGGCCGTTGTCCTCCACGACCGCGACGACCGAGTGCTCGGCGGCCTCGGCCACCAGGGCCTCGTCCAGGGGCTTGACCCAGCGCGGGTCGATGACGGTGACGCCGATGCCCTGGTCGGCCATGCGGTCGGCCACCTCGACGGCGACCTGGGCCATGGTGCCCACGCCGACGATGAGCAGGTCCTTGGCGTGGCCGTCGTCGGTGGCGCGGCGCAGCAGGTCCATGGAGCCGACCTTGCCGATCTCGGGCAGCTCCTCGGCGACGGCGCCCTTGGGGTAGCGCACGACGGTGGGGGCGTCCTCGACGGCGACGGCCTCGCGCAGCAGGGTGCGCAGCCGGGCGGCGTCACGCGGAGCGGCCAGGCGCAGGCCGGGGACGACCTGGAGGATGGACATGTCCCACATGCCGTTGTGGCTGGCGCCGTCGTTGCCGGTGACGCCCGCGCGGTCCAGGCAGAAGGTGACGCCCTGGCGGTGCAGGGCGGCGTCCATGAGCACCTGGTCGAAACAGCGGTTGAGGAAGGTCGCGTAGACGGCGACCACCGGGTGCAGGCCGTTCATCGCCATGCCGGTGGCGGCGGTGGCGGCGTGCTGCTCGGCGATGCCGACGTCGAAGATCCGGTCCGGGTAGGCGTCGGCGAACTTGTTCAGGCCGGTGGGGTGGAGCATCGCGGCGGTGATGCCCACGATGTCCTCGCGCTCGGCGCCGAGCTCGACCATGGTGTCGGCGAACACGCCGGTCCACTTCTCCACCTTGGGGCCGGGCTTGGCCTTGCCGGTGTCGATGTCGAAGGGGCCGGGGGCGTGGAACTGGTCCTCGTCGTGGTTCTCGGCCGGGGCGTAGCCCTTGCCCTTCTGGGTGATGACGTGGACGATCGCCGGGCCGCCGAAGTCGCGGGCGCGGCGCAGTGCCTTCTCTACCGCGGGCTCGTCGTGCCCGTCGATGGGGCCGAGGTACTTCAGGCCCAGGTCCTCGAACATGATCTGCGGCTGGATGGTGTCCTTGAGGCCCTTCTTGAGGCCGTGCAGGGCCTCGTAGAGGGGCTGGCCGACCACGGGGGTGCGGTTGAGGGTGGTCTTGGCCAGGTCCAGGGCCTGTTCGTAGCCGGGGGTCATGCGCAGCGAGGCCAGGTGGTCGGCCAGGCCGCCCATGGTGGGCGAGTAGGAGCGGCCGTTGTCGTTGACGACCACGACCAGGCGCCGGTTCTTCTTCTCGGCGATGTTGTTGAGGGCCTCCCAGGCCATACCGCCGGTGAGGGCGCCGTCGCCGATGACGGCGACCACGGTCCGGTCGGTGCGCCCCTGGACCTCGTTGGCCTTGGCCATGCCGTCGGCGTAAGAGAGGGCGGTGGAGGCGTGGGAGTTCTCGATGAAGTCGTGCTCGGACTCGGCGCGGGAGGGGTAGCCGGACAGGCCGCCCTCGGACTTCAGGTTGCTGAAGTCGTGGCGGCCGGTGAGGACCTTGTGCGCGTAGGCCTGGTGGCCGGTGTCGAAGAGGATCGGGTCCTTCGGTGAGTCGAAGACCCGGTGCAGCGCGATGCTCAGCTCGACGACGCCGAGGCTGGGACCCAGGTGCCCACCGGTCTGGGAGCAGGAGTCGACCAGGAAGTCCCTGATCTCCTGAGCCAGCGCAGGGAGCTGGTCGGCCGGGAGCTTCTTGAGCGCTTCCGGATTGTGTATCGACTCGAACAGTGTCACTGTCTCGTCAGTCCCCTCGTCCAGCGTGTCCGCTTACGTTTGCCGTACCCGGCCCCTGACGTGGGCCAGTGTTGGCTACCGGCAGGTATACATACCCGATTTTATGGGCCTGCGTCCACGGTTCATACCCGAATGGCCCCCGAGGCCACGGCCTTGACGGTACCCCGGTAGAAGCGGTTGACCCCCCTGGGCCGAAAACCACGGGAGGCACCTCCCGCCACAGGTGTTTCGGCGTAGGTTACTCCCTTTTGGGAGCGCGGTTACCGCTGGCCACCCGGCTGCTGAGGCTATCCCAGGGCGGCCTGGAGCAGTAGGCCGATCGCGGAGACGGTCACCACGCACAGCAGCGCGAGCCGGAGTTTGCCCGGGTCGACCCAGCGGCGGACCCGGCTGCCGACGAGGAAGCCGATGCCGACGAAGGGGATCGCGGCCACCCCGGCGGCGATCGTGCGTTCGTCGAGCTGGCCGCCGACCCCCAGGGCCAGCAGTGAGAAGGCCCCGCCGAACAGGAAGAACGCGGCCAGGGTGGCGCGCACCCGCTCGGGGGGTTCGTACTGGTAGAGCAGGGCCACGGGCGGACCGCCCACCGAGGTGGCGGTGCCCGCGAAGCCGGACAGGGAGCCCGCCGCGACCAGCGAGAGGGGGGTGATGCGCACCCGGAAGGCCCACACGGACAGGATGACGGCCAGCAGGACCATCACCCCCACGACCCCGGCCAGGGCGCGGGGTTCGAGGACGGCCACGACCCACACCCCCAGCACGGTTCCGGGGACGCGGGCGGGCAGCCCCCAGGCCAAGCCCCGCCAGTCCACGTGCCGCCGCTCCTGGAGGAGCGTGAGCATCGGGAGGATGATCACGGCGATCAGCAGTGATCCGGGCATGAGCGTGGGGTCGAGGAAGGAGATCACCGGGGCGGCGACGAGCCCGAGGCCGAGGCCGACCATGCTCTGGACGGCGGCCCCGGCAAGGACCGCGGCCGCCGCGACGAGGAGGAAGACCCACGCGTCGATCTGGCCGAACAGTCCGTGGGCGGTGGGTGTGAGGAGATCAGCGAACATGAGGAGCACGACGCTATAACTCCCCGACCCCGGTCGGGATTAGGAGATAGGGACATAGGACGACCCGTCCGGCAGGGTACGACGGACGGAGTCGACGTACTCCATCGCCCGCTCGGGGTGCAGGAACCAGTCGATGAGTCCCGCGGGGTCGCTGAAGGAGTTGGCGAACCGGTCCGCGGTGGGCTGGTGCCGTTCCGCCAGACGGTACAGCTCCCACACGTGGTGCGGACCGGACAGCATCACCCTGCTCCACGCGGTGACCTGGCGGGCGTGCCGCCAGTAGGCGGCGAAGGCCGCGCGCATGAAGTTCTCGTCGAAGGGGCGCCCGCCGTGGTCGACGATGGCCCTCCGGTAGACGTCGGCGCACAGCGAGGCCATGTTGGCGCCCTGTGCGGTGACGGGGTCGTTGCTGACCACCGAGTCGGCCATGCCCAGGACCAGGGTGCCGTCGGCCAGCCGGGCGACGGGCTCGCGCACCACCGGCGTGTAACCGCCGTACAGGGCGGCCATGGGGTCGGCCAGCCGGGCCGGGGAGAAGCGCTCGTACTCCCAGGGGACGTGTACGCGCAGGACGTCGAGCAGCCCGGCCAGGACGTCCTCGCCAGTCGCCCCGCGACCCAGGGGCCGGTCCAGCGGCCCGCCCGGCACGGCCTCAACCATCAGGGCCTGGCAGACACCGTTCAGGGACAGGGTGGGCAGGGTGAACAGCTCGCCCGCCCCAGGGACGGCCGTGCGCCCCAGGACACCGCCGCCGGGGTGCGGCTCGGCCCCGGTCACGTAGGCCAGGGACAGGGTGCGCTGGGGCTCCCTGAAGGGCGATCGGCTCTCGTCCCGGGGGAAGAGTTCGGCCAGCTCCCCACGGCCGGCCGCGGCGATGACCAGGTCGTGGTCGGAGCCGAGCTCCGCCAGTTCCCCGGCCGCGACCCGGCGCCGCAGCAGGCGACCACCGCCCTGTACGAACAGCTCCATCCAGGCGACCAGTTTCAGCCGCTGGTCCACGGACCGGGCGGGCTCGTCAAGGCTCCCGACCCAGTCCAGGTCCGGGGCCGCTCCCCCGCCCTGGCCGACCACGCGGACGCCCACCCCGGTGATCCGCGGGGCCCGCTCACCCCACAGGTCCAGGCCGTGGCGGCGTTCGCGGCGCAGGGCCGGACCGAACAGGCACTGCGTGGACAGCACCCGTCCAGCACGGATCTCCTCGGGCCCCTGCGGGTTGATCAGGGTGACGTCGTAGTCCTCCGCGAGCAGGCCGAGAGCGAGCTGGAGTCCGGACTGCCCGGCACCGACGACGAGGATCTTGCGCATGGTTCTCCTGGCTGCGTTAACAGGGGGTGGCTGTCGTGACGCGGCGAAACTAACAGCGCCCCCGAAAGCGCCGATTCCGCCCCTGACCTTGGGACTTTCGGCCCTACGGGGTCAGGGGCCAAGGCCCTGGCGCAGCCGAGTGCCCCAGCTCACAGCGACCGTTCGGCATCGAAGGCGGCCTTCCGGCAGCCTCGGTACCGTCCGCCCAGGTCAGCCCGGAGACCGGTGGTTCGGCCAGAATCCGGGCGACGCGAAGGACCCCGCTGCGCCCCGGGGCGGGGTTCCGAACGCCGGTGCCCCCTAACCCAAGGCGCGGGGAAAGCGACACACCTCACACAGGAACAAGAAAAGGACCCGGGCCGGTGGGAGTGGAAACCGGCCCGGGTCCAGCGACGGTCCGGGGTGAACCGCCGCTCTCCTCCGGGAGGGAACAGGGAGGGGTGCGCCGGGAGAGCCGGGCACCGCCTCTGTCAGGTGCTAGGCACCGCCTCTGGCGTGGGTCTTGCGACCGCGGCGGGAGACCGCGTCCAGGACGACGGCGATCAGCAGGACTGCCGCCGTGATCATGAACCGCACGGAGGTGTCCATCTGGAGCAGCAGCAGGCCCGAGGTGATGGCGCCCAGCACCAGGCCGCCCAGCAGGGCGGAGTAGGCGTTGCCGCGACCGCCGAACAGGCTGGTGCCGCCGATGACCGCGGCCGCGATGGCCATCATCAGCTCGGCGCCGCCGCCGGTGGAGACGCTCGCCGCGAAGTTGCGGGAGACGAGCATGATGCCGCCCAGCGCCGCGAGCGTGGAGGCGATACCGAAGACGGAGATCCGGATCAGGTCCACGTTGATACCGGCGCGCCGGGCAGCCTCGGAGCTGCCGCCCACGGCGTAGACCATGCGGCCGTAACGGGTCTTGCGCAGTACCAGGTCCAGCACGACCACGAAGCCCACGAAGATCAGGAAGGCGAGCGGCACACCCTTGAACTGGTTGAGGATCCACACGCCGCCGACCAGCGGCAGGGACAGCAGGAAGGTGCGGAAGAGCACCTCGCTGAGCGGCTTGTAGGGCAGACCGGCGATGCGCCGCCTGCGCTCGGCCGTCAGCACCGACAGCAGGTAGAGAACCAGGGCTACCCCGACCAGGAACCAGCCCACGACCGGGACGAAGTAGGTCTGGGTGAGCATCGCGATCGGACCGTTGGCGCTGGTGTTGATGCTCCCGTCGCCGCCCATGAGGTACAGGTGCACGCCCTGCCAGCCGAGCAGGCCGGCGAGGGTGACCACGAAGGCCGGTACGCCCATCTTCGCGAAGATGACGCCGTGGATCAGGCCCACCAGGAGCCCGATGGTCAGGGCCGCACCGATGGCGGCCCATTCGGACCAGCCGTGCCGGACCGCGAGGACCGCCAGGACACCGGCGGACAGACCGGCCACCGAACCGATGGACAGGTCGATCTCGCCGAGCAGCAGGACCATGATGACACCGGTGGTCATCAGGCCGACGGCGGCGATCTGCACTGTCAGGTTCGACAGGTTCTGCGGGGACAGGAACCGGTCGTTCATCGACTGGAAGACGATGGCGATCAGCAGCAGGCCGACGATGACCGGCACCGCGCCCAGTTCGCCGCCCTTGAGGTTGCGGCGCAGGGCCTGGAGCCAGCCGCTGGGTGAGGCTGCGGTGGCCAGCAGGCGGGGGTCGCGCCGGGGGCCGTTCTGCGGCTGGGCCCCGTCGGCGTCGTGGGAAACGTGTGTCTGCTGGCTCATTCCTTGTCCTTCGTGGCCGTGGCCGATGAGCCGGTACGGGTGGACCGACGGGTCACCGGGTTGTCCGAGGCGCCGGTGATGGCAGCCACGATCTCCTCGTAGCTGGTCGAGGCGATGGGGAAGTCCCCCGCGTTGCGGCCCAGGCGGAGCACGGCCGCCCGGTCCGCGACGGCACGGACGTCGGCCATGTTGTGGCTGATCAGGACCACGCCCAGCCCCTGGTCGCGCAGGCGCTCGATGAGGTCCAGGACCTGGGCGGTCTGGGCGACGCCCAGCGCGGCGGTGGGCTCGTCGAGCATGACCACGCGGGGCTGTCCCAGCAGGGACCGGGCGATCGCGATGATCTGGCGCTGACCGCCGGACAGGGCGGCGACGGGGACCCGCAGGCTGGGGATGCTCACCGACAGCGAGTCGAGGAGTTCCACGGCCCGGCGCTCCATCTCGACCTCGTCGAGGGTGCCGGGGAAGTGCAGGCGCTCATTTCCCAGGAAGAGGTTGCCGACGATGTCCAGGTTGTCGCAGAGCGCGAGGTCCTGGTAGATCGTGGCGATCCCGAGGCGCTGGGCGTCGGCGGGCGCTCCGATGGTGACCGGCTCGCCGTCCCAGTAGATGGTGCCGCCGCTGTCCGCGGGGTGGGCGCCGGCGATGACCTTGACGAGGGTCGACTTGCCCGCGCCGTTGTCACCGAGCAGGGCGACGACCTCTCCGGGGTCGACCTGGAAGTCGACCTCGGTGAGGGCCTTGACGGCCCCGAAGGTCTTGGAGATCCCGGACAGTTCCAGGACGGGTGTGCTCATGTGCTTGTTTCTCTTTCTCGTCCCTTGGGGACGGTCCGACTCGCTCCCGTCCCCACGGGGCGTCGCGCCCGGGCCGCCCCAGCGGGCGGGGCGGCCCTTAGGGCGTGTTCCGCGGATGACCACCAACCGAGAGCATCCGCGTCACGCGCCCTACACCGGACCTGGTTAGAGGGCTTCCTGGCAGAAGTCGAAGTCGGCGTAGTCGTCGGTGCAGATCTGCTCGATGGTGTAGAAGCCGTCGGAGACCACCGTGTCACCGATGTTGTCCTCGGTGACCGCGATGGGGTCGAGCAGGACGGCGCTGACCGTCTCGCCGTTGGCGTCCTCGACGTCGGTGACGGAGTACTCGCCCGCGTCCAGGTCCTCGCCGGTGGCCAGGGAGACGGCCATGGCGGCGGCGACCTCGGCCTGGGGGCGGATGGCCTTGTAGACGGTCATGTACTGCTCACCGGCGACGATGCGCTGGATGCCGTGGAGCTCGGCGTCCTGACCGGTGACCGGGGGGAGGTCCTCCGCCGAGAGACCGGCGCTGCGCAGCGCCGAGATGATACCCGCGGCCATGCCGTCGTTGGCCGAGTAGACACCGGTGATCTCGTCCAGGCCGAGAGAGGTGATGGCGCCCTCCATCTGGCTGTTGGCCTCGTCCGGCGACCAGTCCGGGGTGTCGAACTCCTGGCCGATCTCGACCTGGCCCTCGAAGATCTCGTGGGCGCCGGCCTTGAAGCTGCCCGCGTTGGGGTCGGTGGGCGAGCCGTTGATCATGACGATCTGGCCGTCGCCCGCGGTGCCCGCCTGGTCGAGGGCGCCCAGCAGCGCCTCGGCCTGGACCTGGCCGACCCGGTGGTTGTCGAAGGAGACGTACATGTCCACGCCGCCCTGGGCGAGGCGGTCGTAGGCCACGACCGGAACGCCCTGGCTGCGCGCCTCGTTCACGGTACCGGCGGCGGCCTCGGAGTCGACCGCGCCGAGCACGAGCACGTCGACGCCGTCGGTCAGCATCGCCTGGGCCTGGGTCTGCTGCTCGTCGACGTCCTGGTCGGCGTTGGCGTACGAGAACTCACACTCGGGGCACAGGTTCTCGAGGGCCTCCTCGAAGTAGGGCCGGTCGAAGGCCTCGTAGCGGGCCGTCTGGAGCTCGGGGAGCAGCAGACCGACGTGGAAGCCCTCGTCGAGGCTGTGGGTCTGGGTTTCTCCGTCCTCGGTACCGGTGGTGAGCGAACCGCAGGCGCTGGTGAACAGCGCGAGCGCGGTGCTGGCGGCGGCGATGCCGAAGGCGGCCGAACGTCGGGAGTAGGGGCGCTTGGTAGTCAACGCGGGGGACCTCTCTTACGGAACCTGCGCGGGTGGGAACTCGCGAGTGATGATGTGAAGTAGAACCCCGACGCCGCCTTGTCGTCAACTCATGAACACATAACTGAAACATCACGAGTGTTAGCTTCACAACATAAACACATAAAAACCGCAGGTCAGAGCGCTTGCATGCGGATGTGACCTCGTGTGAAGCACACGGGTAAAGGTTCAGTGTTACTTTCACGACCCGACGGCTCACTCCGCGTTCAGCGCGGGCTCGACCCCGCCGCGGACCGGGTTCAGCGCATACTGTGAGCTGCCGTGAGCAGCGCGCCACGGATCGCGGCGTCCTCACCCAGGTCGCTGGTCACCAGTTCGAGCTGGGCCAGGGCACCGCCCAGGGTCCCCAGCTCCATCGCACGGCGCATGGGCTCCAGCAGGAGGGCACCGGCCTCGGCCAGGTCGCCGCTGACCACCACGCGGTCCGGGTTGAACAGGTTGGCCATGATCGCCACACCCTGTCCCAGAGCCGTCCCGGCCTCGGCGATGATGCGTCGGCTGCCCGGATCCTCCCCCAGGGCCGAGGCGACCACGCCCTTCAACCGGGCCCGATCCGTCCCGGGGGCCAGGTCGTAGTTCCTGGGCAGCATGTTCAGCAGGTAACCGGTGCCGACGAAGGTCTCCAGGCAACCGCGGTTACCGCAGCGGCACACCTGCCCGCGCGGGTCGAGCCCGATGTGCCCGATCTCGCCGGCGGTACCGCCCGCGCCCCGGAAGAGCTGACCGGACATCACGATGCCCGAGCCGACCCCTTCCCCCAGCACCACCTGGATGACGTGCTCGGCGCCCTGCGCGGCGCCCGCCCTGCGTTCGGCCACCACCGCGAGGTTGGCGTCGTTCTCGGCCAGCACCGGCAGGCCCAGCCGCTGCTCCAGCGCCGCGGCCGGACGGAAGCCCGCCCAGCGGGGCAGGCAGGAGATGGCACCGACCTCACCGGTGTCGGGCGCGATGGGGCCGGGGACGGAGGCCACCACCGAGGCCACCGTGCCCAGATCGATCCGGGCCCCCAGCAGGGTCGTCTCGGTCAGCCACGCGGCCCGGCGGATCGAGCGTCCGGCATCAGCGGTGACCTCGTAGGCGATGCTCTCGCGGGCCAGCATGTTGCCGTCGCTGTCTCCGACCGCCACCCGGATCTGGTCGACCGCGAAGTCGACGGCCACGACCGTTCCAGGCGGGCGCAGCAGGGTGACGGCCCGCGCCCGGCGCCCGTTGGAGGAGGTGTTGCGGACCGAGACGGTCCCGGCCGAGCGCAGACCGCGCACGATGTTGGAGACACTGGCCGCGGACAGGCCGGTGGCACGGGCCAGTTCGGCCTGCGTCTGGGTGCCGTCCTGGCGCAGCACGTCCACGACCCGCCGCTCGTTGGCCTGCCGCAGCGCGGACTGGGACCCGGGGGTCGTGCCGGTGTCGGTCACCACGTTCCCCTTCGTCCGCAGTTCTTCGCTCTTCGCGCTCTGGCCTTGTTTGGAGGAATGCTACAAGCAATGAACGGAGTTCAGGACCTCGGTACCCGTGGTAACACGTCCTAGGATCTCGGACATGTCAGGGGAGCATGCCGAGGTGAGTACCGACCGGCCCGGGTGGGCGGAGCGCGTGGCCGGGGCCGTGCTGGCCGCGCCCCGGCGCGGCCCCGCGGTGCGGGTGGTGGCGGTGGAGGGGCGTTCGGGTTCGGGCAAGAGCACGGTGGCCGAGCAGCTGCGCCTGGCTCTGGCCGGGCGCGGTGAGCCGGTGGTACTGCTGACGATGGAGGACCTCTATCCGGGCTGGGGCGGTCTGGCCGAGTCCTCGGTACTGCTCGCGGAGTGGGTACTGATCCCTCTTGCGCGCGGGCGCGCGGCGGCCTGGCGCCGCTACGACTGGGAGCGCGGCTGCTTCGGGACGGAGTGGGAGGGCCTGCCCGCCGAACTGGTCGAAGGCGGCGGAACGCTGATCGTGGAGGGGTGCGGTTCGGGAGCCGTACCGGTACGCGACCTGGTGGACCTGCTGGTGTGGGTGGAGGTGTCCGAGGAGACACGTTCGGAGCGGCTGGACCAACGGGAGGACGCCGCCCTGTACGCGCCGTACCGGGAGCGGTGGGCCCGTCAGGAGGACGCCCTGTACTCCGTGGATCCGCCCCGCGAGCGCGCCGACCTGCGGTTGGACAACGGCTGAGGCGGGGCCGCAAACCGCTCGCAGACACAGAGCCGTGTCATGGTCACACCACTCTGAGAGTCATGGTTCACTGTCACCTGCACCACAAGTGCAGTTTTGAGCCAATTGACCGTAAAGCTGCCGTTTGTCGGGTTCACTCACCCTCCTGAACCCGCTCCCGTGACCTTCGGGGCCGCTGGTTTTCCAAGGATGTACATCTTGACTACGACGCAGGACGGGTCGGCGAAGACCCCCACCCGCAGGATGCGCCTGACCATCGGCGCCCTCTCCGCCATCGAACGCGTCGGCAACAAACTGCCGCACCCGTTCTGGCTGTTCGTCATCATGGCCGGGCTGGTGATCCTCGCCAGTGTCGTGCTCAGCGCGCTGAACGTCTCGGTCGTCTCACCGGCCGACGGTGAGACCGTCTCGGTCACCAGCCTCCTGAGCACCGAGGGCATCCACTTCATCATCGGCGACGCGATCAGCAACTTCGCGGCGTTCCCGCCGCTTCCGCTGATCGTGGCCGTCATGATCGGCGTCTCGGTCGCCGAGCAGAGCGGGCTGATCACCGCGGCTCTGCGCGGCAGTGTCACCCGGGTACCGAAGAAGTGGCTGACCTTCGCCGTCGTCCTCACCGGTATCAGCGCCAGTGTCGCCTCGGACGCCGCCTACGTGGTGTACATCCCGCTGGCGGCGATGGTGTTCAAGGCCGTCGGGCGCAGCCCGATCCTCGGTTTGGTCGTCGGCTTCGGATCGGTCAGCGCCGGATACAACGCGGCCCTCACCATCACCCTGACCGACGCGCTCATGTCCGGCCTGAGCACCAGCGCCGCCCAGATCATCGACCCCGGTTACGTGGTCAATCCGCTGGCGAACTTCTTCTTCACCTTCGCTTCGGCGATCTTCCTCGCGATCGTGATCACGCTGCTGACCGAGCTGGTCCTGGTGAAGCTGTCCGGCAACGCCCGGGAGGACGAGGACGCCGAGATCGGCGACCTCGGGTCGATGCTCCTGACCGACAGCGAGCGCAAGGGCATGCGCCGTGCGGGCCTGACCCTGCTGGTGTACTTCGGCCTGATCGCGGCAGTGCTGGCTCCCCCGGCGTCGCCGCTGCGCGGGGAGGACGGCGGCGTCCTCAGCTCCCCGCTGCTGAGCGGTGTCGCCTTCGTCCTGGCCATCGCCTTCCTCCTCGTCGGCATCGTCTACGGACGAACCACCGGCTCACTGCCGACCATGGCCTCGGTGCCGCCCGCGATGGCCGTCGGTGTACGCGAACTGGCCCCCGTCCTGGTGCTCTTCTTCGCCGCCGCCCAGTTCATCGCCTACTTCTCCTGGTCCGGCATGGCTGACGTGATCGCGATCAGCGGAGCGAACTTCCTGGAGTCCACGGGGGTTCCCCCCGCGCTGCTCTTCGTCGGTTTCCTGGTTCTCGCCGCGATCCTGAACGTCTTCATCACCAGCGGCTCGGCCCAGTGGGCCCTCATCGCGCCCGTGTTCATCCCCATGTTCATGCTGATGGGCATCAGCCCCGAGACCACTCAGGCGCTGTACCGCATCGCGGACTCGGCGACCAACATCATCAGCCCGATGAGCGCCTACTTCATCATGGTTCTCGGCCTGCTCCAGAAGTACCGCAAGGACGCGGGCGTGGGCACGATGATCTCGCTGACGCTGCCGATCAGCATCACCGTGTTCGTCTCGTGGACGCTGTTCTTCTTCCTCTGGTGGGGCCTGGGCATCCCCCTCGGCCCGGGGACTCCGTACACGTACTAGCCGGTTGACTAATCGCACGGAGCCGCCGTGGTCACCCGACCACGGCGGCTCCGTCGTTTCAGCGGTTCAGCTGTTCAGTACCGCTGCTGGGGCGGGTGAGAACAGATCTGGCGGGCCCTCTGCATGTCGGCGTCCATCCTGCGGAGCACCTGGGTCAGATTCCAGCCCTGGTCAGGGAGATTCCGCATCCGGTGGTTCCGCGCGTGGCGCACGCGCGCGTTCCCGTAGCGGTTGGTCTCCTGAAGGCTCACAGCCAGCCAGGCCGCGCCCAGAGCACAGGCCATCAGGAAGAGCATCATGCCCAAGCCCGAGCCCGACGCCGCCGCGGCGGCGGGAATAGACGCGATGAAGCAGAAGACCGCCCCGCTCCCGAGCCACGCCCTCAGGGACGTGTTCTCCCCTTCCGCTTTGGCCGTGGCGACCAGCGCGTTGTGCTCGTTGTGCAGCGCCTCGTGCCGTCGCTTCCAGGCGTCGCGCTGCTGGACCAGGGTGACGATGTTGGGCAGGGAGGCGTAGACGGCCGCGGCCGACCCCACCTTCTGAGCTCCCGAGGACAGGTCCACGCGCGGCCAGAGCGCCCCCGTCCAGTCCACCACCCCGGGCAGGCCGCCCGGGTCCGGGGGCACCACGAGTTCCGGGTTGAGCAGGAAGGCCAGTACGAGGGCGGGCTCCACCCTGCACTCGAACCCGCGCCAGCCGTTCAGGTGGTGAGCGAGTTCCCGGTGGAAGGCGGCACCGGCCCGTTCGGCCTCCTCGATGTCCTGGGCCAGCTGGTGCAGTCGCGGGGCGTCGTCGCTCCGGTGCTGAGCCATCAGCCGCAGCAGCTGCGGCCGGGCCAGCAGCATGAGTTCGTTGGCCTGATGGCCGCCGGTGATGAGCGGTCGGGGGTCACGGAACAGCTGGCGAAGTCCCTCGACCGTCAGGTCGTGGCCGCGGAAGCGGGGCGGCAGCTCCGGACAGGCCTGCGCGACGAAGGAGGCCACCGCCAGGTTCGCGTCCCGGACCTCCCGGCGGAACAGCGAGCGGTCCACCTTGGTGTCGTTGATGTCGTTCATGACCCAGGAGCCGAGCATGGCGCGCTCGGCGGGGTCGCCCAAGACCATCACCGCGGCCGACCAGTGCTGCTGCATGGCGGCGGCCAACTCCTCGATCCGGGTGAAGCGGACCCCGACGAAGCTGTACGGCGGAGCCTCTCCCCCACTGGTGCGGGCAGGGGCCGAGACCGGGGCGGCGTAGGAACTCTGCGTGCGCGGTGGGGTGGGCGGTGGAATGGGCCCGGGAGCCGACGGATCCGGAGCGGGGTTCGGAGCGATCTTGGTGTACTGACGGGTGGGCGGAACCGGTGCCCCCGCCACCCGGGTGGGCGCCACCGACGAACCCGGATCCGGATCCGCGGTCTCCACAGGCTTCGCCGCGGTGCCCGCGACCAGGTGGTGCAAGAGCGAAGCGGCGTCCGGACGCCGCTTCGGGTCCTTGTCCAGACAGGCCAGGACACTCTCCAGCAGCGGACCGGACAGGTCCCCGGTGTCGGGTTCCCCGGACAGCACCCTGGCGATCCGCGAGGCCTGGGTGGGACCGTGGAAGGCCTCCCGACCAGTCGCGGCGAACACCATCACCGAAGCCCAGGCGAACACGTCCACCGCCGCGGTCAGCCGCATGCCCTCCAACTGCTCCGGGGCCATGTACCCGACCGTCCCCACGATGCCGCTGGCCGTCACCGAGGTGGACTCCAGCGCCCGGGCGATCCCGAAGTCGATCACCCGCGGCCCGTCCTGGGCCAGCATGATGTTGTCCGGCTTCAGATCCCGGTGCACCACCTCCGCCGCGTGGATGGCCGCCAACGCGGTCGCGGTGGAAACCGCGAGGCGCTGGAGCTCGGCGCCGGTGCGGGGGCCGTCCTCGGCGACAGCGCGCTGGAGGGTGGGGCCGTCGATGTACTCGGTGGCGATCCAGGGTTCGTCCGCCTCGGGTTCGGCGTCCAGGATCGCCGCGATACAGAAGCCGCTCACCCGCCGGGCCTGCTCGACCTCCGCCGCGAACCGGCGCCGCATGTCCGTGTCACGCGCCCAGCTGGCGTGCAGGATCTTGACCGCCGCCCTGGTCCCGTCCTCGGCCTCACCGAGGAACACCTCACCGAAACCGCCCTTGCCCAGCGAACGCGTCAGGCGGTACGGACCGACCCTCCGGGGGGAGGGGGCCACGTCCGTGGTCTCGTCCACGAGCCCACCCTTCCTTCTTCTCTTGTCTTCGTGTTCCGGAGCTGAGCGCTGACCTCAGCCGGCGGTGAGTCTGCGCGCCTGGGCCAGGTCCGCGCGGATGCGTTCCACTCCGGAGGTGAGCTGCGGCAGCTGGTGAACGGTGTTGTGCAGTTCCATGGCCCGCTGACGTCGGCGGGCGGCCCGGCCGCAGATCACCACGTTGGTGGCGATGGCGCCGAGCAGGACCGGGACCGCGATCAGCCCCACCCACATCGCCAGGTTGCCGAAGAACTCACCGGCCCCGCCCATGTGGTACATGACGAAACCGACAGGGAGGCCGAGCAGGGCGAACTTGCTTAGACGGGTGGTCCTGTCCAGCCGTTCCTGGAGTCGAACCTTGCCGAGGAGGGCCTCATGGGCGGTGGACACCTCGGAGTAGCGGCTCTCCCAGTAGCGGCGCTGGCGGGACAGGGCCTGGAGGGTGCCCGTGGACCCGTGGATCGCGGCGGCGTACCCGGCGTTGTCCGGGGCGTCGGAGTTCATGACGCGCTGCCAGAGGATGTCCACCCACTCGGCGACGCCGGGGTCGCCGTTGTCCGTCGGCGGAACCATCTGGCCGGGGTTGAGCAGGAAGGCCAGGACCAGCGCGGGGTTGACGTTGGGGGTGGTCGAACGCCATCCCTCCAGCTGCTGGGCGAGCTGTTGGTGCAGGAGGTTCCCGGCGCGCTCGGCCCGGTCCAGCTGTTCGGCGAGCCGCTGGTACTCCGCGGACTCGGGGCCGTGGTGGGCGCTGATCAGCCGCAGGAGTTCGGGCCGGGCCAGCAGGACCATCTCGTTGGCCAGCGGTGCACCGGTCAGCAGGGGGCGCGGGTCGGTGAAGAGCTCACGGAGCTCGGTCAGGGAGATGCCCCGGCCCCGGAAGACAGGCGGCAGGTCAGGGCGGGTCTGGGCGATGAAGGAGGCGACCGCCAGGTTGGCGTCCCGGACCTCGCGGCGGAAGAGGGCTCGGTCGACGGTGGTGTCACCGAGGTCGTCCATGATCCAGGCGCCCAGGGCCGCGCGTTCGACGGGGTCGCTGAAGACCTGGACGGCGGCGCCCCAGTTGCGCTGCATCGCCTCGGCCAGGGTGCCGGGGTCGAGGAAGCGGACACCGACGAAGTGGTAGGGCGGCACCGGTCCGGTAGGACCGGGCACCGGGGTGTGCGGGCCCGACCTCCGGCTGTGGGGCGCGGAGTGCGGGGCGGACTGCGCGAACGGCGGGGGCTGCGGATAGTGATGGGACTGCTGTGTCTGGGGCTGCGCCTGCTGGGACCGTGCTTGCTGGGATTGGGCGTCAGCCGGGGCCATCCGGGTGTAGGCACGGGTCGGGTCGACCTTGGCGGGCGGGGCCACCCTGGTGGGGTCGACCGGTACGACACCGGCGGGCGGGTGTTCGGCGACCCTGGTCCCCTCGACCCCGACCCGGGTGGCGGCGTCGGGCGAGGACACCACCGCGGTGGCCGCGTGGTCCCCGATCGGCCGCGGGGCCCGGGCCGGCGCGCCGGCGGCGGGGGCGGAGATCAGCTGCCGCATGAGGGCCTCGGCGTCGGGCCGCTCCCGGGGGTCCTTGGCCATGCAGGTGCGGAGCGTGTCGGCGAAGGCACCCTCGAGCCCGCCCAGGTCCGGTTCTCCGCCCAGGATGCGGGCGATGCGCGCGGCCTGGGTGGGACCGTGGAAGGCCTCCCGCCCGGTCGCGGCGAAGACCATCACCGAAGCCCAGGCGAACACGTCCACCGCCGCGGTCAGCCGGGCCCCTTCGAGCTGTTCGGGGGCCATGTAGCCGATCGTGCCGACCACCCCGCTGGCCGTCACCGAGGTGGACTCCACCGCACGGGCGATCCCGAAGTCGATCACCCGCGGCCCGTCCTGGGCCAGCATGATGTTGTCCGGCTTCAGGTCCCGGTGCACCACGCCAGCGGCGTGGATGGCCGCCAACGCGGTCGCGGTGGCGACGGCCAGGCGCTGGAGCTCCGTCCCCGAGCGCGGTCCGTCCGTCGCGACGGAGGCCTGCAGGGTGGGACCGTCGATGTACTCGGTGGCGATCCACGGTTGGTCGGCGGCGGGGTCGGCGTCCAGGATCTCCGCGACGCAGAAGCCGCTCACCCGCTGGGCCTGCTCGACCTCCGCCGCGAACCGGCGCCGCATGTCCGCGTCGCCCGCCCAGCTGGCGTGCAGGATCTTGACCGCCGCCCTGGTCCCGTCCTCGGCCTCACCGAGGAAGACCTCACCGAAACCGCCCCGCCCCAGGGAACGCAGCAACCGGTAGCCGCCGACCCGCTCAACCTCCGTGTCCTGGTTCTGAGGCTCGTCCACAGCCCGCCCCGTTTCTCATAAGCGTTCTCGGCGCCCCGGCCGGGGCGCCATGTCAGGGTGCCACAGGCTACTGACTCCACGTGCGGGGGCCCGGTTCCGGCATCTCCCGATCCGATGCCCGGCCGTTACCTCCGGCTGCCCGAGTGGTCGCCGCGCAGGACGCGCTCGACCAGGTCACCCCGGAGAGCGCCGTACCCGGTGGCCGCCCAAACGCTCTCGGCCGACGGAACCTCGTAGTAGGGCACCTCACGCCCCTGGTGGCGGGCGGGCAGGACGGTCGGGCGCAAGCGGTCCCGGACCGCCTTCGCGCACTGGGCGCACAACGGCACCCTGATGTCGTGGCGTCCGCCGAACTCGCGCCACTTCGTCGGCTTGGTGACCGTTCCGTGCAGCGGATTCGCGTAGCAGTGGGAGCGGAGGGGCGCGGATCGCTGGCGGTTGACGGGCCGGGTCGCCCGGTCCAGGTGGTCCTCAGCCATGTCCAGCAGCACCAGAACCCCGACGATGTCCTCCAGTGCCCCGGTGTCGGGCAGCCTGTCGTAAACCCTGCGCGCGGCCGCGTGTGCGTCCAGGGCCTGGTGGAGGGCCTCCGCCGCGGCGTCATCGCCGTTCGGGGTCGTCTGGCTGAGCCGTTCGCCGAATTCGACCACTTCCTCCCCGGCACGGAGGAGCAGTTCGTCCCGGTGGGCCCGGTTCGCGTTGTCGAAGGCGGCGTGTTGGGCGAGCACGGGGACCGGCCGGGGCCTGCGCCAGCGGTGGAGCGCGAAACCGAGCCCCAGCAGGGCGAGCCCGGCCAGAATCCAGGGAAGTACCGAGAACAGCGTGTACGCCCCCAGGCCATAGGAGTGCCAACCGTCGAAGAACCCCCTCTGCTCTCCTTCACTGGCGGCGGTGTGGAGGGCTTCCGGGTCGTCGGAGAGCGCGACCTCGACGGCTCGGTCCAGGCGCTCCGAAAGCGGGGCGTCCCTGCCCGGTTCGATCGAGGCCGTCAGGTAGCCGTAGTGGGCACGGAGGTCCCGGTCTCCTGCTGGGCCGAAGTCGCGCCCGGTCAGGGACCGACCGTCCAGGACCAGGTAGTGTCCCTCCTCCTCGCCGCCCCTGTCGTGCAGGGCCGCGGCCAGGTGGGAGGCGTCGCCGTTCCAGTCCCCGCCCTCGATCAACGGGACGGCTACCACCTTCAGCGGGATGCCGGAGTCGGTGATCCTGCTCTCCACATCCCGTGCGAGGTCCTCGGGGAGCGCGCTGGCATAGGAGGGGTCGACGTACACCGGAGACTCGTTCAGCGCGTCCACCAGACGCTCGGTCGCTCCTTGTGCCTCCCGCGTGGTGTCGGCGTGGCTCACCGCCGGTGTGACGGCCAGGAGAAGCACGGCCAGAGGCGTCACCGCGGCCGCGGCCCAACGGGGGCGAGCCGTCCTGTGGTCAGTGAACATCGGATTCCCTCAGCAGATCTTCGGCCTTGAGGCGGCCCCTGTTCCCGTAGCCGGTGGTGACCCACCGACGACCCAGCTCTCCGTGCCGCACACGCTTGTCCCCCGTGGCCCGGACCCGGAGCGTGCGGTGATCGCGTTCGCGCTCCGGCAGCGCCGCGCAGGAACCGCACAGGGGCTGGGGTCGGGAGGGCCCGTGGACCAGGGCCCGGCCGTGCAGGGGGTTCACCGCACATACCGGGACATCGGCCCCGGCCGCGGTGTCGGGATCGGGGTCGAGTCTACGCACCGCCCGTTCCGCGAGCACGATGATCCCGACCAGGTCGAGTTCGTCCGGTTGCCCGCCCAGAACCGCCAGGGCCGTGTCGATCTCGCGCACGGCCCCGTTCCGGCCCGGATGGTCCCGCGGAGCCGACTCGAGGGCCTTGACCGCCCGGCGCACCGCCCGGTCGGCCTGCGGCCGCAAAGCACGGCCCGGAACGGCACGTAGGCGCCCTCGGGCGCCGAGCGCCGTGCCCGCAAGGGCGAGGAGCAGCACTCCGGTGAGCGGTCCGACCAGGAACAGCGACTCGTAGAACCGGCCGGAGACGAACTCGGACCACCGTGAGCGTTCGTAGGGCGGTGCGGCCCTGGACTCCGCCCAGTCCGGTACCTCTGCTTCCTGCCCCGGATCGGCCGAGAGGTCTCCCAGCCAGTCCAGGAGTTCGACCGCCGCGCTCTCGGCCGTGTGGTCGGTCCGGTACCCGGTCACCTCCCACAGGCCGTACCGGTCCTCCGAGATGCCCGCGGCCTCCACGCCGAACAGGGCCACCTCCACCTTGGGGGAGCCGCCCCCGGTGGTGTCGTCCACGACGACGAAGACACCGTCCTCACCCATGACGTGGTGGAGCGCGTGCGCGAGGACCTCGGGGTCCCCGCCGGACTCATCGGTACGGCTCATCGACAGCACCGCGGTGTACACCGGGGCTTCGGCCCCCGCCAACCGGTCCGCGGTTCCGGTCAGTTCCTGGGCGCCCGTCCGCGCCAGGGGGTCCACGTACAGGGGGTCCTCGGACAGCGCTTCGGCGATCCGCTCGACCCGGACCGTGGAGGCGACGTAGGGGGCGGTCGACGGCGGGGTCGGCCCGTGGTGCTGTTCCTCCCAGGGCAGGGTCGCGGTGGCGAGGTGGACCACGGAGGCGGTCACCACGACCACTCCGACACCCAGGGTGAGGGCACGGCCCACCGACAGGCCGTGGTCCCCGGGCAGTACCCCGGTGTAGCCCGCCTTCTCGGCCTGTTTCCGCCGACCCGCGCGAACCATCCCCAGGAGTACGTACAGCGTCACCGCCGCTCCCGCGGCGGCCGCGGTGAGCTCGCCCAACTGGGTCGGGCCACTCGATGTGTCCAGCCGCAGTGCGCCGAGCTGGGATTCCACCCACCAGCTGACCGGCAGCGTCCGGGTCCACCGCAGCTTCGCTCGTTCGTCGAGGTCGGGGGCGGTCAGGGTGTCCACGAAGGTGTCGGCCATCGTGTCCATCGGGGTGTAGATGGTGAACGCCCGCTCCAGGGAGAGCGCCAGGCCGGCTTCGCGCACCGGCAGGTCCACCTGGCGGGTCACCGCGTGGACCTGGGACTGCTGCGGCCTCAGGTGGACGTACAGACCGGGCTCGTCCATCCGGTCCTGCAGCCCGGCCAGGAAGTCCCTGCTCGTGATCGAGTAGTCGGGGACGCCGCTGGCCACGACGTAGTACGGGACGTCGAGGCGGCCGAAGGATTCGTGCAGACTCCGCTCCAGCTCCACCGGGTCGTAGTCGCCGGCGAGGGAGTCGTGGACGACGACCGCCGCGCCTTCGGGCTCCTGTGCCAAAAGCCCCGTGAAGTACTCGGAGGCACCGACTCGTTCCCCGGCGGGACCGCCGGATCCGCTGTCGGCGGGCTCGCCGCCAGCACCCGGGTCGGCGGTTCCGGCATCCACGGACTCGGCGTCGGCCGGTACGGCGCAGAGCAGCACGAGGGCCGCCAGCAGCGGCACCGCCAGAGACGACAGCGCGCGGCGGACCACGGCCGCGGAGAGGGGAAAATGCATCAGATCAACCTATCCCAACGCTTCTACCTGGCAGTTCACCGGGGCTGACTCCCTCTGTGGTCCCCTCGCAGGATCCTCTCGACCAGATCGTCGGCGAGGGAGCCGAACCCGGTCGCCGACCACACGCTCTCCCGCGCCGGAACCTCGTAGTAGGGCACCGTCCGTCCCTGGTACTCGACCAGCAGAGCGGCCAGCCGGGTCCGGGCGCGCACGTTCCCGGCGCACTCGCGGCACAGCGGGACCCGCACGGTTCGGGTTCCGCCCAGCTCGCGCCAGTCCGTCTCGGCGGTGTCGGTACCGTGCAGCGGGTTGGCGTAGCAGTGGCGCCTCCGTGTGCCGCCGCGTCTGCTGTCCCGGGCCCGGACCATCCCGTCCTCGGCCGTGTCGAGCAGGACGAGCACGCCTGCGAGGTCGGCGAGGTCGTCCCCGTCCGCACGGTCGAGGACGGAGCGGGCTGCCGCGTGGGCGTCCAAGGCCCCGCGCAGTGCGTCGGCGGCGTCCCGGGCATTGTCCGGGCGCAGCGCGCTGAGCCGCTCGCCGACCTCGGTGAGCTCGCGTTCGGCTCGCCCCCGTAGTTTCTCCCGGTGTGCCCGGTCAGCGTTGGCGAAGGCAGCGTGCTGGGGCAGGGTCGGAACCTGACGCGGTCGGGTCCACAGCAGGTAGCCGCCGACGAGCAACAGGAACACCACACCAGCGGCCGCCCACCGCCACGCACCGCGCCATCCCGGTCCTTCTCCCCCATCGGTCCGCTCGGCGGGCTCGGTCTGCTCGGGTGTCGGCGAGGGAGCGGGGGTGGTACCGTCTCCGATCCCGTTGGCCTCCCGGTAGGCCTCCTGCGCCTCCTGGAAGGCGGCCGCGGGATCGTCCGCGACCGCGAACTCCACGGCCAGCTCGATCTCCTCGGCCAGGGGCGCGTCGAAACCGGTGGCGTAGGAGGCGGCGAGGGCCCCGTAGTGGGCGCGTAGATCCTCGTTCTCGTCACCGGTGTCGGAGTAGTCGGTACCGCGCACGGAGCCGCCCCCCATCACCAGGTAGTGGGCGCGTCCGCCGGTCCGGTCGTGGACGGCCCCGGCCAGAGCCGTCGGGTCGCCGCCCCAGGTGTCACCGTCCACCAGCGGCACCAGGAGCACCCGCACGGGCAGGCCGCTGTCCTCGATGAGGGAGACGACCCTGTCCCGGGCCTCCTCCGGAAAGGCACTGTCATAGGCGGGGTCCACGTGGACGGGCGAACCCCGCAGCCCTTCGGCGATGGCCTCGGCCGGTGTGGGGCTGTCGGCGAGGGCCCACGACGGAGCCAGGAACACAGGGGCCGCCAGGCACACGGCCAGGGCCGCACGGACACTAACGCGCACGGGTCTCCTCCAACAATCTCTCCGCGCGGAGTCGGCCCCGCGTTCCGTAGCGGGTCCTGACCCAGCCCCGCTCTCTGAGGGACAGGTGGGACACACCCCACCGCGTGCCCACGGCCACACGCAGCGGCAGCCGGAACCGGTCCGCTCGGCGCAGGCAGCGACCGCACATGGGCAGCCGCCCGCCTCCCCCGGGCAGTTCCGTTGCGCCCTGCCCCTGGGAACTTCCGTGCAACGGGTTGACCATGCACACGGCCCCGGGGGACCCGACCTCCTCGCCCGCGAGACGGTCCAGGACACGGCGGGACAGGACGACGACCCCGACCAGGTCGAGTTCGTCGGGGTCGCCGCCCAGCACGGTCAGCGCTGTGTCGGCGTCGCGGACAGCGGCGTCGGCCCCCGGGTGGTCCACGGCCTCCCTGATCGCGGCGGCGGCCCGGCCGGCCTCCCGATGGGCCAGGGGGCGCAGCCGACGCCCGGGGGCCGACAGCAGCAGACGGACGAGGTAGACCACCAGGGCGAGCGCACCGCAGAGGAGGACACCCGCCAGCGGGCCGATGACGAGCAGTCCCGGGAGGAAACCCTCCGACACGTAGCGCTCCAGGCGTGTGGGCGTCGGCTCTTCCGCCACCGGGGAACCGACCGCGTCAGGCACCGTCGGTTCGCTTCCCGGGTCGAGCCGGGCGCCGGCCAGCGCCTCCAGAATCCCGCCCGTGGGGTCGGCCTCCTCCGGGTTCTCCCACTGCCGTCCCCCCATCGCCTCCCGCAAGGACACCGGGTCCGCGTCGACACCTCTCAACGCGACCCCGGCCCTGCCGTCCCAGGCTTCGGCCACCACGTAGGCTCCGTCCTGTGCCACGGCGTACGCCAGGGCGTGGGCCAGGATGTCGGGGTCTCCCCCGGACTCGTCGGAGCCCGACATGGGCACGACGGCCACGAGGACCGGTACGGGGGCGTCAGCGACCTCCTCCCGAAGCCCCTCGACCCGTTCGGGGGCCAGGGAGGACAGGGGGTCGACGTACAACGGGTCGCTCTCCCATTCCCGGACCAGTCGGTCCACCCGCACGGTGGACTGGACGTAGGGGGGCTCGGTCCGGCTCCGGGCCCCGCCCTCGTCCTCGATGTCACCCGTGTCGGACGGGGCCGCGAGAACGTGTACCGCCCCGGCCGCGACGACCGCGACAGCGGCCAGCACGGACCCCGCCGCCCACCACCGTCCGGTGATGCGTGCCTGCCTCCCGCCCCCGCCCTGACGTGCGAGCACGAAGACGGTGCCGCCGATGCCCAGAAGGGCGCCCGCGACCAGGGAGGCGAGGAATCCGGTGTTCTCCGGCCCCACTCCGGAGTTCGGGTCGACCTCAGCCAGGAACTCCTGCCAGGCCGACGGGGCATCGGCCTCGTCAGCACCGGAAGCGGCGGTACCGGAAGCGGCCGGGAGCTCCCACGACCTTCTGGCTTCCTCCGCCCGTGCGGACAGGTCGGAAGCGGTGAGAGCGTCGACGTAGGCCCCGGCGACCTCGGGCAGCGCGGACCCGTGGTCGACCTCACCCGAATTCATGACGACTGTGGCCGCGTCTCGTACCGGCAGGTTGAACCCGGGGGTGGCGGCGGCCCGCACGACCGTGTACCCGTCCTTCAGGTACACGTACAACCCTTCCTCCCCCAGCCGGTCCTGAAGGGCGGCGAGGAAGGCGTCCTCGTCACGGACGGCGTTCAGGTCGGGAGCGGCGAAGACGTGGAAGGGCGTGTCCAGGCGTCCGAACTCCGCGCGCAGCTGCTCTTCGAGCGCTTCGGTGTCGTATTCCCCCGCCAGCAGCTCGCTCACCACGACCGCCTCGCCCTGTTCCTGCTCCGCCATCAGGGCGGCGACGTGCTCGGCCGGGGTCGGTGTAGCCGCCCCGGTATCGGCCCGGGCAGGTGCGGCGGCCACGGTGAGCACGAGGGCCACGCATAACGAAAACAGGAGTCCGAGGGGGAACACCCGTGCCCGAAAGCGGAGGAAGGCAGGCATAAGCCGAGGATATCCGGGGTCCGCCGCGGTGCTCTCCGCCCGGTGTCCCCGCAGGTCCGGAACGGCCGAGGAACCGGGGACGCACGAGAAAAGGGCCGCCACCGTCGGTTGGACGGTGGCGGCCCTCGATGCACCGCGCTCACGCCTGTTGGGCGCGGGCGGCGGTCTGGGGAACTACTGCTTGGCGATCAGCTGACGCAGAACGAACTGCAGGATGCCGCCGTTGCGGTAGTAGTCGGCCTCACCCGGGGTGTCGATCCGCACCACGGCGTCGAACTCGACACCGGTGTCGGTGGTGACCTTCACCGTGCTGGGGACGCGGCCCTCGTTGAGCTCGGTGATACCGGTGATGGAGAAGGTCTCCTCGCCGGTCAGGCCGAGGGAGTCGGCGGACTGGCCCGCCGGGAACTGCAGCGGGATGACGCCCATGCCGATCAGGTTCGAGCGGTGGATGCGCTCGTAGGACTCGGTGATGACCGCGCGCACGCCCAGCAGGCTGGTGCCCTTGGCCGCCCAGTCACGCGAGGAACCCGAGCCGTACTCCTTGCCGCCCAGGACGACCAGCGGGGTGCCCTGCTCGGCGTAGTTCTGCGCGGCGTCGTAGATGAACGACACCGGCGCGTCGGCCTGGGTGAAGTCGCGGGTGTAGCCGCCCTCGGTGCCCGGCGCGATCTGGTTGCGCAGGCGGATGTTGGCGAACGTACCGCGGATCATCACCTCGTGGTTGCCGCGACGGGAACCGTAGGAGTTGAAGTCGCGACGCTCCACACCGTTGGCCTTGAGGTACTCGGCCGCCGGGGTGCCCGGCTTGATCGCACCGGCCGGGGAGATGTGGTCGGTGGTGACCGAGTCGCCCAGCTTGGCCAGGACGCGGGCGCCGGAGATGTCGGTGACCGGAGCGGGCGTCTGGCCCATGCCCTCGAAGTACGGGGGCTTGCGGACGTAGGTCGAGTCAGCCTCCCACTCGAAGGTGTTGCCGAGCGGCGTGGGCAGCTCGCGCCAGCGGTCGTCACCGGCGAACACGTCCGAGTACGCGGAGGCGTACATGTCGGAGGCGATCGCGGAGTCCATGACCTCCTGGATCTCCTCGGCGGTCGGCCAGATGTCGGCCAGGTAGACGGGCTTGCCGTCGCTGCCGACGCCCAGGGGCTCGGTGGTGATGTCGATGTCCATCGACCCGGCCAGCGCGTAGGCGACCACCAGCGGCGGCGAGGCCAGGTAGTTCATCTTCACGTCCGGGTTGATCCGGCCCTCGAAGTTACGGTTGCCGGACAGGACCGCGGAGACCGCGAGGTCGTTGTCCTGGACCGCCTGCGAGATCTCCTCGGGCAGCGGGCCCGAGTTGCCGATGCAGGTGGTGCAGCCGTAGCCGACCAGGTTGAAGCCCAGCTTGTCCAGGTACGGGGTCAGGCCGGAGCGCTCGTAGTAGTCGGTGACGACCTTGGAGCCCGGGGCCATGGAGGTCTTGACCCACGGCTTGCGGGACAGACCCTTGTCGACCGCCTTCTTGGCCAGCAGGGCGGCGCCCAGCATGACCGAGGGGTTCGAGGTGTTGGTGCACGAGGTGATCGCGGCGATCACGACGGCGCCGTGGTCGATCTCGGTCTCGGTGCCGTCGGCCATGGTGACCTTGACGGACTTGTGCGGGCGGGCGCCGTTGGCGGACTGGGCCGGGGCGTCGGAGGCCGGGAAGGACTCCTCGCCCGCCTCGTCGGCGTCGTCGGAGACGTAGTCGCTGATGTCGTGGCGCCAGGTCTGCTTGGCCGCCGACAGCGCGATGCGGTCCTGCGGGCGCTTGGGACCGGCGATGGAGGGGACGACCTCGGCGAGGTCGAGCTCCAGGTACTCGGAGAACTCGGGCTCGACGGCCGGGTCGTGCCAGAAGCCGTTGGCCTTGGCGTAGGCCTCGGTCAGGGCGACCTGCTGCTCGGAGCGGCCGGTCAGGCGCATGTACCGGATGGTCTCGTCGTCGACCGGGAAGATCGCGGCGGTGGAACCGAACTCCGGGCTCATGTTGCCGATGGTGGCGCGGTTGGCCAGCGGCACCGAGGCGACGCCCTCGCCGTAGAACTCGACGAACTTGCCGACCACACCGTGCTTGCGGAGCTGCTCGGTGATGGTGAGCACGAGGTCGGTCGCGGTGGTGCCGGGCTTGAGCTGGCCCTTGAGCTTGAAGCCGACCACGCGCGGGATGAGCATGGAGATCGGCTGGCCGAGCATGGCGGCCTCGGCCTCGATGCCACCGACGCCCCAGCCCAGGATGCCCAGGCCGTTCTGCATGGTGGTGTGCGAGTCCGTACCGACGCAGGTGTCGGGGTAGGCCTGGCCCTTGCGGTCCATCGTGACCCGCGCGAGGTGCTCGATGTTGGCCTGGTGCACGATGCCGGTGCCGGGCGGGACGACCTTGAACTCGTCGAAGGCGGTCTGGCCCCAGCGCAGGAACTTGTAGCGCTCGTAGTTGCGCTCGTACTCGATCTCGACGTTGCGCTCGAAGGCGTCGGGGCGACCGAAGAGGTCGACGACCACGGAGTGGTCGATCACCAGCTCGGCGGGGGCGAGCGGGTTGATCTTGTCCGGGTCACCGCCCATGTCGCGGACGGCCTCGCGCATGGTGGCGAGGTCGACGACACAGGGGACCCCGGTGAAGTCCTGCATGATCACCCGCGCGGGGGTGAACTGGATTTCCTGGCTGGGCTGCGCCTTGGCGTCCCAGTTCCCCAGAGCCGTGATGTGCTCGGCGGTGACGTTCGCACCGTCCTCGGTGCGCAGGAGGTTCTCCAGCAGCACCTTCAGGCTGTAGGGAAGTCGGTTGTAGCCCTTGACGGCGTCCAACCGGAAGATCTCATACGACTCGTCGCCAACGCGCAACGTGTCACGGGCGCCGAAGCTGTTCGCGGACACGGTGTCTGCCTCCTGATCTCGCCACTTTGTCCCCAGCATCCTCTCCCATGGGAGGGACGCGGGACCTACTGAGGCCGCCCTAACCGGATCACCGGGGCACGGGGTTCACGGGTGAACACCCCCGCCGCCTCCATCATCCTTCAGGGCCGCTTTGACCTGCGACGACGCCACATCGTCGCGGGTCGCGACCCGCAGGCCGCGGACGTCCGAGGGTCCGGGGCGCGGCGCCGAAAAGCGGTCGACCTCACACACCCGAACCGGGAGCGGGTCGGGGGGAACCCCGCTGTTATCTTGACGTCAAGGTATCTAACTTGTATCTCGATATCAAGTTATCGGGTGGGCCCCCAGCCCCCGCGGGCACCCCCGGCACTCGGCCCCTTTCCGTCCGATCCTGTCCGACGGCTCAGTCCAGCTGCGGGACCACCGACGAAGCCACCAGCTCCAGGTGGTCCAGGTCAGACATGTCCAGGACCTGCAAGTACATCCTCGCAGCACCCGCCTCGCCGAACCGGCCGATCCGGTCCACGATCTCGTCGGGGCTGCCGGCCAGACCGTTCTGGCGCAGCTCCGACACCTCGCGACCGATCCGGGCGGCCCGCTTGGACACCTCTGCCTCGTCGCGCCCCGCGCACAGGACCTGGGCCGCCGAGTACACCATCGGCACGGTACGGCCGGACGCCCGCACGGCGTCGGCCGTACGGTCGAAGGCCTTCTCCGTGTCCTCCAGCGAGGAGAACGGCACGTTGTACTCGTCGGCGAACTTGGCCGCCAGCCGCGGGGTGCGCTTCAGGCCGGTACCGCCGATCAGCACCGGCGGACGCGGCCCCTGCTGTGGTTTGGGCAGTGCCGGCCCCTCCGCCAGCCGGTAGTGCCTGCCCTCGTAACGGAAGGTGTCCCCCACCGGGGTGGACCACAACCCCGTGATGATGTCGAGCTGCTCCTCGTAGCGGTCGAAACGTTCGCGCGCGGAGTCGGGGAAGGGGATCCCGTAGACCGCGTGCTCCTGCTCGAACCAGCCCGCGCCGAAGCCGAACTCGACCCGGCCGCCGCTCATCCGGTCGACCTGGGCTACGGAGATGGCCAGTGGCCCCGGGTGGCGGAAGGTCGCCGCCGTCATCAGGGTGCCCAGCCGGATTCGGGAGGTGTCCCTGGCCAGACCGGCCAGGGTGATCCACGCGTCAGTGGGTCCGGGGAGCCCGCTGACGTGGTCGCCCATGGAGAGGTAGTGATCCGAGCGGAACAGGGCGTCGAAGCCCAGATCCTCGGCGGCTCTGGCAACGGCGAGCTGGTCCTCGTAGGTGGCCCCCTGCTGGGGCTCAAGGAAGATCCTCAGGCGCATACGCCCCAGTTTCTCCCACCCCACCGGCCTTTCCGAAACCGGCGCGCGGGTACCGTGGAAAAGCCGTGGTCAGCGCCGTGACCACAGGTGGACAACACCGGTGCGACGCCAGCACGCCGCCCGGACAACGCCTGGTCGACAGCGCGCAGAACCGCGCCCCCACCCGCAGAACCGTTCCACCGCTCCCTCGCGATAGCAGTCAACGTGAAGCTTCTCCGCCGCGCACGACGCCGCGTCCCCGTCTACGGACCCGACAGCACCGACACCGTGCTGCTCTCCTCCGTGGCCGCCGGGGAGACCGACGCTCTGGAGATCCTGCACCGGAGGCACGCACCCTGGCTGCGCGCCCGTCTGCGCTACCGCTGTTCCGACCACGACCAACTCGACGCCGCCCTCCAGGAGACCTTCCTGGCGGTGTGGCGCAGCGCCGGGTCCTACACCCCGCGCCCGGGCGACGACGACGCCGGGGCCTGGCTGTGGACCATCGCCATCCGCCAGCTCATCTCGCAGCTGCGCAAACGCTCCAACCGGTGGATCGCCGAGAGCGAACCCGAACCGTACGAGACCGTCGGCGACGCGTCCGCGGAGGACACCGTGCTGCTCAACATCGAGCACGGCCCGTTGGGCGCCGCCCTGCACGGCCTCTCCCCCGAACTGCGCTCCGCGATCCAGGCCACCGTGCTCGACGGCCTGACCGTGCGGGAGGCGGCGGAGATCCTCCAGATACCCGAGGGAACAGTGAAGACACGGGTCATGCGCGCGAAGGCGCGGCTACGGGAGGCACTGACCACATGAGTACGAGCTGGCACCTGACCCACGACCAACTCCACCAGTACGCGAACCACACCGCCGACGGCGTCACCGCCATGTCCGCCGAAGCCCACCTGACCCGCTGCGCCCGCTGCCGTTCCCTGCTGCCCGCCGACGAGGCCTGGCTGGACCGCAGTTGGTCCGACCTGCGCGACGTGGTGGACCAGCCCCGACGCGGCCCCGTCGAACGCCTGCTGACCGCGATCGGTCTGCGCGAGAGCACCGCCAAGCTGCTGGCTGCCACCCCGCAGCTGTACCGCGCCTGGCTGACCGCCACCGTGCTCGTCCTCGTCATGGCCCTGACCGTGGCGCACGAGCTGCCGCGCGGCTCGCTGCTGTTCGCCTTCACCGCGCCGGTCGTACCCCTGATCGGGGTGGCCCTGGCCTACGGGCGGGGCGTGGACCCCGCGCACAGCCTCGCCTCGGTCACCCCCCTGGCCGGGTACCGGCTGCTGTTCACGCGCACCGCCGCCGTGCTGGTGCCCGCGCTGACACTGTGCACCGCGGCGGCGTTCCTGATGCCCTCGGTCTCCACCCTGCGGGAGGCGGTCTTCTGGCTCCTGCCCGCGCTGGCCATGGTGGCCGGGTGTCTGGCGCTCAGCCGGTGGATGCCGCTGAGCCTGGCCGGCGGTGTCGTCGGCGCCGCGTGGGTGCTCGCCCTGGTCCTGTTCAGCCTGGCCGACGGCCTCGACCCGTCCCTGCTGTTCACCCCCACCGCCCAGGTCAGCTGGGCCACGGTGCTCGGCCTGCTGGCCGGGGCCATCCTGTTGCGGGTGAGGACCGCGTGATGACCGGTACGACCAGCGGCCGCGGCGGCGACGTGACGGCGGACCGGATCAGTGTGCGCGGGCTGGTCCGCAGTTACGGGAGCCGTCGGGCCCTGGACGGGATCGATGTGGACCTGGGCCCCGGGGTGACCGGACTGCTGGGCCGCAACGGCGCGGGCAAGACCACGCTGATGCGCTGTCTGGCCACCGACCTGGAGGCCACCAGAGGCCGGATACGGGTGCTGGGCCGCGACCCGGAGCGGGCCGACGAGCGCACCGAGATCCGCCGCCGGATGGGCTACCTGCCACAGTCCCCCTCCTTCTATCCGCACTTCACCGTGTTCGGCCTGCTGGACTACATGGCGGTCCTCAAGGAAATGGGCGGGCGCCGCGAACGCCACGACGAGGTCCGCCGTGCCATGCGCGACGTGGACCTGTACGACCGCAGGCACAGCAGGGTGCGCCGCCTGTCCGGCGGGATGCGCCAGCGCCTGGGCCTGGCCGCGGCACTGCTCGGCGCCCCCGAGCTCCTGCTGCTCGACGAACCCACCGTCGGCCTGGACCCCGAGCAGCGCATCAGGTTCCGCGACCTCGTCTCCGAACTGGCGGTGCACAGCACCGTGGTGCTGTCCACCCACCAGATCGAGGACGTGTCGGCGCTGTGCCGCCGGGTCCTGTGCCTGGACCAGGGCCGGGTGATCTTCGACGGCACCCCCAGCGACCTGATCGCCCGGGCGCGCGGCCGCGTGTGGGAGCAGGGTTCACGGCCCGAGGAGGGCGTGACCTCCTGGCGGCTGGCGGACGGCCGGTACCGGGTCCTGGTGCCGGAGGGCGCCGAGAACCCGGACTCGACGGCGCGCGTCCCGGTGGAACCGTCACTGGAGGACGCGTACCTGCTGTTCACCGGTGCGCGGGGCAGCACTCGGTGACCCGCCTCTCGACCTTCTGGGGGCTGACCCGGTTCAACCTGTGGCACATGCTGTCGAGCCCGGTCTTCTTCGTCGGTGTGCCCCTGACGCTTCTGTTCCTGGGAGCGACGTCCTACATACCGAATACGCCGACGGCGCTCGACCTGTACCACCAGTCCTCGGCGAACGCCATGGGCGTGGCGGCGATCATGTTCGTGGTCGCGACTTTCCCCGCGATGCGCGAGGTGCGCCACTCCGCGGCCCTGGCGCTGCCCCTGTCAGCGCACACCCGCCTGTTGTCGTTGGCGCTGGCGGCCGTGGCCCTCACGTCGGTGTGCACGGGGTCGTTGATCGCCCTGTACCTGATGCGGGCACCGATACCCGTCGCCGGCGTGATGAGCCCTTACACCCTCACCGGCGTGTTCCTGTCCAGCTGGTTCGGCCCCCTGGCTGCGGTGGCCGCCACCGCCTGGGTCCGTTCCTTCGCACCCCTGGTCCTGTTCAGCATGCTCGTCCCGGCCTACCTGCTGTACTCGTTCACGGCCATGGGCAGCAGGGCGGACGTGATCGTCTCCCAGATGAGCTGGCTGGTCACCTCGGCGATCGTCCCCTTCCAGATCACCAACCCCGGGGTGACCGTCCTGGGCCTGCTGTACTTGGTGTACGCCGTCCTGCTGATCGTCGCCCTCGTGAGCCTGACCCTGGTCAGGCGGGGCTCCGGCCGGAGGCCACGGCCGATACCGCTGGGCGCGAGCCTGCTGCTGCTGGTGGTGATCGCGGGGACCGTGGTGTACGGGAACAAGACCTACACGTACGACCACGACTTCTCGGTCGAGCAGCTGCACGGGACGAAGACCGCCTCCTGCCGCGTGCGGGACGGGGTGGCCTACTGCCCCCTGCCCGGCTACGAGTCGTGGGTGGACTACTGGCACGCGGCTCTGTCCCCACCCTGGCGAGGGTGCCCGAACGGGAGCGGCACCGGGTGGCCTCGGTATGGCAGACGGGCAACGCCGTCCGCACCGACCTGTACCTGGACCCGCCCGAGCGGTCGATCACCGTGAGTGAGCACTGGGATGCGGAGTACGCTTACTCGGTCGTCGAACTGGCCTCCGACGCCGCCACGTTGGTGGTCGGTCTTCCGATGATTCAGTCGGACGAGTTCCCGTGCGGGGCGAGCGGGCAGTCCCGACTCCTGGTGGCGGCCTGGCTGGTCTCCGCCGACGAGCAGCAGCCCCGTGAGGAGAGGATCTTCGCGGCCGACAGCATACTGCTGCGCTTTGACCCGGCAGCGGAGGACCTGGCCCTGGCCCACGCGCTCATCGACCTGCCCGGGGACCGGGTCGAGTCGGTGTTGGACGAGCACTGGGAGACCGTGACCGCACCCCGGACCAGCGCGGGGGAACTGGCGGACCTGTTCGGTCTGCCCGCACCCGGGACACCCGGTTTCCCCGAACCGGACTGGGAGACGAGCTACTGGACCAAGCAGGAGATCGACGAGTGGTGGGACTCACCCGACCACCTGTGTTCCTGAGGCGCCGTGCTCTCGTGTGTGGCGCTACCGTGGGGGCGTGAACTACTACTGGCACAAGGTCCTTCCGCCGCTGTGCGCCTGACCGGGCGCACCCGCTGACCTTCCCGGACTCCACGGCCCCACCGCCACGGTGAGCGGCCGTGTCCGTCGTGCGCCCGTCAACGGACCGGCTCCCAGGCGTCAAGACGGAAAGTACGAACGTGCCAGCACACACCTCTCCCACAGCCGTGCGGTGGCCGACCCCCGCCCTGTCCCGACTGGCCGGCGGCCCGTTGCCGATCCTCGGCGCCGCCGTCCTGTGGGGCACCACCGGCACCGCCAGCTCCTTCGCCCCGGCTGGCGCGCACCCGGCCGCGATCGGTTCGGCCGGGCTCGTCCTCGGCGGGATCCTGCTGTTCCTGGCGGGCCGGGGCTCCACCGCCCTGCTCACCCGCTCCGACACACGAACCCGGTGGACGCTCCTGCTGGGCGCGGTCGCGGTCGCCGGGTATCCGCTGTTCTTCTACCCGGCGGTGGCCAACGCCGGGGTGGCGGTCGGCACCGTGATCACTTTGGGCAGCGCACCGGTCTTCTCCGGGCTGCTGGCCTGGTGTGTGGACCGCTCCCGGCCCACCGCGCGCTGGGCGGCGGCGACCGTCGCCGCCGTGCTCGGCTGCGCGGTACTGGTCCTGGGCCCCGAAGTCACCGGAACGCCGACCCCGGTGAACTCCGTGGGCGTGCTCCTGGCCCTGGTCGCGGGGTTCTCCTACTCGCTGTACGCGATCATCGCCGAGAAGCTGATCCGGCGCGGACACACCTCGGGCGCGGTCATGGGCACGATGTTCGCGGGCGGCGGCGTCCTGGTGCTCCCCGTGGTGCTGGCCACCGGAACCGCCTGGCTGGCCACCGTCAACGGCGCCCTGGTGGCGCTGCACCTGGCCCTGTTCACGGTGTTCCTCGCCTACTGGCTGTTCGGTCACGGCCTGCGGCACACCCCGGCAGCCACCGCGACCACCCTCAGCCTCGCCGAGCCCGCCGTCGCGGCGGTCCTGGGCGTGGCTCTGGTGGGTGAGCGCCTCCCGCTGGTCTCCTGGTCCGGCCTGGTCATCCTGGCCCTGGGCCTGGCCGTCCTCAGGGCGCCGCTGCCGAGGCGATTCCAGCGCACCCGCCGCTGACCCGGTGGGCTCAGGGTTCGAGGACGATCTCGGCACGGTCCGGGTAGAAGGCCGCGTGGTCGGTGATCTCCGCGACCCACGGGTAGGGCTCCTCGTACGTCCACAGGGCGTCGGGGAGCTGGACCCCGTCGCCCACTTCCAGGGTGTAGTACGTGGCGTTCCCCTTGTAGGGGCAGTGGGTGGTGGTCGGGCTGGGCCGCAGCACCGCGGGGTCCACGTCGGCCAGCGGAACGTACTGGACCTCCGGGTAGGAGGCCTCGCGCAGCGTCAGCGCCGCCGAGCTCCGCGCGACGACCCGCGCGCCGACCCGGACCACCACCCGGCCCCGGGCGGGTTCGATGTCGATGGGGTGGTCCGGCCCCGGAACCGTGCCGTTCTGTGCCATGGGAAGTCCCCTCTCCTCGGTTCGGGCCCCACTGTACGGGGCTTGGTCCGGGGCTCCCCGGCCTGCTCCGACGACAACCCGGCCGCCAACGACGTCACGGGCTCCGCCTCGGGGCGGTGCTCCGACCCGCAGGGCGACGCACCGGCTGACCCTCGGGAACGCCGAAGGCCCGGGACCGCTGACGGTCCCGGGCCTTCTGTCCGGTTCTAGGCGTCCTGCTCGGCCAGCTCGGCCTCGGCGGCCTCGCGGTGGCGGCGGGCCAGCTTGACCGGCTCCAGGACCGCGACCATCTCGACGTGGTGGGTCATCGGGAAGGCGTCGAAGGCGCGCAGACCCACCAGGCGGTAACCGGAACGGCCGAACTCGGCGAGGTCGCGGGCCAGGGTCGCTGGGTCACAGGAGACGTAGGCGATCCGGCGCGGCTTCATGCCCGCCACCTTGCGGACGACCTCGACACCGGCACCGGCGCGCGGCGGGTCGAGCGTCACGACGTCGGCGCGCACGTCGGCCCACTCGCGCATCTGCTTGGCCACGTCGGCGCGCTCGACACGCACCTGCGGCAGGTCCTTCAGGTTGTACTGGGCGTCGCGAACGGCGTGCTCCCCGTTCTCCACGCCCATCACGCGGCCCTCGGCGCCCACGGCCTCGGCGAGCGCGCCGGTGAACAGGCCCGCACCGCAGTACAGGTCCAGGGCGGTCTCGCCCGGCTTGGGCTCCAGGCCCTCGATGACGGCGGCGCTCAGGGTCTCACCCGCGGCCGGGTGAACCTGCCAGAACCCGCCGGCGCCGACCCGGTACTCGCGACCGGCCACGTCCTCGCGCACGCCCTTGCGGCCGCGCACCGACTGCACCCGGCCGCCCTTGAAACGGCGCAGCACGGCGCTGGAGGCCTTGAGATCGGGCAGCTCGCCCAGCTTCGCGGTGGTGGGGGTGACCACGATCGCGCGATCGGCGCGGGTCGTGGAGGCCACGGCCTCCACGTCCCTGACGTTCTCCCACTTGACCTCGGTGACGCCGAGTTCGGTCACACCGGGGTGGGCGATCAGGCACTTGTCGACCGGCTCGATGTCATGGGAACGGTGGCGGCGCAGACCGGCGTTTCCGTCCTCGTCCACGGAGAAGCGCACCCGGGTGCGCCAGCCCAGGCCGTCGGGGGTACCGGGCAGCTCCTCGACGACCACCTCGCGGTCGATCCCGGCGATACGGCTCAGCTGGTCGGTGACGACCTTCGCCTTCATCCGGCGCTGGGAGTCCAGGCTGGCGTGCTGCCAGTCGCAGCCGCCGCACATACCGGGGCCGGAGAACACACACGGCGCCTCGACCCGGTCCGGGGATGCGGTAAGCACCTCGACGGCCTCGCCGCGCAGGAATCGGGTGGTCTGCTCGGTGATACGGACCCGGACCCGCTCCCCCGGCAGGGCGTGGCGGACGAAGACGACCTGGTCGTCCAGGCGGCCCACACACCATCCCCCGTGGGCGACGTCGTCCACAGTCAGTTCGATCTCGTTGCCCACACGTGTCATGGCGGTGTCCTTCGCTGGTCGGGTCGGAATTCCGGGTGACCCTGCGCGCACAGCCACCAACCGACCCCAATCTACCGGCCTTCGGGCACCACACGTGCTGGTCCGAGCACTGTGCGGCCGGGGCGGTCACACGGTTGGGGGTGTCGTGTGTCAAGGTGGAGCTGTCGGGGCACGTGAGCGACTCCGTGCCCGCGGGGTGGAGAGCTAGCTCGACGGGAGTTCGGACGAGGTGCACATCGTGATCATGGGGTGCGGCCGTGTGGGTTCCACACTGGCGCACACGCTGGTGGACCTGGGGCACACGGTGGCGGTGATCGACCAGGACCCCGAGGCGTTCCGTCGGCTCCACACCACCGTGGCCAAACATGCCGTCCGCGGGGTGGGTCACGACCGCGAGGTCCTGCTCAGCGCCGGCATCGACCGCGCGGCGGCCTTCGCCGCGGTCAGCAACGGCGACAACTCCAACATCATCGCCGCCCGGGTGGCCCGCGAGGCGTTCGGGGTGCAGAACGTGGTGGCGCGCATCTACGACCCCCGCCGGGCCGAGGTCTACCAGCGCCTGGGCATCCCCACCGTGGCGACCGTGCGCTGGACCGCCGACGCCATCCTGCGCCGGGTGGTGCCCGGCGACGACCAGCTCACCGCCGCGCCGGAGTGGCAGGACGCCTCGGGCAGCCTGACCATGAACGAGCTCAGCCTGCCGGAGCGCTGGGCGGGTCGAACCGTCGCCGAGCTGGAGGCCGATTCCCCGCTGCGCGTGGTCTACCTGGTGCGGGAGGGCAGTATCATCCTGGCCCGCTCCGAGGAGACCCTCGTGGCGGGCGACGTGCTGCACGTGGTGGCGCACAGCCGGGAGATGGGCGATCTGGCCAAACGACTGGGCCGGGGTCACGAGGACGAGACGGGGCGTGGGTGAGATGCGGATCGCCATCGCGGGAGCCGGGAGCGTGGGCCGCTCCATCGCCACGGAACTGGCGGGCAGCGGCCACGACGTCCTGCTGATCGACCGGGACACCCGGGCCATCGGTGTCGACGACCTCCCCCAGGTGGAGTGGCTGCTCGCCGACGCCTGTGAACTGGCCACCCTGGAGGACGCCCGGCTGGGCGACTTCGACGTGGTCATCGCGGCCAGCAGTGACGACAAGGTGAACCTCGTCGTGTCCCTACTGGCCAAGACCGAGTTCGGGGTGGAGCAGGTGATCGCCCGGATCAACGATCCGGACAACGAGTGGCTGTTCAACGACTCCTGGGGGGTGGACCTGGCGGTCTCCCCGCCCCGGCTGATCGCCGACCTGGTGGACGGGGTCGCCGAGGAGGAGGACTACGTCGAGGAGGGCACCCTGCCCCCGCTGCCCGGCGCGGAGATCGCCGAGTCGGTGCTGCACGCCGCGAGCCCGTTCGTGGGCGGTATCGAGAGCGAACTGACCGGCGCACTGCCCGAGGGCGTGGCCCTGGTCGCGGTGGTCGGCCCGGGCGGGGTGCGCCCGCCCGACCCCGAGCGGACGCTGTCCGTGGGCAACACGGTGGTCTTCCTGGCCGAACCGGAGGCCCTGGGCCCCCTGGAGGAGCTGCTGGGCCCGGCGGACGGCACCGTTCCCGACGGTGCTGAGGGCCCCGAGGGTTCCGCGACCGCTGGGGAAACCGCGTCCCCCGGGGCCGAGGCCTGAACTACCGGTCTTACCGATCCCGCTGGTCGGACCCGACCTGACCGGTGTCCGCGGCCGTACCGTCCTTGGTCGCACCGGCCTCGGTGACCCCGTTCTCCAGGGGGGTGCGGCCGCGGGCCAGGATCCACACCATGCCCGCGAAGGCCGCCACCTGGAGCGGCCAGCCCATGGCGACCTTGGACAGGCCCAGCAGGGCGAAGGTGTTGGCCCACTCGTTGGACGCGGCCAGCCAGAGCGGGTACTGCACCACGACCCGGATGACGCACGGCAGCACCAGCAGCCAGGTCAGCCGCGAGGCCAGCTTGACCACGGCCGGATTGCTCCGCCAGGAGGTGAAGTCCTCCTTGTTACCGATGAACGGGCCGATCATCAGGCCGATCGCGGGCCAGCGCACCAGCACCGAGATACTCAGCACCACCGCGTAGACCGCGTTGTAGATGATGCCGGGCAGGAAGGCGTCTTCGGCGTTGCCGCTGCGCATCGCGAAGACCGCGGCCAGGCCGATCCCGAAGAGGCTGGTGATCACGTACTGCACCGAGGAGCGCTGCACCAGCCGGAGCACGCCCAGGAGCAGGGCCGCGCCCACCCCGAGCATGATCGACAGCCGCAGCTCGGAACTGGCGATGTAGGAGATCGTGAAGGTCAGGGTGGGGATGGCCGTCTCGACCATGCCGCGCTTGCCGCCCAGGGCCTCGGCGAGCTTGGTCCGGACCAGCGCCTCGACCGTTCCCTCGGTGACGACGGGGCCGCTGCCCGCCCGGCCCTCGTCGGCCTGGGCCGCCTCTTCGGAGGCCCGCTGCTGCTCAGTCATCCCGCTCCTGATCCCGTCTCGCCGTGCGGCCGTCTGCGGCCGCCAGCCATGATGCACCACCCTATGCGACCTGTCACAGCCGACGAGTGGCGTTCCCGAAGGCCGGAGACAGCCCCCGTACCGCCTTGCCCCGCTTCGTCAGCCAATGCGGCGTGCGGCTTCTCACCCAAGTCTCACCGCGGACACTGGCTTTGTGTCGACGCTCTTCCGTACGCTGGCGGCCCGCCCGCTTTCGTGAGGAGCCCGTGTGAAGACCAGCAGGACGGAAGAGCCGCACGAGGAGCACCTTCGCTTCGCCCTAACCCTGGACCCGGAGCTGGTCGAGGAGGGGGCCTCGCACGTGTGGTCGCCCTACTCGGTCGGGGCCGTGCTCGGTCTGCTGGCCACCGGCGCGGGCGGCGACACCCTGCGTGAACTGGCGGCCCTGGTCGCACCGGCCGGTTCCGGCCCCGCGGGGCACCTGGACGCCCTGAACGCCGCGGTCGAGGCCGCCGAAGGGCTGGATCTGGCCACCCTGAACGGCCTGTACGTGCCCGCCGACCTTCCGCTGAGCACCGAGTTCGAGGAGCGGGTCGGCGGCCAGGCCGACGCCGAGGTGGACCGGGTGGACTTCCGTCATGACGCCGAGGGGTGCGCACGAAGGTCAACGACCGGGTCTCGCAGGTCACCCAGGGGCTGATCCCCGAGCTGCTCTCGCCGGGCACCGTGCACCCCGACGTTCGCCTGCTCCTGGTCAACGCCCTGTGGGTGAAGATGGTGTGGGCCGAGCCCTTCGAGGCGGCCCAGACGCGCGAGCGCGCCTTCCACGCTCCGGGCGGCACCCACCGCGTCCCGACCATGCGGCGCACCGGGCGGATGACCCACGCCGAGCACGCAGGGCTGCGCATGGTCACCCTGGAGGGCGAGCACGGGCTGGCCATGGACGTGATCATCCCCGACTCCTCCGGCGCCGAGCGGGCCGACGCCCCGCCCCTCACCCCCGAAGCGCTGCGAGGCCTCTACAAGGCACGCAGGCAGGAGGAGGTGAGCCTGGCCCTGCCGCGCTTCGCCGTGGAGACCGAGACCGCGCTGCTCGAACCCCTGGCCGCCACCCCCGCGCGCGTGCGCACCCTGGCCACCGACGCCGCCGACTTCGGCGGGATCAGCACCGAGCCGCTCAAGGTCGACGCCATCGTGCACCAGGCCGTGCTGCGCGTGGACGAGAAGGGCGCGGAGGGTGCCGCCGCCACCGCCGCCGTCATGGTGATGTCGGCCGTGATCCCGCCCAAGCCCAAGGAGTTCCTGGTGGATCAGCCCTTCCGGTTCGTGCTGCGCCGCCGGGGCGCGATCCTGTTCACCGGCCGGATCACCGACCCCGTCGACCCGGGCCCCGCCGAAACCGACCGCTGAGGCGTCCCCGCCCCCTGAACGAGACGGTGAGCGGGCGATCACCTCGCGGCCCAGGTCTGTTTCACCCCCGCCCGGGCAGGGCGCCGGACAGTCAGGAAGTCTCCAGGAAGGTGATGGTGATCTCGGTCAGGGCCTGGTGGGCCTGGTCGTCGGTAATGTCCGGTTCCTCGTCGCCCGCCTGGTCACCGTAGGCGCCGAACTGGGCGTGGTTCATGCCCTCGATCACCTCGATGACGGCGTCCTCGGGCAGGTTGGGTCTTCGTTCTTCGACCTCGTCGGGGATGAGAACGCCGTCGCGGCCCCCCGCCACCGACAGCACTCTGAGGTCGTCGCGGTCGGCTAGGTCGGCGCTCTCGATGGCGTAGGAGGCCCACAGGACCAGCCCCGCCCATTCGACGGCGCCCTCCCCGGTGCCCACGTGCTGGGCGGCGAAGGCCCCGCCCATGGAGTGCCCGCCCAGATACCACTCGGAGATCTCCGGTGCTGTATCGACCGCGCTCTCGGCTCGGGCGGAGTCGAGCAGGGCGAGGTTGAGGCGCAGGTCGGGCAGGACCACCGTGACCCCGGTCCGGGCCACCACCGGGGCCCAGACGGCCACGTAGGCGTCGGCCTCCACCCGCGCCCCCGAGTAGAAGACCACCCCGGTCCCCGAGGGGTCCTCGGCCGGGGCGAGCACCACGGCGCCGTCCCGGCGCTCCACGAGGACGGACGGGTTTTCCCCGGCCGCGGCCAGGGGGCCGGGTTCGGCCCGGTGCGGGGTGAGCGCCCAGACCAGGAAGGCCGCCCCGGCGACCAGTACCAGTGCCATGAGCACGGCCAGCGTCCACAGCAGGACCCGCACTCCCCTGCTCCGGCCCCGGCGCGCTCCCCCGCCGCTGTTCTCCGTGTCGGGGGCGCCCCCGCCACCGCTTCCGGTCATGTCCGCCCTTTCGGGGCTCGGGCTCCGGAAGCTCCCGGAGCCGTGGAGGGACAGCGCACCGCGAACACGGCGCGCTCAGGTACTGCCGCCCCGGTACGGCCGGGTGTCGGGACCCGGCCACCGGGGATCAGGTGTCGAAGACCTCGAAGGAGGTGGCCAGCGGTACGCCCGCCCACTCACCCGAGCTCACGGCTCCTTCCCGCAGGAAGGTCTTCTGGTCGAAGCCGTCCAGATTGGCCAGGTACACCTCGTGCGCGTCCAGGGACGCGATGCCGGCGGCGAGGTTCTCTTCGCTCAGCTCCACGAAGTGGGTGGGGTCCGGTGCGGCGCCGAAGGCCACGAAACGCACACCGTCCCAGGGCTCCCGGCCCTCGATCAGCTGCTCGGTGAACACCCACCGGTTGGCGGCGTCGCGGACCGCGTCCAGCAGGGCCGGGCCCAGGACCCGGTGGTCGGCGTGGTTGAAGAAGCTGCCCCCGCCGAAGTGCTCACGGAAGTTGATGGAGACGACCACGTCCGGTCTGTGCCGGCGGATCGCCTCGGCCAGGGACCTGCGCAGCGGCAGGCCGTACTCCAGGGTGCCGTCGGGGAAGTCGAGGAACTCGACCGTGGCCGCGCCCACGGCCTCCGCGGAGGCGCGCTGCTCCGCCATCCGCAGGGGCGCGCACGCCCCCGGGTCCATCGAGTCGATCCCCGCCTCGCCCTTGGTCACCAGGAGCTCGACCACGTCCTTGCCCTGCGCGGTCCATCGGTGGATCGCCGAGGAGGCGCCGAACTCCAGGTCGTCAGGGTGGGCCACCACCGCCAGGAGCCGGTCCCAGTCCTCGGGGAGCGGCCGGGGAGCGCTGTTCTGCGTCGTCTGTGCCATGAAACACACAGTACGGAACGGCGCGCCCCCGGACACGGTTGTCCACAGGCCGTTTCTCCAGAGAGCCCCTGTTCTTCCCGAAAGCCCCCGGCCTCACCGGGTCCAGCGGGATCCCTCAGGAACCGCTGGACGCGGGTCCACCCGCCGAGCCGTTGGGCGAGCTGCCCGCGTTGCCGCGCTGAGCGGCCTGCTGAGCGGCGCGCTGCTGGGCGGCGGCGGCCATCTGCTCCTGGATCTTCTTGGGCACCGTGATCTGCAGCAGTTCACTGGGCGGTACCGGCTGGTCGCCGCGCACCACCACGATGTTGGCGAAGATCTGCTCGATCTCGGACATCATCTCGGGCTTGGTCGCGCCCTCGCCGCGGATCACGCCGCGCAGCACCCAGCGCGGACCGTCCACGCCGATGAAGCGCACCCGCTGCCCCAGCTGCCTGCCGTCCTCGGTCTTCTTCCCCTTGATGGGGATGAGCGCCTGGAGCTCGGGACCGAAGGTGCCGTCGTGGTCCTCGGCCTTTCCGCCCTGCTTGGTGACCTGCTCGCGCAGTTCCTCGCGCATCTCGTCCCACAGCCCGGAGGACTTGGGCGCGGCGAAGGGCTGCACCTGCAGCGCGGTCTTGCCGCGCACCAGGGTGACCCCGATGATCTTCTGCTTGTTCTGCTTGTCCTGGGCGACGTTCACCTGGATCTCGGTGCCCTGCTCCATCGGCAGGAGCATGCTGCCCAGGTCCATCCGGCTGGCCTCGGGGGCGTCCTCGGAGGAGTCCCACGGACCGGTCCGACGGTACTGGTCCTCGTCCTTGACGGGCTGTTCCGAAGCACGCTCCGGCTCGATCTCGTTGTCGAACGAGACCGCGCCGGCGGCACCCTGCCGCTTGGGCTGGGCCTCCGTCTCCGCGGCTCTCCCGGTCTCTTTGTCCCGCTTCTTGCGGCGGCGTCCAAACACGCCTTCACCTCTCCGCTTCTTCCGTAGGTCCCGGGATCACACCGGGGAGTCGGGGGACGTTCACCGCTGTGCGGTGTGGCCCCCGGTCGAACCGAAACCACCCGCACCACGCACCGAATCGGGGAGTTCGTCCGCCTCGACGAACTCCGCCCGCTCCACGCGCTGGATCACCATCTGCGCGATCCGGTCGCCCCGGGCGAGTTTGACCGGGGTGTTGGTGTCGGTGTTGAGCAGGGTCACCCTGATCTCGCCCCGGTATCCGGCGTCGACGGTGCCCGGGGCGTTGACGACCGTGACCCCGTGCCGGGCGGCAAGCCCGGACCTGGGGTGCACGAAGGCCGCGTAGCCCTCGGGTAGGGCGATGGCCAGACCGGTGGGGACGGTGGCGCGTTCTCCGGGTTCGAGATGGACGTCGGCGGCGGCGTACAGGTCCGCGCCCGCGTCACCCGGGTGGGCGTACTCGGGCACGGGCAGGCCGGGGTCCAGGCGACGGACCGTGATCGGCAGCCGGCCGCCTTCCAGGGATGAGGTACTCACATTCGCCGAGCCTATCGCCCCCCGGGTGCTGCCTCGGTGCCGCGCGGGCCGGTGTGGTCGCGGACGACGGCGGGGCGGGCCCGAATGTGCTCGGGCCCGCCCCGTCAGCGCTGCCACCAGCGCTGTCGCTCCGTTACTACTGGTGAGTCACTGCTGGTTACTCCGGTGCCCCGGTGGGCTCCGCGAGTGTCACCTCGACGCTGAGCTCACCGTCGTCGGTGGTCTCGAAGTCGATGCCGGCGGCGCGACCGGCGGCCGCGATGTCGGCTGCGGCGGCGCGGGCGGCCTCGGCCTGCTTGCCGCAGACCCGGACGTTGTCGACCTCGGCGCGCATGGACAGCTTGGCCTCGGACTTGGCCTTGCGGACCGAGCGCAGGACCTCGGCGGTGGCGGCCAGGACGGCCGGGTCACCGCCGGCGGCCGCGGCGCGGTACTCGGCGGCCTCGGGCCAGCTCTGGGCGTGCACCGAACCGTCCTGCCACCAGCTCCAGACCTCGTCGGTGACGAAGGGGACGAAGGGTGCGAACAGCTTGTGCAGGGCGCCCAGGGCGATGAGCAGCGCGGCGCGCGCGGAGGCGCCCTCGGCGGACTCGGTGTCGTAGGCCCGGGTCTTGACGAGCTCCAGGTAGTCGTCGCAGAAGTCCCAGAAGAAGCGCTCGGTGCGCTCCAGGGCCCGGGTGTGGTCGTAGGCGGTGAAGGCCGCGGTGGCCTCCTCGACCACGTCCGCCAGCGCGGCCAGCATCGCCCGGTCCAAGGGCTCGGTGACCTGCGCGGGGTCGGTCGTGGCGTTCTCACCGGCGACCGACATGACGAACTTGCTGGCGTTGAGGATCTTGATGGACAGCCGTCGGCCGACCTTCATCTGGCCCTCGTCCATGGCGGTGTCGGTGCCCAGACGGCCGCTGGCCGCCCAGTACCGGACCGCGTCGGAGCTGTACTTCTCCAGCAGCGCGACGGGGGTGACCACGTTGCCCTTGGACTTGGACATCTTCTTGCGGTCCGGGTCCAGGATCCAGCCGGAGATGCCGGTGGTGCTCCAGGGCAGGCTGTCGTTCTCGAAGTGGGCGCGGACCACGGTGGAGAACAGCCAGGTACGGATGATGTCCTGGCCCTGCGGGCGGAAGTCCATCGGGAAGACCCGCTCGAACAGGTCCTGGTCGCGTTCCCATCCCGAGGCGATCTGCGGGGACAGCGAGGAGGTCGCCCAGGTGTCCATGACGTCGGGGTCGCCCATGAACCCGCCGGCCTGGCCGCGCTGGTCCTCGGTGTACCCGGCGGGCGCCTGCGAGCTGGGGTCGATGGGCAGCTGGTCCTCGGTGGGCAGCAGCGGCTGGTCGTAGTTCGGGTTGCCGTCGGCGTCCAGCGGATACCAGACCGGGAACGGGACGCCGAAGAACCGCTGGCGGCTGATCAGCCAGTCGCCGTTGAGGCCCTCGACCCAGTTCTCGTAACGCTGGCGCATGTGCTCGGGGTACCAGGTGAGCTCACGGCCGCGCTCGATGAGCTGGGCGCGGATGTTCTCGTCCCGGCCGCCGTTGCGGATGTACCACTGGCGGGTGGTGACGATCTCGAGGGGCTTGTCGCCCTTCTCGTAGAACTTCACCGGGTGGGTGATGGGCTTGGGCTCGCCGACCAGGTCGCCGCTGGCCCTGAGGAGCTCGACGGTGCGCTCGCGCGCGGTGTGGACGGTGGCCCCGGCCAGCTGGGCGTAGGCCTCGCGGGCGGCGTCGGAGTCGATGCCCTTGGGCGGGTCGGCGATGACGCGGCCGTCCCAGCCGATGATGGGGCGGGTCTCCAGCTGGAGCTCGCGCCACCAGGTGACGTCGGTGGTGTCACCGAAGGTGCAGATCATCGCGATACCGGACCCCTTCTCGGGGTCGGCGAGGCGGTGCGCCCTGACGGGGACCTCGACACCGAAGACCGGCGTGGACACGGTGGTGCCGAAAAGGTCCTGGTAGCGCTCGTCGTCGGGGTGGGCGACCAGCGCGACGCAGGCGGCCAGCAGCTCGGGTCGGGTGGTCTCGATGTGGACCGGGGTGCCGTCGGGCTTGTGGAAGGCGACCTTGTGGTAGGCGCTGGGACGCTCGCGGTCCTCCAGCTCGGCCTGGGCGACGGCGGTACGGAAGGTGACGTCCCACAGGGTGGGTGCCTCCGACATGTACGCCTCGCCGCGGGCCAGGTTGCGCAGGAAGGCGCGCTGGGCGGCGGCACGGGAGTTGTCGTCGATGGTGGCGTAGGTGTGCCGCCAGTCGACGCTCAGCCCCAGACGGCGCCAGATGGACTCGAAGACCTTCTCGTCCTCGACCGTGAGGATGTCGCACAGCTCGATGAAGTTGCGGCGCGAGATCGGGATCTGCCGCTTGGGGTTGGGCTTCTCCGGCGGCTGGAAGTCCGGGTCGTAGGGGACCGAGGGGTCGCAGCGGACGCCGTAGTAGTTCTGGACCCGGCGCTCGGTGGGCAGGCCGTTGTCGTCCCAGCCCATGGGGTAGAAGACGGCTTTGCCGTTCATCCGCTGGAAGCGCGCGACGGTGTCGGTGTGCGTGTAGGAGAACACGTGTCCGATGTGCAGCGAACCCGAGACCGTGGGCGGCGGGGTGTCGATCGAGTAGACGTCCTCGCGGCTGCGGGTGCGGTCGAAGTGGTAGACGCCGGACTCATCCCATACGTCGACCCACTTCGCCTCGATACCGTCCAGCGAAGGCTTGTCGGGCATGCGGAAGGAATGAGAGCGGTTGGTCATGACGGCAATGTTAGCCCTCTGACAACCCTGGTCGCTCCCGCTTTTCCGCCACGGGAGGGGAACCCGGGGTGATCCGGACCGAGGCCACACGGATCCGGACCGCGCCCGGGTGAATCCGGGCGGCGGCCACCGATGCGGGGGTGCGGGCCGGCGTGAAAGGATTCCTCACGTAGACGCCGCGTCTTCGCGCGCATCATCGTACGCACAAGGGAACGGTGAACGATTCACATGGCTAAGAAGGACGGTGAGGTCGCACCGGTCGTCATCGGACTGGTCGCGGGCTTCGCGGCCGAGTTCGTCACGCGCAAGGCTCTGACCTTCGCCTGGACACGTGCGACCGGCGAGGAACCGCCGACGGACCTGGAGTCCCCGGACGTCAGCCTGGGCCGTGCCCTGAGCTGGGCCGTGGTCGCGGGTGTGGGCGTCGAGGTGGCCAGGGTGCTGGCCGTGCGCGCCGCCCGCAAGCAGCTGGGCGGTTCCGGCGGGCGCGACCTGGAGGCCTGAGGCCCGCCCTCGTCCGGGGTCTTTCGACCCGGTAATCACGACGACGGTGGGCGGCCCACCGCACTGGTTTCTTTCCCCTCTTCGGGGTTCCCATGTGCGGTCGGCCGTCCACCGTCGTGCTTCGCGCGCCGTCGCCTCGCTCCACCCCGAAAGACGCGCGATGCGCCCCCGGAGGGGACGCATCGGATCGCGGCTCGGGCGCCCACCGGTCGTGCTCGGGTGCCCACCGGTCTTCACCGACGGTCGAACAGGTCCTGCCCCCGTACCCCACGGTGTCCTCGGGGACCCCTGGGTGCCGTGCGCGGACCCGTCGCCGTCAGCGTCAGGCGCATTCCTTGCAGACCAGCTGACCGGCGCGCTGCTCAGCGAGCTGACTGCGGTGGTGCACCAGGAAGCAGCGCGAGCAGGTGAACTCGTCGGCCTGGCGGGGAAGCACGCGCACGGCGAGTTCCTCGCCGGACAGGTCGGCACCGGGCAGTTCCATGCCCTCGGCCACCTCGTCGGGGTCGACGTCGATGGTACCGGTGCCCTTGTCCACGCGCCGCGCCTGCAGCTCCTGGAGGCTGTCCTCGTTGATGTCCTCGTCAGTCTTGCGCGGGCTGTCGTAGTCGGTCGCCATCTCTGCTAACTCCATCCCCCTCGTTTAGTGCCTCGTCGCGCGGGTGTAACGCTTGAGAGACCTTCGTTGTGCCCGGATCGGCCGACGAGTTTTCCTGATGTCGGTGATCTGTGCCCCTCCCGGGTCACAGTTCACTGGTCAGCAGCACTTTCGCGAGATCGTGACCGGAGGCGGCCAAGGTTCAGTGGCCCCTCACGGGTGGTTCCCTGCTGTACTACCCAACGTCAGGCGCCTCGTAGACCTGAAAACACGTTTGCGCCACATGCCGGACAAGCGTGGAGCACTCCCCCGAGTACGGGCGAAAACCAAGACATGCGCACGTCAGGAGGGATTCCCTCCGTGTCCACGCCCGGGGAAGCATACCCACCCCGGCTTGACGCTCGTGACAGGGGTGGGCGTGTCTTCGGACACGTATAGATACCACGAAGCCGGGCGGTACGCAGCTTGGCCCCCGGCGTAGTCGTGTCCCGGGGCCCGTCCGTCGGAGAGACCCTAGCGCCGCTCGGCGGGTTCGGTGCCGTTTCCCTGGGACACCGGCAGGCAGACCGTGACGACCAGACCGCCGCCCGCGCGGGGCCAGGCGGTCACCACCCCTTCGTGCGCGCGGACCACCGAACGCACGATGGACAGGCCCAGACCGGCGCTGCGGCCCGAGCCCACGCGGTCGCCGGAGCCGCGGCGGAACGGTTCGAAGAGTCCCTCGATCTCGTAGGCCGGGATGACCTTGCCCGAATTCTCCACCTGGACCGCGGGCATGCCCTCGTACATACCGCTGCGCACGGTGATCTCACCCTCGTCGACGTTGTACTTGAGGGCGTTCTCGACCAGGTTGGCCACGAGGCGCTCCAACAGCACCGGGTCGCCGGTCACCGGGGCGGGCCGCAGGTCCTGGCGCAGCGACAGCCCGGACTCGTCGATGGCGCCGCTGAGCTGGCTGAGCACCGTCGTGACGACCTCGCTGAGATCGACCCTGGCCTTGACCTCGAGTTCGCGATCGCTCTTGGCCAGGAACAGCAGGCCGTCGATGAGGCGTTCGTGGCGGGCGTTGGTCTCCAGAAGGGTCTGCCCGACGGTCCTGAGGTCCGGTGAGACGTCCGGCGCGCTCAGGGCCACCTCCAGGAGGGTGCGGTTGATCGCCAGGGGCGTACGCAGCTCGTGGGAGGCGTTGGCGACGAAGCGCCGCTGCCCGTCGAAGGCCCGGTCGAGGCGTTCGAGCATGCCGTCGAAGGTGTCGGCGAGCTCACGGATCTCGTCGTCGGGCCCGGAGAGCGCGATGCGTTCGTGCAGGGAGCGTTCGGAGAGTCTGCGGGCGATGCGGGTGATCTTCTGCAGCGGTGAGAGCGCCCGGCCCGCCACCGCGTACCCCAGGGCCACGGCGAGCAGCCCCACCAGGAACAGCGCGAGCAGCGAGAACCGGGTGACGTGGGTGAGGACCTGCTCGATGTAGTGACTGTTCTCGATCAGCTCGGCGGGGCTCTCCTCGGACAGGAGGGCGTTGAGCAGGACCGCGACGACAAGGTAGTTGACCAGGACCAGCAGGGAGCCTGCCGCGAAGAACAGCATCCCGTAGATGAGGGTGAGGCGGGCGCGCAGGCTCAGGTTGTCCGTGAAGCGGTGGACCGTGGCGTGGGCGGTGGAGCGTTCCCCGCCGGATCCGCTCGGAGCGACGGAGTTCAGGCTGCGCCAGGTCCCCGTGTCCCCGGGGCGCGTGGGTTCGACCTGCCCTGGCTCTGGACGCTCCCCCGGTCTCACAAGCGGTACCCCGCCCCCGGGACGGTCTGGATGACCGGGGGGTCACCGAGTTTCTTGCGCAGGGTCATGACGGTGACCCGGACGACGTTGGTGAAGGGGTCGGCGTTCTCGTCCCAGGCCTTCTCCAGGAGGCCTTCGGCGCTGACCACGGTGCCCTGGGCGCGCATGAGCACCTGCAGGACGGCGAACTCCTTGGGTGTGAGCGAGACCTCGCGGCCCTCGCGGTGCACCTGGTGGTTGGCCGGGTCCAGGGTGATGCCGCCCCGTTCCAGGACGGGCGGCAGCGGCGGTGCCGAGCGGCGGCCCAGGGCGTGCACGCGGGCGATGAGCTCGGCGAAGGCGAAGGGTTTGGCCAGGTAGTCGTCGGCCCCCAGGGTGAGGCCCTCGACCTTGTCCTGGACGCCGTCCGAGGCGGTGAGCATCAGGATGCGGCCGTTGTAGCTCTCGTTGACCAGGGAGCGGGCGACGTCGTCGCCGTGGGTGCCGGGGAGGTCGCGGTCCAGCACGACGACGTCGTAGTCGTTGACCGCGGTGTACTCGAGGGCGGCGTCCCCGTCGTAGACGACGTCGACCGCCATGGACTCCCGTCGCAGTCCGACGGCCACTGCGTCGGCCAGGACCCGTTCGTCTTCGACCACGAGTACGCGCAACGTTGTTCCTCTGGAGCGTCGGTGTCTGGAAACAAAAAGGGGGCCGCTGCCGGCGCATCCCCCAACACACCGGCAGCGGCGTTCTTGGTCCCGGCCGCGTCAACCGTTCTCTCACAGTGGAGGTAAGGAGACGGTAAACCCGTGGACTCCGGAGAGTCCTTCTCCTCACCCCGTGTGGCACGGGCGCTGAACCGGGAGCTTCGCAACTCCCCTACGCACGGGGTGGCCGCCGCCGACGAATCCCCCAACCGTCGGCGACGGCTCAACCCCGCACATCTCAAATCTGACACATCAAGAATAAGAAACAAGTAAGCACAAGGCCCATTCGAGAAATGTGTCTTGTGACACTCTTTCCCATCGCTTGCCCCAAGCACCCGAGCCGCCCCGAAACCGACCGGGCACCCCCGACACCCGAACACCCGGATCACCCCTGAGGCGGACTTTTTCACTTTGCGGAATGACGCTCTGCCGCCAGTGGAAGTTACGGAAGGATCACGCGCGGGGGGTGGGGGTTTGACGTGGATCACAGTGCGGTAGAGGTAGGAAACGCACGCGTGGACACCGGGCACCCTCCCGGACCGCGACGGGCACGCATGTCACAGGGTCGTGACGACTTCGATTCGTGCGGACGCACAGGCGTGCGCATACGGATTACACCGGGGCATCACCATGTCCCGGTCTACCCCTGGAAGAGGTGCAATGGGCGAGTTCATGGCGGAGATCAAGGTCCGTATCAGCGAGACCTATCGGTCGCTCGAATCGGCGCAGGCCGCCGGGGACGACTTCCTTGCCGACACCCATGCGTCGGAGCTCGAGGATCTCTACCGCATCGCGGCTCGCAACGGCGTCGACGCCCACTCCTGACCGGAGCGGCCGACGCCGTCCCCTACCCCTGAGGGGCCGGGGACCGGCAGCGCAGGAACGGGGCGGGCAACCGTTCGGGTGTTCCGACCCCGTCTCCCCCAGGCCCCGGGCGCTCCCCGCGCCCGGGGCCTTCCCGTGTTCACGGCCCTCGCGTGTTCCCGGTTCTCGTTTGCCCGGGGTCAGCCGTCCGTGTCGGCGCCGAGCGGGGCCAGCAGCGCGTCCAGTTCCTCATAGAGACCGGGGCGGGCGACGATCACCAGTTCGTTGCTGGGCGGCCCGCTGTGCAGACCCCCCACCCGCAGCCCGGCCTCACTGGCGACCAGGCCGGGTGCGGCCCAGTCCCACAGGTGCAGCCCGCGCTCGTAGTAGGCGTTGTAGCGACCGGTGGCCATCCCGGTGATGTCCACCGCGGCCGAACCGCCCCGGCGGATGTCACGCACCAGCGGGATCACCTCGGTGAGGACCTTGGCCTGTTGGAGGCGGCGCTGGGGAAAGTATCCGAAGCCGGTGGCGACCAGCGCCCGCTCCAGCGGCACCGCCTCGGGCGCGCGCAGAGCCCGGCCGTCGAGCCTGGCCCCGCCGCCCAGGACCGCCTCGAACATCTTCCCGTGGACGGGCAGGTAGACGGCGGCCGCCACGACCTGCCCGTCGATCTCCGCGCCGATGGCGACCCCCCAGTCGGGGCTCCCGTACAGGTAGTTGACGGTGCCGTCGATGGGGTCGACGACCCAGCGCACCCCGCTGCTGCCCTCGATGCCGCCGCCCTCCTCGCCGAGAACCGCGTCGTGCGGGCGGGCCGCGAGCAGCCGGTCCCTGATGAGGTCCTCGGTCGCCCGATCCATCTCGGTAACGACGTCGGTGGGGCTGGACTTGGTGTCCAGGACGGTGATGCCCTCCTGCCCCTTGGCCGCGAGCTCTCCGGCCTCCGCCGCCACCGCGACGGCCAGGTCCCGCAGTTTCTCCAGGTCGTGTGGGGACTGGATGGTGGTCACTGATGCCCTTTCCGCTCATGGCCGCCAGGCCCGGTCGTGCCTGGACGCTTCCGCCAACGAACTCTACGCCGCGCTCACGTCAGCCGGTGATCCCCGCCGGCTGCGCTACTCCCAGCGGAAGAGCCGTACGGCCGCGACCGAGGCGACCAGGGCGGTGCCGCCCAGGACCAGCAGGTGGAAGGTCTCGGGGCCGATTCCGGCCCTCTCCCCGCCGTGATCTTGCTACCAGAGGCGAGTTCGGCGCCGAACTCGCCTCTGGTAGCAAGATCACGGAGAAGAGGAAGGTTATGGAAGCAGCGGACACAGGGCCACACGGGTTAAGGACAGCCCGCCCGCTCGTGCGTCCGTCTCCCTGCCCGCTCGTGCTCCGGCCCCTCGGCACGCTTCCCTCTGAACCCCGAAGCCGCCCTGCGGAGCGCCATCACCCTCGGCCCCGCCGCCCTCGTCGCCTCACAAGGAAGGACCGGCCACCATACGACCCGGCGTCGGGTGCGTACGTGGGGAGGACCCTCCACGGACCGTGCTCGCGAGGTGGGCCGGGAGCGGGGCAGGGTATCCGGAGCTCCCGATGCCCCGGAGCGCTCGGGGCGCTCCGGGGCATCGGGATCCTGGCCAGGCTCAGAACCCGGCCTAGAGCAGCTCGGGCTTGGTCCACTCCTTGCCGTGGACGTGGTGGTCCAGGAAGGCGAAGATCGTCTGGTACCAGACCTGGGCGTTGCCCGGGGTCAGGATCCAGTGGTTCTCGTCCGGGAAGTACAGGAACTTCGCGTCGACCCCGTGCAGGAGGAGGTCGCGCCACAGGTGCAGGCCCTCACCGATCGGCACCCGGTAGTCCTTGTCACCGTGGATGACCAGCATCGGGGTGCGGATCTTGTCCGCGTGCAGGTGCGGCGAGTTGAGCTGGTAGCGCTCCGGCTGGGCCAACGGGGTGCCGAACTCTTTCTCCCACACCGGCGGATAGTCGGTGGTGCCGCTGAACCCGTCCAGCTGCCACAGGGAGGCGTGCGAGACGATCGCCTTGAACCGGTCGGTGTGCCCGGCGATCCAGTTGGCCATGTAGCCGCCGAAGGAGCCGCCCATCATGGCGGTGCGCTCGGCGTCGATGTCTTCGCGGGCCTCGGCGGCGTCGGTGATCGCCATGATGTCAGCGTGCGTGCGCGGGCCCCACTGGCCCCAGGCCCGGCGGAGCATGTCCTGGCCGTAGCCGGTGGACAGCGCGGGGTCCGGGAGCAGCACCGCGTAGCCGCGGGCGGCCAGCAGCCACGGGTTCCATCGCCAGGTCCAGCCGTTGAAGCTCATGTAGGGGCCGCCGTGCACCCACAGCATGAGCGGGGCGGGCGAGTCGGCCGAGGCCTCCTCGGGCAGCACCAGCCACGACCGGATCCGGGTGCCGTCGTCGGCGGTGGTCTCGATCTCGGTGAGCGTGCCCGGCATGGTCAGCTCGGAGCCGGGGGTGCGCAGGTAGACGGGCTGGCCGTCGGTGGCGTCGGCGTCCAGTCGGACCGGGGCGGGCGGAGCGTCCCAGGCGTCGCGCAGCGCGTAGACGTAGCGTCCGTCCGGGGACGGGTTCAGCGCACTGTAGGCGCCGTGGTCGCCGGTGATCCGGGTGAGCGCGCCGGTGGCCACGTCCAGGCGGAAGACCGGGCGGCGGCCGTTCTCGTCGGCGACCAGGAAGACCGTGCTGGAGTCCGCCGACCACACGTAGCCCTGGGGCCAGAGCTCGTGGTCGGGCAGCAGGTCGCGGCCCTCGCCGGTGGCCAGGTCGGTGATCCACAGCGTGGCGTTGCGGGGCTCGCCGTCGTAGCTGCCCTCGTCGTCGGCGTAGACCAGGACCTTGGTGCCGTCCGGGGAGGGCGCGGGCGAGCCGAACTCGAAGTCGGCGTCCGAGCCGCCCGCGATGGTGCGGCGCTCGCCGGTGGCGACGTCGATGGCGACGACCTCCTCGCGGCGGGCCCCGCCGGAGGTCGGCACGGACCAGCTGGTCAGCAGGGTGGAACCGTCCGGAGTGAGCGCCGGGGAGGCGCCCAGCAGGGAGAGGCCGGCGTCGGGGGTGAGGTCGCGGGGCTCGCCGAGGCGGGCGTCCTCGTCCTCGGGCGGGGTGGCCGTGAAGACGCGGGGGTGGTCCGGGCCGACGTCGCTGTCCCAGGAGCGCACGGGCAGGGCCTCGTGCAGGATCGCGGTGACCCCGGCCTCCTCACGGGCCTTGCGGGCCTCGGTGTCGGCCTCGTCGTCCTCGGACCCGGGCAGAACCTTGCCGGTGAAGGCCACCAGGCCGGAGTCGCGGGCGACCGTGAAGGCGCCTACGCCGCTGGGCCGGGAAGCGACCTGGCGGGCCTCGCCGCCGTCGGCGGGCAGCAGCCACAGGGCGGCCTTGGGCTTGTCCTCGGCCTTGGCCTCGGGGTCGACCCGGCCGGTGCTGAAGAGCACCGAGCCGTCGGGGAGGAACTCCGCGCCCGACTCGCCCTTGGTGGAGCGGGTCAGACGCCGGGGGGCGCGCCCGCCCTCGGACTCGGGGGCGGTGTCGATCTCCCACAGGGCGCTGCGGAAGGACTTGGCGTCGGGGGCGATGTCGCTCACGGGCGCGACGAGGCGGGTGCCGTCCGGGGACAGGCGCAGCCCGTTCACGCGGCGCAGGCGGACGTACTCCGGCAGTTCATACCAGGAACGAACCAAGGGGAATCTCCAGAAACCGTCGACTTGTGGTCTGGGACGACCTTATCCGGGACAGTGAACCTGATCACCACCCCTTTTCACGTTTCCCCACGTCAGAGACGTCAACATTGTTGACGCAGCCTCGCTCGGAGAGTGCGCCCGGGACAGCGGTGACGGCGCCGTCCCGGACGCCAGCGGGTTCACCCGGCGTCAGGAGCGCGTCCGGAACAGGCGCTACACCGACCGCGTCCGCTTCCTGCCCGCCGGATCAGCGCTGCTTGCAGCACTGACCGCTTCCGCCGGCGCAGGGCGGCAGGGAGGCGAGCTTGTGCTCTTCTCCGCGGCCGGTGTACTCGCGGACCAGTTCGGTCACCATGGACACGAACGCGGGGTGCGTGCCGGGGCTGAGCGCTCGCTCGTAGCCGATGCCCAGCTTCTTGGCGGTGTCGCGGGCCTCCACGTCGAGGTCGAACTTGACCTCCATGTGGTCGGAGACGAACCCGTGCGGGATGACCACCACGGCGGGCACGCCCTCCTCGGCGAGCTCCTCCATCCGGTCGTTGACGTCGGGCTCCAGCCAGGGCTGGCTGGGCGGGCCGCTGCGGCTCTGGTAGACGAGCTCGTAGGGGTAGGCGCGGTCCAGGCGCTCGACCACCAGACGGGCCACCTCGGCGAGCTGGGCCCCGTAGGCGCCCTCCGGACCGAAACCGTGCCCCGGAGGGCCGCTGGCCTCGGCCATGGCACTGGGGATGGAGTGCGCGGAGAACAGCAGGCGCACGCCCTCCCGCTGGTCGGCGGGGAGCTGCTCCAGGGACGCCTGGGTGTACTCCACCAGGGGGTCGATGAACCCGGGGTGATCGTAGAAGGGGCGAATCAGGTCGACCTCGGGGGCGTCCTCGCCCAGTTCGGCGAGGGCGCGCTCGATGTCCTCGCGGTAGGCGGTCCGGCTGGACCAGTTGCAGTACGCGGAGGTCGGCAGCGCCAGCACACGGCGGATGCCGTCCTTCTTCATCTGCGCGAGGGTGTCGGTGAGCATCGGTTCCCAGAACCGGTTGCCCCAGTAGATCGGCAGGTCGATGCCGTTGGCGTCGAAGTCGGTGGTGATGGCGGCGAGCAGGTCCCGGCACTGCTGGTTGATCGGGCTCACTCCACCGAAGAGGAAGTAGTGCTCACCGACCTCCGCCAACCGCTCGCGGGGGATGTTGCGCCCGCGGGTGACGTTCTCCAGGAACGGGATGACCTCGTCCTCGCCCTCCGGGCCACCGAAGGAGATCAGCAAAAACGCGTCGTAAGGCCTCATGCACCTTATGAAACCAGCTCCCCGGGACCTCCTCGATCCGCCCCCGCCCGGAGTCTCGGGACTTTCGCACCTTCCGTGACCAGGGACACTCCCGGTCTGGTCACATAAGTGACTGATGGGTAATGTCACGGCATGACTGATGTGTTGTGGCACACCTGGGCCGACACCCACCAGGCCCGCCCACGCCGTACGGCGACCCCCAACAACACCGAGGAGGTCGTCGCCGCGGTCAGGTCGGCGGCCGCCGACGACCTGCGCGTGCGCATGGTCGGCTCCGGGCACTCCTTCACCGACGTGGCCGTCACCGACGGCTTGCTCCTGACCCCCACCTCCCTGACGGGTGTGCGGTCGATCGACCCGGTGGCGGGTACCGCCACGGTCGAGGCCGGGTTGCCCCTGTGCGACTTCAACGACGCCCTGGCCGCGCACGGCGTGGCCCTGGCCAACATGGGCGACATCGCCGTGCAGACCGTCTCCGGCGCGGTGCAGACCGGCACCCACGGCACCGGGCGCGACGCGGGCGGACTGGCCGGTCAGGTCGTGGGACTGGAGCTGGTGCTGGCCGACGGCTCCGTGGTCGAGTGCTCGGCCGAGCGCGACCCGGACCTGTTCCACGCCGCCCGGGTGGGTCTGGGCGCCTTCGGCGTGGTGACGGCGCTGACCTTCGCGGTCCGCCCGGCATTCCTCCTGCACGCCCAGGAGGAGCCCATGCCCCTGGACGAGGTGCTGGAGCGCCTGCCCGAACTGCGCGCGAAGAACGACCACTTCGAGTTCTTCTGGTTCCCGCACACCGGGAACACCAACACCAAGCGCAACAACATCACCCAGGGTCCGGCCGATCCGCTGTCGGCCTTCAAGAGCTGGCTGGACGACGACTTCCTGTCGAACACCCTCTTCGACCGGATCAACCGGGTATGCCGGCGCTTCCCCTCGGTGGTGCCGAAGGTCAACCAGATCAGTTCCCGCGCGCTGTCCGCGCGAACCTACACCGACGTCTCGCACAAGGTGTTCGCGTCCGTGCGCGACGTGCGGTTCGTGGAGATGGAGTACGCGATCCCGGCCGAGCACGCGGCGGACGTGCTGCGCGAGGCCCGGTCGATCGTGGACCGCGGCGACCACCGGGTGAGCTTCCCGGTGGAGGTGCGCTTCGCCCCGGCCGACGACGTGTGGCTGTCCACCGCCCACGAGCGCGAGACCGCCTACGTCGCGGTGCACATGTACAAGGGAACTCCCTATGAGGCCTACTTCGCAGACCTGGAGGCGGTCTTCACCTCGGTGGGCGGACGGCCGCACTGGGGCAAGCTGCACACCCGCGACCGCGCGTACCTGGAGGGCGTGTACCCGCGCCTGAACGACGCTCTGGCGGTACGTGACCGGGTGGACCCGCACCGCCGCTTCGGCAACGCCTACCTGGACAGGGTGTTCGGTTAACGGGTCATCCCTGACGCGACGTCCCCCGGCCCTCATGTCGTCGAGGGCCGGGGGACGCTGTGCGTGTACCGGAGACCGCGTGTGCCGGGGGCTAGCCGTTGGGGGCCACCGGGTCGGGTTCGGCGGGAGTGTCACCCTCGGGCGGGTTCTCCGCCCCGGGGTCGGGCGCCTCACCGCCGCCCGGCTGCGCCGGTTCCCCGCCGTTCACCGGCGGCTCCGCGGGATCGGTCGCACCGCCGCCGGGCACCTCGGGCTGAGGCTCGCCCGGGGGCGCGATGGGCTCGGGCTCCACGGGCGCGTCGGTCCCCTGTGGCCGGGTGCCGGTCCCGTTCTCCGGCTCCGGCTGATCCCCTTCGGTGGCCTCCGGCACCTCTTCCTCGTCCTGCACCTGCGAGGACTGGCCGCCGAACAGCGAGGGAGAGGTGGGCTCGTCCTGGCCCTGCGTCCAGGCGGTCAACGAGCGCCCGGTGAGCAGCTCGAAGGCCAGGATCACCAGCATGACCAGGGTGAACACCGCCGCGGCCGAGATGACGACCGTCTTCCAGCCGCGCTTGGGGCGTTCATCGCCGATCGCGCCGTCCGCGTCCTCCTCGTCCTCGGCCGGGCCGTCCGGGTACCGCGTATCGCCGGGGCCGCCGACCCGGGGCAGGAGTTCGGTGGCGTCGGCGACCGGCGGTCCGCCCACCTGGGTGGGGTCCTCGGGGTTGCCGAAGCCGTGGGCGACGGTCTGGCCCGGCAGGTCCAGCCCCACCACGGGCATGGCCATCGTCCTGGTGGCGTCGGGGTCGGCGGGGAAACCGAAGGGGTTGGGGGCGTCAGGGTCCGCGACCCGGGTGGCTCCGGTGTCGAAACCCGTGTGGCCGGTTCCGGCCTCGGCCGCGTCCTGTCTGGCTGCCTCCGCGGCGGCTTCGGCCTCGGTGTCGACCAGAGCCCGCATGCCCTTCTGCCTGGCGGCCTTCTTTTCCGCCAGTTCCTTGGCCTGCTCGCCGCTGCGGGTGAGCCAGTGCTGGATCACCGGGGCCGCGGAGGTGCTGAGCACCGCCATGACGCCGGTACCGATGACGGTGCCGTAGACGTTGAGGTAGGAGGCCGCGGTGGCGGCGGTCAGCGTCGCGACACCGGCCCCGGCGACCTGCGCCATGCTCAGGTCGATGCGCTTCTTCTTGTCCTTGCTCTCCTCCGCGCCCGCCCCTCCCTCCTCTTCCTCCTCGAACTCGTCCCCGTGGTCGGGTCTTGGCATGGTGCGGTCCCCCTTGGTGTCGGCCGCGTACGGGGGAGGCGCGGCTCATGGTCGTGGGATGGGCGTGTGGTGGGGCAGATGCTCCCGCAAGCCCCGAACTCCACATAAAGCCCATCAGCGGAAACTTCACCATAAGGGGGACTGGACTCTGATAACGCCATGAAATAAGAAGGATCACTGTGTGGCATCCATCGGCGTGTCGAGTTGCGAACACCGGGAGATGTCAAGTTCGGATCTGGTCCGAGATCGGAGTTTTTCCCAGGCCTGGGGGGATTCGAGGTCCCCGAGATACCATCACCGCGGAGCCTTCGCGCGGGATCGGCGACATTCCCCCACGATCGCTCCCGGTCGCGGAAGGTCCAGCGTGTCAAGATTGGCAGCGGAAGCGACCGTGAGGGCCCCGGAACCCCGGGGCAGCTCCCACCGTGGTGCCCACCACGGGCCGGGAGGCGGGCACAGTTCGGACATGCCGGGCGCGGTACTGGCCGAACAGTTGTCGGCCGACCAGACTTGGAGAACGCGGGGGACGGTCCGCCAGACCAACCCTCGACGGGACGCGAAAGGGAGGGCGATGCACGAGCTTCGCCTCGTGGCCGTGAGTGAGGACGGCACCTACCTGGTGCTCGCCAGCACCGGCCGTGGCACCCGTTTCATGCTGCCCGTCGACGACCGCCTCCGTGCCGCAGTACGCGGCCAGTTCTCCCGGCTCGGCCAGTACGAGATCGAAGTGGAGAATCCGTTGCGCCCCAAGGAAATCCAGGCCCGCATCCGGTCCGGCGAGACCGCGGAGGCCATCTCCGAGATCTCCGGGATACCCATCGAACGAGTGCGCTGGTTCGAGGGACCCGTCCTCCAGGAGCGCGAGTACATCGCGCAGCAGGCCCAGCGAGCCACCGTGCGTTCACCGAACGACGCCTCGCCGGGACCCTCCCTGGGAGATCTGGTCACCAAGAGGATCGGCGCCCACCAGCTGGAGACCGGCGACGCCGCCTGGGACTCATGGAAGCGGGAGGACCGCTCCTGGCAGCTGAAGCTGGTCTTTCTGCACGGCGGCGACGAGCGTGTCGCCCACTGGCTGTACGAGCCCAGACACAACAGTGTCACGCCCGCTGACGAGGAGGCCGCCCGGTTCTCCTCCAACGAGCCCCTGGACGCGGCCCCCGCTCCCGGCACGAACGTCACACCCTTCACACCGCGCCGCAACGAGGCCGCCACCGACCTGCCCCGCCTGGACGCACAGTCCGCCGCCGAGCGACGCCCGGACCACGTCGCCCCGCGCCGCCTGTCGCCCGCGCAGGACACGCCGTTGGACGAACCGCTGCGTCCGGTCGCGCGCCGACCCGAGACCGACCAGTTCGGAGTGCCGCTCCGGGAGGAGCGCCAGCGCCAGGCCCCGCCGGAGCCGGAGCCCGCACCCCGCCGACCTCTGGAACGGCCCAGCGAGCGGTTCGCCGAGCGCCGCGGTGAGGCCCCGCCAGCGGCTCCGCTGCCGCAGACCCCGCGGCCCGCCGCGCCCCGGTCCGAGCCAGCTGCCCACCAGCGCTTCGCCGACCCGGTCGAGGCACCGCCCGCGCACCCCGAACCCCGCCGGTACGAGTCGGAGCGGTACGAGCCCGAACCCCGCAGGCAGTTCTTCGAGGAGCCCGGGCCCGTCGCGCACGAGGCCTCTGAGCCCTCCGAACCCAGGCACCCCGAACCCGGGCGTCCCGAACCCAGGCAGCGGCCCGCGGCGCCGGACTGGTTGGACGCCCGGCCCGCCCCGATTCCGGATCCCGAGCCCCAGGTCGAACCCGAGGAGGTCCCGGCCGCCGAGGAGACCCAGCAGCGTCCGCGCCGCCGCCGGGCCACCATCGACCTCAACGACAAGGGAACCCCGCGCCGCGCCGCCGAGCAGGCCCCGCCCACGGCCCCGGCGGTTCCGGCCGCGGCCAACGGCTCACCCGCCGGCGGAGCGGCCAAGCGCAAGGGCCGCGGACGCCGCGCCTCGGTGCCGTCCTGGGACGAGATCATGTTCGGTTCCAAGAAGAACGACTGAGCAGACGTAAGAACGCGAAGGGGAGGGCGGTCACCGCGCGGTGACCGCCCTCCCCTTGTGCTCAGCCCCGGTCGTCAGGGCCTGATTCGTCCGCGCCCCGGCCATCCGTGACCCGCGGGTTCGGGCTTCGGCTGCTCGTCTCCTGGCCGCTCGGCCCCGGCTCGCCCTCAGCCTGGACCAGGAAGGGCCGAACCATCTCCGGGGTGATCCGCGCGGCGAAGGCCACGGACTCGTCCAGGGCGGCGTCCTGCGCGGTGTAGCTGCCCGTGCCCGCACCCACGGTGACGTGGAGGTCGGCCAGGCGGGAGCGACGCTGGAAAAGGGTCTGGGTCCAGGTCCACCCGATCACCGCCGACCGCTCCACCGTGGCCTGCGAACGGGACAGCGATCCCGAACGCACGCTCACGCGCTCGCCGTCGTAGCCGTGGCCCAGCGAGCGGTAGCGGTCGATGCCCAGCGGTACGCCCAGCAGGGCCAGCACTCCGGCGGTCACCGCGAGCCAGGTGATGTCCAGAGCCGCCGCAGCGGCGGCCACCGCCGCGAAGGGCAGTACCGACCGGGTCAGGCGGCGGTACAGCGCCGCCCGGGGATGCCGGGTCAGGGGCGCTCGGAAGAGCGCCAGGGCCCGGTCCAGTACCGGTTCCACCCGCGAGCGCGGGCCGACCGGCAGCAGGACCGCGCGTGTGGCCGCGTCACCCAGCCCGGTGACGATGGCCCGTAGCCCCACCGCCGCGCGTGTGCGTTCGAGGGGGTTGTCCATCAGCTCGTACCCGCGGATCCGCCGCTTCTCCAGCGTGACGCTGCGCCTGGTGAACAGGCCTCGCTCGGCGACCAGGGAGCCGTCCCGCTCCTTCAGGGAGAAACCCCAGTGGGTGAGTGCGTAGGAGACCACCGCGAAGACCGGCATCAACAGCACCAGCACCCCGACGGATACCGTCCCGAACACCACCAGGAAGGCGCGGTCCGTACTGGTCACCCAGTCGACGAAGTAGTCGGTGGCCAACTGCCCGGCCGACTGCTGGACCATGCCGAACAGGGTGGCCAGGACCACGAACGGGGTCAGCAGGTACCCCAGGCTGAGCGCCCCGTACAGGTACCAGGACCGGGGCATGGTGAAGTGGGTGACGGTGTCGTCGGCGACGTCGCCGTCCGGGGGTGTGTGCACGGCGGCCGGAACACCGTTCCCGCCTTCCGCTCCCGGTGGCTCAGGGGAGGTCCCCCCCGGCCCCTTCTCCGTGAGCACGGCCTTGCGGTGCAGCAGGACCCGGCGCAGCCGCTCGGCCTCCTCCGCGGAGACGGCGTCGAGCTTGCCGTCCTCGGTGTCGCCGACAGAACCCGCGGCCGCCTCGATCCGCACCACCGCCACGCCCAGCATCCTGTGCAGCAGGGTGCTGGTGACGTCCACGCCCCGCACCCGCTCCAGCGGGATCGTGCGGCGCGAACGCCGGATCAGGCCCTTGCGGATCTCGATCCGGTCCTCGCCCACCTCGTAGCGGAACGTCTTCCAGGTGACCAGCCCGCCGACCAGCAGCGCGATGACACCCATCCCGGTAGCCGTCAGCAGCCACGGGTTGAACCCGCCGATCACCAGACCGGCGAGGACGGGCAGCAGGAGGCTCTTGAGCTGGTTGATCGGCCCGACGACCATGCTGCGCGGGCTGAGCTGCTGGGCGCTCTCCGCACCGAAACCGGGCACGGGCTCGCCCGGGGCCTCACCCCACCAGGAACGGGGCTGCTCCCCGTAGGCGTGCGGACCTCCGCTGAAAGGCGCCCCCTGGGCACCGGAAGACCCGACGTGCTCCGGGTAGGGGTGGTCGGGGTACGGATGGCCCGGATGAGAGTGGCCCGGATCAGGTCCGGGACACGGGTCGCCGCCAGGTGGCGCGGACCAGCGCTCGGCCCCTGGAGCGGACCACGGCCCCGTACTTGGCGCGGGTCCCGGTGGGGCCCATCCGCCCGGCCCGGGCTCGGGCGCGGCGGCGGACGTGGAGGTACTGCCCGGTGCCACCCAGCCACCGGCGCCCGTGCCCGCGCCCGCTCCGCCCGCCTCGGTATCGGCGTGGTCGGGGCCGACGGAATCCGGGTCGGAGCCGTAGGGGCCCGGGTCGGGTTCGGGCTGTCCGTGGTGTCGGTCCATCAGGTCGCGTCGTCCCGCAGGGTCCCGGCGCGCACGGCCAGCTCCTCGCTGAGCCTGCGCGCCTCGTCGGAGTCCAGTCCCTCGATGGTCGAGGAACCGGCGAAGGAGGCGGTCTGGACCTTCAGCGTGGCCACGTCGAAGACCCGCTCCAGCCACCCCTGGGTGTGGTCCACGGTCTGCAGCCGGTTGACCGGGACCAGCTGCCAGGCCCGGCTGATCCAGCCGACCCGGGTGTAGATGACGTCGTCGCTGACCTCCCAGCGGTGCACCCGGTAGCGCCAGGACGGCACGATCGCGATCTTGGCCAGCGCGTACACGAAGTAGGCCACAGGCAGCACCCGGGCGTTCTCCGAGGCCCACTCGGGGATCCAGCCCCAGGGTGCCGCACTGGCCGCCCAGGCGATCAGGCTCAGCAGGACAAGGTTGAACAGCGACCCGAAGATCAGCCGCAGGGTCCACACCCCGATGGCCCGGCCGCTCACCCGCCGCAGCGGTGGTCGCAACCGCGCGACCTCGGTCGACGCAGGCGGTTCGGGGGCCTCCCCCGAGGGAGGAACGGCGTCGTGCGGCGGGGTGTTCATCACAAGCAAGATTCTACGGGCTTGCGGCCTGACGGGGTTGTTCACCGATGGTGCCAGGGCGGGGCGAACCTCGCTGTCAGCGTTCTGTCAGTGCAGGTCGGCACACTTGGGGACAGACATTGAAATGGAGGATCCATGACTGACGCCATCCGCGCGGAGGGTCTGGTCAAGCACTTCAAGGGCAAGGCCGCCCTGGACGGAGTGGACCTGACGGCCAGGGCGGGAGCCGTGCTGGGCGTTCTGGGACCCAACGGGTCCGGGAAGACCACGACCGTCCGCATTCTGTCCACACTGCTCAGACCGGACGGCGGGCACGCCACCGTGGGCGGCTTCGACGTGGTCAGCCAGCCGCACGAGGTCCGCCGCCAGATCGGGCTGACCGGCCAGTACGCGGCGGTCGACGCGGAGCTGACCGGTACCCAGAACCTGGTGCTCATCGCCCGCCTGCTCGGGTTCGGCCGCGCCGACGCCCGGACCAGGGCCAAGGAGCTGCTGGAGCGCTTCGGGCTGTCCGACGCAGCCGACCGCCCCGCCAAGACCTACTCCGGCGGGATGCGCCGCCGCCTGGACCTGGGAGCGAGCCTGGTGGGCCGCCCCGCGCTGCTGTACCTGGACGAGCCGACCACCGGTCTGGACCCGCACAGCCGCAACGGCCTGTGGGAGGTGGTGCGCGACCTGGTGGGCGACGGGGTGACCGTGCTGCTCACCACCCAGTACCTGGAGGAGGCCGACCAGCTCGCCGACGACCTCCTCGTGCTGGACCACGGCAAGGTGATCAGCCGGGGCACACCCGAGGAGCTGAAGAACCACGCGGGCAACCAGGTGCTGCAGCTGCGCACCGTCGATCCCGGCCAGCTGCCGCTGGCCACCCGGATCGTGGAGGCCGTGACCAGCACCCCCGCCACCGCGGACGGTCTGCTCGTCAGCGTTCCGGTCACCGACGTGAACGTGCTGCCCGAGACCGTGCGCCGCCTGGACGAGCAGGGCGTGGCCGTGGCCGAGCTCTCCCTGCGCAAGCCGAGCCTGGACGAGGTCTTCCTCGCCCTGACCGGCCACACCGCCGAAGACGAGACCGCGGGTCATCCCGCGAACGAAGGGACCCCCGCATGAGTGCCGTGTCGACCCGGCCCCGGACGCTTCAGGAGGGTGTGCCGGTGGCTCCGGCCAACATCACGCCGCTGACCACGCTCCAGCACGGGCTTCAGCTGACCTGGCGCAGCGTCCTGAAGATCAAGGCCAACCCCGAAGAGGTCTTCGGGCTGATGCTGCAACCGGTCATGTTCGTGACCCTGTTCGTCTTCGTCTTCGGACAGGCGATGATGGGCGACTGGCAGACCTACCGTGACTTCCTCATGCCCGGGATCATCGCGCAGTCCGTCATCTTCGCCACGATGGGCACGGGCTTCAGCCTGAGCCAGGACGTGGAGAAGGGGATCTTCGACCGCTTCCGCTCCCTGCCCATCGCGCGGTCGGCGCCGCTGATCGGCGCGATCCTGGGCGACCTGGTCCGGTACGCGATCACCGTGGTGATGGTGATGGTGGTGGGCCTGGCGATCGGATTCCGCCCCGAGGGCGGTGCCGTCGGTGTGCTGCTGGCCAGCGCGCTGGTGCTGCTCTTCGCGTTCGCGCTCTGCTGGATGTCGGCCTTCGTGGGCATGATCGTGCGCACGCCGATGGCCGTACAGTCCTTCGCGATGATCCTGCTGTTCCCGCTGACCTTCGGCAGCTCGACCTTCGTCTCGCCCGACGACATGCCGGGCTGGCTGGCGCCGATCGCGGCCAACAACCCCGTCACCCACGTGGTGGACGCCATGCGCGGACTGATGCTCGGCGGCGACGTCGCCGGGCCGGTCGCATGGACGCTGGTGTGGACCGTCGTGATCACGGCGATCTTCTTCCCGCTGGCCGTGTGGGCCTACCGCCGCCGTACCTGAGGCCTGCGGTAGCCCCCCGAATGCGACGGGTGTGCTGGACACGCTGACACACCGGCGTGCTCAGTACGCCCAGTCGCCGAGGTCGACATCGTCCGGCACGATCGGGGCGAGCCACTCCGCCACCCGGCTGCGGGCCGACTCCCGTTCGGTGCCCTCCCCCTCGCCCAGGAGCCGGGCGAAGCCCTCCTCGCCCAAACGCCCCCGCAGCTGTTCGCGGACCCGCCGCACCTTGGGGGTGGTGGTGTCGGCGACCCCGCGCAGCCGGGCCGCGTAGCCGAGCATGAGCGCGGCCCGCTCCGGGTCCTCCTCCGCGACCAGAACCGCGAGGGCGTCCAGGACATCGGAACTGACACTGCCCAGTCCGTACCGGGACAGCCACCAAGCCCGGCCCGCGTCCTTCCACGCCCGGTCGGGATCGCCCTCCTCCCAGGCCAGGTAGGCCGACTGGATCCGCCAGCTGGGTTCGATGTAGGCCGGGGCGAACCCGCCCAGAGCGGCCACGGCGGGTTCGGTCTCGTCCATCAGCCGCCGCGCCTCGTCCCTACGGCCCGCGGCGCGCAGCCACATGACCTGGGTGAGCCGGAGCGACACCAGGTGGGTCTCCTCGACCGAGCTCCCCGTGACCTGTTTGAGGTCCTGCTCGGCCTCCTCCACCTGGCCCATGTCGATGAGGATCTGGGCCCGGCGGGTGTGGAACATGGCCACCGTTCCGGCCAGACCGCTGTCCTCGGCCAGCGCTATCCCCTCGGTGAGCAGGCGGTGGCAGCGTTCGAGGTCGGTGAAGCGGGTGACGTCCACCAGCTGGACGAGGGCGTTGCTCTGACCCCACACATCCCCGAGTTCGCGCATCTGCCCGAGCGCGGCCGCGGCCCGGTCCAGGGCGCGCTCGGCCTCCCCGAAGACCGCGTCCAGCAGGGCGAGCATCAGGTACGTGGCCGCCCGGGTCCAGGGATCGGTCTTCCCTCCGACGCTCTCCTCCAGGCGCGTGCGGGCCCGGCTGCTCGGATGGCCGTCCGTCATCGCCTGGTAGACGAGGCTGAGGATGAGCACGGGGTGGTCCTCGGCTCGCTGTCCCGCGTCGGCCAGGACCTTGTCCACCCGGCCGAGCCGTTCCATGACGACGGCGCGGCCCGCCCCCATCTCCCCCGCCATGTGGAACAGGCAGCTGGCGTAGGCCGTCTCGCGCCCGGGCGGAGGCGTGTCCCCCAGCAGCTCCACGACCTGGTGCGACCAGCGGCTGATCTGCTCCCAGCGCTCGTCCAGGGTCCAGTACCACTGGGAGTGCTCGACCAGGTCCAGGACCAGGGCGGTGTCGCGCCGTTCCAGCGCCCAGTGGAAGGCGGCCACACAGTTGTCGGACTCCGCGCCGAGCCGGGCCAGCCACGCCCGCTGCCCGGGGCCGCGCAGTTCGGGGTCCGCCCGCCGCCACAGGTCTCGCGCGTAGCGGGCCTGCGCGTCCCGGACCCGCTCCTCCTCGCCGCTGCCGGTCAGGCGCTCGGCCGCGTAGGCGCGGACCGTCTCCAACTGCCGGTAGCGGGGAGGGGCATCGTCGCGGGCAGGGGTCTGCGCGACCACCAGCGACTTGTCCACGAGGGTGAACAGGACCGTCCAGACATCGTGGCCCGCGACGACCCCGTGCGGGCCGCCCGGGTCGGAACCGACCTGTTCGACCGCCTCCAGGGTGGCCCCGCCGGGGAAGACCGCCAGGCGGCGCAGCAGACGGCGTTCGGGTGCGTCGAGCAGTTCCCAACTCCAGTCCACGACCGCGCGCAGGGTCCGGTGGCGGGGCAGGGCCGATCGGTTTCCGGCGGTGAGCAGGCGGAACCGGTCGGAGAGGCGGTCGGCGAGCTGGGCGGGCGACATCGCGCGGAGCCGGGCCGCTGCCAGTTCCAGCGCGAGTGGCATGCCGTCCAGCTCACGGACGATCCGGACGACGTGGCCCACGTTGTCGGCGCCGACGGTGAAGCCGGGGAGCACCGACTCCGCGCGTTCGGTGAACAGGGTCACGGCGGGGTAGGAGCGGGCCTCCTCCGCTCCGGCGGTCTTCGGCGGCAGGGCCAGCGAGGGCACCGGCAGGAGGTTCTCGCCCCCGACCCCCAGGGGTTCGCGGGACGTGACGAGCACGCGCAGGTCCGGGCAGCGCGACATCAGCGCCTCGACCAGGCGGGCGGCGTCGTCCACCACGTGCTCGCAGTTGTCCAGCACGACCAGTGCGGAACGCTCGCTCAGGAAGGAGACGGCCCGGTCCAGCGGAGTCTGCGGGGCCATGGCGGTGCGCGCCTGGATCATGGCTTGTCCGCGCAGTTCCAGGGCGGCCGCCAGGGCGTCGGGCAGATCCGCCCCCTGGCGCACGGGGGCGAGCCCGACGAACCAGACCCCGCCGGAGGCGAGTTCGGGGGCGTGCTCGACCAGGGTGGCGGCGGCCTCCACGGCCAGGCGGGTCTTGCCCGCGCCCCCGGGGCCGGTGAGGGTGACCAGCCGGGAGCCGGACAACCGGGTGACGGCTGCGCGGACTTCGGCCTCGCGGGGCACGAAACTGGTCAGTTGCCGGGGCAGGCGAACGACCGCCGGCGGGGGCGGCTCGGCGGGCCCGCCGACGGCGAACTCGCCCCGGAGCAGGCGCAGGTGGACCTGCTGGAGGTGTTCGGAGGGGTCCAGGCCCAGTTCCTCGGCGAGCCGGTCCCGGAAACCCTCGTAGGCGGCGAGGGCGTCGGCGGTGCGCCCGCTGCCGGACAGGGCGCGCATCAGCAGTTCGGCGGGGCGTTCACGGTGCGGTTCCCCGGCGGCCAGTGACTCCGCCTCGGGCAGGGCCGCCACGAAGCGGCCGAGGTCCAGTCGGGCGCTCAGGTGGTCCTCGCGTGCGGTGCGGTAGGCCTCGAACAGGCGCAGGGCGATGTGCTCGGCCACGCCCCGGGCGGTGAGGTCGGGCAGGGCGGGGCCGCGCCACAAGTCGAGCGCGGCCGAGAGCGCGCGTTCGGCCTGCTCGGGGTGGCCGGCCAGGAGCCGCTCCCGTCCGTGCCCGGCCAGGTCCTCGAACTCGTGCAGGTCCACCTGGTCGGGGACGACCTCCAACCGGTAACCGGAGGCGTCACCGTGCAGGCGGGCTCCCTCCCCCAGGGCGCGGCGCAGGCGGGAGGCCAGGGCCTGGAGGGCGTTGCCCGCGGCGGCGGGGACGTCCTCGCCCCAGATGGCATCGGTGAGCTGTTCGGTGGCCACCTGCTGGCCGGGGCGGAGCAGCAGCAGGGTCAGGAGGGCGCGCAGGCGCGCGCCGCCGATGGTGATGGGGTGCCCCGAGGCGTCATGCACCTGGAGGGGGCCCAGAATAGAGAACCGCACCGACCCATGATCTCCGATCCGCTGGGAGAAAGCCCGCCGATACCGTGCACGGCACCAGCGGCACCGGCGCGGGCGGAGGCGGTGCGACGCGGATCCGTCGGCGCTCCGGAATCCCGTGGTCGCGGCCGATCACAGTAAGGTTCGCTCAGGAGCGTGTTCCGGTGCCCGCCGCGGCAGCCGGTGAACGCGATTCCACCGTGACCTTCCCGGGCCTTCCGGCGTCGTGTCCGGTGTACAGCGAGTCTCGCCTTTTGGCCCGAAAGTGCAGCAGGAGCCCCATTGTCCCCGGTCTTGTCTTCCCTCCGGACCACCGCCGCGCACGGCGTACCCCGAACGCCCCCCGGCGCCCGCGTGGGAGCGCTCGTGGCGGGTGCCGCCCTGTTGGCCTCGACCGGCTGCGGGATGTCCTCGGAGCTGCGCGCCGAGATGCCGACCGACATCAACGTGACCAGCCCGATGATGCAGGAGGGCCAGCCGCTCCCGAGCGCGTACACGTGCGAGGCCGACGGCGAACCGGTCTCGCCGCCGCTGAGCTGGTCGGGACTGCCCGACGACGTGGGCTCGATCGCGCTGGTGATGGACGACCCGGGTGCGGCGGTCGTGTTCTGGATGGTCTACGACCTGGACCCGCAGCTGGTCGAGCTGCGCCAGAACACCGTTCCGGGCAACGCGAAGCTGGGTCAGAACACCTTCGGGGACTCCGCCTACGGGGCTCCGTGCCCCGAGGAGGGTGACGTGCACGAGTACCGCTTCACCGTGTACGCGCTGGACGGGACCCTGGACCTGCCCGAGGGGGCGGCGCTCAGCCTGACTCTGGACGGGATCGCCGAGCAGGCCGTGGCCAGGGGAACACTGGTCACCAGCAGCGAGTGACATGAGTCACCATGGGCTCTTTTCGGCAGACCGAATCCGGCCAACCACACCCGACCGGTGTCACCGGAATTAACTGAGGAAGCCCCTGTCGCCCTCTGCACACAGCGCACGACAGCACATACAGTGGGCCTGTGCCCCTTGCCCCATTTCAGATGACCGATTCCCGCTCAACCGCCCCGCGGCACCCTGATCCGAGACCGTGTCGGAACACCGGCGGACGCACCCTGCCAGCCACTCGGGTTCGGTGCGCCGGAACCACGCGGGCCCGGGCCGCCACCTCGCCTCGATCGGACCTCGCCCGGCCGGTCCCCGACGCTCCCCGGGCGCGGCCGGCCTCCCCAGGGTAGTGCGTACACCGTAAAGGGACCCCGGCCCTGACCGGCCGGGCTTTCACACCTCGTGGTTGAAAGCCGCCTTTACCAGACCCAGCCATCACCACAAGGAGGTGATCTCGATGGCTACGTTCCGCACAGGACAGCAGACCCACCAGGATGTGCTTGCCCAGGCCACCCGCCGCCCGCCGCCACCCTCCCGTCTCCCACCACCACCCTCAACAGACACGCTTCGCGCGCGGCGCTTCCCTCTTACGGACGCCTGCGGCGCGGTTCTTGTCCTTGCTCTGGAATCCGCGCCAGCGGACACCACCGCGAACGGCAGGACCCCCACCGGATCGGAAACGAAACGGGGCACGGACACCGCTCAACAGCGGTACCCGGTGTGGAACATGGTCGAGGGGAGGCCACCAGTACCTCACCCGGCGCCGGTGGCCGGGGGCGCCGGACGCGGCTCTTACGCCCGTACCCGACCGGACAAGCACGGGTTCGCCCGGTTGCGGCTACCGCGTTCCGGGCGGTTGTTCTCTTTCGCCACCGGGGACCTGGTCCGCGCCGTGGCGCCCAAGGGCGAGAAGGCGGGGACGCACACCGGCCGGGTCGCGGTACGCGCCACGGGGAGCTTCACCATCACCACCGCCCGGGGCACTGTCCAGGGCATCAACCATCGGCATGTTCGGTTGCTTCAGAGGGCCGACGGCTATGCCTACACCCTCAGGAAGGAGCAGGGCGTTTCCTCCCGGCCCTGAAGGACCGGGTTTCCACGCCCAACAAAGCGATGAACGTCACCGTCATCATCATCGCCGTCATCGTCGTGCTCGCCGTCCTCGTGCTCCTCCTGCTGGGTATGCGCGCGCTGAGTCTCGGCTCGAATGAGGACGACTACGACGACGACTACGAGTACGACGACGTCGAGGACCGCGACCGGGACGACCGGCGCGATCGGGATGACCGTCGTGACCGGGGCGGTGACCCGCAGGACGACGAGGCGGCCCCGCGTGGTCGGGCCCGCAGATCGCGCCAGGGCGGGGGCAACGCGGAGCGGCGCCCCAAGGGCAGGCGCCAGCGCGGGGTGGACTGGGAGGACGACGACTCCGACGGGCTCTCCGACAACGACTTCTGGTCCAGTCTGAGTGAGGAGGACTCCGGCCGGTCCCGTTCGGGCGGGCGCGGGGGCGCCGAGGGTCGCGCGGACGACTACGACGACGGTTACGACGACTACGACGACGAGCCCGAGCGGCCGGACCAGCAGAACACGATGATCATCCAGGGCCCGTCGAGCGGGGCCAACGCCCTGCCGCCCGCGCCCGGGGAGCGCGGAACGCCCACCAGCTCCACCGATCTGGCGATGCTGGCCAGTCTGGGACAGGGCTCTGTGCCCGCGCAGCCGGATCCTGCACCGCGCCACCAGGAGCAACCTCCGCAGAGGCCCCAGCAGTCCCCGCCGGAGCAGGCTCCGGCGCGCGCGGCGCTGCCGCCCACCCAGGGCCTGCCCCCGGCTCAGCCCCCCGTGTCCCCCGTGCCTTCGGCACCTCGGGAGGACGATCCCCTGGGCCCGGGCAGCTGGAATCCCCACCAGCCCTCGACCGGAGACCCGTTCGAGGGCCGCGAGCCCCTGCGGCCCGAGGAGCGGCACGACCCGCTCGCCGGTGGTCCCCTGGGTGGCGCGCCCCTGGGTGACCCGTCGCAGGGCGGTGCCGGGCGTTCGCCCTACGACAGCGGATCGATGAACCGCTCCGACTACCCGCCCCTGAGCAGCGGCCCGGGTTCCGGCGGCCTGGGTTCCGGCGGTGCCGGAGGCAGCGGTGAGCGCCCGGCTTCCCCCGATCCTCTGGACCCGGGTTTCCGGCCGGGGTCGGCCGGCGGCGACGAGCTGAGCTCACCCATCTGGTCCAGCATGGACACCGGCGCCCACCAGCGCCCGGACCTGTCCTCGATGGGCGGTTACGGCGGGCCCTCCAGCGGCGTGGGCCCCACCGGCGGAACGCTTCCGGGTACGGGCGCCCAGCCCGCCCCCGGCCAGCCGATGGGCAGCCCTCACGTGCCCGGGCATCCGCTGCCCGGTGACACCGACCCCCTGACCGGCGGCTACTCGTCGGGCTCGTCCCGCTCCGGCCCGGCCTACGACAGTGGTTCGTTCTCCCGGTCCGACTACCAGGGCAGCATGGGCAACGACGGCGGCACCCACCAGCGCAGCTCCTTCGACAGCGGAACCCACAACCGACCCGACTACCAGTCCGGAATCGGCAACCACGGCGGCCCCGCACGGCCGGAGTACCAGAGCAGAACGGGAGAGAACACCGGTACCCACACCCGCCCCGCCTACGACACCGACTCCTTCTCCCGCTCTGACTACCAGAGCGGTCTGGGCAACCAGAGTGGAATCGGCAACCACGGCGGCCCCGCACGGCCGGAGTACCAGAGCAGAACGGGCGAGGACACCGGTACCCACACCCGCCCCGCCTACGACACCGACTCCTTCTCCCGCTCTGACTACCAGGGCAGCATGGGCAACGACGGCGGCACCCACCAGCGCAGCTCCTTCGACAGCGGAACCCACAACCGACCCGACTACCAGTCCGGAATCGGCAACCACGGCGCGCACGGCGGCGGCAACGCGCCGTTGTGGGGCGGCCAGGAGGACACCGGCGGTTTCGGGGCACCGAGCCGTCCGACGGTCCCGGGCGGGGGGCAGAACCCCGGTCAGCCCTCGCCGTTCGACCACGGCTCCGCGCTGCCGCCGGCCCCGTCCGGTGGCCAGGTCGGTCCGGCCTACCCGGCCGGGCCCGGCTACCCGACCGGCGGTTACCCGGCCGGGCAGCTCCGCGGCGACCTCCCGACGGCCTACCCGGGCCACACGCAGCAGAGCGACCCCTACGGCCACCCGTCACACCCCGGTCAGCAGGGCGGCCCGGGCGGCCCCGCCGCTCCTGGCGGGCCCGGCGGGTACTCCGACGTTCTGGGCGGCGGATTTCCACCGCAGCCGCCGGAACCCGACTACGGCTACCCGCCGCTGGACAGCTGGCAGCCACCGCGCGAGAACGAGCGCCAGGGCGGCCCCCGGCAGCAACAGGGACCGGGGCCTTACGGCCAGGACGGCTACGGCGGCCAGGACCCCTACGGTCGCCCCGCCCCGGGACCGGACTACTACGAAGGCGGCTACGAGGACGGCCGCTTCCGCTAGGGCGCGACCCTGGCAGCCCCGGTTCGGACCTCACGGCCCAGGCATCACCACTTCACACATCCGAGGTGGCGGGACAACCCCCGCCACCTCGGTTTTTTCTGCCCCGGTTTGTCCAGGGGACGTGTGAAGTCGGGAAATTGGTTACCAAGAGCACAACAGTATGTAACACATAGTCACCAGCATTGACTACAGTTAGTTACTGACGAAGCACCCTTCGCGGTCCCGTTGTCGTCACGCGTTCAGCCGCGAACCCCCACTTCCGGACACTTCCGTCCTCGTGCGCCGACGCATACACATGCCTGGTCCAACCCGAACGGAGTAACCATGCGCAACGACGCCCAGGGAGCACCACCCGGCCGGCAGGAGGCCACCTCCCCGCTGCCCGGGACCCACACGGATCGCAAGGGAATCGCCGCCGACGTCGGCGCTTCCCTCGTGGTCTTCCTGGTCGCCGTCCCCTTGTCCCTGGGGATCGCCGTAGCCTCCGGCGCCCCACTGATCGCCGGGATCATCGCCGCCGTCGTCGGCGGTATCGTCGCCGGTCTGGTCGGCGGATCCGTGGTCCAGGTCAGCGGCCCGGCCGCGGGTCTGACCATCATCGTCGCCGACCTGATCATGACCTACGGGTGGCGGGTCACCTGCCTGATCACCCTGCTGGCCGGGCTGGTCCAACTCGCCCTGGGGGCCTTCCGCATCGCGCGGGCCGCCCTCGCCGTCTCCCCCGCCGTCGTGCACGGCATGCTCGCCGGGGTCGGCGTCACCATCGCCCTCGCCCAGCTGCACGTGGTCCTCGGCGGAGCCCCGCAGAGCTCCGCCTTGGCCAACATCACCGACCTGCCCCAGCAGATCGCGCACAACCACACCGCCGCCGTCGCCGTCGGCGTCATCACCATCGCGATCATGTTCGGCTGGAACCGGCTGCCCGCCATCGGCAGGGTTCGGCCGGGGATGGTTCCCGCCGCGCTGGTCGCGGTGGGAACCGCCACCGCCATCGCCACCATGGGCCGCTGGGAGGTGGAGACCGTGGCCCTGCCCGCCTCGCTCTCCGAGGCCTGGAACGGCCCGATGCTGCCCGAGTCCGGCCAGTGGCACGGCATCGCCCTGGCCGTGGCCGCGGTCGCCATGGTCGCCAGCGTGGAGTCGCTGCTGGCCGCGATCGCGATCGACCGCCTGCACAACGGCCGCCGTGTCCAGCTCAACCGGGAGCTGTGCGGCCAGGGCGCGGCCAACACCGTCAGCGGCGCCCTGGGCGGGCTGCCCGTCGCCGGTGTCATCGTGCGCAGCACGGCCAACGTGCGGGCCGGGGCCCGCAGCCCGCTCTCCACCATCCTGCACGGTGTGTGGATCCTGCTGTTCGTCGCCTTCTTCGCACACGTGGTCGAGCTCATCCCGATGCCCGCACTGGCCGCCCTGCTCGTGTTCATCGGCGTGCAGATGGTGTCCCTGGCCCACCTGCGCAACCTGCGCAGGCACCACGAGGCCAGCATCTACCTGGTGACCCTGTTGGGCGTGGTCTTCCTCGGCCTGTTGGAGGGCGTGTTCATCGGGTTCGCGCTGGCGATGATCATGGCGCTGCGCCGCCTGACCAAGCTCACCGTGGTCACCGAGGAGCGGGCCGACCGCGTGCACGTCACCGTGCACGGTTCGCTCACCTTCCTGGGTGTGCCCCGGCTGGCGCACGTGCTGCGCACCGTCCCCGAGGGCGCCAAGGTCGACCTGGACCTGCACGTGGACTTCATGGACCACGCCGCCTTCGAGGCCATCCACGCCTGGCGGGTGGACCACGAGCGCACCGGCGGCAGCGTCGACATCGACGAGGTCCACGAGAAGTGGTACGCGCGCAGCTCCACCAGTTCGGCGCCGGTCGCCAAGACCATCCCCAAGGGCCGCTGGTGGGCCCCGTGGGACATGCGCCGGGAATCGGGTGCCGACCTGGTACCGAACCCGCTGGGGCTGCTCACCGCCGGTGCCCGTGAGTACCACGCCGGCACCGCGGACCGGATGCGTTCGGTGATGAGCCGCCTCTCGCACGGCCAGTCCCCGACCGCGCTGTTCATCACCTGCGCGGACTCACGGGTGGTCCCGAACCTGATCACCGCGAGCGGCCCGGGCGACCTGTTCACCCTGCGCAACGTGGGAAACCTGGTACCGCCGCACGGCAGCTCCGACTGTTCCGTGGGCGCGGCGGTGGAGTACGCGGTCAACGTCCTGCGGGTGCCCTCGATCGTGGTCTGCGGCCACTCGCACTGCGCGGCCATGCAGGCCCTGTCGGAGAAGACCCACGAGGGCCCGGACGAGGCCGAGACCACCCACATCCGCCGGTGGCTGGCCAACGGCCGGGGGAGCCTGCGCCGGGCCGGTACGCACCGGGGCGAACTGGCCGGACTGCCCGCACCGGAGGCGCTGCGCCGCCTGTCCCAGGCCAACGTGGTCGAACAGCTCGGCAACCTCATGGCCTACCCGGCCGTCCGCGAACGGGTGGAGTCGGGTGAGCTGACCCTGTCCGGGATGTACTACGACCTGGAGACCGCCAGGGTGCACCTGCTGGACCCCGGGACCGGGGAGTTCTCCCCCGTCCAGGGCGTCCAGGACGCGCCCGAGGCGGTACCGCACCCGCGTGGGGGCGCGGCACCGGATCAGCCGTTGGACGAGTCGTCGTCGGGCGCGTCGTCCCGCCCGTCCTGCTGAACACCTGAGGCCTGGTACGTGGCGAGCAGAATGATCACCACGATAGCCAGGATCGGCAGGCCGAAGAGGACCACCCAGAAGGCGGTGGATTCGAACAAGAGTCACCCATTCCCGTGAACGCGGATGCCCGTCGGGCCGTCGACCCCGGCAAACGTCGGCCCGCGGGCGTTCGCGCTCCGGGAAGCAACCGGGGTACGGAGCGCAGCCCCAATCTACCGGTGCCCCAGGGGATCAGACCATCACCGCCGGGCTGCAAGCCCGTACCCGTGCCATGGGAGGGCTCTCGTCAGATCGGCGTACCCCTACACCTCCCCCAGAAAATCTAGACCACCTAGACAGTTGACATCTAGGGGGGCTAGATTCATCCTTATGGTCAAGGGAATGAAGCGTCGAGACGTCGAGCGGGCACTCAAGGAGCAAGGCTGCGCCCAGCCACCGGGCTCAGGCAGAGGCAGCCACGAGAAGTGGAACTGCCCCTGTGGTCAGCATCGAGCGATCATTCCTCGTCACGGTGATATCTCCCCCGGAGTCATCGCCGACACCATCAAACGCATGCAGTGCCTACCGAAGGGATGGCTCCAATGACTACCTACCGAGTGAGGGTCAAGCGTTGGGAACGCGGCTGGGAACTCCACATCGACGGGGTAGGAGTCACCCAGGCGCGACGACTGACCGAAGCTGAGGACATGGCTCGTGACTACATCGCCATGGCCCTCGACATCGACGACGACGTGTTCACCGTGGTGATCGAAGGAATCGAAGTCGACTCGGAAGTCGATGCCCTCGCCGAAAGGGCCAGTCAGGTCCAACACGAGGCCGAGCGGGCTCAGCAGGAAGCAGTCCGAATGATCGACCGCACCGTGGCCCAACTCCAAAGACGCGGGCTGAACAACCGCGAGATCGCCCGCTACTTGAGAATCTCTCCCCAGCGCGTCTCCCAGATCTCCGCGAGACAGAAACAATCCTCCATCTAGAAAGAGAGGAGGGAGTCGGCCGGTAAGCCGGATTCTGTCGGTTCTGAGAACCGGACGGTCATCCATCTGGGGCCGTCGTTGCCGACGACCTCGGTGCGGTCTACCCGCGGACTCGGGCGGGCCGCCCTCGAACATCCGCGCGGGAACCCGGAGGTTCCCTTTTTGACCTTGCTCCGGGTGGGGTTTACCTAGCCGGTCGGATCACTCCGACCGCTGGTGGTCTCTTACACCACCGTTTCACCCTTACCACCGCGAGCGGTGGCGGTCTGTTTTCTGTGGCACTGTCCCGCGGGTCACCCCGGGTCGGTGTTACCGACCACCCTGCCCTGTGGAGTCCGGACTTTCCTCGAACCCGCGCTGGGCGCGGGTCCGCGACCGTCTGGCCGACTCCCCCTCTACCGGTCAGTCTACCGGCCCCACCGGGGTACGGCGGCCCCGAAGGGGCCTAGGTTCCCAGGTGTGCGGTGTCGTTGAGCGAACGCACCACCTGGGGTCCGTCGGCGTAGCAGTCCACCTCGGTCAGGCACGCGGTGTCCAGGTGCATCCGGTACAGCGCGCCGATCGGGGCGAGCATCGCCTGTTGGACGGCGACCTTGATCGGGGTCACGTGGCTGACCACCAGGACGCGGCGGCCGCGGTGGCGTTCCAGGAGGGCGTCGCGGGCCCTGCCGACGCGGCGCGATACCTCGGCGAAGCTCTCGCCTCCGGGCGGGCCCGTCTCGGGGTCGGACAGCCACCGGCTGACGTGTTCGGGGTCGCTCTCGCGGGCCTCGGCGAAGGTCAGCCCCTCCCAGGATCCGAAGTCGGTCTCCACGAACCCCTCGTCCTCTTCGACGGCGAGCCCGAGGAGGTCCGCCGCGTACCCGGCGGTCTGCCGGGTGCGCAGCAGCGGTGAGGAGACCACCGCTTCGATCCCCCACCCGGCCAGGCGGCGCGCGGCCGCCTCGGCCTGGGCGTGGCCCTCGTCGGTGAGCGGGATGTCCCCGCGCCCGGCGAAGCGGCGTTCCACCGACAGCGGAGTCTGGCCGTGCCGCAGCAGGACCAGGCGGGTCGGCTCGGTGTCCGGCCCGCCCCAACCGGTGCTCATTCGACGACGGGGGCGGTCAGACCCGACTCCTCGGTGCGCACCAGGATGCGTCGGCAGTCCTCACAGCGCACGATCTGGTCGGCGGCGGTGGCGCGGATCTCGTTCAGCTCGACGGTGCTCAGCGCCAGCTTGCAGCCGTTGCAGCGGCCGTAGCGCAGCGGGGCGGCGGCCACACCGTCGTACTGGGCGCGCAGTTTGTCGTACAGGGCCAACAGGTCGGCGGGGATCTCCGCGCTGACCCGCTCGCGGTCCTGGGTGACGCGCGTACGGTCCCACTGGATCTCGGCTGCGGCGGTGTCCCGGCGGGCCGTGACCTCGGTGAACTTCGCGACGGCCGCCTCGCGCTCCTCGGTCAGGCGGGCGACCTCGGTGCTGAGCCCCTCGGCCTGCTCCATGACCTCCAGGACGACCTCCTCCAGCTCGGCCTGGCGGCGGCCCAGGGATTCGATCTCCGACTGCAGGTTCTGCAGCTCCTTGGCGTTGGTGATCTGGCCCGACTCCAGGCGCTTGGCGTCGCGGTCGGCGCGGGAGCGCACCTGGTCGACATCGCTCTCGGCCTTGCGCTGGTGGCGCTCGACGTCGGAGGCCTTGGTCTGGGCGGTGATGAGCTCGGCGTCGATGGCGTCGACGCGCTCCTTGAGCTGGGCCGCCTCGGCGATCTCGGTCAGGCTCCGGAGACGGTGGTCCAGACGCTCCAGCTGGGTGTCCAGCTCCTGGAGGTCGAGCAGTCTGGCCTGAGCGGCGGGTTCGGCTTTCACTTGGGGTCTCCTGAGAATCGCGGTTGGGAGGCCGGGGAGGCCGCCCGCGCCCTGTGCAGTTGTGGTGGTCGAGCAGTTGCTACACGTGGTCCGTATACGCACTACCTGTGCGCTACGCGTGCTGGAAGGTCCGTGACCAGGCATCCGTCACGGTGGTCGACACCCTGATCTCCACGTTAGCCCCATCTGGACCACCCGTGCGCCCGAGCGCGTCGGCCAGGTGGGCGGCTCCGTCCTCCAGCCAGGGCCACTCACTGGCGAAGTGGGCGGTGTCCACGAGCGCGGGCCCGCCCGGTTCCTCGATGAACTCCGAAGCCGGGTGGTGGCGCAGGTCGGAGGTGACGTAGGCGTCGACCCCCGCCGCGCGGGCCGCACCCAGCAGGGAATCACCCGCCCCACCGGAGACCGCGACGGTGCTGATGAGCCGGTCCAGGTCACCGGCGACCCGAATGCCGCCCGCGGTGGCGGGCAGCCCCCGGGCGACCCGCTCGGCGAAGTCGCGCAGGACGAGAGGCTCCTCCAGCTCACCGATCCGGCCGATACCGCGCCGCCCCTCGGGGTCGGTGGCATCGGGCTCCAGCGGGCGCAGCAGCCCGGTGAGCCCGACCGCGCGGGCCAGGGCGTCGGACACCCCGGGCGCGGCGGTGTCGGCGTTGGTGTGCGCGGTGTACAGGGCCACCCCCGAACGGATCAGGCGGTGCACGATCCGGCCCTTGGGGGTGTCGGCGGCCACGCTGGTCACCCCGCGCAGCATCAGCGGGTGGTGCGTGATGACGAGGTCGGCGCCCCAGGTCACGGCCTCGTCGACCACCGCGTCCACCGGGTCGACCGCGAACAGGATCTTCTCCACCGTCTGCGCGGGGTCGCCGCAGACCAGACCGACCGCGTCCCAGGAGGCCGCCCACCGCGGCGGGTAGACCTCCTCGAAGGCGGCGGTGACGTCGGACAGGGTGACTGGCTGCGCGGTCGAGGTGCTCACGGCCAAGAGACTAGAGCATTCCCGACAGCCGGGTGGTGACCTCGGCGGGGGCGTCCCACTCGGCGGTCGCGCCCAGGGACAGCACGGCGGCCGTGTACTGGCAGACCAGGTCCAGGGAGTCCGCGCTGAGGCGGAGCTCGCAGCGCTCGGGGCCGCGGGGTTCGATCCGGCCGGGCAGGGGCCCGTACAGCCGCCCGCGCACCTCCTCCCCGGCCAGGTCCAGAGTCATCGTGACCGTGTACCGGTAGGTGCCCCGGGCGAACAGCCGGGTGAGGAAGGTCGCGGGGTCGGGCGCGGGCAGCTCCCGGGGCTCGAAACGGCCGTGGGTGGGTCGCGCGTCGTGCAGCCGGTCCACCCGGAAGGTCCGCCAGTCGCCGCGGTCGGTGTCGTGGGCGATCAGGTACCACTGGCCGCCGTGCGAGACCAGGTGGTGGGGCTCGACCCGGCGTTCACTGCGATTCCCGGCCCGGTCCCGGTACGTGAAGTCGGTGACCGCGCGGTCGTGGCGGCAGGCGGCCAGCATCCCGAGCACGGTCGGGTCCGCCCCCTGGGCCTCGGGGTGCCGGACCACGGACGCGGCGCCGCTGACCGCCGCCAGCCGGGGGCGCAGCCGGGCGGGCAGGACCCGTTCGAGTTTGGCCAGGGCGCGCAGCGCGCTGTCCTCGAACCCGGTGGCGGTGGTCAGGGCCAGCGCGATCGCCACCGCCTCCTCGTCGTCCAGCAGCAGCGGCGGCAGGTCCTGCCCGGAGGCCAGCCGGTACCCGCCCGCCACACCCGGGGTGCCCTCCACCCGGTAGTCGAGGTCGCGCAGGCGTTCCACGTCCCGGCGCAGGGTGCGGGCGCTGACCCCGAGCCGTTCGGTGAGTTCGGCGCCGCTCCACTCGCGGCGGACCTGGAGCAGCGACAGCAGCCGCAGCAACCGCTGCGGCAGGGTTCCCCGCACCGAATCCCCGTCCTCCCCGCTCCATTCACGCATGATTTTCATACTGCCGGTCATTGCGGCCAAGTTATGACCGCATTGGTTCCTACGTTGGCCCCATGAGTGAGACCACAGAACAGACACAGGTCATGAACGCGCTGCGGGCACGGGTGAGCGGGCCGGTGCACGCCCCCGGCAGCCCCGGCCACGAACGGGGCCGGTCCGGGATGCAGCGGGTGGACCGGCACGCACCGAACGCCGTCGTGGAGGCCGCCGACGCCGAGGACGTACGCGCCGCGGTGGCGGTCGCCGCCGAAATCGGGGTCGCCGTGGCGGCCCAGCGCACCGGGCACGGCCACGGCACCGGCCTGCGCGGCGGGATCCTGGTGGACACCCGGCGCCTGGACCGGGTCCGGGTCGATCCCGATCACCGCACGGCCGCCGTCGGCGCCGGAGCCACCTGGCAGGACGTGATCGACGCCGCCGCCCCGCACGGGCTGGCACCGCTCTCGGGCAGCGCCCCCGGGGTGGGTGCGGTCTCCTACACCCTCGGCGGCGGACTGAGCCTGATGGGCCGCCGGTACGGATACGCAGCCGACCACGCCCGAAGCCTGGACCTGGTGACCGCCGACGGACACCACCGTCGGGTGGACGCCCACAGCGACCCGGACCTGTTCTGGGCGCTGCGCGGGGGTGGAGGTTCGTTCGGACTGGTCACGGAGGTGGAGTTCGACCTGTTCCCGGTGTCCCGCCTGTACGGGGGCAGCCTGTACCTGGACGCGACCGACGCCCCGCGAGCCCTGGACGGCTGGCGCCGGTGGGCCGAGGGAACCCCCGAGGAACTCACCTCAGGGGTGTCCGCCCTGGTCTGCCCGGATATGGAGGGCGTGCCCGAACCCATGCGCGGGAGGCTGATCGTGCAGGTCTCCCTGGCTTGGGCGGGGCCGCCGGAGGAGGGCCCGGCCTTGGCCGAGCCGCTGTACTCCCTGGCCCCGGTCCTGATGGACACCCTGCGCGAACTCCCCTACACCGAGTCCGGCGCGGTGTTCGACGACCACGACGACCCGGCCGGTTTTCGCGGCGAAGGGCTCCTGGTGGACGCCCTGACCCCCGAGGCCCTGGCCGAACTCCAACAGCTGGCCGCCACCGACCGTCCGTTCATGAGCGTGGTCTGGCTGCGCCACCTGGGCGGTGCCCTGGCCCGACCGCCCGAGGTCCCCGACGCGATCGGCCACCGGGACGCCGCCTACGCCCTGAGCGTGCTCACCTTCACCGAGCCCGAAACCGGCGAAGCGCGCGCCCTGCGCGCCGAGGCGGCCGCGCTCTTCGCCGACCACACCCGGGGCCGGTCGGCCAATCTGAGCTTCGGCGCGGTGACCGAGGACGAGGTCCGCGCGATGTTCGCCCCCGATGACCTACGGCGACTCACGCAGATCCGGGACCGCGTCGACCCGCACCGGCGCATCCACACCAACCGCCCGATCCCCTCCGCCTTCGGCGGCTGAGCACACCCCGCGACCCCGCACCCCCTTCGCCCCGCTGTTTGCGGTCGGGGGCGGGCGCCGCCTAGCGTTCAGACAACACCGAGGAAAGCGGGGACGCGCCAGATGCGGGACACCACGGTCGAACTCCACGGACGCACGGTCGCCTACACCGACATCGGCGACCCCGGGGGCATGCCCGTCCTGTTCTTCCACGGCGCGCCGATGAGCCGACGCAACCTCGGCGACCAGCACGAGGAGTTCGGCGCGGCCGGGCTGCGGGTGATCACTCCGGACCGGCCCGGTTACGGCGGCTCCTCCCCCGCCCCGGGGCGCACGCTCACCGACTGGGCCGGGGACGCGGCCGCCCTCGCCGACGCCCTGGGGATCGACCGCTTCCTGGTGGCCGCGCACTCCTCCGGCGGGCCCTACGGGGTGGTCACCGCCGCCCTGCTACCCGAGCGGGTGCTCGGCACGGTCGTGCTGGGCGGGGTCACCGACTTCTCGTGGGCACCGGCCTGGGAGGGCTACCGGGAGGACGAGTGCACCATGATGCGCCTGCCCGACGAGAAGTCCGCCCTGGCCTGGGCCGAGGACCATCTCGGCGATCGTCCCTCGGACCTGCCCGCACCCGACCGCGAGCTGTTCGCCACCCGGCACGTGCCGCACCTGGCCGCCGCGGCCAAGGACGCCTTCGCCCAGGGGGTGAGCGGTTACGCCCAGGACTCCTGGGTGCAGGGCCGCCCCTGGGACTTCGATCCGGCCGCCGTCAAGGCACCGTTCCTGGTCGCGCACGGCGACCAGGACACCGTGGTGCCCCTGGCGCACACCACGCACACCGCCGCCCTGGTGCCCGGCTCCGACCTGCGGGTACTGTCCGGCCACGGCCACATCACCGTGCTCTGGGAGCTGCCCGCCCTGCTCGCCGAACTCCGCGACCGCCGCTGAGGCCCTGTGAGCGGGGGCACGCCCGACCCACCGCTCGCCCGCGCCTAGAGTGGTTCGGCGATGAACAACACCGAAGAGCGACCCCAGTCCCCGGTCGGAGCGCACGTTCCGGTCGCGGGCGGCATGGCCACCAAGGGTCTGGCCTACGCGGAGAAGATCGGCGCCGAAACCGTCCAGGTGTTCGTGTCCAACCCCCGCGGGTGGGCCACCAACGGCGGCGACCCGGCCCAGGACGCGCAGATGCGCGAGCGCACCGACCTGCCCGTGTTCGTGCACGCCCCCTACCTGATCAATCCGGGTACCCCCAGCGAGGAGACCGCGGCCAAGTCCATCACCTCGATGGAGCACGCTCTGCGCCGCAGCGCGCAGATCGGTGCGCTGGGCGCGGTCATGCACACCGGCTCGGCCGTCTCGGGCACCCGTGAGGAAGGGCTGGCCCGCGCCCGCGAGCGCCTGTTGCCGATGCTGGAGCGCCTGGGCGAGGACGTGCCCCCGCTGCTGCTGGAGCCGATGGCCGGGCAGGGCCAAGTGCTGTGCGCCACCGTCGACGACCTCGTCCCCTACTTCGAGGCCCTGGACTGGCACCCGAACGTGGGCGTGTGCCTGGACACCGCGCACCTGTTCGCGGCCGGGCACGACATCTCCACCGTCGAGGGCATGCGCGAGGCCCTGGACCGCTTCGGCGAGGTGGTCGGCGCGGACCGGCTCAAGCTGATCCACGGCAACGACTCCAAGGCGCCCTGCGGCAGCAACAAGGACCGGCACGAGAACATCGGCAGGGGCCACATCGGCGCCGAACCCTTCGCGGAGCTGTTCCGCCACCCGGTGAGCGCCGGGGTGCCCATCACCCTGGAGACCCCCGGCCCGGAGGGTCCGCACGCCGAGGACGTGGTCACCCTCAAGAAGCTGCGCGCCGGGGCCTGAGCCGCCCGTCCCCTCGGAAGCGGGTCGGCTCCGGCCGGGTTCCCTCCCTGATCAGTCCTGTTCCGTGGGGCCCTGCTCGGTCACTGCCCGGTCGCGCAGTTCCGCGACCTCGATGCTCGCGCGCACGCTGCACAGCACGACGACCGTGGTGACCAGCACCGCACACAGCGCGTAGGAGACCGCCGCGCAGAGCATCCACACGGTGGTGTGTCCGGTGGCCGGGGCCAGAGTGAGCAGGGCCACGGTCGCGGCGACCGCCGTGTTGGCCGCCACCAATGCCCGTAGTCGGTCGGCCCTGTCCAGCAGCGCCCCGGACGGCGGGGCCAGCAGCAGCCAGGGCAGAAAGCGGGCCACCGTCAGCCCGGTCACCAGCAACGTCCTGGGCGAGGGGGCGATCAGCGGCAGGGCGACCGCCGGGAGCCCGTCACCGAAGTTGGTGGACACCCCCGCCGCCCAGAAGCGGTGGAAGGTCCCGCCGAGCCGTTCCCGGCCGGAGGTCACCGAAGACCGGGAAGCGTTGGTCACCGCTGACGCCCCTCGGCCGTGTTCTCCCCTGCGAAGCCGGTCACCTCGGCCCCGGTCTCCCCGGCGCGCTCCTCCGTGCCTGTCTCCGGGTCCTGTTCTCCCGTGCTCGCCGCCTCGTTCATCTCGGTCAGTCTCAGGTCGACCCGACGGGCGGTCTCGGTGACGATCCTTCGTGCGAGCAGCGCGGTGACGGCCATGAGCACCCCGCCGACCAGGAACGGCAGCGCCAGGTCGATCCTGCCGAGCATCCCGCCCGCCAGAGCGCCGACCGGGGTGACTCCCCAACCGATCATCCTGCTGACCCCGGCGATTCGGCCCCGCACCTGGTCGGGGACCACGGTCTGGTAGTAGGGACTGGCCGCGATGTTGGAAACGACCATGAGGAAACCCGCCCCCGTGAGCAGGACGAACGCCGTGTGGGGCGCCACGGACAGAGCCACTCCCGCGAAACAGGCGGCCATTCCCAGGTAGCCGCCGAGCACGACCGCGCGCCGACCGAACCGGGTGATCAGCCGGTCACCCGCCAGGGCTCCGCCCAGCCCTCCGATGGCCATGGACATCATGAAGACCCCGAAGAACACGGCGGGGACCCCGAGGTCCTGCTGGGCGTAGAGCACCATCACGGCTCCGCCCATGTTCCCCCCGACCATCATCCCGGCGTTGCAGAGCATGTTGCCGCGCAGGATGCGGTCTCCGAAGACCTGCCGGAACCCTTCACCGGTGGAGCGCCAGAACCCCTCGGACCCGGCTGATTCCGTTTCACCACCCGCGTCCGCGTCCTTGTGCTCAGGCCCGGAGCGGCGCCAGACCAGGGGGACCGCGCACAGCAGGGCCACGCACAGCACGTAGGAACCGGCGATGCCCAGCAGCGGGGCGACGGCACCGGCCGCGAACAGGAAACCGGCCACCGGTCCGCCCAGGCAGTCCTGGGCGACCAGGCGGCCGCCCTCGACCCGGCTGTTGGCCCGGTCGAGCAGGCGGGCGGGGACCAGTTGGACCACGGCCAGGCGGTTGGCCGGGTCGGTGACGGTCTCACAGCAGATCAACGCGAACATCGCGGCGTAGAGCGCCCAGATGGTCAGGTTCCCGGTGACCAGGGTCAGGATCAGAGCGACCATGACCGAGGCGGCGACGGTGTTGGACACCACCATGGCGCGTATCCGGTGCACCCGGTCCAGCAGCACGCCGGACAGCGGGGCCAGCAGCAGCCAGGGCAGGAAGCGGGTGGCGGTGAGCCCGGCGACCAGCAGGGGATCCTGGGTGAGGGTGACGGCGATCAGCGGCAGGGCGACGAGGATCATGCCGTCGGCCAGGTTGGTGAAGAGCCCGGCGCCCCAGAAGCGGTGGAAGGCACCGCCGAGGCGCTGGTTGCCGGACGCGGTTGCGGATACGGGTGGTGTCGCGGTGGTCAAGGGATGCTCCTGAGAGGGGGTGGGTTCAGGTGGCCGCTACTGCGGAGGATCGCCCGCGTCGTCGGGGCCGGTGTCTTCGCGGTTCTCACCCGGATCCGTCTCCCGTTCAGGGAGGTCGGCGGGGTCGGTGAGGTCAGTGAGGTTGGGGAAGAGATCGGTCTGCAGCTCCACCGGCTCCGTGTCCGGGTGGCTCTGGGCGGTCCGGTCCTGGAAGCGGCGCGCCCATTCCCGGACCAGCGCGTTGATCTCCCCGGCGAACTCCTCGGTCTCCTCGGGGGTCAGCCGCAGGTGGGAGACCGAGTCCTGGTAGGCCTCACTCCAGCGGCGCACCCTCGGGGACTCGGAGTGCTCCTGGAGGACCCGCCGCCAGCGCTCGGCGCGTTCCTGGCGCCCTCGGTAGTAGCCGTCCAGGACGATCTCGGCGGCCTCGCGGGTGGCGGGGCTGCGCAGGAACCGCGTACCACGCATGTGCCAGCCGCCGGGGCGGACCCGCCACCAGCGGTCGCGGCCGCCCGAGCGTTCGGGGTCGGTCTCGACGAACCCGAACCGGGCGAGCTGGCGCAGGTGGTAGCTGGTGGACCCGCTGCTCTCCCCCAGGCGTTTGCCCAGGATGGTGGCGGTGGCGGGCCCCTGGACGGAGAGTTCGTCCAGAATCCGGGCGCGCAGCGGGTGGGCCAGCCCCCGCAGGGCCTCTGCCCCGACCTCCATGGGTTTGGGGGGCGGGTTGCTCTGTTCGGTCTCTTCCTCTTCGCTCATGCCGGAACCGTACCGCAAAGGCTTCTTTGCAAAAATACCTTTGCAGAGATTTCTTTGGGAAACTTTCGGCGCCGGGTACAGGACTCCCGGAGAACCCCACCCCCTGCGAAACCGTCCGATGGGCGACAATGGACACGGCTCCGCGTGCATGCGGGGCCCCGGGGAGCAGAGGAGGGTGTCACCGCATGGAACCGTTCTTCATGGTCATCGGGGCGGCGATCGCGGCCGTGAGCTTCTTCGCGGGGCGGCGCACCGCCCACCGCGAGGCCAGGCGGGAACTCCAGCAGCACCAGGCCGCACCCCAGATCCCGCCTCAGGGGCAGCGCACCCCCCAACCGGTCTGCGGCTGCGGCCACAACCTGGTCTTCCACGACCAGGAGACCAAGCGCTGCCAGACCCAGGTGGTCATCCCCGGCCGCTGGACCGGCCAGGCCAACTCCACCTACCGCCAGTGCATGTGCCAGGGCTACCGCGGCCCGATGCCCGTGGACGAGTACTACGCCCCCGACTACCTCGACGGCACCAACCCCTGATCCCCGCCGCCCTCGCCCACCCCTGCCCGGGCCCCGTCCGACCAGCTCCGGTCCGAACCGAGCAGGCCCCGGGTGAACCTCGACAAGACCCCGCCAGGGCCGAAGCACCGTCCCGCTTCGATCCCCCTCTCCGACCCGCCCCGGGACCGAGCACCGGCTATCGTGCGGGAACCTGGAAGTGCGGACAGCGACGCGCCGGGGTGACAACGCCCGCGCGCATCGCGAGAATGTCCGCGCACCGAACAGCCAGAGAGTGGACGTTTACTCGTGACGACCCCTGTGACACCCACGATCGACCAGCGCATCGCCGAGGAGCTCGGCGTGGGCGCGCACCAGGTCAGTGCCGCCGTCGACATGCTCGACGCCGGGTCGACCGTGCCCTTCATCGCCCGGTACCGCAAGGAGGCGACCGGAGCGCTGGACGACGCCCAGCTGCGCGCCCTCGAGGAACGCCTGCGCTACCTGCGTGAACTGGCCGAACGCCGGAGCGCGATCCTGGAGTCGATCCGTTCCCAGGGCAAGTTGGACGACGAGCTGGAGGCCCGCATCAACGCGGCCGACTCCAAGGCCCGTCTGGAGGACATCTACCTCCCCTACAAGCCCAAGCGCCGCACCAAGGCCCAGATCGCCCGCGAGGCCGGTCTCGAACCGCTCGCCGAGGGGCTGATCGGGGACCCGAACCAGGACCCGCAGGAGGTCGCCGCCGCCTACGTGGACGCCGACAAGGGCGTGGCCGACACCAAGGCCGCCCTGGACGGGGCCCGCGCGATCCTGGTGGAGCGCTTCGCCGAGGACGCCGACCTCACCGGCACCCTGCGCGAGCGCCTGTGGGAGAAGGGCCGCCTGGGCTCGACCGTCCGCGAGGGCAAGGAGGAGGCCGGGGCCAAGTTCGCCGACTACTTCGACTTCTCCGAACCCCTGACCGCGCTCCCCTCGCACCGCGTCCTGGCCATGTACCGGGGCGAGAAGGAGGAAGTCCTCACGCTCAACCTGGAGCCGGAGGAGACCCCCGAGGCGGGCGCCGACGGCACCGTGCCGCGCAGCACCTACGAGAACGCCATCGCTTCCCACTTCGAGATCGTGGACCGGGGCCGCCCCGCCGACCGCTGGCTCCAGGACACCGTGCGCTGGGCCTGGCGCACCCGCATCCTGGTCCGCCTGGACATCGACGTGCGGATGCGCCTGTGGCAGCAGGCCGAGGACGACGGCGTCAACGTCTTCGCGGCCAACCTGCGCGACCTGTTGCTGGCGGCTCCCGCCGGGAGCCGCGCCACCCTGGGCCTGGACCCGGGGCTGCGCACCGGGGTGAAGGTCGCCGTCACCGACCCCACCGGCAAGGTCGTGGCCACCGACACCGTCTTCCCGCACGCGCCGCGCCGTGACTGGGACGGGTCGATCGACAGCCTGGCCCGGCTGTGCGCCGCGCACGACGTGGAGCTGGTCGCGATCGGCAACGGCACCGCCTCGCGTGAGACGGACAAGCTGGCGGGCGACCTGATCAAGCGCCACCCCGAGCTCAAGCTGACCAAGGTGATGGTCTCGGAGGCGGGCGCCTCGGTCTACTCGGCCTCGGCCTACGCCTCCGAGGAGCTGCCGGACCTGGACGTTTCCCTGCGCGGGGCCGCCTCCATCGCCCGGCGCCTGCAGGACCCTTTGGCCGAGCTGGTCAAGATCGACCCCAAGTCCATCGGTGTGGGCCAGTACCAGCACGACCTGGCGGAGTCGAAGCTGTCGCGCTCGCTGGACGCCGTGGTCGAGGACTGTGTGAACGGTGTGGGCGTGGACGTCAACACCGCCTCGGTGCCGCTGCTGACCCGGGTGTCGGGCGTGACGTCCACCCTGGCCCGCAACATCGTCTCGCACCGCGACGCCAACGGCCCCTTCCGCACCCGCGAGGCCCTGCGTTCGGTGCCGCGGCTGGGCCCCAAGGCGTTCGAGCAGTGCGCGGGCTTCCTGCGGGTGCCGAACGGCGACGACCCGCTGGACGCCTCCGCTGTGCACCCCGAGGCCTACCCGGTGGTGCGGCGCATCCTGGACCGGGCCGGGACCGACCTGCCCTCGCTGATCGGTGACAAGAAGGCGCTGTCGGGCATCCGCCCCGAGGACTTCGTCGACGACAAGTTCGGGCTGCCGACCGTCACCGACATCCTCAGCGAGCTGGACAAGCCCGGCCGCGACCCGCGTCCCGCCTTCACCACCGCCACCTTCAAGGAGGGTGTGGAGAAGCTGAGCGACCTGGAGCAGGGCATGATCCTGGAGGGGGTGGTCACCAACGTGGCCGCCTTCGGCGCGTTCGTGGACGTGGGCGTGCACCAGGACGGGCTGGTCCACGTGTCGGCGCTCTCGCGCAAGTTCGTGGAGGACCCGCGCGACATCGTCAAGCCGGGCGACATCGTCAAGGTCAAGGTGCAGGACGTCGACATCCCGCGCAAGCGGATCTCGCTGACCATGCGCCTGGACGACGAGGCGCCCGCCCCCGGCGGCCAGGACCAGGGCGGCCGGAACCAGGGCGGCAGGAGTGGCGGACGTGGTGAGCGCGGCGGCCAGGGCGGCAACGGCGGTGGCGGTGGTCGCAGTGGCCGCGGCGGCGAGCAGCGCCGTGGCGGCGGCAACGGCGGCCAGAACCGCGGCGGTCGCGGCAACGCCGGACGCGACAATGCTCCGGCGCCCTCGGGGGCGATGGCCGACGCGCTGCGCCGCGCCGGTCTGGGCAAGTAACGGCAAGCACAACCTGTAGGACCACGGGACGGAGGGGGCCGCGCGCCCCCTCCGTTCTTGGTGTCCGAGGCCCCGCCCGCGCGGGATGTGCCAGCCGGGCTGGAGCACATCCCGCGCGGGTTGCTCGACCGCAGAGCGCCCGACCCGTTCCACGTCCTCCTGGACACCCCGAACATCGACCCCTCAGCGCGCCATCAGAGCGGGCCGGTCAGCCTGTCGTTAACGTGAGATCCGCACGCGCCATCGGGCGCCGACCCCGCCAACGAGCTCCGGAGCCCATGGACGACGCCACCGAAACGGACACCGGCCTCCGGTCGGAGCCGGAGCAGAGCACCTCACGCCTGTGGTCCGCGGGCACCACGGCCGCCGGCGCCGCCTTCGCGTTCATCCTGCTGCGCCTCATGGCCGTCACCCACTACGACTGGCGGACCGCCTTCGGTCTGGCCGACGCGATCGACTTCGGTGACGCGATCACCATCGCGGTGGGCACCTTCCTGGGCGCGGGGACCATCACCGTGTGGCTCTTGGCCCTCTTCGTACCCTTGAGCGCGGCCGGGCACCTGCGCCACCTCCGCGAAGGCAACCGATCCCCTGGTTCCCTGGTGGTCGTCGTGGCCATGGCGGTCGTGTTCGCGGCGGCGGTGCTGTCTTTCTCCGCGTGGGCCACCCTGGCCGCGGCTCTGGTCTGGTTCGCGCTCCTGGTCGCAGTCGAACTGCGGGGTGGCCCCACCCGTGCCCTCTTGCGCCGTATCACCGCCTGTGCCGGAACCCTCGCCCTGACCGCGGTGCTCCTCGGAGCGGCCCTTATCGACGAGGTGTGGGTACCCGAGGAACGAATCGAACTCCAGGACGAGGTGGTACACGCCTACGTCGTCCAGAACGGCAGCCAGTTCCTCACCGTCCTCACCACCGACACCCGGCAAAAACGGATCCTGCTCTCCCGTGACGTCACGTCCCGCACCGAGGTGAACTGACCGCGGCGACGCGGCGCCCGTCAGTCGGAGCGCTCGGAGTTGACCCGGTCGGCCAGCGCCCGAAGGAGCTCTTCGGCCAGCGGCAGCTTGCGCAGGTCCTCCGGCCCGGGCAGCGTGGTCCTGGCCCGGTCCCCCTGCTCGCGGACCTCGCCGTGCAGGCGCTCCATGGTCACGTCCAACCGGTTGGCGGTCTCGGCCGCCTCGCGGATCTCGTCCAACAGCCGCTCGGGGACCGACTTGCCGTACTTGTAGTAGATCTTGTGTTCCAGGCTGGCCCAGAAGTCCATCGCGATGGTGCGGATCTGGATCTCCACCGGCACGTCCACGGTCCGGTCCGACATCCGCACCGGGGTCTCCACCAGCAGGTGCAGGCTGCGGTAGCCGTTGGGTTTGGGAGAGCGGATGTAGTCGCGCTCCTCCATCACCTTGATGTCCTCGTGCCCGGTCAGCATGTCCCGGATCGAGTAGGTGTCCGAGACGAAACTGCACGTCACCCGGATACCGGCGATGTCGAGGATCGCCCCGCGGATCGCGTTGAGGTCGAAGGGCACCCCGCGCCGCTGCGCCTTCTCCATGATGCTCGCCGGGGTCTTGAGCCGGGAGCTGACGTGCTCGATCGGGTTGTGGTCGTGGGTGTAGCGGAACTCCTCGTTGAGGATGTTGACCTTGGCCATCACGGTGTCGATGGCGAACTTGTAGGACATCAGAAACCGCGCCACATCGTCGCGGGCCGACAGCAACGCCTCCGGCACGTCATCCACCACGAAAACAACCCCCGTCACACCAGTACCGATCCCCGTAACCGCATGTTACCGAGCCTGGTGACAGGTACCTTCGGGAGCGGGAAGCGTCGTGTGACGGGGGCTGCCGCACCGGGCCCCGAACTACGGAGGGCCGGGGCACAGCGGTGCTCGGAGGCCCTACCTGGGGCTGAGGGGCACGTCCTTCCACAGGGCGCGCACCGCGGTCGCGTCACCCTCCGTCAAGGAGTCCTCGATGTCCCAGACCCGCACCACCGTCGCGTCCGGCCGGACCGCGGGCCACCCCGGGTCGCCGGTGGCCGCGAAGGCGCTCCAGGCCCCCACCATGCGTTCGGCCAGACCCTGGTAGCCCTCGTCCGGCTCGCCGTCGCAGAGGAACACCGCCAGGTCGCTGTCCAGGTTGCCGAAGGCGAAGGGCAGGTCGAAGGCGTGGCAGGCGCCCAGACGCCCCTCCATCGTGCGGCTCTGCGCCGCGAACCGGAAGAAGTACGCGCTGCCGCCGACCGCCGCGTGCGCCTCGGCAAACCGGACAGAGTACTCGCAGAACAGGGCGTCGCCGCTGATCTTGTTGAACAGCTCCTGCAGGGAGGCCTCGGGGTACATGGACCGGTAGGCCTCCACCGCCCCCTCCCTCAGACCCAGGCGGGTCGCGGTGACGGCGAGGGCCGCCTCGCCATCGATCTCCACCTCCTGGCCGAGCTCGGTGAAGAGCCGGTACTCGTCGGTGTTGTGGCCGACGAGGAGCGCCACGTGGGAGGCGGCGCCACGGGCGACCGCCTCCAGCGGGGGTTCGGGGAGCTCGGGGCCGCCGACCACGGGGGCGTAGCAGGTGAACGCCTTGGTGCGCACGCCCTTACCCGTCCTTCCGCTGCCGGAGAGGACCTCGTCCGTGGCGGCCAGGATCTTCTCGGGGGCCAGCGCGGCCAGGGCCTCGGCCTCCAGGGGCACACCTGCGGCCTTGGCCACGCCCTCGGAGACCAGGCGGGCGGTGTCAACGGTGATCATGTCGCCGGGGACGCTGTGCGCGACGGCGCGGTGGAAGAGCCCGTCGGCCTCGGGCGAGGCCATCAGGCAGACCACGGAACCGGCCCCGGCGGACTCACCCGCGACGGTGACGTTGCCGGGATCGCCGCCGAAAGCGGCGATGTTGTCACGCACCCAGCGCAGGGCGGCGATCTGGTCGAGCAGGCCCCGGTTGTCGGGGCGACCCGGAACATGGCCGAAGCCCTCGAAACCGAGGCGGTAGTTGACGCTGACCACGACGAGTCCGGCCTCGGCCAGGCAGGTGCCGTCGTAGACCGCCCCGTCACCGGAACCGACGATGTAGGCGCCGCCGTGGATCCATACCAGGACCGGGGCGGAGCCGCCTGCGGCTGCCGGGGACCAGACGTTCAGCACCAGGCAGTCCAGGGAGGTGTCCGGGCTCCAGGGCGCGGCGCCGATGAGCTGGGTGCCCTGGGGCGCGGGCGGTCCGGGCTCGGTGCAGTCGCGGACCCCGTCCCAGGTGGGAGCGGGCACGGGTGCGGCGAAGCGGTGCTCCCCGAAGGGCGCTGCGGCATAGGGGATGCCCTGGTGGACCACGATCCGCCCGTCCTGTGAGCGGGGTGAGACGGTGCCGCGAACCGGTCCGTTCGCGGTCCTCACGATGTACTCGGCGTCCACGTGTTCCTCCTTGGGGATCGGCGCTCCACCCACCTAACATCGTTAGGTTTGCCCGCGCAAGACTCAGCCGGGAACTGGAACCGGGAAAGGGGCGCGGGCGTCGAAGCCAGACGATAGGTTTTCAGCTGGATTCTCCTGAATCCCTCCCCGCCTGAGCCTGCTTGTCCTGACCCCCACTGGCCCGAACCCCACCGACCCCGCCGCCCGGCCGGGCGACAGCGCCGGAAAGGCCCCACATGCACGCACCCCTGTTCACCGCCCCTGTGCTACTGGTCGAACAGCCCCGCCGCCTGTTCTCCTCCGAGGGACACTACGAAGTCCTCAGCGAGGCCGGTCAGCCGCTGGCGTACGTGAACGAGCACATGACCTCGTGGTCGAACACGCACCGGCGCAGCTCCCAGCTACCGCACCGGTTCACGATCTACGCGCCCGACGGGCACCCGCTCCTGACCCTGGACAAGCCCTGGGACCGGGGCCGCCCCTACATCCACGTGAGCGGCCCGCACAACGAGCCCTACGGCAGCATCGTCCAGGACCGCTCCTTCATGGGCTCGCGCTTCCGGCTCAACGACCCCCGCGGCCACACCGTCGCCGAGATCCGCGGCGACTGGAACGGCTGGGACTTCACCGTCCTGGACCACGCCGGGGTCGAGATCGCCCGGATCGGCAAGGAGCACCCCGGCCTGGGCGGGCAGTTCTTCACCACCGAGGACCGCTACGCGCTCGAGTTCGCCTACGACCTGCCCTGGCCGCTGCGCCGCCTGGTCATCGGCGCGGCCATCACCATCGACGTCCTACTGCACGAGCGCGAGCCGGAGTTCTACCACTCCAACTACGCCGACTTCGGCCGCTACCCCGAGTACGGCTACCAGCCCCGCCACCACTGGCACCACCCCCGGCGCGGCTACGTCGCCGCCCGGCGCAGGCGTCCGCCGCTGGTGGTCCACACCTGGCAGCCGGTGCGCCGCCGGGGCTACGTCCCCGTCCGCCAACGCGCGACCAGCTCCCGGGCCGGATACCGCACCTTCTCCTCCCGCTCGGAGGCGCCCGCACCCCGGGTCAACCGCACACCGCGGGTGGAACGCCGCGGCGGGGCGGGGTTCGCGTCACGGTCGGAGGCCCCCTCCACCGGGGCGGCGGCCCGCCGTGAGCGTCAGGGACGCGCCCAGGGCGGCGGCGGTACGTCACGGGCGGCCAGGCTCAAGCGCGATGCTTCCCAGGGCACCACGGCCAGGCGCGCCAGGGACGGGATGACCGGCGGCAGTGGCGGCGGTGGCGGCGGTCTGCGTTCGTCCTCGGGAATCAACCGCCCCTCGGGCTCTTCCTCGCGATCCGCCTCCTCCTCACGGGGAACCTCGTCCTCCCGTGGCACGTCGACCTCACGGTCCGGCTCGGCCTCGCGCGGCACGTCCGCTTCGGGCCGGTCGTCCTCGCGGAGCACGTCCTCACGGGGCGGGGCGAGCCGTTCCGGTGGCGGCTTCAGCAGCCGCTCCAGCAGCAGTAGTCGGTCCAGCAGCAGCCGCTCCAGCAGCAGTCGGTCCGGCGGCGGCCGCTCCGGTGGCGGCCGCTCCAGCAGCGGCCGTTCCGGCGGCGGTCGGTCCGGCGGCGGTCGGTCCGGCGGCAGCAGCCGCCGCAGGTAGGCACATCAGCGGATGGGCCCCACCCGCGGACAGCTTCACCAGCGTCGTATCCGGGCCCCTCGTCCAGCGCTTCACGGACGAGGGGCCCTCACCCACTGCGCATACCATCCGGTCGGTATGATTCCCCTGCACAGCCGCCCACCAGGAAGGTCCACCATGCGCGCCATCCAGATCACCGAGTTCGGCGGACCCGAGGTCCTCGTGCCCACGGAACTCCCCGACCCCGAGCCGGGCCAGGGCGAACTCCTCCTCGACGTCTCCCTGATCGGGGTGAACTTCGCCGACACGCACCAGGCCGAGAACAGCTACCTGGCCCCCTCCAGCCTGCCCATGGTCCCCGGCGGCGAGGTCGCCGGGCACACCGCCGACGGCCGCCGCGTCGTGGGCCTGCTCAGCGGCAGCGGCGGCTACGCCGAGCGCGCCACCGTCGACCCCAACCTCGCCTACGACATCCCGGACGGCGTCTCCGACGCGGCCGCTCTGGCCCTGATCGTCCAGGGCACCTCGGCCTGGCTGCTGCTGCGCAAGACCACCCGGATCTCCCCCGGTGAGTCGGTCGTGGTGCACGCCGCGGGCGGCGGCGTGGGCACGCTCGCGGTCCAGCTGGCCAAGCAGTTCGGCGCCGGCCGCGTGATCGCGGTGGCCAGCACCGAGGAGAAGCGCAAGCTCGCCCTGGAACTGGGCGCCGACGCCGTGGTGGACTCCGCCGCCCCCGACATGACCGCCGCGCTGATCGAGGCCAACGAGGGCCGCCGGGTGGACATCATCCTGGACATGGTGGGCGGCCGGGTCACCGACGAGAGCATGCGGGCGCTGGCCCCGTTCGGACGGCTGGGCTTCTACGGAATGGCCTCGCGTGAGCTGCCCTCCCCGGTGAAGCTGCCCAACCTGATGCGCTTCTCGACCACCGTGGGCGGCATGTGGCTGCCACACGCCTTCCTACTGCCGGGAGACGTGGTCGGTCAGGCGATGAACGAGCTCTTCACGATGGTCGCCGAGGGCAGTCTCCGGCCAATCCTCGGGCAGACCTACCCTCTGGCCGAGGCCCGCCGGGCCCACGAGGACCTGCGGTCCCGCGGCACGGTCGGCAAGCTGACCCTCGACCCTTCGCTGTAGTTTTCCGACAGCTCATTGCCCTCAGAACGCCCACCTTTACGAAGTAGATTTGCATTTGTCCGGTTTCTCCGTTCCGGGTGGCGGTAAGGCCACCCGGAACGGAGAAACCACGGACGGCGCGGGGCCTGACCTGGACCGCCCCCTGCGAGCCACTAGTGCTCGCCCTCGAAACGAACCGAACGCTGGTCCGCCCACTCCAGTCGGATCAGCTCCATCTCCGCCAGGAGGGAGTCGGCGGCCTCGATCACCGCCCGGGCGCCGCGGCGCCTCCACCCCGGCGCCCGGGGAGGGAAAGACCCCGACGGCGATCTCACGCCCGTGGTCGGCACTCACGTTCGCGCCTCCTTCTCACCCACTCGCCCCGTCCGCGTGACCGATCACTTGTAGACGAGGTCCGCGTAGTCGCGGTGCCGCTGGATCCAGCCCTTGACGAAGGGGCACAGCGGAAGGACAGCCAGTTCACGGGTGCGTACGTCGTCCAGCGCCTCGCGGATCAGGGTGCTGCCCATCCCCTGCCCCTCGAAGGCCGGGTCGATCTCGGTGTGGGTGAAGGTGATGAGGCCTTCAGTCAGGATGTACTCCGCGTACCCGGCGACCTCGCCGTCGGCCCTGACCTCGTATCGGCGCCTGTCGGGAATGTCGGTGACCTCGGTTGCCATGCCGGAACCTCCTGGGTGTGGGGTACAGCCGTAGGGCACGGGCGACCTCGCCCGCGTCCGAGCCATTCTCGCCCTTGACCTGCCCGCGTCCCCCTTGCGGCACGCGCCCTGGCGGACATAGAGTCTCCGTGACATACCGACCAGTCGGTCTAAGGAGTACGTATGACTTCGCGGTTCGACGGGCGCACCGCCATCGTCACCGGTGCCAGCCGCGGCATCGGCCTGGCCATCGCCCAACGGCTCGTCTCCGAGGGCGCTCGCGTGTGCATCACCGCGCGCAAGCCCGAGCCCCTCCAGGAAGCCGTGACGGCCCTCGGCGGCCCCGAGCACGCCATCGGAATCCCCGGCCGCGCCGACGACCCCGAGCACCAGGACGCGGCGATCGCCGCCACCCTGGAGGCCTTCGGCAGCGTCGACCTTTTCGTCAACAACACCGGCATCAACCCGGTCTACGGGCGCATGGTCGACCTCGACCTGGACGCCGCCCGCAAGATCTTCGAGGTCAACGCGCTCTCCGCGATCTCCTGGGTGCAGAAGGTCTACAAGGCCTGGCTGGCCGAGCACGGCGGCGCCATCGTCAACGTCTCCTCCGTGGCCGGGATCAAGCCCGCCCCCGGGATCGGCTTCTACGGCGCCACCAAGGCGATGCTCAGCCACATCACCGAGGAGCTCGCCGTCGAGCTGGGGCCGAACATCCGGGTGAACGGCGTCGCCCCGGCCGTGGTCAAGACCCGCTTCGCCGAGGCCCTGTACGAGGGCCGCGAGGAGAAGGTCGCCGCCGCCTACCCGCTGAACCGCCTGGGCCTGCCCGAGGACGTCGCGGGCGCGGTCGCCTTCCTGCTCTCCGAGGACGCCGCGTGGGTCACCGGCCGCACCCTGGTGCTGGACGGCGGCGTCACCCTGACCGGAGGGGTGTGACCGACGTGGAGCTCAAGAACACGCAGCCGAAAGGCACCCAGCTGACGGATGTCGGAGCCGTGGTGACCGGCGGCGGTAACGGGATCGGCGCGGCGATCGCCCGCCGCCTGGCCGGTGCCGGGGCACGGGTCGTGGTCAACGACCTGGACGCGGGCGCCGCCGAGGCCGTGGCCGCGGAGATCGGCGGGATCGCCGTGCCCGGGGACGCCGCCGGCGAGGCCGGCGTGACCGCCCTGATCGCCGAGGCCGGGGCGCACCTGGGTGGAATCGACCTCTACGTGGCCAACGCAGGGGTCGCCGTGAGCGGCGGCCCCGAAGCTCTGGAGTCCGACTGGGACCTGTCCTGGCAGGTCAACGTGATGTCGCACGTGCGTGCGGCCCGCGAGCTCGTCCCGGGCTGGTTGGAGCGCGGCCGCGGCCACCTGCTCACCACCGTGTCCGCGGCGGGTCTGCTGAGCATGCTCGGCAGCGCACCCTACTCGGTGACCAAGCACGCCGCCCTGGCCTTCGGCGAGTGGATGTCGGCCACCTACGGGGACCGGGGCATCACCACCCAGTGCCTGTGCCCCCTGGGGGTGCGCACCAACATGCTCGACGACAGCGGGTCGGAGGGCCAGGCCATCCTGGCCGGGGACGCCATCACGCCGGAGGAGGTCGCCGACGCGGTGATGGCGGGGCTCGCCGACGGGCGCTTCCTGATCCTGCCGCACCCCCAGGTCGCTGACTACTACGCGGCCCGGGCCGCTGACACCGACGCCTGGCTGGCCGGGATGCGGCGCCTGCAGGCCAAGGTGTTCGGCACGGAGGAGCAGGCATGAGCGACAAACTCTCCGGCGACGAACCCTCCGACGCCGAACTCCCCGGACTGGACCTGGAGCGGCTGCGTTCCTACCTGGACCGCGAGCTGCCCGGGCTGGTCTCGGGGCCGCTCAGCGGGAGAGTGATCGCGGGTGGCAAGTCCAACCTGACCTACGTGGTCACCGACGGTGCCGGCTCCTGGGTGGTACGCCGCCCGCCGCTGGGGCACGTGCTGGCCACCGCCCACGACATGCCCCGCGAGTACCGGGTGATGACCGCGCTGCGCGACACCTCCGTGCCGGTACCGCGCACGCACGTGCTGTGCGAGGACACCGAGGTGCTCGGCGCACCGTTCTACGTCATGGAACACGTGGCGGGCACGCCCTTCCGCACCCTGGACGAGATCGCCCCGCTCGGGACGGAGGGCGTGCGCAAGGTCGCCGACGGGCTGATCGCGACCCTGGGCAACCTGCACGCGGTGGACCCCGCCGAGGTGGGCCTGGGCGACTTCGGCCGTCCGGCAGGCTTCCTGGAACGCCAGGTGCGCCGCTGGAGCAAGCAGCTGGAGGCCTCGCGCAGCCGGGACATCCCCGGGATCGACGAGTTGCGCGACAAACTGGCGGCCATGCTGCCCGAGCAGGGCGCGCCCGCGATCGTGCACGGCGACTACCGGCTCGACAACGTGCTGGTCACCGACGACGGGCGGCTCACCGCCGTACTGGACTGGGAGATGGCCACCCTCGGCGACCCCCTCGTGGACCTGGGGCTGATGCTCGTCTACCGGGAGCAGCCGGTCATCGGCGGCTCGGGACCGGCCACCTCGGCCGAGGGTTTCCCCTCCTCCCCCGAGCTGGTGGAGATGTACGCGGCAGCGACCGGCCGGGACGTGTCCCGACTCGGCTGGTACGTGGCCTTCGGCTGCTTCAAGCTCGCGGTGATCGCCGAGGGCATCCACTTCCGGCACAGCCGGGGCCTGACCGTGGGCGCCGGCTTCGACGGGATCGGCGACGTCGTCGCCCCGCTGGTACAGCGCGCCCACACCATGCTCAAGGAGGACTGAGGACCGATGGACTTCGCTTTCGACGCCCGGACCGAGGAGCTGCGCGCGCGGCTCCTGGCCTTCATGGACGAACACGTCTACCCCGCCGAGCCGGTGTTCGCCGCCCAGCTGGCGGAGCGGGAGGACCCCTGGGCGATCCCGCCGGTGGTCGAGGACCTCAAGGCCGAGGCCCGCAAACAGGGGTTGTGGAACTTCTTCCTGGCCGGTCACCCCGAGCACGGCGGGCTGCCCAACCTCCAGTACGCCCCGTTGGCCGAGATCACCGGGCGCAGCTCCCACCTGGCACCGGTGGCTCTGAACTGCGCGGCCCCGGACACCGGGAACATGGAGGTGCTGACCATGTTCGGCACCGACGAACAGAAGAAGCGGTGGCTGGAGCCGCTGCTGGACGGACGCATCCGGTCCGCCTTCGCGATGACCGAACCCGAGGTGGCCTCCTCCGACGCCACCAACATCACCACCCGCATCGTCCGCGACGGTGACGAGTACGTGGTCAACGGGCGCAAGTGGTACATCAGCGGAGCGCTCAACCCGGCCTGCGAGATCCTCATCGTGATGGGCAAGACCGACCCCGACGCCGAACGGCACCGGCAGCAGAGCATGGTGCTGGTGCCGCGGGACACCCCCGGGCTGCGCATCGGGCGCGGTATGAGCGTGTTCGGCTACGACGACAGCGACCACGGCGGCCACGCCGAGGTGTTCTTCGACGACGTGCGCGTTCCCGCGGAGAACCTGATCGGCGGCGAGGGCGAGGGGTTCGCGATCGCCCAGGCCCGGCTGGGCCCTGGCCGTATCCACCACTGCATGCGTTCCATCGGTGTCGCCGAGCGGGCCCTGGAGCTGACCTGCAAGCGGGTACTGGACCGGGTGGCCTTCGGCCGTCCGCTGGCCGAGCAGGGCGTGGTCCGCGAGTGGATCGCCGAGGCCCGGGTGGCGATCGAACAGCTGCGCCTGCTGGTACTCAAGACCGCCTACCTGATGGACACGGTGGGCAACAGGGGCGCGCACACCGAGATCCAGGCGATCAAGATCGCCACCCCGCGCACGGTGGAGTGGATCCTGGACAAGTGCGTGCAGGCCCACGGCGCCGCCGGGGTCAGCCAGGACACCCCGCTGGCGGGCTGGCAGGCGGGCGTGCGCTCGCTGCGCCTGGCCGACGGCCCGGACGAGGTGCACCTGCGCTCCCTGGCCCGCGCGGAGCTGCGTAAGTACGCGTAGAGGACTCGAAAGGCGCTGTCGCCTGGCGAAGCCGCACGAACCAGAGGGACCGGGACAGTGGGTGCCCCGGCCCCTCTTTCGTGTTCGCGGTGCGGTTCGGGCCCTTGCGGGTCAGGTCTGCGGGCGCAGGCCCGCGATGAGCAGGTCGGCGAAGTGGCGGCCGACGTCGTCGCCGGTGAGCTGCCCGCCCTGGCGGTACCAGGTGCCCAGGTGGTGCACGGAGCCGAAGAAGTAGTCCACGACCAGGTCGGCGGGTACGTCGGAGCGGAAGACCCCTTCGTTCTGCCCCTGCTCGACCATGGACCGGAAGAGCTCGTGGTACTTGCGGCGTTCGGCGCGCACGCTGCGCTGTTTCTCCGGAGCGAGCTGGTGCATGGACCGGAAGAAGATCTTGCTGTCGTCGAGATTGGCGATACTGGTGACGATGACGTCGCACGCGGCCGCGTGGACGCGCTCGGCGACGGGAACGTCGCGGGAGGAGATCTCCACGAGGTGCTCGGTCTGCATGCGCAGGACGCGGCCGTAGATCTCGTAGAGCAGGTCGTCCTTGGACCCGAAGTAGTGGTACATGGCGCCCTTGGTGACCCCGGCGGCAGCCACGACCTCCTGTACCGAGGTGCTCTCGAAACCCCGCTCAGCGAAGAGCCGCGTCGCGGCGCGCAAGAGGCGTTCGGGCACCGAACCGCGCCCGGCTTCGGCTTCGGCCGTCCGCTGTCCTCGTGCCATGTCCTGCCTCACCTCGTGCCCCCGTTCCCGGTGGCGAGTCGACTACCGATCAGACCAGCATACCGACCGGATGGTACCCCGTGCGTGCACGCGAGGGTTCCCGAGGGGGTTCAGGGCGGGGCGAGGCGGTCGAATCCAGGTGGCCGCCTCCGACCGCCGATCGCCCCCGCCGCCCGGTTGGTCACTCCAGGAACTGGGCGGCGAACTCGGCCGAGGGGGCGATCGGGGTGATGACGTCCACGAGGGCCCCGGCGGGGTCGGCCACGATGAAGTGCCGCTGGCCGAAGTCCTCACTGCGCAGTTCGAGCACGGGGGTCAGACCGCCCTCGACCACGAGGCGCTGCCACTCGGCGTCCGCGTCGGCCACCTCGAAGTTGAGCAGCACCCCCTGGGCGGAGGAGGCACGAAAGCCCTCGGGCAGGGTCGGGTGGCCCGCCTCCAGCAGGGCGAGTTCGTGATCGGGCGGGCCGGGACGGCGCAGGCTGACGTACCAGTCGCTGACGAAGACGTCCTCGAAGCCGAACCAGTGCCGGTAGAAAGCGTGGCTCTCCGACAACCGGGGCGTGCACAGGACGGGGTAGAAGCCGCTGAGTTTCATGAGCACCTTTCATGTACCACTTTCACATACCAACGGTATGTCGAGTTACGCTATTCACGTACCATCGGTATGTCAAGAGGAGGGGCGTTGCCCAAGGACACCGGGGCCCGAGCCGAGCAGCGGGCCCGCACCAGGAGCACCCTGATCCGACAGGGCCGCCGCCTGTTCACCGAGCACGGCTACGGCGGGGTGGGACTGGCCGAGATCGTGGCAGCCGCCGAGGTCACCAAGGGTGCGCTCTACCACCACTTCGACGGCAAGGCCGCCCTGTTCCGCGCCGTCCTGGAACAGGTCCAGCAGGAGGTGGGCGAGGCGGTGGCCGAGGCCGCCGGGGCCCGCACGGACCCCTGGGAGCAGCTGACGGCCGGGTGCAGGGCCTTCCTCAACGCCAGCACCGCCCCGGACGTGCGCCGGATCATGCTGGTGGACGGCCCCGCCGTCCTGGGATGGCGTGAATGGCGCGCGCTCGACGAGGCCTCCTCCGCCCGCCACCTGGGCGAGGCGCTCACCTCACTGGTCGACGCGGGGGTCCTCGCCCCTCAGCCGGTCACCCCGTTGGCCCACCTGCTCTCCGGCGCCATGAACGAGGCCGCGCTCTGGCTCGCCGACGCGGGGGGCGCGCAGGACGGTGAGCAGGCTCTGGAGGACGTGTGGTCGGCACTGTCCCGCCTCCTGGAGTCCCTGCGCGACCGGGACAACTGACGCCGGGGCCGTCACCGCAGGCGATATCGTGGCCCCCATGGCGCAGGGAGTGAAGGGGGAGCAGGCGTTGGACGCGGGTGCGGTGGACAGGGCCGGGGACGGGGACAGGGACGGCACGCAAGCCTTCCGCGACGACTTCGTCGGGCGCTTCGCCGCCTACTGGCAGTCCCAGGGACGCCCCAAGGCCGAGGGGCGGATCGTGGGGTTCCTGCTGGTCGCCGACCAGGACGCGGTCAGCGCCGAGGAGGTCGCCGAGGGTGCCGGGGTCAGCCGCGGCTCGGTCTCCCAGTCGGTGCGCCGACTGCGCGAGCTGGGCTTCGTGACCCTGGTCGAGGTGCCCGACAGCCGCTCCCGGCTGATCAGCATGGACGAGGACGTGTGGGGCGGCTTCCTGCGCAACGAACGCTCCTACCTGCGCCAACAGCGTGACCTGGCCGCCTCCGCCCTGGAGCGCCTACCCGACCTCGGAGAGTCCTCCCGCACCCGGCTGCACAACATGTACGACTACATGACCTGGCTGGACGGCTACCACGACGTTCTCCTGGAGCACTGGGAGGAGTACAAGGCGGCCCGCCCCCACAGGGGCCCGCGGAACCGGCCGGAAGGCCCACCGGACCGACAAGCCCCACGGGGCTAGGGTTGTCCGGCGTACACCCCGTTGCTGAGGAGCCCCCGATGGCGAACACCGACCCCCAGACCGCCCGTGAGATCAACCCCGAGGTCCCCCACTCCGCGCGGGTGTGGAACTACTGGCTCGGCGGCAAGGACAACTACCCCGCCGACCGCGCGGTGGGTGACCAGGTCAAGCAGGTCTTCCCGGACATCGTCGAGATCGCCCGCCTCCAGCGCGCGTTCCTCGGGCGGGCCGTCACCTACCTCGTCGAGGAGGCGGGCATCCGCCAGTTCCTGGACGTCGGCACCGGTCTGCCCACCGCCGACAACACCCACGAGGTGGCGCAGCGGGCGGCTCCCGAAGCTCGGGTGGTCTACGTGGACAACGACCCGCTCGTCCTCGCCCACGCCCGGGCGCTGCTGACCAGCACCCCCGAGGGCGTGACCGAGTACGTCGATGCCGACTTCCGCGAGCCCGAGCGGGTTCTGGCCCAGGCCCGGCTCACTCTGGACTTCGACCAGCCCGTCGCGCTGATCCTCATGGGCATCGTGGGGCACCTGCCCGACCACAGGACCGCGCGCGGCATCATCACCGCCCTGCTCGCGGAACTGCCCTCCGGCAGCTACCTGGTGCTGGCCGACGGCACCGACACGGACCCCTCCTCCGTGGAGGCGCACCGCCAGTACAACGAGAACGCCCCGCTGCCCTACAACCTGCGCCCCCCGCAGGAGATCCGTTCGTTCTTCGACGGCCTGGAGCCGGTGGAGCCGGGCATCGTGGCCTGCACTCTCTGGCGGCCCGCCCCGGTGGACGTGGGCGTCGACCGTGAAATCGCGGAGCTGTGCGCGGTGGCCCGCAAGCCCTGACCCGAATCCGGCTCGGCGCGGTTCAGCTCAGGGCGCGCTCGTGCGGGATGACCAACGGGGTGCCGGTCCGGGGGTCGGGGACCACGTCGCAGGCCAGGCCGAAGACCGCCGCCACCCGTTCGGCCGTCACGACCTCCTCGGGTGTGCCGTCGGCGACCACCGCTCCCCGGTCCATCATCACCAGGCGGGTGGCGAACCGGGCCGCCTGGGCGAGGTCGTGCAGGACCGCGACCACGGTGCGCCCGTGCCGGTGCAGGTCGGCGAAGAGCTCCAGCAGGTCGTACTGGTGGGCGATGTCCAGGTAGGTGGTCGGCTCGTCCAACAGCAGGGTGTCACTGTCCTGGGCCAGGACCATGGCCACCCAGGCGCGCTGGCGCTGGCCGCCGGAGAGCGAACCCACCTGGGCGTCGGCGAGGTCGCTGAGCCCGGTGAGTTCCAGGGCGCGGGCGATGACCGTCTCGTCCTGCGGGCTCCACTGCTTGAGCAGGGTGTGGTGGGGGAAGCGGCCGCGCGCCGCCAGGGCGCGGACGGTGATGCCCTCGGGTGCGAGAGGGCTCTGTGGGAGCAGGGCCAGCTGGCGGGCGACCGCTTTGGGACGCTGCGCGCGGATGTCGCGGCCGTGCAGGAGAACTTTTCCTGATTCGGGTTTGTTCACTCGGCCGAGTGCCTTGAGCAGGGTGGACTTTCCGCAGCCGTTGGGGCCGACGATGACGGTGAACTCGCCTTCGGACACGGTGAGATCGAGGTCGCGCACGACCGGGTCGGCACCGTATCCCAGGGTGAGACCCTTCGCGGTCAGCACCGGTGTGCTCGTACTGCTCACAGTTTTCCCCTTCGCCATTCACGGATGAGCAGGTAGCCCAGGTAGACGCCGCCGATCGCCAGGGTGAAGACGCCGACCGGCAGGCCCTCGCCGATCGGCGCGTGCTGCACGGCCAGGTCGGCCGCGACCAGCAGGAACGCCCCCACCAGGGCGGACAGAACCAGGTTGGGGCCGGGAGCGCCGCTCATCCTGCGGGCGATCTGCGGGGCGGTGAGGGAGATGAAGGCGATGGGTCCGGCCACGCTCACCGCCGCCGCGGACAGGACCACCGAGAGCACGACCGCGGCGGTGCGGTTGGCCGAGGCGCGGGCACCGAGGGAGTCGGCGAGTTCGTCGCCCATCTCGTTGAGGGTGATCGGCCCGGCCAGGGCCAGGACGAACGGCACCGCGAGCGCCAGGGTGAGCCAGATGGTGGTCGCGTGGTCCCAGGAACGGGCGCCCAGACTGCCGTTGACATAGGAGGCCAGCACGCTGGCCTGGTCGCGGGCCATCACCGAGACCACGAAGTGGGTGAAGGCCTGGGCCATGGCGGCCACGCCGATCCCCGCGACGATCAGCCGCCCGGGGTTGCGCAGCCCGGTGCCGGTCACCGAGGCCACGACCACGATGGCCAGGGTGGCCCCGGCCAGCGCTCCGACCGGCACGGGGACGACGCCGGGGAGCATGAGCGCGGCGAAGGCGGCCCCGGCACCGGCACCCGCGCCGAGTCCGATCACGTCGGGGCTGCCCAGCGGGTTGCGGGTCACGGACTGGAAGAGCGCACCGGCCAGGCCGAGGGCGATGCCGGTGCCCACGGCGACGGCCAGCCGGGGACCGCGCAGGCGTTCGAGGGCGAACAGGTGGGTGGCCTCGCCCTGACCGGTGAGGAGGGAGGGCAGCTGGGTGAGCGGTACGCCGAGACGGCCCAGGCTCAGGGTGGCGGCGGCCGCCGCGAGCAGGATGACCAGCAGCACGAGGCCGACCACGACCGAGCGCGGGTGCACCGGCAGGGCGATGTGGCGACCCAGCCGCAGGGCGGGGGAAGAGGGGCGCGGCTCCGCCCCGGACGCGGATTCGGAAAGCTGTTCCGAACCCGGGGTCCCCGCACGGGTTCGGGTCTGGTGGTTCACGAGCTCGCCCTCATCTTCCGGACCACGTACAACAGGACGGGCGCGCCCACGAAGGCCGTGACCACACCGACCATGAGTTCCATGGGGCGCACCAGGGTGCGGCCCAGCACGTCGGAGAGCAGCAGCAGGGTGGGGCCGACCAGGAGGGCGAAGGGCACCTGGTGGCGGAAGTCCACCCCGACCAGGCCGCGCACCACGTGCGGGACGGCCAGGCCGACGAAGGCGACGGGGCCTGCCGCGGCGGTGGCCCCGGCGGCGAGCAGGGTGCCCGCGACCAAGCCGCCCGAGCGCGCCCAGAGGACGTTGGCACCGGTGGCCACCGCTGCTTCCTCCCCCAGGGCCAGGGCGTTGAGCGGACCCATGACCAGGAAGGCGAGCAGGACGCCCAGGCCGATGACGGGCAGGACCGAGAGGATCACGTCGTATCCGCGTCCGGCCAGGGAGCCCACCACCCAGTAGCGGTAGCTGTCGAAGACGTCGGGCATGCTCAGCGTGATGGCCTGCACGTAGGCGTGCAGTACCGCCGAGACCACGGCCCCGGCCAGAACCAGGCGGACCATGCCGCCGTCGCCGCCGCGGGTGCCCACCGTGTAGGCGGCCAGCCCGGCCAGGAGGGCGCCGGGCAGCGCCCACCAGACGGTGGCCGTGGTCGAGGCGGGGCCGAGCAGGGCTGTGGCGGTGACCACGGCGGCGGCCGCGCCCGCGTTGACGCCGAGCAGCCCCGGGTCGGCCAGCGGGTTGCGGGTCACACCCTGCATGAGGGTTCCGGCCAGGGCCAGTGCGGCCCCGGCCACGATCCCCAGGAGGGTGCGGGGCACGCGGCTCTCCACCACCGTGGTGGTGTAGGGGTCCGCCTCGCCGAGGAGCACCTGCCACACCTCGACGGGCGAGGTGGGTTTGCTGCCCGCGACGAGGCTGAGCAGGACCGCCCCGGCCAGGGCCGCCGCGCCCAGGCCCAGTACGAGCAGCGCGCGGACGGGCCTGGCCCGGGGCGGAGCCGTGTTTGTCTGCACGATCGCCTTGTCCGGGGGGGGTTAGTCGTCGAGCTTCTGGGCGGCCTCTTCGATGAGGGGCACGTAGCGCTCCAGGGCCCAGGGGACGGTGAGCGGATTGATGATGGAGGAGGCGGTGACGAAGGAGTTGTCGTCGCTGGCGACCACGGCGCCGTTCCCGATCGCGGGGATGGCCTGGTAGAGATCCTGCGACTCGATCTCGGCGCGGTTCTCCTCGTCGCTGTAGAAGGTGAAGATCAGGTCGCTGTCGGAGAGCTGGTCTGCGTTCTCCAGTCCGATGAGGGCGGAGTCGGTGCCCTCGGTCTCGGGGAAGGTCTCCACGACCGGGTCGACCCGCAGGCCCAGACCTCGCACCATGGCCACGCGCTGCTCGTCGGGCAGGAAGACGCCGAGGGTGCCCGGTCCGGTGTTGTAGACGTAGGAGAAGGTGAGGTCGGCGAACTCGGGGTTCTGGGCGGCGGCCTCCTCGAAGCGCTCCTCGACCCCGGTGATGAGCTCCTCGGCCTCTTCGGGCTGGCCGAGCGCCTGGCCGATGATCTCGATCTGCTCGTCCCAGTCCGTGCTCCATGCCAGGTCCGGGTAGGCGACGGTGGGGGCGATGTCGGTGAGGATGTCGTACTGCTCCTGGGTCACCCCGGACCAGGGGGCGAGGATGACGTCGGGGGCGAGTTCGATGATCGCCTCGAAGTCGATGTCGTCGGCCCCGGCGAACTGCTCGGGCAGTTCCTCACCGGCCTCGGTGACGGCCTCGTGGATCCAGGGGAGGTAGCCGGTGTCGTCGCTGCCCCACTCGTAGCTCTCGATGCCAACGGGCACCGTGCCCAGCGCGATGGCGGTCTCGGCGGAGCCCTGGCCGAGGGTGACCACGCGCTCGGGGCGCTCGGGGATCTCCGCGGCGCCCAGGGCGCTCTCGATGCTGACGGGGAAGGCGCCGTCGGCGCTGCCGCCCGAGGGGGCGTCCTCGGCGCCGGAGCCGCAGGCGGCCAGGCCGAGGGCGAGGGCAGTGGTGAGTCCGATGCCGCCGACGCGGCGCGGGGTGGGATGCATGCTCACTGCTTTCTTCGTCACGGGGAGCGGCCGCACCCTTGCGGGCGGGCCGGTTGCGCGCAGGGGGATCCCTCGGAGGAGGGCAGCACGGAGGGACCGCAAAACGGGAGGACCCCGACTTCAACGAAGGTTAGTCTAACCTCACTTCGAGTCATTTCAAAAAAACTGAACCGGGAGGGGCGTTCCCTCCCGGTTCGGGGCCGCGTGCCTGCTTCCCCCTCCCCGCGCCCGGGCGTGGCGGCGTGGACCAGCGGCGCGACGCCCACGCCCCCGGCGGACGGCTCAGGAAGTGCGGTCGGTGAGCGCGTTGCTCGCCCTACCCAGGTAACCGATGTACTGGCTGGTCGCCAAGGCGCCGAGCCGTTCGGCCCCCAGCAGGCGAGGCGGCCCGAAGCGCTTGAGCAGTTCCGCGCCCGAGGCCAGCGAGGCCAGGGCGACCGGCCCCCTCCGGGCGTGCTCGTACCGGCGCAGCGCGGCCGCCGGATCGGTCCCGGCCCGCTGCTCCGCCAATGCCCGGGACAGCGCCAGGGCGTCCTCCAGCGCCTGGTTCGCGCCCTGGGCGGTGGAGGGCGAGAAGGCGTGCGCGGCGTCGCCCAGCAGGGTCGCCCCGCCCCGGCCCCAGACCTTCCTGGGCATCCGGTAGCGGACGTGCTCGAACAGCGCGAGGTCCTCGTCACGGGCGTGCTCCAGGACCGCGCTCACGTCCGGATCGTCCCACCCTTCGAAGAGCCTGCGCAGCACGGCCGCCGGAGCCCCGGGCACGGGGGTGTCCGGCCGCCAGCGCACGTCGAACCACCACTGGACGAGCCCCTCGCCGGCGGGCATCATCCCGCACAGGCCCTGGCGCCCCTGGACGACCGCCGCGCGGGTGCCCGCCGCCAGCTCCACGGGGACCCGGGTGAGCCCCTGCCAGCTGGCCCACCCGGTCGGGCGGGCGGGGTCGCCGTCCCACAGGTCGCGGCGCACGGCCGAGCGGACTCCGTCCGCACCGACCACCACGTCGCCCGTGGCGCTGGTGCCGTCCCCGAAGAGCGCGCTCACCGTACCGTCCGGGTTCAGCCGCACCCGGGTGCAGACACGGCCGAACCTCACCGTGCCCTGGGGAAGTCCGTCCGCGAGGAGCTCCATCAGCGCGCGCCGGGGCACGGCCCGGCTCTCGAAGCCGTAGCGCTCGCGCACCGCGCCCAGGTCGACCGTGTAGCGCACACGGCCCGCGGAGTCGCGGTTCTCCAGGCTGTCCAGGCGGCGGCCGACTCCGGAGACGTCCACGCCCAGTGCGGTCAGGGACGCGACCCCGTTGGCGTGGAGTCCGAGCCCCGCGCCCCCTCTGCGCAGCCCGGAGGCGCGCTCGTGGACCTCGACCTCATGGCCCTGGTCGCTGAGGCCGCGGGCAAGGGCCAGACCGCCCACTCCAGCTCCGACGATGACGACACGCATCAAAGACCCACCCCTGAACGTTCGGCTGCCAGCACGTTGCCGACAGACCGAACATAACGGACCAGGATGTCGGTCAGGGGCGCGTCGGCCGGGCGGACCGCTCCGATGACCCGCCCCGGAACCGCTCCCGGGGCGGGTCGTGTTCGACGGTCAACGGCCGCGGGCGGGCCAGACCGCCGGTCGGCCGGCGGATCAGGGTTCAGCGGATCAGGTGGACCCTGGCCTCCCAGGGGCGCAGCGGGGCCGCGACCGGCCCCGGGTCGGGGAGGTTGCCCAGGAGCAGCTCGGCGTCGGCCGCAGCCAGGTCCCCGGGCAGCTCCGCCTCCGCCCTCTGGTCGCTCCAGTTGGCCAGCACCAGCAGCACCTGGCCGTTCAGTGTCCGGGTGTAGGCGTAGACCCGGGGGTCCTCCTCCAGCAGCGGGGTGAAGCTGCCGTGCACGATGACCGGGTGTTCCTTGCGGAGTGCGATCAGGCGCCGGTAGTGGTGGAAGACCGAGCCCTCGTCAGCCACCGCGGCCTCGGCGTTGATCCCGATGTGGTTGGGGTTGACCCCGATCCACGGCGTCCCGGTGGTGAACCCGGCGTTCTCACCCGCGGTCCACTGCATGGGGGTGCGCGCGTTGTCCCGGCTCATCCTCGTGATCCCCGCCATGGCCGCCTTCGCGTCGACCTTGCCGGTCTCCACCATGGTGCGGTGGTAGTTGAGGGTCTCCAGGTCGCGGTAGTCGGCGATGTCGTCCATGTGGGCGTTGGTCATGCCCAGTTCCTCGCCCTGGTAGACGTACGGGGTGCCCTGCATCATGTGCAGGGTGGTGGCGATCGCGGTCGCCGACTCCACCCGGTAACGACCGTCGTCACCGAACCGGGAGACCACGCGCGGCTGGTCGTGGTTGTTCCAGTACAGGCTGTTCCAGCCCCGGTCGTTGAGACCCACCTGCCAGCGGTTGAGCGAGGCCTTGAGCCGGACCAGGTCCAGCGGCCGGGGATCGAACTTGCCGCCCGGACCGTGGTCCAGGTCCACGTGCTCGAACTGGAACACCATGTCAAGCTCGCGGTTGACCGGGTTGGTGTGGATACGGGCCTGCTCCACGCTCACCCCCGGCATCTCCCCCACGGTGAGCACGTCGCGCCCGGCGAAGGCCCTCTCGTGCATCTCGTGCAGGAACTCGTGCAGGCGCGGCCCGTTGATCGCGTGCTCGGCGAAGATCCCGTAGTCGCCGGCCACCGGCCCGTCCGGGAGCTTGGGGTTCTTGGACACGAAGTTGATCACGTCCATCCGGAACCCGTCCGCGCCCCGGGCCAGCCACCACAGGGCGACCTCGTGCACGGCCGCGCGCACCCGGGGGTTCTCCCAGTTCAGGTCGGGCTGGGAGGGACTGAACAGGTGGAGGTAGTACTCGCCGCGCGTCTGGTCGTAGGTCCAGGCCGGACCGGAGAACACCGAACCCCAGTTGTTGGGCGGGCCGCCGTCGCGCCCGGGCCGCCAGAAGTAGAAGTCCTTCTTGTCCTCGTCGCCCTCGCGCGAGGCGGTGAACCAGGGGTGCCGGTCGCTGGTGTGGTTGATGACCAGGTCCATGACCAGGCGCATCCCGCGCTCGTGCAGCCCGTCCCGGAGCCGGTCCCAGTCCTCCAGGGTGCCGAACCGGGGATCGATGCCGGTGTAGTCGCTGATGTCGTAGCCGTTGTCGTCCCAAGGCGAGGGATAGACCGGCGAGAGCCACACGACGTCCACGCCGAGGAGCTTGAGGTAGTCCAGTTTCTCGACGATCCCGGCCAGGTCGCCGACACCGTCGCCGTCGCTGTCTTTGAAGCTGCTCGGATAGATCTGGTAGACGACGCTGGACTTCCACCAGTCGGCGCTGGGTTCGGGCATGGGTTCCTTCTCCGCTCGGGTCCGGTTCACCATTCAACCGCTCCTGGCCCCGCTTGGGGAGGGGAATCGCGGCGGCTTTCGGGGCGGCTTGCGGGGAGTCTAGGGTTGCCCCGGTCGTTCCCGCGGGCGCATCCGCGGGGACACGCAGACGAAGGGGACACCATGTGCTTGCACGGAACCGGTGAGACCGTCAGGGCCCGCTCCGACGGCTCCGCTCCCGCCGGACCGCCGACCCCGCCGCTCACCCCGCGCCCCTGGCCGAAGGGGTTTCGGCGGGTGGTCGACCTCAGCCACACCCTCTCCCCCGGCATGCCGTCCTGGGACGAGGACAAGCCGGTCCGGGAGACGCTCGCACCGCCCGCGCCCGAGGGCGAGTTCGGGTTCTACGTACAGCGGTGGAGCATGTCCGAGCACACCGGCACCCACCTGGACGCCCCGGGACACGTGATCGGCGGCGGGCGGCTGGTACCCGACATCGACCCGGGCGAGCTCGTGGCGCCCGCCGCCGTGATCGACATCCGCGCGCGGGCCGCCGAGGACCCCGACACCACGGTGACCGTTGACGACGTCCACGCCTTCGAGCGGCTCCACGGCCGTATCCCGGCCGGGGCCGCGGTGCTGATGTGTTCGGGGTGGAGTACCCGCTGGGCGGAGGGCGACGGGCGGGTCCGGGGCGTGGCGGAGGACGGCTCGTGGCACTTCCCCGGTTTCTCCGCGGACGCCTGCGAGTTCCTGGTCTCCCAGCGGGCCATCGCCGGGACCGGGGTGGACACGCTGAGCACCGACCCCGGCAACTCCACCGAGTTCGGCGCCCACGAGGTGGTGGGCCGCGCCGACCGGTGGGGGCTGGAGGCCCTGACCGGGTTGGAGCAGCTGCCGCCGAGCGGGGCGATGATCACGGTGGGGGTACTGCCGGGCCTGGACGCCTCCGGCGGTCCGAGTCGGGTCCTCGCCCTGTGGTGAACTGACGCCGGTGACCCGGCCCCGGTATCTCACCGGGGCCGGAGGCTCAGCGGTGGAGCCGATCCACACCGTCCGGGGCCCACTCCAGCAGCATGATGGTGGCGTCGTCGGTGAAACTGCCGCGCTGGTGGTCGTGGATGGCGTGGATCAGGCGCCGCAGGGTCTCGGGGGCGGGTTCGTCCGCGGAGGCCGCCCGGATGACGAAGTCGGTGAAGCGTTCCTGCCCGAACATCCTGCCCTCGCTGTCGTGTGCCTCGGTGACCCCGTCCGTGTAGAGCAGGACCTGGTCGCCGGGCTCCAGAGCGATCTCGTGGACCGTGCGCGGGGCGGCGTCGGGGACGATGCCGTCGAGGCCGAGCGGGAGTTCGGGGTCGCGCTCCATCGCCCCCTCGACCAGGCGTCGGTCGCGGATGAGCAACGGCTCGGGGTGGGCGCAGTTGGCCCAGGAGAACAGGCCGGTGGACAGGTCCAGGTTGGCGAAGATCGCCGTGCAGAAGCGTTCCGGCAGCCAGGTGACCAGGGCGCGTTCCACGTTGGTGATGAGTTCGGCGAGGTCGGCGCCGTTGCGGCGGGCGCTGCGGGCCCCGGCCATGGCGACCGAGGCGGTCAGCCCGGAGGCGAGGTCGTGGCCCATGGCGTCCAGGATGACGGCGTGCAGGGTATTGCGGGTGATGGAGTGGTCGAAGGCGTCACCGCCCAGCTCGTAGGCGGGTTCGAGGACGGCGGTGGAGATCCCGCGGCGGGTCCCGAGGGTACGGGGCGGTAGGAAGGCGCGCAGCATCTCGGTGCGCAGCTGCACGTCGCGGGCACGGGTACGGCGGACGTAGGTGTCGCTGTAGGCGCGTTTGGACGTGATGACCAGTGCTAGCAGCGAGGCGAGCGTCTGGCAGCGCCGGAGTGTGGGTTCGTCGAGGCAGGCGGTACGGATGTGCAGCACGCCCATGCGGTCCGCGCCGTCCTTGAGGGGGAGCCAGAGACTGAGAGCATCGGCACCGCCCTCGACGAGCCGCAGAGTGTCGGAGCGGTAGGCCTCCCCGGCGACGGTGGAGTCGACGTCGAGGATGGGGCCGCCGGTGAGCGGGACGAGCAGGTGTTGCTGCAGGTCCACCAGGTGCACGGTGATCTTGCTGAGACCGATCGCCGCACCGTAGCGGTCGGCGGCCTCCAGGACCTCGTTGGGCCCGCTCTTGTGCACGGATCTGACGAGGTCCTGGAACAGGCGTTCGCTCTCGCCGAGCGGGGTCACCGCTTCGCCGTCCTCTTCCACGCGCTCACCCCCTTAGGCCGGCCGTCCGGCCGCCACCCGTGTTTCCTCCCCGCGCCAAGCCCCTCGACCGCAGGCGGGCCTCGGCACCCGTTCGGGGTCCCACTCGCCGCAGCCCTCAGTGTCGCACCGACACGGCTGCTGGCCCAGTGTTCGACTTGCGTGTCCCTTAGCAGGTCAAAACGGATTTCCCACCCGCACCAGCCAGCCAAAGTCAACTTCGGTTGACTTTCCCGCGCGGTCAACCTAAGTTGACAGTACGAGATTCCGGAGGGACCCGAAGAGGCCCACGACCCACGGAGGAGCCGTGAACGTCGCCTTCGACGACCCCGCGCCCGAACCCGAGGACCTGCACGCCTGGACCGCGCGGGGCTTCGCGGTGGCCGAGGCACGGCGATGGATCGACGCCGGGTTCGTCCTGGACGCCGCCGAACGCTGGCGGGAGCGCGGGGTGTACCGCCCCGAGCCCGCACAGGCCTGGCGGGCGGCGGGGCTGACCCCCTACACCGTCGGCCCGGCGCTGCGGGCCGGGATGGAACCGGGCGAGGCCGTGCGCTGGCACGAGCTGGGATACGACCGCGCGGAGGCCGCCGAACGACACCTGGCCGGGGAGCGCCCGCATCCCCGGAGGCTGTTCGCCCGGCTGTTCCGGCGACACCGCGACCGTGATCTGGACCTGGACGACGCGCAGGCCGAGACGATGACCGCGCTGCTGCGCGCGGGGGTCCCACCGGCCCGGGCCCGCGCCTACCTGGACGCGGGCTGGCGGGGCCTGGAAGCGCTGCCGTGGGCGCGCACCGGGGTGAACGCCACCCAGGCGGTGCTCTATCGCGCGCTCGGCCTCGCCCCGGAGGAGGCCGCCCGGTCGGCGAAGGCGGGCAGAGACGCAGAGAAGCTGCTCCGCACCTGGTGGGACGCGGGGGTACCGCGTCAGGACGTGGCCGCCTGGCTGACCGCCGGGTTCTCCCCGCAGGAAGCGGCGAGCGCGGTGGCGGCAGACGGCACCGTGGAGGAGGCGGCGCCGCGCGCTCCGGGCGGCCGTGAGCCGGACCCATGAGGGGCGGGGCCCGGCCACCAGGCCGACATCAGTGGACCGGCCTGGACCCAGCGGCCGTTCCGGACCCGGCAGTTCCTCAAGCTCAGCGGTGGCTAGGGGTGTCAGCCGAACTGTCCTGCGTGGTGGTACCCACCTCCGGGCTGAAGGCCGCCACGGCGTGGGCCGCTCCCCGCCCCTGCGAGCGGGCGACGATCCGGCCTCCCTGCAGACGGAGCGCGATTTCGGTGTCGTCGTCGAACTCGACCGCACCGGCGGCGGCAGCGAGCCCGGAATCCAGGACGATCCGCGGCCGCGCCCAGGTCCGAGCGGGGAAGGACCGTGAAAGCCCGCCTCGCAGTTCGGCCAGGACCAGGCGGACCAGCGGGAGGAGTTCCGCGGACTCGGCGGTGACCGGCACGATCGTCACCGGCACGTCCTCGGGCGCGGCGCGCAGGGCTTCCTCGACGGCTTCCAGCCGGTGCAGGCCCAGCACCACCACGACCCCTTCGTCGATCCGGACAGACTCCTGGTGCAGGACGTCCAGGGCACTGGGTCCCGACCAGGGCTCGTCCACGGGGCGAGCGGCCGGGATGTGGGCGATGTGCGGGAGCGGCCAGCTGTCGTCCAGGTCCAGCCCGGCCAGGCGCTCGCAGGAGCGGATCACGGTGAAGGGGTCGGTGAACCCGGGCGCGGCCACGGCGAGCTGTCCTGCCCCGTGCAGGGTGGTCAGGACGCTCTCGGCGACCCGGACCCTGCGCTGGCCGGACTCGGGAGCGGCTTCGAGGCGTTCCAGGGCCAGCCCGACCAGGACCGCCTGCAAGGACGTGAGCTGCGCGTACACCCGACCCACTCGGGGGTCCGCGGTGACCTCGGCCGTGAGTTCGGCTCCCATGCGCTCGTCGGCCCCGGTGAGGGGCAGGCGGGCCACCCAGGCGCGGGCGAAGGCGCCCAAGGCCTCGGACGCGCTGACCGGATCGGCGGCCTCACCCTGCGGGGCGCGCTCCGCCGCCTCCGCGGCCTCGGCCAGAACGGCCAGGTAGAGGGCGCGTTTGCCCGGGAAATTGGAGTAGACGGCGCCCCGGGTGAGTTCGGCGCGGTCGGCGATGCGGTCGATCTTGGCATCGCGGAAACCGCGTTCGGCGAACTCCTCCCGTGCCGCCGTGAGCACGCGTGCCCGGTTGCGTTCCTGCTGCTGCACCCTGCTGAGCCGAACCATCTTCCTCCTTGCCGTGGTGCACCCATCCTACGTTGAGATACCAGCACCACTCGGATACTCTCAACATTCGAATGACATGAACATCTGAAACTCATTGGAGGGCGGCGTGAGCCATGACTGAGTACGCGTTCCGAGCCGAGGGTCTGGTCAAACGGTTCGGCAGGACTACCGCGCTGGCCGGGGTGGACCTGGCGGCCCGCCCCGGCTCGGTGCTGGGTGTGTTGGGTCCGAACGGCGCCGGGAAGACCACCGCCATCCGCATCCTCGCCACCCTCGCCCGGCCCGACGAAGGCACCGCCGCCGTCGGCGGCTTCGACGTGGTGCGCCAGGCCGCCGGCGTGCGCCGGTTGATCGGGCTGACCGGACAGCAGTCGATGATCGACGAGGAGCTGACCGGCCGGGCCAACCTGGTGCTCATCGGCCAGCTCCTGGACCTGCGCCGCACCGAGGCCCTCGCCCGTGCGGGCCAGCTCCTGGACCGCTTCGAGCTCACCGACGCCGCCACGCGCCCGGTCGCCACCTACTCCGGCGGGATGCGCCGCCGTCTGGACCTGGCGGCCAGCCTGGTGGGGCGGCCCCGAGTGGTCTTCCTCGACGAACCCTCCGTCGGGCTCGACCCCGGCAAGCGCGAGGAGCTGTGGCGGATGGTCCGCGAGCTCACCGCGGAGGGCACCACCGTCCTGCTCACCACCCAGTACCTGGAGGAGGCCGACGCCCTGGCCGACGGGATCGCGGTGATCGACCACGGCCGCGTGATCGCCGACGGCACGCCCGCCGAGCTCAAGCGGGTGGTGGGCGGCCAGGCCGTCTCCCTCCGGCCCGCCGACCCCGCCCGGATCGGGGCGGCCGCCGCCGTCATGGAACGGGTCACCGGCCGAGAGCCCGAACGCGTCCGGCAGACCCTGTCCGTCCCGGTGGCGAGCGACTCACTGGCCTGGGAGATGGCGGACGGCCTGCGGGCGGAGGGGGTCTCGGTCACCGAGTTCTCCCTCCACCTGCCCAGCCTCGACGAGGTGTTCTTCGCCCTCACCGGCACAGCCGCGAACACACCGCAGGAAACCAGCACAGTGGAGCCCAGCGCATGAGCACCTCGGCCCGTGACACCCCGGCCCGAATCACTTCCGTACCCCGCCCCGCACCGAGTGGGCGCCCCGCGCCACTCGTGCGGCACAGCCTCGTCCTGGCCCGGCGCAGCCTGGCCAAGTCCCTGCGCAACCCGGGGTCGCTGGTCAACGGCGTGATGACCCCGGCGCTGTTCATGGTCCTGTTCGTGTACCTCTTCGGCGGGTCGGTGTCCGGTTCCACCGACGCCTACCTGCAGTACCTCTTCCCCGGGGTGCTGGTCATGGGCGCGGGCGTCGCCGGGATGCTCTCCTCGGGGCTGACCATCAACATCGACATGAAGAAGGGCGTCTACGACCGCTTCCGCAGTCTGCCGATCGGCCGCTCGGCCCCGCTGCTCGGCTCGGTCCTGGCCGACCTGGTCCGCTACCTGGTCACGGTGCTGATCCTGTTCGCGATCGGTTTCCTGATGGGGTTCCGGGTCGGGACCGACTTGCCCTCCGCGATCGCCGCCTGCACCCTGGCGATCGGGTTCGGGTTCGCGCTGAGCTGGGTGATGGTGTTCCTGGGGGTGCTGCTGCGCGACGAGAACGGGGTCATGGCGGTCACTTTCATCTCGATCCTGCCGCTGCTGCTGGGCACCAGCATGGCCGCCCCCGTCGAGACGCTGCCGGGCTGGTTGCGGACCTGGGCGGAGGTCAACCCGGTCACCCACGCTATGGACGCCGCACGGGCCCTGCTCACCGGAACCCCGGCGGGTGGTTCGGTCGCGCTCACCCTGGCCTGGTCCGCTGGTCTGACGGCGGTGTTCGCGCCCCTGGCGGTGTGGGCCTTCAACCGGGAACGCTGACCCCGCCCACCCTGAAACCCTGTGGATGGTGCGCCCCGACCGCCCGGCCTAGATCGTTGATGGGGGTTTGGTGTCCTGGTCAGTGGTCGTAGGCGATCAGGGACCGCTTGACCGGGGCACCGATCAACCAGTTGTGCCAGATCGCGGCGTTGAGCGCGCAAATCCTCTGACAGGTGCGCGCCCACAACCCTTCCGTGGTGCGGGCCGCGTGACGCTCCAACCCCAGCTGGTTCTTCAACGTCCAGATCACCGCCTCAACGCGTTGACGCAGCCAGGACGGGAACACCTCCACCTCGGGTTCGGGCTCATCCTCGCGGATCGGGCGGATGAGTAGATAACCCAGCTCAGCCGCATCAGCCTCGATCTTGGCTCCGGCGAAGCCCTTGTCACACACGATCGGGGCCGGCCCGGGAGCGCAGGCCTGAACGTGCAGCAGGTGCAGGGCCTGAGCACGCTCGTCCAGCTCTTTGGGATGAGCCAGGCTGAACGCGCACACCGCTCCCTCGGTAGTGGTGATGAGCATGAGCTTGGCGCCCCAGTAGAAAGCGTGGTGGGAGACGTCGCGTCCATATCCGGCGATCTCGCCCAGCATCGAGCGGTTGACCGTGGTGCGCGAAGCACCGCAGCGCAGCGGGGTGCCGTCCATCAACCGCAGCCGCTCCCACCAGGTAGGCACGGCCCTGGCCAACCACATCGCTGCTGTGAACAGGGCCGGTGCCAGATCACGCAGGTGGCGGTTGTACTCGGACTGGCCGGGCAGGCGGGGGAAGAGGTGGCCGATCCGGGCCGGTGCGGCGCGCAGCCAGTGGCGCTCTGAGTCATGGCGCAGCAGGACTTGCGCGATGGCCACGCACACGAGTTCTGCGTCGGTGAGCAGCCTTTTGGGGCCGCGTTTGCGGGGTTGTTCACGCGAAGGCAGGACGTGGTCGTCCAGATGGACGTAGAGTGCGGTCAGAAGGGCGTCAAGGTTGGTCGTCACACACCGATCCTTGACGCCCTTCGTCATGGGCGCAGGAGTTCCAGAAAACTCCCATCAACGATCTAGGTTCGGGTCAACGGTTCGGATCAGGGGCCCGAACCGTGAGCGGCCCGGGGGACAGGGGACAGTCCCCCGGGCCGCGATCCCCACGCACGCGAACGGGCACCGCATCTGTCCTTGTTCACCACGCTCCCCTACGCTGACTCCGCCGGTCCAGTACCCCGTTCCGACCTCCCGGACGGGGCACGAGAGGAGTCGAGTTGAGCGTCAAGCACCACCACGTCGAGGTGAACGGGCTTCGCCTGCACGTCGCCGAACAGGGCGAGGGGCCGCTGGTCCTGCTGCTGCACGGGTTTCCGGAGAGCTGGTACTCCTGGCGGCACCAGTTCGGGCCGCTCGCCGGGGCCGGGTACCGGGTGGTCGCGCCCGACCAGCGCGGATACGCCCGCAGCGACCGCGCCGCCAGTGCCGACGAGTACACGCTGCCGCACCTGGTCGGCGACGTCACCGCGCTGATCACCGCGCTGGGGGCGGAGAACGCGGTGGTGGTCGGCCACGACTGGGGCGCGCCGGTCGCCTGGACGACGGCCCTGCTCCGCCCCGACCTGGTCCGCGGCGTGGTGGGCCTGAGCGTGCCGCCGCTGCCGCCCACCGCGATGCCGTCCATCGAGTCCTCCCGCCGCACCTACGGCGACGGCTACTACCAGGCCTACTTCCAGGAACCCGGCAGAGCCGACGCCGAACTCGCCGCTGACCCGGCCTCGACCCTGCGCCGTCTGCTGGTCGGGGCCTCGGGCGCCAACGAGCCCACCCCGTGGCTCGTCCCCGAGGGCGGTGAACTGCTGGACGCCATGCCCGAGCCCGACGGGCTGCCCGACTGGCTGACCACCGAGGACATCGAGGCCTTCGCCGAGGACTACTCCGCGCCGGACGCCTTCACCGGGCCGCTCGACTGGTACCGCAACATCGACCGCAACCAGAGCCTGATGGCGGCCTTCCAGGGGCTGCGCATCGAGGTCCCGGCGCTGTACATGGTGGGCGACAAGGACATGGTCAGCGTGCTCAAGGGGGTACCGGAGCTGCGCGGGATGCTGCCCCTGATCGTCCCGAAGCTGCAGGCCGACATCACCCTCCCGGGCTGCGGCCACTGGACCCAGCAGGAGCGCCCCGACGAGGTGAACAAGGCCCTCCTGGACTTCCTCGCCACCCTCTGAGCCGTTGGGGAGACCCCGGATCACCCCCCGGGCCTTCCCTTCCTGTGCTCACCTGCGCAACAGATAGGGCCGTACCAGAGCCCCCGCCATCTGGTCCGGGTCTTCCCAGTCCCGCCCGTTGTCCCCCGCCAGCTCCAACCTCCGAGGCACTGGCGCCAACGCCACCCTCACCGGCTCGGTCCTGGTCGGAGCCCCGATCACCTGACACAACGCCCACGCCACCGCCGAGGCGAACACCCACCACAACCGCGAGGCCATCGTCTGCCGAGGCTTGCGGTGCCTTCCTCCGCTAGAGTTCTCCATGGTCAATCCCCTGTCTTGTTCAGGTGGTTGATCAGCCCGGGCCGGTGATTGGTGCACCGACCCGGGCACTGTGCTTTCCGGGGGTGCGTCGATCGCCCAGAGCGTGCGCGCGGGTGTCAATGGCCCCTGTGCACCGAGGCTGCGCTTCCCGCCGCGCTGGCCTGAGCCGCGATCCGCACCCGTGTTCCTCTAACCGTCCAGGTCGGGTTCCCGGTCGAGGTGGACCATCGCCCGCATGTACAAGGGCTGGTCCGGGCGCCCCTCCCACCACCAGTACTCAGAGATTCGGTCCACCAGCCACAGCCCGCGCCCGCCCGGGTACATCTCCCCCGGCTCCCGCTCGATCACTCGCGGCTTCAACCGGGGCCCGCCCCACTTGCGCCCCTGATCCAGCACCCCGAGCAGCACGGTCGTGTGCCCCAGGAACTCCATCGAGACCCCGATCCGCCCGTACTTCTCACAGCTCGCTGTGTGCCGCACCGCGTTGGTCGCGAGCTCGCTGCCGACCAGCGCCACCCAGAACCCGCGGTCCCCCTGGAGCCGCTCGTCCCGGGTCAGCCACGAGCGCACCCGCCGCACCACCTGCTCGTTGCCGTCCATGTAGCAAAACGCCGCCGACGACAGCCCCACCCCACCACCTGGCCGCCGAGGTCCGACTTTCCGACCAGCACCCATAACGCCCTCCACCCATCACCAGACACAGCACAGGTTTCTTCGACTCCGGTATGCACCCAGTCACTCCCTGCTAGCTTCGATAGTGCACTGAGACACAACTGATCGCAAGTCTCTTACTGAAAATCTCACAGAGAGATTTGCAGAAAGTTGTCGCCGTCCGCCAGATGCGCGAGACTGATCCGGTCGCATATCCGCACCGAGAGGTGGAGTACTGGTGTCAGTCGGGAGCCCGATGGTGGCCAGACTCGGTCTGGCCAACTTCCTCCGGGAAGCCAGGGGCAAGCGCTCCTCAGCGGAAGCAGCAGCCGTAGCCGGTTTCAGCAAGGCCACCCTGTCCCGTGTGGAGCGCGGGGAGACCACCATCTCCCCCGGCGACGCCCGCCTCCTCATGACCCACTACGGGGTTCCGGCGGACGTGCTCGAATCCTTCGCCGACCTGGCTTACGCCGCCAAAGAGCCCGGCTGGTGGCAGCGCTACAAGTCAGCTCTCCCCGACTGGTTCAGCCTCTTCGTCGGTGTGGAGAGCGCCGCACACCGGATCCGCACGTACGAGCCGGAGCTGATTCCCGGCATCCTGCAAATCCCCGAGTACTCACGGGCACTCGTCGAGAAGGACGTCCAGGTCCCCTCAGCCGAGCAGCAGGTTCAGGATGCGGTGAACCTCCGCCAACGCCGACAGGAGAAGCTGACCGGAGACGATCCGGCGAACCTAATGGTGGTCATCAGCGAGTCGGCGCTACTTCGTCAGGTGGGCGGCCCCGAAGTCCACCAAGAGCAGCTGGAGTACCTGCTGGCGATGAGCCTGCGGGACAACATCAGCATCAAGGTCCTTCCTTTTGCCTCTGGTGCTCACGCAGCCAGTTACGGCTCGTTCGTGCTGCTCGACTACACCGTGGTCAACAAGGACTACGCCCTGGCCTACGTCGAGTACTCGGGAGGGGCGATCTACCTCGAAGCGGAAGATGAGATCTCCCTGCACAGCCGAATCTTCAACAGTCTTCGGCAGGACGCGGCACCCGCGGCCGCAACGGAAGGCCTCATCAAGGACGCGCTTCAGCGCATCAACTAGCAGCACCACAGACAAGATGGATGGTGACATGAAGTCCTTTGAAGACCCCACATTGCCCACGTGGCACGTTTCCTCCTACACCGGAGGCCAGGGGAACTGCGTGGAGGTCGCGGAAGGGCAGAGCGTCCTGGTCCGCGACACCAAACACCGCCAGCACGGCCATCTCTCCTTCGTAAGCAGGGAGTGGGCCAACCTGCTGAACACTCTCCAGGGCTAACGCGACCGGGTACCCCGACACATAACTCGGGGTGCCCCTCCCCTCGAAGGACGAGGTGGCACGGAGATGTCCGCGCCGCACACCACCGTCCCGCCATCGTGCATGATCTACGCATGGCGATCTCCCCCGTTCACCTGCCCACCGCCCTGGTCGCGCGATACCGAGCAGTCGACCGCGAACGTGTCGGTTCCGCGCTCGTGGACACACCGCGCCACCTGGATGCGTTGACCTCGGACATCGAGGAGCACGGAATCCTGACACCTCTCAACCTCGGGTTCAACGAGGAGTTCGGCACCCTCGACGGAAACCACAGGATCGCGGTAGCTCTACGACTCGGCCTGGAATCGGTGCCCGTCGCCCTGTTCGCAGAAGCCCTCTCTCCTCGACCCGAGCACGCCAGACCCATGCGCCCCGACGACCTGGCGGTCCTTCGGCACTCCTTGGAGTCGGCACGGCCCCGGCCCCTCACTCCTTCGGGCCGCTCCAGGACAGCAGGTGGAGGGCCGCGCCGACGCTGACCGGGTCGTGTGCCAGGGGGCGCGGCAGCAGTTCGTCGCAGCGGGCGAGCCGCCGGACCACGGTGTTGCGGTGGGTGTACAGGCGCTCGGCCACCCGGGCGGCGTTGCACTGCTGGTCGAGGTAGGTGCGCAGGGTCAGGTGCAGGACGGGGTCGGCACACGCCAGCTCGCCGAGGGTGTCCGCGACGAACTCGTCCGCCCGGCCGACGTCCTGGCTGAGCAGCGCCACCAGCTGGGCGTCGGTGTAACCGCCCGCGCGGCGGGAGGTGCCCAGGCGGGCCATCATGCGTTGGACCGCCGCGGCCTCCAGGTGGCTCTGCCGGAAACCGTCCAGGTCCGACCGCGGGCGGCCGAGGGCGACCCGGACCGCGGGAACGGCCGCGAGTCCCGCTTCCAGGTCCTCGGTGCGCAGCGCGGTGGAGACCGGGAGCCACAGCCACATCGACGAACCGGTGGCGAGCAGGGTGAGCCGCCTCGCTGTTCCGGCGGCGGCCAGGACCTGCTCGGCGGCCTGTTCGAGCTGGTCGCCGGTGACGTCGTTTCCCCAGATGATGGCGGCCAGGTGGCTGCCGGTCAGGTGGTAGCCCAGGCGTGATTCGGCGCTGGAACGGGAGACCGGTGCGCCTTCCAGGATCAGGGACACGGTGGTGAGCCGTTCGGAGTGGGTGCCCTGGCTGAGTTCCCGCCGCTCCTGGCGCATGACCTCGCTGACGGCGTCGATGGTGTCGTCGATGAAGGTGTAGATGGACCGCGAGGTGAGGGCGAGCACCTCGTGCAGGACCCCGGCGTCGGAGGTGAGGCCGAAGCAGATCTCCATCCAGCGGCGCCAGGCGACGTTCTGGCCCAGCCGCCAGATGTCGAGGGCCTTCTCGTCCAGGTCGCGGCGGACCATGTCCCGGACGGACTCCAATAGCTCAGGGCTCAGGTTGGCGCTGACCCGGGCCCCCGGGCGCTGGATGTTGGCGGCCGCCCAGTGCAGGAGGTTGGAGAGGTTGGCCCGGCGGGCGCCGTCCTCCAGCACCGGGTCCACGTGCGCGGGGGACGTGCCGCTGGCGTGCCGGACCGCGTCGAACAGCTCGTCGAGCCATTCCGCCTTCGGGTCCAGCGCCTGTTCGGCGCCCTTGCGAATGACTTCGCGCGCCCGTGGGGAGGGGGTTTCCCAGTCGTCTTTCACCGGTGGATTTTATACCGCCCTCTTGCCCTGGATGAGGTGTTCTGCCCCTTTTAGTCAGCTCCTGCTGGTCAGCCCTTGCTGCGGCGCGAGCGCACCGCGGCGGTGAAGAGGCGCTGGTAGCCGGTGGGCAGGAGACGGACGAGGGCGTCGAGGGCGCGGGCGTCGGCGCCGATGAGCACGCGGGGCCGGTCCCGGCGCACCCCGCGCAGGATGGCCGCGGCCGCCTTCTCCGGTGAGGTGATGAAGAGCTTCTCGAACTCCCGCCCGGCCTCAGCGCCGCTCTTGCCGGTGAGTTCGCGGACGCTGTCGTCGTGGCGGGCCGTCCTGGCGATGTTGGTCTTGATCCCGCCCGGGTGCACGCAGGTCGCCGAGACCGGGGAGCCAGCCACCTTCAGGTCCTGGCGCAGGGACTCGGTGAACCCGCGCACCGCGAACTTGCTGGCGTTGTACCCGCTCATCAGGGGTTGGGAGCTCAGCCCGAAGACACTGGAGACGTTGACGACGTGCCCCTGACCCGAGGCCTCCAGGTGGGGCAGGAAGGCCTTGGTCCCGTAGACCACGCCCCAGAAGTTGACGCCCATGATCCAGCGGTAGTCGTCCAGACCGACCCCGCCGACGGTGCCGGACAGCGCCACTCCGGCGTTGTTGCAGACGAGGTTGACCCGTCCGTGGTCGGCGACGACCCGGTCGGCCCAGGCGTACACGCCCCGCTCGTCGGCGACGTCGAGCACGGTGGTCGTGGTGGTGACCCCGGAACCGGCGAGCAGGGCGGCGGTCTCGTCCAGGCCCGTCTCGTCCACGTCGCAGAGGGCGAGGTGACAGCCCTGGGCGGCGAGGGCCAGCGCGAGTGCGCGCCCGATCCCGGATCCGGCTCCGGTGACCGCGGCGACCTTGTTGGCGAGGTTCTTCATGGTGGGGTTCCTTCGACGGGGGATGCGGAAGGTGCGGGGAGCTGGGAGCGCTCAGCTCTTACGGCTTTCGCGTTTGGCCCTGGTGGCGCGTTCCTTGCGGGCGAGGCCGCTGGTGAGGTCGACCAGATGGTCGAGGACCCCGGGGGCCAGGTGGTGGCGCATGCCCGGGATGAGGACGTGCCGGGCCCCGGGGATCGCCCTGGCCGTGGCGCGGCCGCCGCTGGGGTGGACCATGGGGTCGGCGTCGCCGTGGACGACCAGGGTGGGCGCGGTGATCCGGCGCACCTGCGCGGTGCGGTCGCCGGACGCCTGGATGGCGCCGATCTGTCGGGCCACCTCCGCGCCGCTGCGGGGACCGCCGCGGCGGTCCCAGACGGCGCGCGCCCAGGTCCGCTCCAGGTGCTCGTCGGGCGGGTGCGCCTTCGAACCGATGTGCGCGAGCAGGGAGAGGTGCCGCTGCACCGACTCCTCGGCGGTACGGGCCGCGGGCCTGGCCATCCGGATCAGGGTCGAGGGGGCGGGCTGGCCCACCCGGCGGTCGCCGGTGGTGGAGAAGATGGAGGTCAGGGTGGCGGCGCGGTCGGGGTGCCGGGCCGCGAGGGTCTGCGCGATCATGCCGCCCATGGACATGCCGACCAGGTGGACGCGGTCGATTCCGAGGTGGTCGAGGAGGCCGTGGGTGTCGGCGGCCATGTCGGTGAGATCGTAGGCGTCCGCCCGGGGCCGGGCCAGCAGCTGGCGCAGCCGCCCCGGCGGCGGCGCGGCCATCCGGGTGGAGCGGCCCGCGTCGCGGTTGTCGAGGCGGATCACCCGGAACCCGCGGTCGGTGAACCCCTGAACCATGCGCTGGGGCCAGGAGGTGAGGTCCAGGGCCAGGCCCGCGATGAGCAGGAGCGGAATTCCGTCGGCGGGGCCGTCGACTCGGTAACAGATCCGGATGCCGCCGGGCAGGTCCACGAACCGGTCCTCGGCGGAGTCCGCGGGGACCGGCTCAGAGTTCTCGATGCTCATCGGGTGGCCGCCGTCTCGGTGCGCGCGGAGTCGGTGCGCGCGGAGTCGGTGTGCGCGGAGTCGGTGTGCGCGGGGTCAGTCGCGGATCCCGCCCGGCCGAAGTGCAGCTCCGGGTCCAGGACGCTGTCGGCACGCAGCAGTTTGACGTCCGATCGGTAGTCCATCGAGGTCAGCCAGGGCATCCGATCACCCTGCCGGGGCAGCTGGTCGATCGCCCGCTTGACGTAGCCCGCGTCGAAGTCGAGGAAGGGCCGGGTCGGCATCGCCGGGTCGGAGACCTCCGGGCGGCAGACGTCGTGGCCGTGGGCGTCCATGTGCGCCAGCAGACGGCAGAAGTGCTCGCACAACAGGCCCACTTTCAGGGTCCAGGAGCTGTTGGTGTAGCCGATCGCGTAGGCCAGGTTGGGCACCCCGGAGAGCATCATGCCCTTGTAGGCGACGGTGTCGGGCAGGCGGACCCGCTCGCCGTCCACGGTGATCCCGATCCCGCCGAACGCCTGCACGTTCAGGCCGGTGGCGGTGACGATGACGTCGGCCGCCAGCTCGCGGCCGGATTCGAGGAGCACCCCGTTCTCGGTGAACGTGCTGATCCGGTCGGTGACGACCGATGCCTTCCCCTCCCGGATGGCCTTGAACAGGTCCCCGTCGGGCACCGCGCACAGGCGCTGGTCCCAGGGGTCGTAGGGCGGGTTGAAGTGCTCGTCGACCGGATAGCCCTCAGGCAGCTGCCTGGTGTTGGCCCACCGGATGAACCGGCGCGCGGCCCTGGGGTAGCGCTGGCAGAAGGACCAGACGAGGCGCTGCTGGGCGATGTTCTTGCGCCGGGTCAGCGCGTAGGCGCGCTCGGGGCCGAGGAACCTGCGCAGGGCGTTGGCGATGGCGTCCTTCTTGGGCACCGCCATGATGTAGGAGGGGGTGCGCTGCAGCATCGTCACGTGCGCGGCGGTCTCGGCCATCGCGGGCAGCAGGGTGACGGCGGTGGCTCCGCTGCCGATGACCACCACCCGTTTGCCCGCGTAGTCGAGGTCCTCGGGCCAGTGCTGCGGGTGCACGATCGCGCCCCGGAAGCGTTCCCGACCCTCGAAGCGCGGGGTGAAACCCTGGTCGTAGCGGTAGTAGCCGCCGGCCGCGAAGAGCCACGAGCAGGTCAGCGTCGCCTGCTCGCCGCTGTCGGTGCGCTCGACCAGGACGGCCCACCGCGCCTGCTCACTCGACCAGGACGCCGAGATCACCTTGTGGTGGTACCGGATGTGGCGGTCCAGGCCGTTCTCGGCCACGGTCTCGCGCAGGTAGTCCAGGATCCGCGGCGCGGAGGCGATGGACTCCTCGTCCCGCCAAGGCTTGAACTCGTATCCGAAGGTGTGCAGATCCGAGTCGGAGCGGATGCCCGGGTAGCGGAACAGGTCCCAGGTGCCGCCGGAGGCCGCCCGCGCCTCCAGGATCGCGAAGGACTTCGAGGGGAGCTCTGCCCTGAGGTAGCGACCCGCCCCGATGCCGGAGATCCCGGCGCCGACGATCAGGACGTCGAGGTGTTCGGCGGCGCGTTCGGCGGTGGCGGGGTCCGGGTCAGGTGAGGCAGGGGACATGGCGACTCCAGGCGACGGCGTGCGGACTTCACCATCGTGAAGCATGGACACCCGGGCAGCCAGTGGCAATCCGCACCAGATTGCGCTCTGCATGGTGCTCTGTGCACCAGGGCAGACACGGATGAACCTGCGCCCCGTCCGTTCGGTGTCCCAGGTGCGGGCACTGCGGGCGGAGAGGGGAGCGCGACCACGGCGGCGCCCGGGTCGAGTCGGGCACCAGAGCCGGCGATGCCGACGCCGCCAGTGGCGACGACGTCCAGCTCAGGGAAGGCCTCCCCGACGGCCCGGACCCCTTCGGGGCGCGGGACCGCGTCCAGGGCCCCGAAGGGGTGTTGCCCGGCTCCCCTACGGCCGGAGCGCTCAGCGCCGTCCCTGCTTGACCGGGCCGACGGGGGCCTCGGACCGGCACCGGGGCCTGGAATCCTTGCGGGGCAGGTGTTCCGGGTGCGACCCAAGATGCCGAAAGTCCGCATTGGGATATTAGACTGAGCGCCTCGTACCCTCCCATGACAGGATCGCTTTGGCCCCCCGCTGTCCGTACGCCGAACTCCACTCCGCCGACTTCCACGCCGACCCGCACGCGGTCAACCAGCGCATGGTCCAGGAGCACGGCCCCGTCTTCCCAGCCGAGATCTTCCCCGGCATCAAGGCCTGGGTCGTCGCCGACTACGCGCTGATCACCGCCTGGTGCCGCGACACCCGTACCTTCCGCCGCGACTCGCGCCTGTGGCGCGACTGGCGCGAGGGCCGCATCCCCGACGACGCCCCGGTCGTGGCGATGATGACCCACCGGCCCAACCTGCTGTTCTCCGACGACGAGGAGCACGCCCGCCTCAAGCGCGTGGTGGTCGACTCCCTGGGCCAGGTCCCCGAGAGCCGGGTCGGGGACATCACGCGTCGGCACGCCGACACCCTCATCGACGCCTTCGTCGCGCGCGGCCACGCCGAGCTCGTCTCCGAGTACGCGCGCCTGCTGCCCCTGCTGGTGCTGTGTGAGCTCTTCGGCTTCTCCCGCGACGTGGGCGAACGCGTGCTGAACTCCCTCAGCGACCTGTGGGACGGCATCGACGCGGTCAAGGCCAACGGCGAGTACGAGCGCGCCCTGTCCGAAGCGATCTCGGTCAAGCACGCCGAGCCCGCGGACGACATCACCACGTGGATGCTCCAGCACCGGGCCGGCCTCAGCGACGAGGAGCTGCTGGCCCAGCTCGTCGTGACGATCGGGGCCGGGGCCGAACCCACCGCCAACCTGATCGCCGGGACCGTGCGCACGCTCCTGGTGGACGACGAGGTGCGCAAAGCGTTCCGCGGCGCCCGGGTGGGGGTCGGGGAGGCGATCGACCAGGTGCTCTGGCGCGACCCGCCGGTCAACAACTACCCAGTCCTGTACCCGGTGAAGGACGTGCGGGTCAGTACGGGAACGCTGATCCAGGCGGGCGAGCCGATCCTGCTCGGGTACGCGGCCGCGCACGCCTCGATGTCCGGGGGCGGCCCCGACATCGAGCAGGGCAACCGCGCGCACCTGGCCTTCGGCGCGGGCCCGCACCGCTGCCCGGCCCAGGGTTTCGCCTACGCCATCGCCCAGGTCGGGGTGGAGACCCTCACCAAACGGCTCTCCGGCCTGCGGGCGACACAGGACGACGTCGAGCGGCGCCCCGCCCCCTTCGCACTGGCGCTGTCCCGGCTGCCGGTCGCGTTCACCCCCGATTCCCCGAAAGGCACCACACCTCCATGGCAACAGACATCCCCGTCCTCCACCCCTACGACCTCCACCGACAGACAGCCGAGCTCCGCGGCCGAGGCCCCGTCGTCGAAGTTGAGATCGTTGGTGGCGTGGCTGTTCGGGCGCTGACCGGACACGACGTCATCATGGAGGCGCTGGCCCACCCCGGCGTGCGCAAGGAGGCACGGCACTGGCGCCCCTGGGCTCAGGGTGAGATCCCCATGGACTGGCCGCTCATCTCCTGGGTGGCTCCGGACAACATGCTCACCGCGGACGGCGACCGCCACCGGCGCCTGCGCACCCTGGTCTCCCAGGCGTTCACCCCGCGCCGGGTGGAGCTGCTGCGTCCGCGCGTCGAGGAGATCGTCACCGAGCTCCTGGACGCCGCCGCGGACTCCGGGGCCGGGACCGACCCGGTCGACCTCAAGGCCGCGCTGGCACTGCCGCTGCCCATGACGGTGATCTCCGAGCTGTTCGGGGTCGGCGCCGAGCACCGCGACACCCTGCACACGCTGATCCACCGGGTCTTCGACACCACCACGCCCCCGGACGTGGCCGCGCAGACCAACGCGGACATGCTCGCCCTGCTGGCCGAGCTCGCCGAGGAGAAGGCGAAGAACCCGGGCGACGACCTCACCAGCGCCCTGCTGGAGGCGCGTGCCGAGGGCGACGAGAAGCTCTCACAGACCGAGCTCGTGTGGACCCTGATCCTCATGATCGGCGCGGGTTACGAGACCACCATGAACCTCATCGCCAACGCGGCGCACGCCCTGCTCACCCACCCGGAGCAGCTCGCGCTGGTCCGGAGCGGCGAGGCGTCCTGGGCCGACGTAGTGGAGGAGACCCTGCGCTGGGACGCCAGTATCCAGTACCTGCCGCTGCGCTACACCGCCGAGGACGTCACCCTGGGCGGGGTGCGCGTGCCCAAGGGTGAGGCCCTGCTCATGGGCTTCGGGGCGGCGGGCCGCGATCCCGAGCAGCACGGCGGGGACGCGCACGTCTTCAACCTGCGCCGTGAGCAGCGCGGGCACCTGGCCTTCTCGCACGGGCCGCACTTCTGCCTGGGCGCGGGCCTGGCCCGACTGGAGGGGACCACCGCCCTGGAGGCGCTCTTCTCCCGGTTCCCGGACATCCGTCTGGCCGAGGGCGAGGAGGTCCCCGAGTCCCCGTCCATCGTCTCCCGCGGCGCTGCCCGGCTGCCAGTGGTCCTGGGCTGAGCCGTTTCGCAGGAGCGCCCCGCGCACGCCCCCGGCCGGGGGCGTGCGCGGGGCGCTCCCGTTCCCGGCCTTGGAGCGGTGCCCCGCACGCGCTTGCGCGAATGGCAGCCACCGGCCCGCAACCCCGCACGGCTTCGACGTTGGAGAACCCCCGGTGATCGGCCCGAACAATTCGGGGCCGACAGGCCCGCTGATTCACACCGCCTCCGGGTAGGACCCGAACGCGGGTTCACACGACCACGCGCCGGGGTCACGGGGGTACGGGGTAGGGGGCGCCTCCACCGGATCGGCGCCCAGGCGCTGCCTCCGGTGGACGGGCTCCCGGGCCCGTTCGCCGGTCGCGGGCACCGTGCCTGACCGCGCCGGAGCCCGGAACCGGCCGGGGAAGCAGCGACGAAGCGTCCAGGAGGAAGAATGAGCGAAAGCGGAACCGTCGACGTGGACGGGCAGATCGGAGCCGTGTCCCGAGGGCTGAGAACCGGGAAGCGTGACGGGGAGCAGACGCTGATGACCACGCTCAGCCAGCGATACGACACCACGGTCGAGGACCTGTGGGAAGCGTGTACCTCGGCCGAGCGCCTCCGCCTCTGGTTCGCCCCGGTCACAGGCGACCTCCGCCTGGGCGGGGACTACCAGGTGGAGGGAAACGCCAGCGGCACGATCGAGGCCTGCACGGCACCCCACTCCTTCGGCGCCACCTGGGAGTTCAACGGGGAAACAAGCTGGATCACCGTCCGGGTGGACCCCGAGGGCGACGGGGCCAGGCTGACACTGAAGCACACCGAGCACGCCGACACCGAGGCGGACTTCTGGCAGCGGTTCGGCCCGGGCGCGACCGGCGTGGGCTGGGACCTGGCCTTCCTAGGACTGGCCCAGCACCTGCACGCCGGGGCGGAGGCGCTGGAGGAGGAGGGCTGGGAGGCCACGGACGAGGGCCGCAGGTTCGTCACCGCCAGCAGTGAACGCTGGGGCGAGGTGAGCGCGGAGTTCGGTACCCCGCGCGCGCAGGCCGAGGCGGCCAGGGACCGGACCACAGCCTTCTACCTCGGACAGGAACCGCCCGCACAGGAGTGAGCGCCCGCCCCGCGCCGCCGCGGGGCGGGGCCGGACCAGGACCGCGTGGAAGACGGGCGTCGGGTCGGAGCCCGGCGTCCTCGGGCAGGCGTCGGCCGGTGGCCGGAGGCCCTGGCCGCCGCCGGACCTCGCTCGGTGACGCCAGTGACGTGGCGGGTCACCGGTCCCCCACCGCCTCGAACACCGCGGCCAGCCCCTGACCGCCGCCGACACACATGGTGACCAGCCCGTAACGGCCCCCGCTGCGGTCGAGTTCGCGGGCGAGCGTGCCGATCATACGGGTGCCGGTGGCGCCGACCGGGTGGCCCAGCGAGATCCCGGACCCGTGGACGTTGGTGCGCTCCAGGTCCTTGGCGGTGAACTTCCACTCGCGCATGACGGCGAGCGCCTGGGCGGCGAAGGCCTCGTTCAACTCGATGACGTCGAGGTCGGCGAGGGTGAGACCGGCCTGTTCGAGCGCGCGGTCGGTGGCGGGGACCGGGCCGATGCCCATCACCCTGGGCGCGACCCCGGCCGCGGCCCAGGTCCGCAACCGCACCAGCGGGCGCAGTCCCAGCTCCTCGGCCTTGTCCCGGGTGGTGACCACGCACAGCGCGGCGGCGTCGTTCTGCCCACTGGCGTTGCCCGCCGTGACGGTGGCCTCGGGGTCCTGGGCCGCCATGAGAGGTTTGAGCTCGGCCAGGCTCTCCACGCTGGTGTCGGCGCGCGGGTGCTCGTCGGTGTCGATGACTCTCTCGCCCCTGCGTCCGCGGACGGTGACCGGAACGATCTCCTCGGCGTAGACCCCGGAGCTCTGGGCGGCGACGGCGCGGGCGTGCGAGGCGACGGCGAGCTCGTCCTGCTCGGTGCGGGTGATCCCGTACTCGGCGCGCAGGTTCTCGGCGGTCTCGATCATGCCGCCGGGCACCGGGTAACGGGAACCGCCCGCCGTCTCGCGGGCGCGCACCAGCCCGTCGTGGACGGTGATGCCGCCGCGGGCCCCGCCCCAGCGCATGTCGGTGGAGTAGAACACGGCGTTGCTCATGCTCTCCACCCCGCCCGCCACGACCAGGTCCTGGGCTCCGCTGAGCACCCCCATGACGGCGTTGACCACCGATTGCAGGCCGGAGCCGCAGCGCCGGTCCAGGTGCTGGCCGGGAACGGTGACCGGGAGTCCGGCGTCGAGGGCGACGACGCGGCCGATGGCGGGCGCCTCGCTGTTGCCGTTGCAGTGGCCCAGGATGACGTCGTCGATCACGGTGGGGTCGATGCCGGTACGGTCCAGGAGCCCGGTCAGGGCCTGGGCGCCCAGGTCCACGGCGGTGACGGTCTTGAACACCCCGCCGTAACGGCCGATGGGGGTGCGGACGGGTTCGCAGATGACGACCTCACGCATGGGTCACGCCTTTCTCTCTCGAACAGGGCGGGGGTTCGGGGTGAGCGGGCCGGGGCGCGGGAGCGGTCGGGGCCGGAACAGCGGGCCGGGGCGCGGGAGCGGTCGGAGCCGGAACAAGCAGTCCGTCCGCCCGGTGGGCTCCGGCCACCGCCTTCTCGAGCCAGAAGACCAGCACCCCTCCCCACGGCGGCGCCCCGGGAGCCCGGTCCGGGGCCCGGGGCGCTGTGCTCACTGGAGTCTCTCCTTCTCCCCGCGGACCAGGCCGCCTCCGATGATGAGCCGCTGGATCTCGCTGGTGCCCTCGTACAGGCGCAGCAACCGCACCTCGCGGTAGATGCGTTCCACGGGCACCTCGCGCATGTACCCGGCGCCGCCGTGCACCTGGACGGCCAGGTCGGCGACCTTGCCGACCATCTCGGTGCAGTAGAGCTTGGCCACTGACGGTGCGATACGGCGGTCCTCGCCGCTCACGTACTTGGCGGCGGCGTCGCGGACCAGCGCGCGCCCGGTCTCCACGCCGGTGTACTGGTCGGCGAGCATGGCCTGGACCAGCTGGTGGTCACCGATGGGCACACCGCCCTGGGTGTTGGCGGCCGCGTAGGACACCGACTCGTCCAGGGCGCGCTGGGCGGTGCCGACCGACAGCGCGGCGATGTGCACCCGGCCCCGGGCCAGTGAGCTCATCGCGGCCTTGTAGCCGACCTTCTCGTCCCCGCCGACCAGCGCGTCATCGCCCACCCGCACCGAGTCGAAGGTGACGTCGGCGGTCCAGGCGCCCTCCTGGCCCATCTTGGCGTCCTTGGGGCCCACGGTGACGCCGGGGGCGTCGGCGGGCACGAGGAACACGGCGATGCCGTTGCCTTCGGGGCCGGGCTCGCGGGTGCGGGCGAAGACGACGAACAGACCGGCGAGCGGGGCGTTGGTGATGAACTGCTTGCCGCCGTCGATGACCCAGTCGGAGCCGTCACGCACGGCCTTGGTGCGCAGACCCGCCGGGTTGGAACCCGCTCCGGGTTCGGTGAGGGCGAAGGAGGCGATCACCTCCCCCGAGGCGACGCCCTCCAGCCAGCGCTCTCGCTGGGTGTCGGTGCCGAAGTTGACGAGCACCTGCCCGGCGATGCCGTTGTTCGTCCCGAACAGCGATCGCAGGGCGAGCGAGGTGTAGCCGAACTCCATGGCCAGCTCGACGTCCTGGACGAGGTTCAGACCGAGTCCGCCCCAGCGCTGGGGGATCGCGTACCCGAACAGACCCATGTCCGCGGCGGCCTTGCGGATGTCCTCGGGGATGGCGTCGGTCGCCAGGATCTCGTTCTCACGCGGGACGACCTTCGTACGGACGAAGTCGCGCACCTGGGCGCGGACGTCGGTGAAGTCTTCGGCGGTGACCTCGGTCTCGGAACTCATGGCCACGATGATGGCGGACAGTTCTCATACGAGTCCAATACCTGATGTCGCCGCATTGTTGCTTCAGATGGAATAATCCGGAGGCGTTGAAGCCTCCGGGGTGAAGAGGGCCACCCGGCGGCACAGGTCGCGTGACATAGGTTGCCCTGCATGAACCTGCACCATCTGGAGGCCTTCCTCGCCGTCGCCGAGGAACTGCACTTCGGCCGTGCCGCCGAGCGCCTGCACATGGCCCAACCCCCGTTGACGCGCGCCATCAAGCAGCTCGAACGCGACCTGGGCGCCCAGCTGTTCGTGCGCACCACCCGTTCGGTGCACCTGACCACGGCGGGGCAGGCACTCATCGGACCCGCCAACGACGTGCTGGAGGGCTGTCGGGTGGCACGCAGCGCGGTCCGATCCGCCGGGAGAGGTGAGACCGGACTGGTGCGGTTGGGTTTCGCCGGTCCTTCCTCGCATCTGCTGGTGGGCGACCTGAGCAGGCTGGTCCGCCAGCGGCGCCCCGGGATCGAGCTCCGGCTGCGCAGCACCACCTACGCCAACGAGGCGCTGCGCTCGGTGATCGACGGCGAACTGGACCTGGCGCTGGTGCGGTGGAGCGTGCGGCCGCCGGAGATCGCGCAGCGGGTCGTGGCCGAGGAGCACTACGTGCTGGTCGTCCCGGAGCACCACCGGCTGGCCGAGCGGGAGACGGTGAGCATCGCCGAGTGCCGGGACGAACCCTTCGTGGCGCTGCCGGCGGCCCCCGGGTCGATCGTGCGCGAGACGTTCATCCGCGCCGCCTACGAAGCGGGGTTCTCCCCCGACATCGTCCAGGTCGCGTCGGACTCGTGGACGCTGATGGCGCTGGTGGGCGCAGGGGTCGGGCTGAGCTTCACCCTGGACACGGCGGTCGCCAACGTGCCCCGGGACCGGATCCGCCTGGTGCGGCTGGCGGAGGAGTTCACCCCTTCCTACGCGCGTCTGGCCTGGCGCCGCGACGCGGTGAGCCCCGCCCTGCGCGAGGTACTGCTCGCCTCCGAGGAGGCCCTGCCCACCCCGGAGCACCTGGTGGGCGTGGAGGTTCCCTGACTGCGGCCGGACCGTCGGCCCGCAGCGGCCCTGAACAGGCCGAAGCGGCCAGAGGCCGGACCGCCGCCCGTGCCATTCTCGGTGCCACAAGAAAACTTCGAAAAAGTCCGCTTGAGGTGTCGAATACGGGTCGCACCGTACGACGAGAGGATGTCAGGCAACCGACCAGCGAGGAATCGAGCATGCGCACCCTGATCATCACCGCCTTCGTGTCCGTCGACGGCGTCATGGAGGCACCGGGCGGAGAGCCCGGCTACCGTAACTCCGGCTGGACCTTCAACGCGGTCCCGATGGACGAGGCGGCCTACGAGATCAAGAGCCGCGAACAGGAGGAGGCCGCCGCGCTGCTCCTGGGGCGTCGGAGCTACGAAGCGTTCGCCCCCGTATGGCCTTCGATGGAGGAGTTCGCGGGTTACAACTCCATGCCCCGCTACGTGGTCTCCAGCAAGCTCACCGAAGACGACCCGCGCTGGCCCGCCACCGTCCTGCGCACGCTCGACGAGGTCGCCGAGCTCAAGAAGACCGAGGGTGGGCCGATCTCCGTGCACGGCAGCGCCGAACTCGCGCGGGGCCTAGCCGACGCCGGGCTGGTCGACCGTTACCACCTGCTGGTCTTCCCGCTGCTCCTCGGCTCCGGGAAGCGCCTGTTCAGCGAAGCCGACAAGGACCTGACCAAGCTGAAGCTGGTCGAGCACGAGGTGTACTCCAACGGCGTGCAGAAGCAGGTCTTCGACGTCCTGCGCTGAGGGGCTGACGACCACCGGCCTCTACGGAGATAGTCCTGAATCTCAGCTAGGGAATCGTCCCCGCGCGGGGGGCTCACGTGTAGGTGGCTGTTGGTCTCGGAGGTCACGGCGGTTCATCCCCGCATGCACGGGGCTCACACTTAACGAACTGCGACGACGCGGAGCGTTATCCCCGCGTGACCTTGTTGCGGGCCCGATGGTTTCTGGCCCCCAGGCGCACATCATGACAGACCAAGGACCGCTTCGGGCCCCTGGAAACCACGTGAGCGGCCGGTCCCGCTCGGGACCGGCCACTCACATTCGCTGTCCGGGATTAGCGCTTCATACCCTTGGCGATGGCCTCGATGATCTTCGGGCGCAGCTCCGCGGCGCTGATGATCTCGTCGACCGAACCGACCTCGACCGCGCGCTGGATGCTGTGGACGCCGTCGAACTCTGTGGCGACCTCGCTCAGCTTCTCCGCCCGCACCGCGGACTGGACCTCGGTGAGCTCTGCGCTGAGCTCGGCCCTCTCATTGGTGCTGGCCTCCGACACCCGGGTCTGGAGTTCGGTGACACGCGGGTCGGTGGCGGTGCGCTTGTTCACCTCACCCGCGAAGACCACCGCGGCGGCGGGGGCGCCGCCGAGGACGGAGGCGAAGGAGCCCTCCAGGGCCAGGACCGTCATGTTCGGGTTCAGCGCCTTGGAGAAGACCACGAACGCACCGCCGTGGTAACGGGAGATCACGCAGAAGACGATCGGGCCCTCGAAGTTGACGATGGCTCGGCCGATCTCCGCGCCGTACTCCAGCTGGAGCTTGCGCATCGACTCCGGAGAGCCGTCGAAGCCGGAGAGGTTGGCCAGCACGACCAGGGGTCGGTTGCCGGAGGCGGCGTTGATCGCCCGTGCGGTCTTCTTGGACGACCGCGGGAACAGGGTGCCCGCGGTGTAGGTGTCCGGGCCGTCGGTGGGCGGGAAGCCGCGACGGGCGACCGAGCGGGACTCGATACCGATCAGGCATACCGGCCAGCCGCCGATGTGCACGTCCTGGACGGCGGAGGTGTCGGCGTCGGCCATGCCCGCCCAGCGCTCCAGGACCGCGTGGTCCTGGTCGGCCAGGGCCCGCATCACCGTACGGATGTCGAAGGGCTTCTTGCGGTCCGGGTTGTGCTCGACCGAGAAGATCTCACCGACCGTGGTGAAGTCACTGCCCTCGAAGGTGTGCGGGAAGTCCGACACGTCGCGGTCGTCCGGGTCGGTGGTGAGGGCCTTGCGCGGCGCCGCTTCGCCCGGCAGGACGTAGGTGTGGTCGTAGTGCGCCATCAGCACGTCGCGGGCGGCGGGCAGGTTCGGCGCCCAGTACTGGGCCTGGCCGTTGGGGCCCATCACCCGGTCGTAGCCGCCGATACCGAAGTTGTCCTCGGCCGACACACCGCCGGAGAAGTCCAGCGACTGCTTGCCGGTGAGCACCATCGCCGAGTCCGGCGTCATCACCAGGATGCCCTTGGTGTGCATGAGCATGGTGGCTTCGGCGTTCCAGTAGGGCTGGGCGCCGACGGTGATGCCCGCGACGACGATGTTGATCTCGCCGCCGTCCTGGGTGAACTCCACGATCCGCTTGAGCGCGGCCGCGACCCAGTCCATGTTCTCGGTGCCGGAGGTCATGGAGATCCGGGCACCGGCGGAGAGCGCGAACCACTCCAGCGGAACCCGCATGTCCTCGGCCAGGTTGATGGCGGCGATCACCCGCGAGCACTCGGGCTCCGAAAGCGCGCCCAGCGCCTTGGTCGGGTCGCCGAGCAGGACGACTCGGGTGACGCCCTCGGGGTGGCGTTCGGTGGGCGTGGTGACCACACCCGCCACGATCGCGGCGGAGTTCTGCCCGCGGGGCCGCTCCACCGGGACGAGGATGTTGTCCTCGTTGAGGTCGTGCTCGACGAAGCTGCCGTCGGGCCCGGTGAGCATGCCGGTCAGCTCGTAGGGGTAGGTGGTGCCGCGGCGGGCCGCGCGCAGCACCTTCTGCCGGTAGTCGTCCAACGGCAGCAGCGGCTCGGTCGAGGGCTCCTCGACGCGCACGCTGGCGCCGTTGCCCGGGTCCAGGCCGATCCGCACGGCCAGTTCGGTGAGCTCGCCCTCGTCGGTGCGCTGGCGGGCCACGAACTGGACCTCTTCGAGACCGGCTCCGTCGGTGGTCGGCAGGATGCGCTCCACCAGGGCGTTGAGCTCGTCGATACTCAGCTCGGTGGGCGGCCACACGTACATCAGGATGCGGTTGGTGTCGAAGCGCTTGTTGTGCGGGCGCTGCGCCTGGATGTTGCGGATGGCGTCCAGGCAGGCGGCGAGCGTGCCCTCCACGGCGGGCAGGGCGACCAGGCGGCCGTCGTGGTCGCGCAACGGGGTCAGGTCGCGGACCTGGCCCAGCGCGATCAGGCGCTCGTCGGACGGGTTGCTGCGCGCCACGGCCTTGAAGAGGTAGACCTCCTCGTCCGCGGACGGCAGTCGGGTGAGGTCGAACTCCCGCAGCCGCTGCAGCTGCAGGCGCTGGGCGATCTGCGGGTGCAGGCCGCGGATCAGCCGGTCCTCGACCAGGGAGCCGCCCTCGGGCCGGAAGGTGAAGTGATGGTGCATGACCGCACCGCTGGTCCCCGCCACGGTGGCGGTCACCCGACGCACACCCTTGGGCAGCGGGTTCTCGGCCAGGATCTGGCCGAGCCGCACCGCCATGGCGTCGGCGTCCGGCTGGCCCTCCCAGGTGAGGTACAGGTCAGCGACCAGGCTGTGCTCGGCGGCGCCGGCGGCGAGCTCGGCGACCGCGCCCAGGGCCTCGGGCAGAGCCGTGATGTCCACGGCGGTGGTGACCACACGGGTCACCCCGTGCGCATTGGTGTGCTCGGTGGTGACCAGCTGGCACCCCCCGCTCTGGCCCGCGGTGACCTCGGACAGGCCGCGGTTGCCGTAGTAGCGGCGGGTCAGTACCTCCAGCAGCGGCGCGTGGTCCTTGCCGGGGCGGCCGATCCGCTGCCCGATGATCCGGACCAGCGGCTCGGAGCTGGCGACCATGGACTGGATCCGCTCGGCGCGGTCCGGCGCGTTCGGGTCGCGGTCCAGGTGGCGCAGGTCGTCGCGGACGGCGGCGTAGACCTTGGCGCGGTTGCGGCGCAGCAGCGGCTGGGTGAACCAGCGGAACACCACGCCTCGGGCCAGGTCGGACAGGGCGGGGTAACGCACCTGGGTGGCCTCGACCAGGTGTTCCAGGGCGAGACCGGCGCGCTCGCCGAGCTCCTCCTGCGGCGGGGCGTCGGCCAGCCAGCGGCGCAGCAGCTCCGACACGATCGTGACGTAGCCGCCCATGCGCTGCTGGGCGAGGAAGATCCGGAAGACCGCGTCCTCCAGCTCCGGGGTACGGTCCAGGTCGGTGACGCCGTAGTGGGCGAGGACCCGGGCGAGCTTGCCCTGGAAGTCCTCGGTGACCCCGGCGCGCTCCACGTCCAGGCTCTGCAGGTAGCTGTGGAAGTACTCGCGCGGGCTGTGCACGCGGCTGTCCTGCTCGGCGTCGACGCCGCCGCCGGGCTTGTTGCGGTTCAGCTCGGACAGGTCGGCGAACACGGTGAGCAGGTCCAGCTCGCCCTCGACCGGCTGCACACCGGTCCCGGAGCGGGCGGTGAGGTAGTCCTCGAGCACACGCTCGCGCTCGTCTGGTCCGAAGTCGAATCCGAGCAGCAGGCCGCGCAGGTCGTTCAGGCCCTGGTCGGCGCGCTGGGCGGCGGAGGCGGCCGGGACCGGTGCGGGCAGGTCGATCTCGACCGTCTCGGCCTGGGCTCCGGTGTCCTCGGCGTCGTCGTCGCCGAGCGGTTCCAGGCGCATCAGCGGGGCGCCGGTCTCGACCTGGCCGCCCACGGCCACGGGGCATTCGCGTACCCGGGCGCGGAACGGCGCGCGCAGCACCGTCTCCATCTTCATGCTCTCCAGCACGAGGATGGGCGCGCCCGCCTCGACCTCGTCGCCGACGGACAGCGGGGTGGCGACCACCAGCGCGGGGGCGGGGGAACGGACGACGCCGCCCTCGTCGCGGCTGACCCGGTGGGTGACGCCGTCGATCTCGACCAGGTGGACCGGTCCGTGCGTGGCTGACACGAACCGGAAACGGCCGCCGTTGACGACGATGTGGCCGCTGTGGGCGTCGAAGCGCTCCACCTCGACGTCGGCCGGGTACACGTCGCCGCCGCCGGAGACGCCGACGCGGAAGCGGTTGTGCCCGACGCGGGCCACACTCACCCGGTAGCCGACCCCGCGGAGCTTGAGGTCCAGGGGACGGCCGGAGTCGTGCTGCACCTGCGGGCGGCCGCCGTGGGCGGTGGACAGCAGCTGCTGGCGGCTGGCCTCCTCCTCGTCGCGGTAGGCCTCGATGGCGGCGGCGGCCAGGGCGACGGCGGAGTGGCGGTGGGTGACCAGGCGGCCCTCGGCGCGCACCCGGTCGATCCAGCCGGTGTCGGCGCTGCCGTCGATCACCTCGGGCTGGTCGAGCAGGTCGAGCACGAAGCTCTTGTTGGTCGCGCCGCCCTCGATGATGACGGTGGTCTCGGCCATGGCGCGGCGCAGTCGGCCCAGCGCCTGCTCGCGGTCGCGGCCGTAGGCGATGATCTTCGCGATCATCGAGTCGAAGTCGGCGGGGATGCTGTCGCCCTCGCGCACACCGGTGTCGACCCGGATGCCGGGGCCCGCGGGCATGTTCAGGCGTGCGATGCGGCCCGGGGAGGGCGCGAAGTCGCGGTCGGGGTCCTCGGCGTTGAGCCGGGCCTCCACGGCGTGGCCGGACTCCTCGGGCTGCTCGCCCTCGAGCCTGCCGCCGGCGGCCACGTGCAGCTGCAGGCGGACCAGGTCGGTGCCGGTGGTGATCTCGGTGATGGGGTGCTCGACCTGGAGGCGGGTGTTGACCTCGAGGAAGGCGAAGAGCCGCTCACCGGGGTGGTAGAGGAACTCGACGGTGCAGGCGCCCCGGTAGCCGACGGCCACGGCGAGACGCTCGGCGGAGGCCTTCAGCTCGGCGGCCTGCTCGGGCTCCAGGACCGGGGAGGCGGACTCCTCGATGATCTTCTGGTTGCGGCGCTGCACCGAGCAGTCACGGACGCCCAGGGCCCAGGCGGTTCCCTGGCCGTCCGCGATGACCTGGACCTCGACGTGGCGGGCGCCGGTGACCAGGCGCTCCAGGAAGACCACACCGGAGCCGAAGGCGCGCAGGGCCTCCTGGCTGGTGCGCTCGTAGGCGTCGGTCAGGTCCTCGGAGGAGGCGACCATGCGGATACCGCGGCCGCCGCCGCCGGCGGTCGCCTTGAGCATCAGCGGGTAGCCGATCTCGTCCCCGGCGCGCAGGGCGTCCTCGAGGGTGGAGACCTCACCGCGGCTCCAGGGGGCGACGGGGACGCCGACCTCCTCGGCGATCAGCTTCGCGCCGATCTTGTCACCGAGTTTGCGCATGGCTTCGGGGCTGGGGCCGACGAAGGTGACGCCGATCTTCTCGCACAGCTCGGCGAAGGCCGGGTCCTCTGCGACGAAGCCCCAACCGACCCAGGCGGCGTCGGCCTCGGTCTCCAGCAGGGCGCGTTCGAGGACCGCGAGGTCGAGGTAGGGCCGGGCCGAGGCCGGACCCAGGTCGTAGGCGACGTCGGCCTCACGGACGAAGGTCGAGTTCCGGTCGGCGTCGGTGTAGAGGGCGACCGTCTCGATCCGGGCCCCGGTTTCCGCCGAGAGATCCCGAACGGCGTGGATGAGCCGCATCGCGGCCTCTCCACGGTTGACGATGGCGACACGACTGAACACCGGTATGCCCCTCCCAAGTACCAACACGCAGAAGGCGACGTCCGGGTCTCGGAGCGCCGCCTGCACCTGTCTTCTAGCTTGGTGGATTACCTCCTGGTACACCAATGTCCCGAATTGCTCACGCCGGAGCCCCAGCTTTGTGGGATCCCTACAAAAAGTCGCCCGACAGGGGCCGCCAGGCGTCGCTGGACGCGAGGTTTGCCACAACCGGGCGGGCGCGGAGGGCGCCTGGGAACCATCCGGGGGCGGCCGGAAGAGGGGTTCGAGATGACCGATACCTACGGGCCCGACCACCGGCCCGCCCGGGAGGCCCTGGAACCGCGGACCGGCCCCTGGCCGCGGATACCCGCAGCGGGCCCCGTTCCCACCCCGCCCCGACGGTCAGGGCCGTTGGCGCGCCTCCGTGTCGCGGACACCTTGCCACGAAGACCGCTGCGGTGGGTCCGGCCGGGGTTGGGGACGTTGCGCGTCGGCGAACACGGGGCCAGGGATTCCCCCAGCCGATTTCCCAAAAAAGGGACTTCCGATAATAGCCCCGGAAATTTCACGGACAGGCGTTTACCATAAACCATTGAATCAACATGATAAATTAGCAGCATGACCATGCTGCACCACCTGGCCCTGACCACTTCCCGGATGGCGGAGAGCCGCCGGTTCTACGACGCGGTCCTGCTGCCGCTCGGCTACGAGAGGGGCTCCTGCAACGACAAGCTCAGCACCTGGCACGGCCCCCATCCCGAGATCCTCCTCTTCGAGGTCGAGGGAGAGGACTCCTCACCGCACACACTCGGGCGCCCCGGCTGGCACCACGCCTCCTTTTCGGTAACTGAAAGAGAAAGCGTCCTGAGGGTGCACGAAGCCGTTGCTTCCAGCGGTTGGACCGTGGTCCACAAACCACGCGAGTACCCCGAGTACAGCGAAGGCTACTTCGCGGTTTTCGTGGAGGACCCCGACGGAATCAGAATCGAAGTAGCACATATTCCCGTTGCCCCCTGAGACCGCCTCGTCAGACAGGTCCACACGTTCCAGGAGGTTGGCCAGCTCTGCTGGCAGCGAGGCCTTGTCGCATCGTCCAGCCCGCGGAACTCCTGCTCACACAGTGGTTGAAGCCGTTCCCTCACCGCTGGCACGATCCCGTCCAACTGGTGCTGAACCTTCCGGCGGGCGATGCCGTCGCGGAAGTTGACCCGGATCAGCTCGGTGAGGTCCCTGCCCCGGTCAGCCGCCGCCGACCGCTGGGCCAGCCCCATCCGGCCCGCCCTGCTGCCGACCGTCCCGGCCGCCTTCAGCGCCGCCGTCTCCCATGCCACCGTGCATGTCCCTGGGTTCGATCGTGAAGGGGGTACGCCGCCCCGGAACCCCGCAACCCCCTACGAGGAAGCCGTTCCCGACCACCCCCGAGTACCGCTCCGCCCCGCTGTCGCAGCCCTGTGCCACGATGCTCGCCACTCACTCGACATACGGACGACAAGGGCGGCAGCAATGGGATGGGTCACCGTCAGCGACGGGTACACGGTGTGTCTGCGGGGCGAGGGCTCCCAGGCACAGCTGGTCTGCCGTAACCCCAAGGGTCGTGAGCTGGCACGCGTGCCCTCCTCCCTCGGCAGGGACCCGGTCGTCGTCGCCCTACGGGACCTGCGCGGACGCCTCGCCAAGCACGAAGAGGACGTCCGCGCACAGGTCCGGACCTGGGTGCTGCGTTCACTGTCGATCCCGGCCGCGCTGGTCACCGCGGTCTGGTCCGACCCCGTCTGGCGGCAGGTACTGGCCGGGACCGTCGTCGTCCCCGCCCCAGACGGCCCGAGCTCCCAGGAACCCGGCCTGATCAGCGACACCCACCCCGAGCACGGTGTGGAACTGGTCGCCCTGGACGGCACCCGCACCTGGTCATCGGCGGCCGCGTTCGTCCTTCCCCATCCCGTCCGGCTCGGCGCGGACCTGGCGTCCTGGCGCGCGCTCGCCGACAAGCACGGCGCCGCGGACGGATCCCCTCAGCTGGACCGGCCCGTGTGGCTACGCCCGGACGACTTCGCCCCCGAGACCAGCTCCGTCGGCCTCCGTCCCTCTTTCGGCTACGAAGTGGGCGCGGCCTTCGAGAAGCAGGCCAATCGGCTCGGTGGGCGGATCCGCGACGAGACAGCCCACTTCCAGGTCTACGGGGCCGATCACGCCGCCGGACCGATCCCCGTAGCCGTGTGGCTGCGCTGGCAGGGATTGGAGAGCTGCGTGGCGGTCAACGACCTGGCCTGGCACACGCCGTCCGGCCCCGTCGACGACGTCGCCTGGTCCGAGGGCGTGAACATCCTCATGGAGCTGTACGAGCGCAGCCCCGACGCCAAGGACCACCTGGTCGGCACCACACCGAAGCAGGTGCCCGCGAGGGACTACCAAACCGGCGAACCAGCCCCACCCAAACCGTTCCCCGTCCGCGGTGAACGCGCCTCGCTCGTCCATGCCGACGGTGTCGCGCTCTCCCCCGCCCGAGACGGTGAGGACCCGCTCATCGCGCTCGGGCTGTCCCACCCCGCGCTCGACGGACACGTCGTCATGCTCGTCCCGGACCACTCGGTCGCGGGTCGGCGGGCCCTATGGGAAGCCTTGGGCCTGGTGCACCAGTCCGAGACCGAGGTCGGTGCCGCCCGGCACCGACCGCCCGAGTTCCTGGCCGCCGTGCTCCACCGCCACCCCGCCCAGTTCGAACACGCCCTCGCACTCCTGCCTGTGCTCCGGGCCCAGGGCGAGGTCGCCATGGCCAAACCCGGACGGGCCCGCAAGGCGTTCGACGAGGCCGCCGACAACCTCCTGCGCACCGCGCCCGAACTGCGTTACCTCTTCTTCGACGAGTGCGCGCAGATCCTCGCCGGGGTCGGGAACGCCTCCTACGCCACCGGGTTCCACGACCAGGCCCGGGCTGCCGAGCTCGAACTCGACCACGTGGACGAGGAAGCCGTGATCGAGGCCTACGCCCACTTCCCCGCCCCCGGTTCCCTCCCCCACAGCCTGAAAACCCACGCCAGGGCCCTCGCCGCCCGGCTGGCCCCGGCCCAGGCCTACCGCCGCCACCGCGAACTGGTCATCGCCTGGTGTGAAGCCGAGAACCGGGCGTCCAAGGACCTCGCGACCGGACTGGTCACCCTGGCACAGGCAGCTGGAATCGTGCCAGGTGGTGAGGGAACCGACGACCGCGAGGCCGACGCGCGCGCGGTCCAGGCGATGCTCACCAACGGTTCACTGGCTCTCGCACCGGCGAAGGCGTGGACGGCGTTCCTGCCCCTCCTGCGTTCGATGGTCGCCGAGGATCCGCGGTTGGGCGGGCTGCTGGCCACCCAGATCCCGGCCCCTTCGGGGCGGACCGCCAAGGCGAAGGCCGCCGCGGCCAGACTCTGGGCCCGTGTGCTCCGCGAGAGCGGGGTCGAGGAGCCCTTCGGTGCGGGCTCAGGGGTTTCTCCCACCGCGGTCAAACACTGGGTGGACACCTTCCTGCGCACTTACGCAGGGATGGCGCTCCCGGCCGAAGAGCTCCGCGAACCCCTCCGCCAGGCCGGGGAGGTGCTGCGTGAGGCTGGGCTGGCCGCCGACGGCTCGCCGCTGCTGTCCCCTTTCAACTGGCATGATCCCCAACCCCTGGGAACACTCGATCTCGTCGTGTCCTGCGAGATGCCGCTCGACGGCTACCGCGGCCAGGACCCGGAGGGAGCGGAGCGGTTCCAGGCGATCAACCCGAAGAGTTGGCTGATCCAGGCCCCGGAACCACACGACCTCACCGGTCTGGCAGCCGATCCGCTGTGGCGTGGACGTCTGCGGGCCGCGGTGGACGGGTACACGCGGTTCGAGAACACGTCGGGGTTCGGGCACTCCACGGATTCGCCCATCCCCGAGGACGGGGATCATGACGCACGCCGGATCCGGGAGCAGGTCGCGGAGTACACGCGGGGACTGGTCCACACACCCGGTTTCGCCGACGTCGTCGACGACATCCTGGCCGACCACCACGCATGGATCAGCGGGACGGTCACTCCGGGGCTGCCGGTGCTCTACGCGGCTGTGCGGGCGGCGGAGCGCTTCCTCTGGAGAGAACCCACCCCGCGGGTCATCGAACGCGTGCGGCCGATCCTGGCCAGGGCCCGGGTGGCCGAGTCCCTGGCCGCGACCCTGAGCGGGGGCGTGACCGATGAGCTGTACTTCCCCGTGCTGGAAGGCCTGGAACCCAACTACTCCTACGCGTTGGAGGAGTGCGGAACCGACCTGTACCTCGCCTGCAAGGCGGGAACCTTCGATTCCTCGATGAGGCAGGTCAGGCCCGAAGGTCTCGAACCGGTGCTGACGACCCGTTTGGGGTCCTCCGTCGAAAAGCGGTGGTGTTCGGTGTGCCTCGCCGCCCAGGTCGAGGGGCGACCACTCGAACGGTGCACGCACGAAGACGGGAAGGGACTGGAGGAGACCACCGAGGAACAGGTGCGCTTCCCCGGCGGCGCGGAGGCCACGGTCCGCCGCGTGAGCCGATACCGCCAGGAGCTGGTGGACTCCGAGGGCAGGATCCTGGCCGCCCATCGCGTGGGCCGGAGCGGGGACAGCAGATACCTGGCCGTGCACGATTACTGCCACCGGTACGCGGCGGGAACCGGTCTGGTGCCGCCTCCCGGGTGGTGGCGGCACATGCGGGTACGGGATCCTGAGGGATCCGCTCTGCTTCGTACGGTCGACACGGGCCTGGCCGAACGGCTCATCGCCGCCGTGACCGAGGATCTGGGCCAACGAGTCGTATCCGCGACGGACCGGATGCCACCTCGCGGAACACTGCCCGAGAGGGACGAGTGCATCACGGAACTCACCGCGACCGTCCGTACTTTCCTGCCCGCGATCACCGATGAACGGCTGTTGAAGGGCGTCACCGCGCTGGTGTGGACGGCCGTGGAGTGCCGCGAGCGGGTCGCGGCACTCCAGGCGCGTCTGGAGACCGAGGGCGCCCTGGCCGAGGACTGAGCGCAGAACTCCCGCCCCGAACCCCGGGTGTACCGCGGAGCTCACCTCCCGTTCCGGTCCTGACCTCCGGGGCCGGAACGGTCGGCAACCCGCGCACTCAGAGCAGGAATTCGGTACTTCGGCGTTCAGTCAGCGGGGCCGACCGGTTGCCGGAGGATGGTGCGGAGCTTCTCCGGCGGGGTCCTGCGCGGGTCGCTGAGGTAGATCTCGTGGTGCCTGCCGACCATCCGCAGCCCGTTCTCCGGAATGAACTCGTCGTGCATGCGCGCGAGCACGGCGGCCTCGTCGTCGAAGGGGCCCAGGTGCAGCGTCTGCACGCAACGGCCTTCGGAGAGCGCTTCCAGCCGGACGTCGTCGAGCCGGGCCGGGCCGTTCTTGCGCCCCGCCTGCTCGACGGCGACGGAAACCATGTCCGGGCCGATCCAGTCCGGGACCATGAGCATCAGCGTCCAGTCCCACTTCGACTTGTCCCTCGCCACCGTGAAGGTGTCCATGTCCCGGGCCCACCACAGGCCCTCCAGGGGCGGGACCACGTAGTCGCGGCCGAGCTCGCGCTTGCTGGCGAACTTCAGTTTGTAGGCCACCGGGTAGAGCGCCTCGACGCCTTCGCTGAAGAGGGCCGAGGTGTTGGGGTCGCCGTGGCCGTCGACCATGAGGTACTGGAGGTCGGGGACCTCCAGAATCCGGAACCGGTCGTGTTTGGCCTGGTAGGAGTCGAGGCTCTTCTTGAAATCGGTCTTCTCGGTCATCGGCCGCCCGCGCTCCTCCGCTCAGTGCCCCGCTCAGTGCCCCGATCAGCGCCCCGCTCAGCGCCCCGCTCAGCGCGCTGCTCGATCGTGCCACAGTGCCGCTGCGAGCCGTGACGGCACTCCGCTCACATTTCTCGCCTTACCGTCCTTGACGCGGCACCTGCCCCACGGCAGCCTCGGACCGACAGCCAGATTCGGGTGCGTGACGGTGGCCGCGCCGTCCACCCGGGAACCGCCCCCACATCCCCCCGATCCCGCCCCCATCCCACCCCGCTTCTTCGCTGCACGTTGATCCCGATGGTGTGAGTGCTGCCCTGTGGTCCCGCGGCCGGTCCGATCGTGCCCGTCCGTCACCGCCCGACCGGCGGTGGCGCCACTTGTCGCGGAGACCGGGCTACCCGCCCGCTCCGCGCTGAGCGCAAAGGACCTGGATGGGACACGTGACATGGAGTCGGTCGCGGCGCGGCACACGCACCGGCATCGTCCTCGGAGCGGCTCTCGCACTGCTGCTGCCGACCTCGGTGCCCGCGGCGGCCGAACCCGGCGCGACGACCCTGGAACTCGACGAGGTCTCCGTTGTGGAGGTCTTCCTGGATGACCGCGAGCAGCTCGACCAGCTCGTGGAGCTGGGCGGAGACATCGCCCAGGTGGACCCGGACGGTTCAGACGGATTCGTCGCACAGACCGTGATCGGCCCCTTCGACCTGGACGCCTACAACGACGCCGGGTTCACCTTCGGCGACGTCGTCTACACCGAGTCCGACGCCCAGGAGCGCGTCGAGGAGCGCGAAGCCGCCATCGAGGAGCTGCGGGCCGGGAGCGGGGTCGGGACGTTCTCCAGCCCCGAATCCGGTTCCGGCTCCGACGACCTGCAAATCCTGCGGGCGGACTACTTCGAGGGCCGCAACGGCAACTTCCTGTCCGTGGAGGTCGGCTCCAGCCTCGGGCAGGACGAGCGCTTCCAGCTGACCGTGGAGCGCGACGCCGGGCCCGGCACCGAGATCGGTGACGGCGGCACGCAGACCCTGAACCCCTTCGTCGACGTCGGGGTGTACATGTACCACCGGGGGCAGACGCAGGTGCAGGAGCGGCCCGACCGGATCCGGGTCACCAGCCCGCACGGCGGTACCGCGGTCGCCGAGGTCGACGAGTGGCTGCCCGATCCTGACGGCCCCGGGGACCCGCTGCCCTACACGGACTTCCTCAACGCCTACATGACCCCGGGTGAGTTGTACGAGCGCATCCACCAGATCGCCGACGAGTACCCGGACATCGCCGAGGTCATCGAGCTGCCCCACCTGACCAACGGCTACCGCCGCCACGCCCAGGCGATCCTCGGGGTGGAGGTGAACGGCCGCAACGCCGACCGCGGTGTGATCGTGGAGTCGCTCGCCTACGGGCACGAGGGCGGCAACGACGTCGTGGTGGACCTGCACGACCCCTCCGCGCCCGGCTCCGACCTGTCGGTCGGCGTCGAGGGCGACGAGATCACCGTGTCCCTGGCCACCGACGGCAGCGGGGAGATCACCACGACCGCGGCCGAGGTCGTGGACGCGGTCAACGCCGGAGCCGGTGACCTGGTCCGGGCCTTCACCTTCCGGGGCAACGCCGGAGACGGAACGGTACGGGCCGAGCAGGTCCAGGCCAGTGACTTCCTCAACGCCCCCGACGAGGTCTCCCGTGAACCGGCGACGGTGTACGCGCTGCGTATCGGCGCCACTCGGGACGGCTCCAAGACCGGTGTGCTGGGTTACGCGCAGGAGCACGCCCGGGAGTGGCAGACCCCGCTGGTGACCATCGAGACCGCCGAGCGCCTGGTGCGCAACTACGGCATCCACGACACCACCACCGAGCTGGTGGACGAACTGGACATCTTCCTGATGCCCTCGTTCAACCCCGACGGCGGGAACTACTCGTTCTACGACGTTCCGATGCAGCGCAAGAACATGACCAACTACTGCGGCACCGACGGCGCGCGCGACCAGTGGGCCGTGGAGCAGGGCGCGCAGTGGGGTGTGGACAACAACCGCAACTACGGCGCCTACACCCTGTGGGACGGCTACGCGGGTGCGTCCTTCAACTGCACCAGCACCACGTTCGCCGGGCCGGAGGAGCTGGGGCCGCTGTCGCAGCCGGAGAACCAGAACCTGGTGTGGCTGGTCGACACCCACGACAACATCGACTTCTCGATGAACATCCACTCCTCGGGCGACTACTTCATGTGGTCGCCGGGCGCCTACATCGCGCAGGGGCGCGTGCCCACGCCGCGGCCGTCGGCGATGGAGGAGGCCTACTTCTGGGAGTCCTCGGCGAGCATCCTGAGCTCGATCAAGGAGCACCGGGGCACCGTGGTGACCCCGGCCCGCACCGGCCCGATCATCGACGTCCTGTACTCGGCCGCGGGCAACTCCGGCGACCACCTCTGGTACGAGAACGGCATCTTCGCCTGGAACTTCGAACTGGGCCAGGCAGGGTTCCAGCCTCCGTGGGACGAGGCCCACGCGCAGGGAATGGAGTACGCCAACGGGCTCTACACCATGCTGGAGGTGGCACTGGAGTACCAGAACGACCGGTACCGGCCGCGTTCGAGTGCCTCGCCGCGCCCGGGTGAGCACAGCGGCCCGGTGGAGGTCACCTTCCAGACCAACGAACCCGCCGAGGTCCACTACACCCTGGACGGCAGCCGTCCGGATTTCGATTCGCCCAAGCTGGAGCTCACGGGCGTGCGCGGGGAGCTGGAGACCCTGCTGATCGAGGAGACCACCACCGTCCACTGGTTCGTGGTGGACATCGCCGGTAACACCGAGGGCGGCTACGACCCCGACGGCAACGCCCGCAACCACCGCAGGGGCACCTGGACCATCACCGACTGACACCTACAGGGACTTCCCTCCCCTTTCCCCTGACAGACAGAGGCGGCCCTGTCCGCGCCCACGCGCGGGCAGGGCCGCAGGGTCAAGTGGCCCCGGCAGCGGAGAACGCGGAAGGAGGGACACCCTCTACGCCCCGGCCTCTCCGATGTCCTCGGCCCAAACGCCAGGAAAGCGTTCCTGGAATTCCCTCATGAGGCCCGCGCAGCGGGGGTCGTCCAACTCGACGACCTTCACCCCGCGGGAACGGATCAGCTCGAGCTCGCCGGGGAAAGTCCTTGATTCCCCGACCACGACCACAGGTATCCCGAACTGAATGATGGCGCCGGCACACATCGCGCAGGGGGCGAGTGTCGTGTAGAGGACGGTTTCGGCGTAGGACCTCTGTCGTCCGACCCGCCGCAGGCAGGAGATCTCGCCGTGGGCGACGGGGTCGCCCGACTGCACGCGCTCGTTATGACCGGAGCCGACCAGGGCGCCGCCCTTTTCGAGAGAGGCGCCCACGGGGACACCGCCCTCCGAGAGGCTTTTCTGCGCCTGCCGGAAAGCCTCCTCGAAAGACGCGTTCCGCCATTGCTGAAAATTATTCAAATTATCCATTCTTTCTAAGCTGACAGGAAAACAGAGAAGAAAACACCCGACAACACTGCTGCGGCCGATGCGAATGACAAAAGCCATGCCATCCGGTAGACCCGGGTTCGCTCACCCCTGAGCAGAAGCAGCTCCATGAAACCCTCACGGACATCAACACCCAGCTCGTCGGGCTTCATCTCCCTGGCGGTCAGCCAGTGCACCCATATGACGTCGAGGCAGAGCAGGCACGAGACCCCCGGGACAAGAAGTGTCGCCAAGAACGGGATCAGCAGGATCGGCTCGCCCCGGATTCTCCGGATGGTACCGAAGTAGATTCCCACGATGGCGAGGAGAAAGGAGTTGAAGGAGAGCAGCCACCGGAGTCATCCACCCTGGCGGGATACCTTGTGGAGTCCATCGATGACGGTCTCAGGCGCCTTCGCAAAGGTCGCGAGATACCCACCGGCAACCTCATCGCGCGTGGGCGTCGGCGACCAGCACCTTGGCATCGCGGTCGTAGGTACGAACCCCATGGACGGCCGCGCCGGCCTCCGCAGTGATGGGTGCGCGGTTGCGTTGGTACTCGCTGTGCCCCGGCAGGATGTCGTCAGGATGGACCACCCCGGCCACACCCTCCATGTCCACCGAGACGAGTACCCGCATACCCACCACACCTTCCAGGCTCGCACATGCCAGGAGCGGCACAAAACACCGGCGCCCCGGCCCAGCGGGCGGAGCTGAACCGCCCAGGCGCCGCTGAGCAGCGGCGATCTACAATCGGGGGACGGTCGACGGTGCGTCCGTCGGCGATGACCTCGTGGTGGGGGTTGGCGATGGGTGAGCTCGCGCAGGTGGTGGAGCACGCCCGTCACGCTGCTCGCGATCTGCGGTGGAGTGAGGCGTACCGGCTCCTCCGGGGCACCGATCCGACCGAACTGTCACCTGACGACTTCGTGCTGTTCGCCGACGCGTCCTGGTGGTGCTGTCGAGTACCGGAGGAGATCGAGCTGCGGCAGCGGGCGTTTCGCGGGTTCGTCCGCTCGGGCCGCCCCCGCGAGGCCGCGTACACGGCGTGGATGCTGTCGGTGCGCTACGGCCTGCACGGTGAGCCGGTGGCGTCATCGGGGTGGTTGCGCCGCGCGCAGCGCCAACTGGAGCACCACCCCGACTGCGTCGAGTCCGGCTACCTGGCGTGCGGCGAGGCGGAGGCCGCGCTGGGCGCCGGGGAGGTCGATCGGGCCGAGGCCCATGCCAGGCGGGCCCTGGTGGCCGGTGAGCGCTTCGGCGCACCCAACCTGGTGGCACTCGCGCTTTCCTGGCAAGGGCTGTGCCATCTGGTGCGCGGCGAGGCCGACGACGGTCTGCGGTTGTTGGACGAGGCGATGGCCTCAGTCGTGTCCGGGGAGTTGGACGCGCACTTCACCGGTTGGATCTCGTGTTTCGCGGTGGGCATGTGCATGGGCGTCGCCGACCTGCGCCGCGCCGCGAGCTGGGCGCAGACGGCGTGGAACTGGGCGTCGTCCCTGCCCGAAGCCACGCCCTACCAGGGCCTGTGCCGGGTGCGGCAGGTGGAGGTGATGTGCCTGCGCGGCGAGCTGGCGGAGGCCGCGACCGAAGCGCGGCGTGCCTGCGAGGAGATGCTGCTCTTCGAACCCCACCTGGCGGGCGAGGCGTTCTACGTGACGGGAGAGATCCTGCGCCGCCGTGGTGAGACCTCCGCGGCCGAGCAGGCGTTCGGCCAGGCCCGTGAGCTCGGCCACGACCCACAGCCGGGCCTGGCCATGATCCGGCTCGCGCAGGGGCGCACCGACGCGGCGATGACCGCGCTGCGCGCCGCGCTCGCCGATTCCGGCGGGCTGCCGTTCCGCAGGGCGTCCCTCCTGGCAGCGCAGGTGCGAGTGGCGCTCGCCGCCGACCGGCCCGATCTCGCGGGTGCCGCATGTGAGGACCTGGACACCGTCGCCGAGGCCGCGTCGAGCGAAGCCGTCTCGGCACTGGCGGGCGCTACCCGAGCCCGACTGCGACTGGCCCTGGGAAACGCCGAGCCCGCGTTGGCGCTGCTCCGTCCCGCGATGGCCACGTGGCGCGCGCTCGGTCTGGCATGCGAACTGGCCGAAGCACGGCTGCTCACCGGGATGGCCCTGCGAACGCTCGGTGACGAGGAGGGCTCCGAGCTCGAACTCGACGCCGCCCGACGGCTGTTCACGCGCCTGGGCGCGCACACCGATCAGCTGACCACGCGAACCACAGTTGACGGCGCCCGCCCCGGGGGCCTGTCCGACCGGGAGTGCGAGGTGTTGCGGCTGGTGGCCGCCGGGTACACCAACCGCCGGATCGCCGCCGAGCTCGTCCTCAGCGAGCACACGGTGGCACGTCACCTCAGCAACATCTACCCCAAGCTCGGGGTTTCGTCCCGTACCGCGGCGACCGCCTTCGCGTTCGAGCACGGCCTCGTCCGGAGGGAAGGGTCCGATGGTCCGTTCTGACCATCCGCGCCGTATCGGAAATGGTCAGCTCCGGCGATGCCGGGACCGGTCCGCCGCGCGTACCGTCCTGGATACAGGACACCGGCACGAGGAGGCGAGCCACATGAACGACCTCGACACCGACCGGCTGCGGGCGTTCCTCGAGCGATACGCCGCCGACCAGGCAGCCACCATGCACGCGGCCACGGTCGTCATCGGCGACCAGCTCGGCCTGTACCGGGCACTGGCCGAGGGTGGCCGGCAGAGAGCCGACGAACTGGCTGCGGCCACCGACTGCCACCCCCGGCTGGTACGCGAATGGCTCAACGCACAGGTCGCCAGCGCCTACTGCGAACACGATCCGGCCGACGACACCTACCGGCTCACGCCGGAACAGGCCGCCTGCCTGGCCGACCCGGCCAGCCCCACGTTCGTCGCGGGCGGCGCGTTGGTCGCCAGCTCGACCCACAAGGACACCGAACGCGTCCAGAAGGCGTTCACGACCGACGGCGGTATCGGGTGGGACGAGCACCATCCCCATCTGTTCACCGGCACCGAGCGCTTCTTCGGACCGGTCTACCGCGCCAACCTCGTCGACAGCTGGATCCCGGCGCTCTCCGGAGTACACGACAAACTGGTCGCGGGAGCCAGGGTCGCCGACGTCGGCTGCGGACACGGAGCGTCGCTGATGCTTCTCGCGCGGGCCTACCCCGCCTCGACGTTCACCGGGTTCGACTACCACGCACCATCGATCGACACCGCCCGCGCGCAGGCGTCACAGGCCGGGCTCGCCGACCGGGTGGCGTTCGAGGTCGCCGGTGCCGAAGACTTCGCCGGGGAGGGCTTCGACCTGGTCTGCGTGTTCAACGCGCTGCACGAGTGGGGCGACCCCGTCACCGCCGCCGGTCACATCCGCGGCGCCCTCGCACCCGACGGGACATGGATGTTCACCGAGCCACGCACAGACGACCACCCCGTCGAGAGCGTCCGCGCCAGGACGTTCTACTCGGTGTCGACCTTCGTCTGTACTCCCAGCGCGCTCTCCCAGGGCAGCAGCAACGCCCTCGGGGCACAGGCCGGGTTCACCGCGCTCCGACACATCACCGAGGAGGCCGGGTTCACCCGGTTCCGCCAGGCCGCCGAAACCCCCAACTTCATGGTCCTCGAGGCCCGACCGTAACGCCAGTGGTCGACACGGGAACTGGTGATGACGACTACCGTCCACTGGTTCGCGGTGGACATCGCCAGCAACACCGAGGGCGGCTACGCCCCCGGCGGCGGCGCCCGCGACCACAGCGGGGGCGACCGCCTGCTGCGCCCTGTGATCAGTGCCGTGATCAGACGCACCGAACACGGGGACGTGCAACGGGTCAAGCGCCTGCTGGAACAGGCGTGGAAGGACCGCTGAGCGATCCGGCCAGGAAGGGGCGAGCCCCCGGCGGGGCAGGGTGCTGGGTCTTTTCCCGCCCGATCGCACGGTTCTGCGACGGCTCAGGGCGGGTGCACATGCGGGCCAGGAAGAAGACCGCCAAGCAGACCCGGGGTGGGGAGGCCAAGGAGCTGAGCTCCAACCCCGGAACGGTGCGCAAGAGGCTACGCGAACGAGGTATGGAGAAATCAGGTCTTCATCTCCTTCTCCAACACCCGCATGATTGCCGCGCCCGAGCACAAGAAGATCCCGCCGTCGGACCCGATCTCCTGCCGACACGAACTCTGACCGCCTGGCGAGGGCCGCGTCTGCTCGCTGGCCTCGCCTCCAGCGGTTCTCCCAGGCTTCTCCGGGAGCGGTTGACCGGCTGCGTGTCCACGGCTGCCCTTCCTCTACTCGGTTTGGTGTCCGCAGCGGCGCACCAGGTCGCGTATGAGGTCGAGGACAGCGGGGTCATAGGACTCGTCGACATGGTTGACGTTCCACAGCCCGGAGGCTCGCACCTTGGGGCTGACCGCGTGGTACCCAAGCCATGTCCGGCTCGGGGCTTTGAGCGTGTCCGAGGCCCCAGAGAGCAGGGCGATGCAGTTGCGTTCGACGAAGCCCCGGTCACTGTCCCCGTGGGCTTTCGTGGGCACCGGCAGCCAGAGGAACGGCATGCGGCCGACGTATTCGCTGACCCGCCGCTCGACCTCGGCTTCGCGGGTCGCCCACGCAGGGCTCCGGGACGGGGCCAGCCACGCCTCCAGGAGGCCGTCACGGCTGCCGTCGCGGCCGATGAGCGCTGACCCGACATGGCGGCGGAAGATCGACGCCCGGTGGTTTCCGCCGCCGGAGCGGTTGCCCCGGTGCTGGGAGAGCCGGTTCCAGAGAGTGGTCCGGCTGGTGGAGGTCAGTGCATGCGTTCCGACTCGGACGACTCGGTGCTCGCCCGAGGGGAGCCGCTCACCCTCCTCCAGGAAGAAGTAGACGCCGTGGCTGGGCCAACCATCGCGGCCGGTGCAGTCGCGCAGCAGGCGCGGGCCACCAACCACGCGGGCGAGGTCGTCCAGCAGCGCGTAGAACTCGTCGATGTGGCGTTGCCGTACGGTGCTCACGTCAGCGGCTCCCATGTCAGTCCGGCTGGCTGGTCTCCGGGTTCCTGTCGCCAGGACGCGGAGAAGGCCTGGCCCAGTGCCCGCGGCACGCGCGCCTGCGCTCCGCCCTGAACTCCCTCGATGGTGGCCAGCACCACCTGTGCACCCGACACGCGCCAGTCGACACGACGGAACAGCCTCGCGTAATCGCTCGAGGTTGCGAGAAATCCGACGACGGACCGCGCACCGACACGGCGGGCCTCTGCGAGGAGTGCCCGTTCGAGTAGTCCCCTCGGCCAGTCCGCCAGTTGCAAGCGGCGGTTGTAGTACGCGATGGGTTCATCGGCCCGTACGAGGCCGTATCCACCGCTGATGATCAGCACCCGGCCGCTGGCGACCGCCTCGGCCAACGCGGGCTCGGCATGCTTGTAGAAGTGGCCGGTATAGCGCTGCCACGCGGGGAGAAAGCGGCCGTCGTCCGCTCCAGCCTGGGCGAGCACACGGGCTCGGGCCTCGATCAGTTCCCGAGGCCAACCGGTGTCACCGCCAAACTCCGCGAGGTGGCGCCCTCCTGGGGCCTTGGCCGATGAACAGGCGATGACCAGCAAAGCACTACGGGGATCTAACGGGGGCAGCTCTGTGCTGGATCGACTTGCCGCAGACGGACTCGATCGCACGGAACCCCGCCCCTGAGGATCATCGGGTTCCCCTTTCCTTCGGAAGGTCACCGAATGCTCTGGGCTCACGGACTCCAGCTCGTATCCCGCACGCCGCCACGCCCGCGTATGTGAGCGATCACCGTGCCACCACTGCGGATAGTGGTTGACGGCCGAGGCGGGAAGGCCGCCGACGACCTCGTCCAGCTCGTCCCATGCCACGGTCACCACGTCCCGCGTACTGCCGCGTAGGAACTCGGTGAGCCGGGCATACGTCGCTCGTTGTGCCATGAGTCGCGCTCCTGGTCCGACTGCCGGGTCATGACAATCGTGGATGGAGGTCGCCCCCAGGCAGAGCGATTCAGCGCGAAATACACAGAACGGTTACCGGAGCTGGTCGCCACCGCCATCGAGGCCGATGGCTGGCGATGGCCATCATCATGAAACGACGAAAGCGCCCCCCGCGGGCGCTTCGAGGTGAGGAGTGGGCCTTACGCAAGCCAACTATAACCCGGGGTACCAGGCGGACGCTCTGGAGGAGCTGCTCCGTAAGCTGCCCGACGCCTCGGCCCCAGCGCTTCGCCCACACCACGGGCCAGGAAGAAGACCGCCAAGCAGATCCAGGGCAAGGAGGCCGAGAAGCTGATCGCCACCTACCAGGACGGCGCCACCGTCTACGACCTGGCCGAGCAGTTCGGCGTTACGCGGCAGACGGTGAGCAACATTCTCAAGCGCCATGGTGTGCAGACGCGGCAGAACCAGCTTACCGATGGGCAGGTGGACGAGGCGGCGCGGCTTTACGAACAGGGGTGGTCGCTGACGAGCGATCGCACAGAAGCTTGGAACACACCAGACCACGGTGCGGAAGCGTCTGCGGGAGCGAGATTCGTAGACCGCAGGTATTTTTCAGGCCGCTTCGGCCTCCGTGGTGTACGATTTGAAGCCATGGATATTAATCACACCGAGCATAAAACTATCCAAACCTGGATCGAGAGCATCGCTAATCAAACCAACGGCCCCACATGCGCACGTGACGCAGTCCAGGCATTCCACGAAAGCCCAAAGTGGAATGAGGCGAGGCAGGCCATCTACAACATAGCCCCACCCAGCCGACGCCCAGACTTGTATCAGGAAAAAGAGGGGAAGTTCGAAATATCCGATCATGCCATTTTCTTTGACACAGGACTCGCTAATTTTGCAACCAACCCTGGACAACAGCCCGACTATCCAACCATAGCAAGGGAGTTTATCCACTACCTTGCCATCGACACCCCCAGCGGAGAGTCATGGCTCCTACTTAACATTGCAATGCCTACTGGAACAAGGATCAGAATCGGGGATTACAAACTCTTCAGTCCAAATCAAGTTGACTTGAGGAAAATTCACCCAGTTCCAAGTATTCACCAACACCTATGGAGCCACCAAAAGATAGATACGGACACCTTGGATGGGGCAGCTTTTTTGACACAGGAGCACGCTCCAACTGAACCTTCGCGCATATATCTTCTAATGCATCAACAGCCAGAAATACTTTCTTGGAAGCCACTCATCACCCTCGCCCTTTGGCACAGAGAGGTAGTACATCTCGATGCACAATACACCGTGTTTCCAGGTCGAGCTATCCACACTCTCCATGACAACATCACTCTTGAACCTAAATTCTATGGGAATGAAGGAGAGTTCGAGACAGAGATCTACCCAACTGGAACATTCACGATATCCAATCAAGATGTCGAACCTCTGGCTGCTTTTTGCGAAGAGATTCTGTCTATGGTCAACACAATTTTGCAAGCTGGTAGCGAAGGGAAAAAGAAAGACTCGAAGCGCGCCAAGCGGATGCAGCGTTCAGCTGAGCATTTGGCGCTAGCAGCCCAGCTGACCTACGGTGATGGCGACACGTTTGACGAGCTCTACGAACAGACCTTGCTACATTATGTCATTGCCATGGAAGCACTGCTTGCGGATGAGGAAAACCTAGATCTAAGCCGAAAAGTCGCACAGCGTGCATCGGCTCTCCACATGACCGACGAGACACGCATGAAAGTCTATGCGTGGGTCCGAAAGGCATACAACGCACGATCAAAGTATGTCCACGGGGATCTCACGGACAAGAGAGATCCGGAACTTCCCATCCTTCGACAAGTTGCTCTTTCCGTGTTCCTTCGCTGGCTCATAATCCAGTCCGACCTCAAGCCAAGCGAACGAGATAAGTTCCATCAATTCATCGACGAGTCAACCATGTCTGAGCAGACTCGCGATTGCAAAATCTTGCAACCACTAACTCGCTTCTTTGGAAGCTATCAAAGAAAACGCCAACCCCGGGACTTCAGCCAAGAAAATGACAAATGATCATCTAGCAGCGAATCGGCCACTCGGCAAAAAATAATTTCTCACGAACCTTTTTCCCAGAAGTCGCCGTTCCCCCACTGGCCCATAAAAACCATTCTGGCGCTAGGCCAATCACCCACTGCTGGAGCTGAGTCACGCCTTCGAGGCGGATGGCTTGTTGTCGTTACGCGCATCGATGACAACAACCGAGGGCTCATTCTCTAGCTTAAGCTCCTTGAGCGCTTTGGCCACCCTGGTCTCGTCGACCCTGGTGTAGCAGATGATAACCTTTATAGACTTGTCAGTCTTGTTCGCCTTCTCGTAGATTGCCACCTGCTTCTCGAGGTTACGCTTGAGTGCTGTATTACTAGCAAGCTTGAACTCGATCAAGGACTTGTCGCCTGAGCCATAGCTAACCTTGAAGTCAACCGGACCGCGCCCGTTGTTAGGCTCCCGGTTTACATCGAAGTCGGTGCGACACCAGAGTAGACCAAAGAAAATCTGGACCTCGTCCTCACGTGAGAACGGTTTCCCTACACGATTGATCAGCTTGTAGCCATCGTTATCCTCAACATAGGACTTGAAGAGGTGGACGCGTTCAAGAGCCTCTTCGTAACTAGTCCACGGCTGGTCGTAGAAATTTGACTTCGAATCGAGGTCGGCGACGGCACGCTTCAACTGGCTAACGAGTGCTCGGTAGGTATCGTCGACCTTTTTCGTACTAGCCGCAGCAGCCTCGTCGCCCGATTCCTCCTTGGTCTTGATGTAGTAGTCGATAAGCTCTGGAAACTGGCGAATCGTGCTGTGAGCGGCCGCTGCACGATCACTCGCCGTGGGCTTCTTCCCTAGGCGCTGGCGAAAATAGTTGTTGACCTGCGCTCTAAGTTCATTGTCAGGTACAGAGAACGGCAGCCTGTCGAAGCCACGGATCATGTCCGTTTGGCTAATCCAAGTGTCGTCACGAGTGAGGATATCAGTTGGCGTTAGCAGGACGAAGTCATCACCGAGCCGAGGCAGGACGTACTTCCGTGTCTCCCAACTTTCCGTTTCGTAGTTGAACGCAGCTCGCGTCACAGAGAAAGTATCGACCTTTTCTGGAGCGAGGTGAGCCTTGGAAAACGTCTGGGTGTAGTCGAGAAGATAATCTTTGATCAGGTTCGTCGAGAAGTCACTGATGTTGTCACGCCCGACACCGGGTTGGATCAGAGCCAGCTTCTCAAGGTGGGAACTCGCAGTGATCTGCTCGGAGCCAAAATTGCTTAGAATCGACCCGAGTGAATTATGCAGCGAGGTCGCGAACTTGCCACCGAGACCGCTGCCACCGTTGCCAAGCACCGTGAACCCGAGCCAGTTCTGCTTCACTTCCTTAAACCGATACCAGCTCTTAATTAAGTCCGGATCAAGATCGGGTGTCGCCTTATTACGCAGGAAGTACAGGTACTTGAGAATCTGCTCGTGGAGAGCTTGGTACTCAGGTTTTTTGCTGTTGAAGAGAAGAAAAGGATCAATGAACAGTGGAAGGTCGGAGACGATGCTTATATCAAAGGCTCCGTACTCCTCCAAGACAGCCGGATCGACACCGAAGTGTTCGGAGAAGTAGAGGTCGAATTCAGTCATCGCTTACCTCCGCTTGCCTGCTGAAGATCAGCCAGTGCAGCCCGCAGAACTTGCTGAGCGATCTTTGCAGTCTCTATGCGCGGCTCGAATCGCTCGACCAACTGCTGTCGTGGGTGGATGTAGTTACGGAAGTTCCGCACTTGATCCGCAAACTTGAAGACGTCAGCGCCAAGAATCCCCAATTTGTGAGAAACCACTATCAGGTCAGCGAGTTTCCACTGGTCAAGCTGCTTGACCCTGCCACGTTCCTTGGGCGCTGACGGCGCGGACGTAAACTCTGCCGCGTTGGCTATTGCTAACTCCATCAAAAGACCCTCCAATGTGCTGCCAACCAGGAAGATTACAGCCAAGGGCGCCCCCGCCTCCTGGCAGGCGTCAATCTCCCGCAAACGCGCCTCCACCACCGCTTGCGAGGTGAGAGAACGTGGAAGTGAAGTGATGTCGATCTGGCCGAAGTCTTTGGCAAGAAAGTCGGTACTCGCGGCATCTACGCTTTCGGCAAGCGGCGTAAACTGCTCCTTGAGCTCATCGTATAGAGTTCCCTCAAACGATGTCGGCTCCTGATCGGCAACTAGCTTCCCGATTCGCCAGTGCTCCAGGAGTTCGAGGTTCACCTTCGCTACCGCAGCCATCGGCTCTTCGTGCCAGATCCTTCGGAGCAGCACAGCTTTCGATCCTGGGGGATACTTCTCATACGGATCAATATCGATTGCGGTCTTAACAAAGTCAGCAAATCTGGCGTTGCTAAAATCGAGGACGTATCCCCCTGACATCTCGAGGATAGACTCAAGCTTGCGCTTGGTGACGTTGTCCAGGTCAGCCACGCTCTACCCACTCCCCATACCCCAACCGCACATCGTTCAGCCGACAACGGAGATTCCGAGAAATTGCAAACAGGGAATAGTACTTCACTATGATATATTCCATCCTTCCGATAAATGATAGGATAATTGCGCAAGAATTGAAAGGATGGCGGCACCGGAAACCCTTGCGGTGGATCTACTTTTCAAGAAACCTACATATCCAAAATGATCATCTCATCCCCGAATATTTTCCCGCTCCCCCAGCACTGGAATCGCCTCCACCTTCTCCGCTGTCAAGTCCTCCCACACAATCCCGCTCGGCCGTCGGCGTCGCTCACACTGGATGACCTCCTCCGGCGTGACGATCAGGTCAACATTGAAGTCGTGCTCCGTCTCGGGGATCTTCTCCTCGATGACCTGGAGTTGGTGCACCAGCGCCACGATGGTCGTCTGCTCGGTCACCAACCCCGCCTCGATGAGCAACGCGACTTCAAGGTCGGAGTACCCGGCCCCCTTGCCGATGCGCGCTCCCGAGCGGTTGACGGCCACGCTGCCACAGATGGCCACGTCAATGGGTTGCATCTCGTCCACACCGACGCTGCGGGCGATCTGCTCGGCGCCCTTCTTCTCGGCGGCTTCCTCGGGTGGCAGGCTCAGCGACGCGGGGTCGAGCAGGTAGAAGGGTTTGAGGCTGGCCATGCGCGGGACGGCCATGTAGAGGAGCTTGTCGTCCTGGAGGGCGCGGATGCGGATGGGGAACTGTGCCCAGTCTGGGTTCGCCATGATCGTCCCCGCGTTCTTCCACACCTCCAGCTCGGCCAGGCGCTCAGCCGTCGCCTCGTTGCCGTAGAAGCCGGGGATCTTGCCGTAGGAGCCTTCAGGGACAGCGCCCTCGCGTTCGAGCAGCCGCCACACGCGGTCTCGGACAGCTTCCTTGGCCTGGTCGATGTCGGTCACGCGCATCCCACCGTCTACGACTGGATCGCTGCTACGAGGTCGAAGGGCCGGTCCTGGGTGTCCTGTGCCCACGGCTCGTGACGCCACTGCCGGAGCTTCCAACCAGCGGTAAAGGCAAGCGTAAGCCCACCGCCGCCGCGTGTCAGCCCCCTTGTGCAATGAGCGACGCCCGCTCTCCCGAAGCGAGCAGGCGCCTTCTCGATCAGGCCTAGGCGAGAGTGTTAGAGCTGCTCCTCTTTCACGTCCCCCAAGAAGGCCCTCCACTCCGGCGCAGGGAACACCAGGTGACCGAGATGCCGATTCTGGCTATCCCGCATTAGCGCCGTTCGGGGAGTCTCCGCCACCTCCACGCAGTGACCACCCTGCGCGTTGCTGTAGCTCGAGGTGTGCCACTGAATTTTGTCCATCGATCTCGCCTCGCACATTCTTCAAGTACTCCACTGTTTGCCCCGGGGATAGGGCAACGCCCTGCAAGCTGCCGAATTTAAGGGACAACCGCTCGACCTCTACTGCCTCGGTGACGAGGTCGCCGGAGGCGGCACCTTCCAGGTAGGTCACCTCTTGCCGGTCGGGTAGCGACAGGATGGTGAAGGGGCCGTCCATGCCTGGGTGTTCGTCGAAGCGGACATTAGCAGGGATCACCTGGAGCTGAACCCGCCCGGATCTGGTCAGCTCCAGCAGGCGGTCTACCTGGCTATGCAAGATGTCCGGTGTCTGCACCAGGCTACCGAGCACGGCCTCCGTGATGATCGCCCAGATCACCGGCCGGTCCGACTCCATAAGCAGCTCTTGACGCTGGAGCCGTTGCTCGACTACCCGGTCGATGTAGTCGTCTGTCTCCATCGGGTTGTTGGCACGGCAGAAGGCTCGGATGTAGGGCTCGCACTGGAGCAGGCCCGGGACGATCATCGGGTGGTAGTCCCGCATCATGAGCGCGTGGGGTAGCGCCTGCATGAAACTCCCGGCGTACTCCGGGTAGGCCGCTTGCTGCACGTCCTTCCACAGGCCCATCAGGTGGCCACCGGACTCGAGTGCCTCGTCGGCTTTCCTGGCGAAGCGCTGCGTCGGCGTGCGCTCCGCTCTCTCGATGTGCCCAACCAGCGCACCCGACACATTGATCGCCTTGGCCAACTGGCTTTGCGACATACCGGCCAAATTGCGCAAGCGGGCCAATTCTCTCCCGAAACGCCGTATAGCGGGGTTTTCCACCGGGGGTTTGCGTGCCATGACTGGCAGTTAACTACACAGCCACAACCAAAGACAACCCCGCTTTACCCATTGTGTCCAATCGCCGTGTAGGCATACCCCTTTTACCTGGGGTGATGAAAAGGTCGGGGTGTGGCAAGCCCACTACAAAACCCCTACTTTCCTCCTTAGAGGTGATCAATGAACCGGCCAAACGGTCCAATCGCCCTGCACCGCCTCAGCAACCTCCTGCGCCAGCACCGCATCCACCCGTTAACCGATCGCGAAGGCACCACCCTGGTGTTTCTGCACATCGGCTGTGTGAGCGTCTCGGCCACGAACGAGCACTACGTGGTGGAGCACCTCGACAACGACGCCAATCAGCTCCGCGTCATCCACTGCCCCCACAACAACATCCGCGAGGCCGTCCGACTGGTACTCGCCTACCGCCACCGGCCACACACGCACGACGAAGCTGACGCTCGCCCCTGTCTGCGCCTGGTGAAGGGGCGGCGCTCGTGATCACCGACGAAGCCAGGCCACTGGCCTACGGCTACCTGCGCATCATGGGGCCAGCCGACCGCGAGAGGCTGCTGCGCTTTCACGGCCACATGAGCGCCTACGCCCAGGAGCGGGGCTTCACCCTCGGGAACGTCTTCGTGGACCTGTCCACCTCGCGCGAATCCGGCTTTGGGCGCCTGGTGGCACGGCTCAAGCAGGGAGACGCGACCGAGGTGCTGGTGCCCACCCTGGAGCACTTCACCCGCTTCCCGAGCCTGCAAGCAGGTGTGGTGACGCAGATCGAAGCGCTCGGCGTCACGGTGTGGGAGGTGGGGCGCTGATGCTCGCCTCCTTGACCTTGGTGGCGCTGCCGAACGCGCCGTCCTTCGCCCGCGAGTTCATCCGCAGCACGCTCGCGCACCTGCCGTTCCGTGACGTGGTGGACAGCGCCGAACTCCTGGCTTCCGAGCTGGTGGCCAATGCCGTCGAGGCCGGGGGCTGACCATGACGACCCCGGTGTCGGCCATCTCCCGACGCCACTTCATCCGCCTGACTCTGCGTGTCCAGGGCGGCAAGCTCTACCTCGACGTCTGGGACGCCGGGGACGGCACGCCCACGAGACAGCCCGTCAACGAGGCCGCCGAGAACGGCCGCGGGCTGCTCCTGGTGGAGGTGCTCAGCCAACGATGGGGCGTCACCCCCTCGCCCCGTGGCGGCAAGACCGTGTGGTGCTTACTCGCCCGCAACTCCGTAGGGCCGACGCAGGATCGAGCAGGCGAGGCACCCCCGCCCAGACCTTCCATGACGTACCGGCCACGACGCGCGCCGAACAGCACGCTCCGCACCGTGTTTCGCCCGCCCGCGCCTCTCGATCCGGAAGACATGTGGCGAGTACTTGAAGGGCTGACGCGGCTGTGATCGACCAGCTCTCGCCCTCCAGGACGCCCACACGGAGCGAACGGGACAAAAGTCGATGACTTACCCCGGAACGACGACAGCGCCCCCTCCGGTGGCGGAGAGAGCGCCGTGTGGAGCTCTGTGGACGCGCTTCCCGACTCCCCTGACCTGGTCAAGGGTTCTAGTAAGCCGTCCAGGGTGGGCGCGAAGGGACTCGAACCCCTGGCCTATTGCTTGTAAGGCAATTGCTCTAACCAACTGAGCTACGCGCCCCGTTTGTGCGTCGCGAGTGATCATACCGCTTTGTGGTGGTACTCGCGCCTGATTTATCCGGCCAGGTGGCGTGCCTGGTCGAGATACTCCTTGACGTCCCTGGGTTGACCGGCCGGGGTGTGGACGGTCCAGCGGACGGTGCCTTCGGCGTCGATGAGGAAGCTGCCCCGGCGGGCGACGCCGCGCTGGTCGTCGAAGACCCCGTAGGCCCGGGCGGTGGCGCCGTGGGGCCAGAAGTCGGACAGCAGCGCGAAGGGAAAGCCCTCCCGGTCGGACCAGGTGCGCAGGGCGAAGGTGGAGTCAACGGACACCGCCAGAACCGTGACGCCCAGGGCCTTGAGTTCGGCGTGGTGCTCGCGCAGGTCGGCGAGTTCGCCGGAGCACACGCCGGAGAAGGCCAGCGGGTAGAAGACCACGAGCACGGGGCCGCCCCGCAGAGAGCTCAGGACGGTGTCCTGGCCGTACTGGTCCTGGAGTGTGATCTCGGGCGCACGGGCGTCCACGGTGGCGGTGTCGGTCATGCTCGCGTTCGTGTTCGTCGGCTGCACAGGCCGGAGTCGGCGCCCGCCGGTCAGCGGGCGCCCTTCAGCGCCGCGCGCCCGTTCTGGCTGGGGCGCGCGGCACCGGACGTCTCACCCGGTGAGGGTGCTGTCCGTCACCGCTTGGGAACGACCAGGCGGGTGCCCGACCAGTCCGCGCCGATGCTCACCGCGCTGGTCTGGGAAAGGCCCGATGTGTTGGCCGCCTCGGCGACGTCGTTGGGGGACACGTGCAGATCACGGCCGGCCTTCGGGGTCAGGACCAGGATGGTCCCCCCGTCGGCGATGGTCGTCACCGTGTCCATCAGAGCGTCGGTGAGGTCGCCTTCTTCGTCGGACCGCCACCACAGCAGTGCCGCGTCGACGTCGCCGTCGTACTCCTCGTCGACCAGCGCCTCGCCCGTGAGTTCGGCGATGGATGCGCGCAGCCCCTCGTCGACGTCGTCGTCGAAGCCGAATTCCTGCACCACCTGACCCGGCTTGAATCCGAGTCGGTCAGCCAAGCCGCGTTCGCTTTGTGCCTGGCCCGCGGTCGCGCTCACGAAAGTTCTCCTCCACAGATGGTTTTTCTCAATCTTGCCTGCACGAAGCAGTTGTCACAACGATGCCGGGCTTTTTTCGTCGCCCGTCACGTGGGTCCGTAACCATCGCTGATGGCCTAGTTCACACGCTAGTGGCATCTCCCGTCAACGCGCGGCCGAACCCGGCACGCGTCGAATCCGCGTCACCCGGACCCTAGGAAGGACAACCGCACCTGTCGGTCCGGGTTGTCCACGTTCAGGTCCACGACCGCGATGGACTGCCATGTCCCCAGTTCGAGTCTGCCGGACAGAACGGGCACCGTGGTCTGTGGCGCGACGAACGCCGGCATGACGTGCGAACGCCCGTGCCCCTGGGACCCGTGTTTGTGGCGCCACCGGTCGTCGGCCGGTAGCAGGTCGTCGAGGGAGGCGAGGAGGTCGTCGTCGGACCCCGCTCCCAGCTCGATGATGGCCACACCCGCGGTCGCGTGCGGGACGAAGACGTTGAGTAGGCCGTCGCCGCCGCTCTGGGCGACGAAGTCGCCGCACTGCGCGGTGATGTCGGTGATGCTCTCCGATCCGCCGGTGTGCAGCTCAAGGATCTGTGTCCGCATAGCGACACCTTCGCGCAGCCGGGCCCTCGGTGCAACCATCCCCGGTCAGCTTAGGGATGGTCGGGGGCGCCGTGGAGCGGCCATACTCGTCGTCGGTGTATGTGAAACTGGTGGAAAGAAGGGAAAAGGGTGACTGTCTCGTTACGTCTGGGGCCGGTGCTCCGGCATGTGGGACCCACTACGGCGACGGTGTGGGTGGAGACTGACGCGCCCTGTGACGTCCGGGTCCGTGTGGACGGCGCGGCGGTCACGGCCGCCCGGACCTTCACCGTCCACGGACACCACTACGCCGTGTGCGAAATCGAGGGTCTGGCCCCCGGTTCGGTCCTTCCCTACGAGGTTTTTCTCGCTGAGGACCGGGTCTGGCCCGAACCCGACAGCCCGCTACCGCCGAGCGTCCTGCGCACTCTGGCCCCGGATGCGCCCGCGCGCCTGCTGTACGGCTCCTGCCACACCCCCACCGGCGACACACCCGAGGGCCTGGTGCGCTACGGCCCCGACATGCTCCGCGCCACCGCGCGCCGGCTGGCCCGGGAGGGTCTGGGTGCCGTGGACGGCGAGGCACGGGAGAACCTGGCGCTGTTGCTGATCGGCGACCAGGTCTACGCCGACGAGCTCCAGGAGCCCATGCGCGCCTTCCTCCGGCAAGCACGGCTGAGCCAGGTGCGCGGCGAGGATCCCGGGGACGACACGCCCGAGGACGAGGTCGTGCGCTACGACGAGTACGCCGAGCTGTACCGGCAGGCCTGGTCCGACCCCCAGGTGCGGTGGCTGCTGTCGACCGTCCCCACCCTGATGGTCTTCGACGACCACGACATCCGCGACGACTGGAACACCTCTGCCGCCTGGCGGCGCTCCATGGACGACCACCCGTGGTGGCGTACCCGGGTGACCAGCGGGCTCGGCGCCTACTGGGTGTACCAGCACGTGGGAAACCTCTCCCCCGACGCACGCGACAAGGACCCGCTGTGGGCCGTGGTGCGCGACCACCGGGAGCGCGGTACCGATGCCGGGGACATCCTGGACTCCTTCGCCTGGCGGGCGCACGACGAGCCCGCCTCCTACCGGTGGAGCCACCGCCACGACATCGGCGGCGTACGCGTCCTGGTGGCCGACACCCGCTGCGGTCGAGCCCTGGGTGAGGGAGGCCCCCACGACGGCTCCAGGTCCATTCTGGGGCCCGAGGGGCACGACTGGCTCGACCAGCACCTCACCGGCGGCCCCGAGCACCTCGTGGTGGCCTCCACGGTCCCGATCCTGCTGCCGCCCTCCGTGCACCACCTGGAGGCCTGGAACGAGGCGGTCTGCGGCGGCGCCTGGGGGTCGGCGGCGCGCGGCCCCGCGGAAAGGCTCCGCCAGGCCCTGGATCTCGAGCACTGGGGCGCCTTCCACCGGCTCGCCGACGCCGTGCTGGAGGTGGCCCGCGGCGATCGGGGCCAGGCCCCCGCCACCGTCCTGCTACTCAGCGGGGACGTCCACTTCTCCTACCTGGCGCGCGCCCGTGCCAGGAAGGGGCAAACGACCTCCCGGGTGACCCAGCTGGTCTCCTCCGCGCTCTGCAACCAGCTCCCGCCGAACTTCCGCCGCGCGGCCGCGCTGTCCGCGAGCTGGCCCTTCCATCTGGCCGGGAAGATCATGACCCGACTGGCCGGGGTGCGCCGCAGCCCGCTGGCGTGGCGGCTGGCCGAGCGCCCCTACTTCGGCAACACCATCGGTGAGGTGGCCTTCGACGGCCGCGAGGCCGAGGCACGCTGGTACCACTGCCCCCAGGGCGGTGGCGAAGCGCTCCCCGAGATCCGGCGGCGCGTCCGGGTCTGATGCGCACCGGGCGGACTTGGGGCCCCTCCCGAAGATGATCTTGCTACCAGGAGCGAGTTCGGCGCCGAACTCGCTCCTGGTAGCAAGATCACCGGGATCGGAGGGGTGGGTCGGCGGGCCGCGCCGGGCGCGCTTCCCGGGTACTGATCCGGACCGGACACGGCTGTGGCGGCGTTCCGGGTCGGAACGCCGCCACAGGTGGTCCAGGGCGCACGGACGGGTCCAGGTCCGTGGCTAGTACACCTAGGGCTTGTGCGAGGGCGGGCGGCGGTTGGCCTGGCCCCGGCGGCGGTTGCGCACGTTCAGGCCGAGCGCTCCGCCCTGGTCCAGAAGGTGCCGGGCGGCCCGGTTGACGGTGCCGCTGGGCCCGGAGACCGACGAGGGCCCGTCCGCGGTCTGCACCGGTTCGGGGCTCTCCTCGACCGGTTCGGGCTTGGGGATGAGCGCGGTGGGCTCGTTGTCCTGGTCCGCGGTCTCCTCCGGAAGGGCATGGAGCTTGCGGGTGCGCTGGAGACCGGAGCCGTCCTCGGTTTCCTGCTCACCCTTGGCGGAGGCGACCGTCTCGGTCGGGTTGAGCTTCTCCTGCGCCACAGCCTCCTTCCACGCCTTCTCCTGCTGCTGGTCCTGCTCCTTCTGCTGGGCCAGGCGACGGGCCCGGTCGGTGCGCCAGGCGCGGTAGGAGCGGGCCAGCGGGGTGGCGATCGGCCAGGTGACCTTGGCCGGTCGGGACAGCGCGTGCCACAGGTAGGCGGTGGTACCCCAGGCCTCCATGGCGCGGCGCGCCTTGGTGATGGTGAAGAAGGTGGGCATGGCCAGCAGCAGCTGCGGCCAGGCCAGGGCCAGGGCGGCGAACAGCGGGTACATACCGCCGCCCGCGATCGCGGCGCACGCACCGATGGCCATCGGCACCAGTGCCAGCGCCACCCGCAGCTGGGTGAACTGGCGGAAGCGGTGCAGGGAACGCCGGGCCGACACAGGGGGCGCGAGGCCCTCCGGCAGCGGCGTGGGCTGCACGATCATCGCGAGCAGCAGTGTTCCCACACCGACGCTGGCCGCCAGCAGGATCGTCCACCCTGCGGCGGAGAAGGCCCCGCCCACCAGCAGGTACACCAACCCGAGCACCGGGAGCGGCGCGGGGAGCCAGAACAGCACCCGCCTGCGCAGCTCTCCCTCCTGCGTGGGTTGGAGTACGAAATCAATCACCGGGCGTAGTATCCGGAACCTCTTCCTCGGTCGCTCGACCACAGCGTTGGACCCCCCAAGAACGTCGTGACGGAGCGGTGCGGGGAGCGACGCCCGAGGGTTTTCGTCGTCTTCTGGCTCCACCTGCAACCTGCCCGTATCAAAGCTATCTCTTTTCGCGTAGTCCCCGGGCGCACACGGTCAGTTACACACATACCCGACGCTGGTGAAACTTCCATAAGGCAACCCATATGACAGGCAACGATCAGATTACGACGTGGCGGAGGTCTCACCGGCACTCGCGCCGATAACGGTCACCCGTGTCATCCGCCTCGGGTTTCGGACAACCTGCCCAGTGCCACCGCCACCCGGAGCACGAACGAGCCGCGACCGTCCGAAGGGATGTGCCCGGTGAGTTCGGAGATGCGGCTGAGGCGGTAGCGCACCGTGTTCGGATGCACGAAGAGCATGCGCGCGGTCGCTTCCAGTGAGGAGGCGTGTTCGAGGTAGACCGACAGCGTGTCCAAGAGCGGGGAGCCCGCGCCCTGGAGGGGGAGGTAGACCTCCGTCACCAGCTGCTGGCGGGCCTCGGTGTCGCCCTCCAGCGCACGCTCGGGCAGCAGGTCGTCGGCGAGCACCGGCCTGGGCGCGTCGGGCCAGGCCACGGCGGCCCGCAGACCGCTCACCGCGGCGCGCACCGAGGTCCCCGCCGCGTGCAGGTCCGGCACGGCCGGGCCGACCACCACGGGCCCGTTCCCGAAGAGCCCGGCCAGGGGTTCCGCGGCTGCGGCCGGGAGCTCGTCGGCCGGGTAGCGGTCGCCCACCCCGATCACCACGACCACGCGGCGTCCCTGCATGCCCGCCAGGACGTCGTAACCGAGGCGGCGCGCGGCCGAACGCAGGTCGTCCAGGACCTTGTTCCCGCCCTCGTCGCCGAGGTCGCCGGCGACCGCGATCACCGGGGTGTGCGACCAGCCCAGCGCCGAACCCCAGGTCTGCAGGCCCTCCACCTGGTCGCCGTGCAGCAGGGCGTCGACGATCAGCGCTTCCAGCCGGGCGTCCCAGGCCCCGCGGGCCTCGGCGGCGCGGGCGTAGACCTTGGCGGAGCTGAAGGCCACCTCACGGGTGTAGCGGAGCATCGCCTCACGCAGCTGTTGTGCGCCGCCGGGTGCGGCGAGGTCGTCGACCTGGCTCTCCACCACATCGATGACCACGCGGATCATGTCGACGGTCTGCTGGAGGGAGACCGACCTGGTGAGTTCGCGCGGGGCGGTGCCGAAGACCTCCACCGTGATCGCCGGGCGGCCGCGCTCGGGGTTGCGGAACCAGTCCACGAAGGCGGCGACCCCGGACTGGGCCACCAGGCCGATCCAGGAGCGGTCCTGGGCCGACATCCGGCGGAACCAGCCGAGCTTCTCCTCCATGCGGTTGACCGCGGCGGTGCCGAGCACCCCCATGGAGCGTTCCAGACGCCGGACGGTCTCGGCGCGGATCTGCTCAGGCGGGGCCTGCTCCGGCAGCGTCTGCTCCGCCGGGGTCCGCTCCGGTGAGATCTGGTCCTGTGGGGTCTGGGGCCCGGTCGGCGCACTGGCGCCGTCCTCGGTCGGTCGGGATTCGGTGTTCACCCGTCTAGGTTCGCATCCCCGTCGCTGCGGGCCCGGGGTTCACCCCCGTGTCGGCCGTCACCCCGCAGGTCGGCCGGGGTCCGCGGAGCGCCCGCGCGGGGCTGCGCGTACCGTCGGAAAGTGATCTCCTCCACCCGTTTCGGGCTTGTGGACACACCACGGACAGCTTTTTGTGGAGTACCTACAAACGGTACCCCGCTAACTTCGTGTCCCTCCCTATCCAACTGGTGATCTCCTACAGGGCAAGGTAGATGTCGTGCTTGTAATCGTTGCTCCCGGCCAAGGCGCCCAGGTTCCCGGTTTCCTCTCCCCGTGGCTCGAACTCCCCGGCATGGCCGACACGTTCGCCGCGTGGTCCGAGGTGACCGGTCTCGACCTCGTGCGCTACGGCACCACCGCGGACGCGGATGAGATCCGTGACACCGCCGTCGCCCAGCCCTTGCTGGTCAGCGCCGGCCTGGCCGCGGCCTCCGCCGTGCTCGGTCCGCTGGCCGCGCCCGAGCCCCCGCTGCCCGCCTCCCCCACGCTGGTGGACGCCACCGCGGGGCACAGCGTCGGCGAGTTCACCGCCGCCGCGATCGCCGGCGTGCTCTCCCCCAAGGACGCGCTGGCGCTGGTCGCCGAGCGCGGCCGCGGGATGGCCGACGCCGCCGCCCGCACCGAGACCGGCATGACCGCGGTCCTGGGCGGCAAGCGCGAGGACGTCCTGGCCGCCATCGAGGCCGCCGGGCTGACCCCCGCCAACGACAACGGCTCCGGGCAGATCGTGGCCGCGGGCACCACCGCCCAACTGGCCGCGTTCGCCGAGAACCCGCCCGAGCGGGCCCGCCTGCGCCCCTTGTCCGTGGCGGGCGCCTTCCACACCGAGCACATGGCCCCGGCCGTGGAGCGGGTGCGCACGGCCGCCCACGGGCTGAGCACCGCCGATCCCAGCGTGCGCCTGCTGTCCAACGCCGACGGCGCCGTGGTCGAGAGCGGCTCGGAGTACCTGGAGCGGCTGGTCGCCCAGATCTCCTCCCCGGTCCGTTGGGACGCCTGCACGCAGACGCTCGCCGACCTCGGGGTGACCGCGCTCATCGAGCTGACCCCCGCGGGTACCCTCACCGGCCTCGCCAAGCGCGCCCTGCGCGGTATCGAGCTCCTCGCGGTGAAGACCCCCGACGACCTCGAGCGCGCAGGCGCCCTCATCAAGGAGCACGCGGGGACCACCTCCTCCGCGAGCGTCCAGCAGGAAGGCTGACCATGTTCAACGCCCCGAGCGCCCCCGGCGGCGCCGCGATCCGCTCCTTCGGCGAGTACCAGCCGTCGCGGGTCGTGACCAACGCCGACCTGGAGGCCCGCGTCGAGACCACCGACGAGTGGATCCAGAGCCGCGTGGGCATCCAGGAGCGCCGTATCGCGGGCCCCGAGGACAGCGTGGCGAGCATGGCCGTGGCGGCGGGCGGCAAGGCTCTGGCCGCCGGCGGGCTCTCCCCCGAGGACATCGACCTGGTGATCGTGGCGACCTGCACCGTGCAGGACCAGATCCCCAACACCGCGGCCACCGTGGCCGACAGGCTCGGCATCGTCGCCCCGGGCGCCTTCGACGTCAACGCCGCCTGCGCTGGGTTCGTCTACGCCCTCAACCTGGCCTCGGACTCGGTCCGGGTCGGCAGCGCGCGCAACGTCCTGGTGATCGGCTCGGAGAAGCTCAGCGACTACGTGGACTGGGAAGACCGGTCCACCTGCGTGATCTTCGCCGACGGCGCCGGCGCCGCGGTGGTCTCGGCCGCCGAGGACCACGGGATCGGCCCGGTCGTGTGGGGTTCCTCGGGCGAGCGCGCCGACAAGATCTACCTCCGTGAGGGCAAGTACCTCTACCAGGAGGGCCAGGCCGTCTTCCGGTGGACCACCACCGAGCTGTACAAGGTGGCCCTGGAAGCCCTGGAGCGGGCCGGCGTCGAGCCCTCCGAGCTCACCGCCTTCGTGCCCCACCAGGCCAACCTGCGGATCGTCGAGTCCATCGCGCGCAAGCTGGGGGCGCCCCAGGCGCTCGTGGCGCGCGATATCGTCACCGCGGGCAACACCTCTTCCGCCTCGATCCCTCTCGCGCTCTCGCGCATGGTCGAGCGCGGGGAACTGCCGTCGGGGAGCACCGTGCTCACCCTGGGATTCGGTGCGGGCTTGGTCTACGCCGCACAGGTGATCCGCATCCCCTGATCCGAATTCCGTCAAGGCCCGGGCACTTCGCACACGGAAGCGTTCCCCGACACCACACACGTCAAGCAAGGAGAAACAAGACATGGCCCTCAGCGAGCAGGAAATCCTGGCCGGCCTCGGCGAGATCGTCGAAGAGATCGTCGGCACCGAGCCTTCCGAGGTCACGCCCGAGAAGAGCTTCGTGGACGACCTGGACATCGACTCGCTGTCCATGGTGGAGATCGCCGTCGCCGCGCAGGACAAGTTCGGCGTGGAGATCCCCGACGACCAGCTCAAGGACCTCAAGACGGTCCAGGACGTCATCAACTTCATCCAGAAGTAGCGCGTCCGGGCCGTCGCCGACCCACCAGGTCGCGACGGCCCGCCCGTCCCCACCACGGACACCCGCACCAACCATCCGCCACGCCTCCCGGCACACGATCGCCGGGAACGACCCACGAGAAGGGCGATCGGATCATGTCCAAGACCGATGTCGTCGTCACCGGCCTCGGCGCCACCACCCCCCTCGGGGGTGACGTCGCGACCACATGGTCCGCGCTCCTCGACGGCCGCTCCGGGATCAGCATGCTGCCCGAGGACTGGCACGAGAAGCTTCCGGTGCACTTCGCCGGGCAGATCGCGCAGGAACCCTCCGAGAAGCTCCCGCGCCCCCGGCTGCGCCGTCTCGACCGGACCCAGCAGTTCGCCCTCATCGCGGCCCAGGAGGCATGGACCGACGCGGGCACCCCCGAGATCGACCCCCTGCGCCTCGGAGTGGTGGTCTCCAGCGGGATCGGTGGCATCCTCACCATCCTGGAGCAGTACGACACCTTCCGCGAGAAGGGCTGGAAGCGGGTCTCCCCGTTCACCGTGCCCATGCTCATGCCCAACAGCCCGGCCGCGGCCGTGGCCCTGGAGTTCACCGCCCGCGCCGGAGCCCACGCCCCGGTCAGCGCCTGTGCCTCCAGCGCCGAGGCCATCGCCAACGGTGTGGACATGATCCGCGCCGGGCGGGCCGACGTGGTGATCGCCGGCGGCACCGAAGCCGCGATCCACCCGCTCAACATCGCGTCCTTCGCGTCCATGCGCGCCCTGTCCACCCGTAACGACGACCCGCAGACCGCGTCCCGTCCCTGGGACAAGGACCGCGACGGCTTCGTCATGGGTGAGGGCGCGGGCATCCTCGTCCTGGAGTCGGCCGAGCACGCCGCCAAGCGCGGTGCGCGCGTGTACGCCCACGCCTCCGGTGTGGGTTACACCGACGACGCCCACGACATCGTGATGCCCGACCCGGAGGGCGCCGGACAGGCCCGCGCCATCAAGCAGGCGCTGGCCGACGCCGAACTCAAGCCCAGTGACATCGTGCACGTCAACGCGCACGCCACGTCCACCCCGGCCGGGGACGTCGGGGAGACCCGGGCGATCCGCTCGGCCCTGGGCGACTCCGCCGCGGACCGGGTCGCGGTGACCTCCACCAAGTCCATGACCGGCCACCTGCTGGGCGGCGCGGGCGCGGTGGAGTCGATCGCGACGATTCTGGCCCTGCACGAGGGCCTGATCCCGCCGACCATCAACATCTCCGAGCTCGACCCCGAGGTGGCCGTGGACATCGTCCGCGACAAGCCCCGGGAGATGCCCGCCGGAGACGTCGCCGCCATCAACGAGTCCTTCGGGTTCGGCGGCCACAACATCGCCGTGGCCTTCCGCCGCGCCTAGGGCGGGTCCGCCGGGCCTGCCCTGGTTTCGCCTGAGCCGCGCACGGGCGGCACCGGTTCCATCGCAGTGGGCGTCACCGCACGGTGACGCCCACTGTCGTATGCGTGATGGCCGTTGTGGGCTTGTGAACGTCCGGCGGCCCGCGGCTCAACAACGGTTGAACAGCCGCGCACGGGGCTTCAGCTCCGTGGGCCCACGCGTCACCATGGGTGCCGTGTCCACCCTTCCTCCCTCACACACCCACCCGGCCCCCGGTGCCGTCGAGGACGGTCCGCGCAAACAGCGGGGCCCGTCCTTCCGCCCCGTCGTGGACCTGGACTCCGGTGCCGTCGTGGCCGTGGAGGTCGTCTCCCCCGTCCCCGAGGGCCTGGGGCTGCCGGACGGAAGCGGCCGCACGGCCGTGCTCGTCGCCGAATGGCTCGCCTCCTTGGTACGTGCCGGGTTCGGCGCCGAGAGCCTGCTGCCGTTGGTGCTGCCGCTGCCCTCGTCCGTACTCGTCGACGGGGCGGACCTGGCCGCGCTGGTCGAGAGCGGGCTGCGCCGGGCCGGTCGGCGCCCGCGCGACGTCACCCTGATGTTCACCCCCGACCTGGTGGAGCTGCCCAGGGCCACCGTGCTGGCCGGGGTCGCCAACCTGCGGGCGCTGGGCTTCCGGTGCGGTTTCGGTACCGCGATGGCCCGGCCGGACCTGGTCGTTGAGGCCACGCCCTTCCTGATCCGGTTGGACCCGGCCCTGGTGAAGGGGGTCGACAGCGACCAGCGACACGGCGGGATCGTGGAAGGGCTGGCCCGGATCGGGCGCAGCAGCGGCGTGTACGCGATGGCGGCGGGGGTGTCGCGGGCCGAGGAGATCGTCCGGCTGCGTGAGTGCGGGGTGCGTCTGGGCAGCGGGGCGTTCTTCACCGAACACACCTGGAAGCCCGGGGAGAAGATCACGCCGGTACCCGAGCCGGCGGCCACATCCCTGGACGACACCGATTCCGGCCCCCGGGTCACCGAGTTCATGGTGCCGCCGCTGGACTTCGACGCCGAGTCCACCGGCGAGCACGTCATGGAGGCCTTCACCGGGGACACCGCGCTCAACAGCGTGGTCCTCATCGACCACCGGGAACGGCCGATAGGAGTCATCGACCGGACCCGGTTCCTGCTTTCGGTGACCGGCCGCTACGGGCACGCGCTGCACGCCAAGCGCCCGGCGCTGCGGCTGTCGGAGTCACCCCGGACGGTTCCGGCGTGGATGTCGGCCATCGCGGCGCTTCGGGTGGCCGGGCAGGACCGCGAACGCGTCTACGATGACCTGATCGTGACCAACCCGTACGGCCAGTGCATGGGGATCGTGCACGTCAGCGATCTCATCCAGTCCCTGTCCCGGCAGTGAGCCACGGTCTCCGCCCGGGCCCGTGGAAACGACGGGGGCCCCGCACCGGACGGATCGGTGCGGGGCCCCCGCGGTGTTCGCGTTCGCGGCGTGCCGGTCAGCGCAGGGGCTCGGGGCCCTTGGTGCCCGACGGGCTGCTGGTCGGGGGCGTGTCGTCCGCGGAGTAGTCGTTGTAGTGCGTGTCCGCGCCGACCTCGCGCAGCTGCTTGCGGAGCTGCTCCCGGGTCTCCTCGTCGTGGAGGTAGTCCAGTACGGGGCGCCGGGCCTGCAGACCGTCACCGGAGGAGCGGCCCAACGCCCGGCGGCGCAGCCACGGGACGAGGTACTGGCGGGCCCAGCGGCGGCCCTCGCGGCGGCGCAGGATCCGGGGCAGTTGCTGGGGCGGGGTGGCCCACGGGTCGGCCCAGATCTCGGTCGGGCCCATCGGGTGACCGAGCAGGTCGGCGACCCGGGCAGCGACGATCTGGTGGCCGGCGCCGTTGGGGTGCAGCCGGTCGTCGCTCCAGGCCCGGGGGTCGTTGAGGGCGTTGAGCGCCCACAGGTCGACGATCTCGGTGCCGGTGCGTTCGGCCACGGCCCGCATGTGCATGCTGAACACCGCGATGCGCCCCCGGTACAGGCGCAGCACGGGGATCCACCCGGTGTCGTGCCCGGCCAGGATCACGACCCGGATACCGGCGTCGCGCAGCTGGCGTACGCCCCACTCGAACGTCTCGGCCAGCTCGTCCAGGTCGCCCTTGGGGCGCAGGACGTCGTTGCCGCCCCCCAGGACGGTGACCAGGTCGGGCTTCCAGGCGAGGGTCTGTTCGAGCTGCTCGCCGAAGATGTGCTTCATCCGGCGTCCGCGCACGCCGAGGTTGGCGTAGCGGAAGTCCGGGGAGAGCGTGCCCAGGTGGTCCGCGAGACGGTCCGCGAACCCCCGGTACTCGCCGCCGGGGCCGCTGTCGTCCTCCATCCCCTCGGTGATGCTGTCACCGATCGCCACGTAGGACCGGATCAGCTCCGGTCTGCCCACGGGCGCGGCAGCGGGGGGATTCATCTCAAGGTCTGTCACGTCAACCAATCATCCGGATCGACCGTCCCACGCCTGCACAGCGCCGGGGTGCGCGGGAACGCAAGTCTTGGCGGGTCGCGGAGTCCGCTGGCCCGAATGTCCGAGCACCGTCGGCCCCGGGGTCGGCCGCGCGGCGGCCACCCGGACGAGGGTCGCTCGGGCGAGGACAGTGCCCATCCAGCATACCCGCGACCGACGTCAGCGCGCCGGGCTTGTGTATGTCGGAGCTCTCCGGCCGTCCTCCCCACCGGAGCCCCCGTCACGAACCGCGCCGGAACGGCGGCGGTGCGTGCCGCGGGAGGCACCGACAGAACAACGCCCGGCGCGGGTCTCATGAGCCAGAAGTCTACTATGAGGTAGATCACAACTCTTGACCGTTTTTTGGCGTAGATCTCCTCCGTCACGGTGATCACACGGTGAGGTCACCCCCAGGTATCGGCGGACCGGGGGCCTAGGACTACCCATGTGGGCCCCGGGCACGTACGATCTCGGGGAAGTGCTCACGGCACCCCTGTCCCTCGGCCCGCCGTGCCCCCACACGAATCAGCCGAGTCGGTTCAAGACCTGTCCTCCTCCGGGTCAAGGGCGCGTACTGTGGTGCATCGAACCGAAGGCCCGTGCGGTTCCTCCCCAATTCACGTGCAGACACCAGGAGGTCGAGGTCCCCAGCGGATGAACGCCGTCTCTCCGATCTGCCTCGTCGACCTCGCACCCGCGCTGCGGTGGTCGAGGTCGCCGGACGTGGCACCCCTGCTCCACCATGACCGTCTGATCGACGGCTGGTGGCACTCGCTGCCCGTCGCCCGTGTCCTCGACATCGCCGGACCGCCCTGGCTGGCGAACGGTCTGGCCAGACTCGCGGTGGAACAGTGGGGGCACATCGCCCTCTCCGAGTTCCTGCCGAGCCTGCGCACCCAACCGGTGGACTGTGCCGACCTGGCCGAACCGGTCCGCGGCGCGGTGGTCGCCACCGCTGGGGACTGGGATCGCCTGATCTCGGCCAGCCCCCAGGAGATGCACGGCTGGCGCCTGCCGAACTGCGGTGTCCTCGACATCGTCAGCACGGTCGCCTGGCGCGCCCTACAGCCCTGCGGTGAGCTGCCCTCCGGGCCCACCCCCTCCCCCGCGCTGATGACCGAGGCCGTGCGCACCATCGCGCACTGGCTCCCCGAGTCCGCACCCGAGCACGTCCGCAACGCGCTGGACTACCTGAACTCCGCGACCGGGGCGAGCGGGTCACCCGACCTCGCCGAGCCTGCCGAGGACGGCACGAACCCGCCGCAGACCCCGGCCACCCGGGCGATCCGAACCCTGCGGGCCCTGCGTGCCCAGCGGGAGCAGGATCCGGCCTCGGCCGAGCAACAGCACGGCGCGCACGCCGCCGCGCCCATGGCCGAGGCCCCCGCGGCGGTCGGCGGCATGGTCAGCTCCGCGGCGATGCTCCCGGGCACGGCCCTGGGCGCCGACACCGTGAACGACCAGGTACAAAGCGCCGCGTCCGGCGACGTGGGCGACCTGCGCTCGCAGTTCCGCAGCTCGCTCCTTGGCCCCGGCCGCACCCTGCGCCGCCCCAGCTTCAGCCGGACCAAGGCGCCCGCCCCGGAGCAGGTGGAGGAGCGCCCCGCGCCGGTCCTGGGCCAGCACCCGCTGGTGGACCAGGTCGAGGAGATGTTCCGCTCCTGGCCCGATCTGGAGCGCACGGTGGCCGCCGAGCGGCTCTTCGCCACTGACCCGATCAGCATTCGTGTGCTCTCCGAGCAGATCGCGGTGGACGTGACCGAGATCCGCGGCGCCCAGCGCAAGGTGGAGGAACGCCTGCTGCGCTGGCTGGGCTCCCCGGAAGGGGCCGCCGTCACCAAGCACCTGCGGGAACTGTCCGAGCAGCTCGGTTCGGCGACCACCATCGACCGCCTCATCAACGCGCACCCGGACCATCCGGTGGAGGTGCCCACGCTGCACACCCCCCTGTGGCGCGTGATCATCACCCTGTTCACCGACCGGCGCATGCACAACGGCTGGCTCATCGCCGACGACCCCAACCGACTGCGCTGGCAGACCCGTGAGCTGCTCGGCGACGCCCCCAACCTCACCGAGGCGGGCCTGCGGCTGAGCCGGATCGGGATCCGCCAGCAGGAGCTGCGCGCCTGGCTGCTGAGCACCCCCGGCGTGAGCCTGCGCGACGGGCACGTGTACGTGGACACCTCGGTGCCCATGGAGGCGCCCAGCGGCGGCCACTCCCCCGAGGAGTCCGGTGGTGCCACCACCGAGAACGGGCTGCCGATCCGCAGACGCCTCGATGCGCAGGGCCCCGCACCCGTGGAGCCCGCCGCACCCGGCCTCGAACCGCGGGGGCACCAGCAAAGACCCGGCCCCGGCCAGGGCGCCTTCCCGCCCGGCCACGCCCCCGCACCGATGGCTCAGCCCCCGGTTCCGGCCATGGCCCACGCGGCCCAGGCCCGTCCCGGAGCGAGCGACCCGGCCCTGTCGGCCCGCTGCTTCCGCGCCCCGGACGGGCGCTGGTGGCACCGCATCGACATCACCGCCGACCACCTCAACGGCGCACCGGTGGCCGTGCCCACCGGCTACGCCACCCACCTGGGCCTCCAGCCCGGCCGACTGCTGTGCCTGACAGCGCCCGGCGCGGACCTGCTGGTCCTGGTCTGGCGCGACCAGCCCGCCTTCGACTCCCTGCGGCCGCTGCTGCGCCGCCAGGCCGCACAGCCGGGCGACCGCATGTTCATCACGGTCTCCGGCGACCGCCTGGACGCGCGCAAGCTGCCCGCGGGCGACCTCAGCGGGCACCCGCCGGCCGCCCGTGCCCTGCACCTGATCGGCTACACCGCCCCGGCCGCCCCGGACGAGGCGCTGCGGATCCTGTCCCGGCGGATCACGGACAACGGCGACGAGTCCCTGGCCGAACCCCAGGCCCTGCTGGACGCCCTGTCCCTGCGCGGGGACGACGACATCGCCGGGGAACTGCGCTCGGCCATGTTCGCCACGCACTGACGCACTGATCGCGTGGAGGGGACCGCACCGGACGAGTTCCGGTGCGGTCCCCTCCGTCGTTCCTGCCCGGTTCAGCCGAGGGAAGCGGCTGAGGCGGCCGACGAGTCAGCCGAGGCGAGCGGCAGGGTGACGGCTACACCCACCGGCTCTCCGTCCTCGAAGAGCGGGATCTGCCGCAGCTGGGCCGGGCTCACCGAGGTGCCCCGGAGTTCTGCTTCGGTCAGGAGCATGAGCACCGCCGGGTGGACCGCCCCCTCGACCGCCGGGATCGGGGCGTCGTGGCTCCAGCGCACCACCAGCTCGGTGCGTTCGGGCAGCAGACCGGTCTCGGTCCGCCAGCCCGGGATTCCCCAGTCCGCCGGAAGGGGGCCCGGGACCGGTGCGCAGCACAGGAGTTCGGCGGTGCCGTCCTCCCCTGTGCCGTCCTCCCCGGTGTCCCGGAGCGACGACCAGAAGGGCCCGGAGAGCTCCCTCCCCTCGGCGATCAACACCGACCCGAGAGCGGTGAAGGCCTCATCGGCTCGTTCCCCGTCCTCTTCCTCGTCATGAGTCACTGTCAGCACGATGCCCGCCCAGTGCTGTTCGGGCGCGGTCCGCTCCTCGACGGCCTGCCCCTGAACCTCCTCCGCGAGGAGTGCCGCCATCCCCTCCAGGGCCGCGTCCTGACGCTCGCGCTCGGCGGTCACCGCGGAGCGGAATTGGTCGAATGTCGTCCGTGCCCGTTCCGGCTCTTCCAGGAGGCGCTGAATCTCGGTCAGGGGCATCCCCGCCTCCCGGGCGGCCCGGATCAGCACCGCCGAGGACAGCTGGTCGGCCGTGTAGCGGCGGTAACCGGTCCAGGGGTCGGTGGCCCGGGGCGGCAGCAGTCCGCGCTCGTCATAAGCCCTGAGGGCCTTGGTGCTCAGCCCCGTGAGCCAGGAGAACTCTCCGATGTTCATCATGGCTTCAGTCTGCGGCTTCCCCCTGGGGGAAGGTCCATTCGAGCACTTCGGAGCTACTTCGGGGAGGTTGGGGTACCGAATCCGGACGGAAAGATGTAGGTTAGGCTTACCTAATAGATTCGAGGTGGTCCTCCTGCTGCCGTACCCGAACTCCCTCACGCCCTCCCCCGCCGAACGGGCGCGCTCCGTGCTCGCCCGCCCCAACCCGGCCACGGTGACCAGCACTGAGATCTCCCTGCACCTGACCGGGGCCGTCTGCCACACCACCTTCGAGGGCGAGGTCACGCTGCTCGTCCCCGACCAGCACCGCGTCCTGGCCGAGATCGGCGAGGGCACCCTGGAAGCCACCGTCGAGTTCACCGACACCGCCCCGGTGGACCTGCGCGACCCGACCCGCTCCCTGCTGTGGATCAGCGGCGACCTGACCGTCCCCCCGCTCTCCGAGGCCCGCAACCGCGCGCTGTCGGTCCTGGCCGACGACGCCGACGAGCGCCTGCTCGACCTGGGCCACGGCCGCACGATGGTCGTCATGACCCCCCACCTGGTGGTCCACTCCGACCAGGAGGGCTGCCACCTGCTGCACCCGGAGGAGTTCACCGACGCCGCCGCCGATCCCTTCGGCCGCTGGGAGGGCCCCTGGCTGCGCCACCTGGAGGACGACCACCCCGACGTCCTGTGGGCCCTGGTCACCCGCTGCGGCACCCCGCTGCCGCCGGGCCGCCCCCGCCCGCTCGGCGTGGACCGCCACGGTCTGCGCCTGCGCCTGGAGGGCCCCGACGGCGACCACGACGTCCGCATCCCCTTCCGCAGAACCGCCCGAACCCCGCACGACGTCGCCCACGAGGTCCAGGAGATGGCCGGGCTCGACCAGCACCAGTGCTGACCGGCCGGGCTCCGTCCACACCCGCCGGGGGCACGTCACCTTTCCCTGCTACGCGAAGGCCAGGATCAGGGCCCAGCCCACAGCGAAGAAGACGAGGACGGACACCGCCAGGACGCGGAGGAGCACCGTGCGCGCGGTGCTGCGGCGACGCGAGAACACCAGGACCAGATACCACAGGCTCAAGGGGGCCCCGGCCAGCGCGACCAGCACCATCGTCCAGAGCACGGCCTCAACGGGTACTCCTGCTCACTGGCCGGGGCCCGCACCCCGGCAGCACCGTGCCCGGGCAACACGAAGGGCCGGGTCCCCGGAAACTCGTCCCGAAAACCCGGCCCCGCGCACGTCGGATCAGATAACGCTGATCAGACGTTGAAGCCCAGCATGCGCAGCTGGTCCCGACCGTCGTCGGTGATCTTGTCCGGACCCCACGGCGGCATCCAGACCCAGTTGATCTTGACGTCGGGGTCGCTCAATATGCCTCTTACCTGACCATATGTGGTGACGGAGATCCGGTGTGGACCAAATACCGCACAGGATCCCGCACAGTGCCCGGAAACGATGCGCGGGGTGGTTCGCTCTGGAGATGATGGGTGATCACGGGTGATGTCCGATTCTGAAGTCAAGGGCGAAGCGCCTCGGGAACTCAGATTGTCGATCTCATGAAAACTCTCGGAGGATCGCTGACACTCGGGCGGTGACCTCATGGGACCGAGCGAAGATCATCTCCCTCTCGTCGTAGTTGATCTTACAGACCGGCGATCGGAGCTGAGGTGGTGATGCCGCTGTTGGCTCGGATCCAACGAGTAGCTGACGCACGACAGAGATGATCATGGATAGCGATGGCGGGTGCATCCGGGAAGTACGGGTCGATCAGCCCCAGCAATAGATGGCCAGCAGCAGGCCCCGTCACATGCACCGCGAACTGCTGCCGAGAGTCAAGAAGCTGCTCGGGCACGCTCCGGACGCTTCGCTGCAGCGGGTGATCAACCTTCAGGAAGAAGAGCGGCAGCATCGAGCTCAGATGGCGGACCGCGGGCTCGATGCTTCACTGGCGTGGTGGAATTACCCAGTTGCCCCCAGGGCGAACTGTGGCTGTTTGTCGACACGGCGACGGGGCTGCCGGCGCGGCCCAAGATGCACAACGACCGCTGGCGCAGGATCCGCCGGTGGGTCAATGAGAACAATCCCGAGAACGCGTGGCCGCGCACGATCGTCTACCGCAACCTCCGCCATCACGCGGCGACGAAGTGGTTCCACGAGGAGCTCGAGGAGTCGTGGGAGGTGGTCGCGCAGTACCTCGGGGACAAGCTCACGACGGTCCTTAACCACTACGTCCGCACCGACGAGGACACCCTGCGCGACTCGGTGCGCAAGCTTGAGTCCCAGTAGAGGTAAGGCTCAGGCGCTGTCCTCTCCGAAGACGAGGACGGGCATCGGACCGTAGTCCTCGAACCCGGCCATCGACTCGTCGTAGACCTCAGCGGAGGCGGCGTCATCGTAGGCCTCCGCCAGGCCCGCGCCGTGCACGCCGAGAATGCCTTCCCAGTCGAATCCCATGCCTTCGAGGCTATCCGAACTCTGCGAGCACACCCGCGACTCAGGCGAGGACCTCGTCGGCCCGCGCATGGATCTCGGCCTCCTCCTCGGGACCGACCTGCCGAAGAGGCTTCGTCACATTGTGTCCACAAGGTAGGCCATCGTGAGACCTCCAGACAGCAGCGGACCCCCAAGACGGAAGGGTCTTGAGGGTCCAGAGGGGTGAGTGTGGCCGGTAAGAGCACAGGGGCACCCTGGGACATGGCGATTGTGGGTCCGGGCTAGCTGACCGTCGCCACGTTCTTCATCGCGGCGAGCAGCACCTCGCTGTCGAACTCGCCGTTCTTCACGCCTTCCACGAAGGCGTCCCACTCGGCGCGGGTGTACACCAGCGCGGGCTGGTCAGGGTTCTTCGAGTCGCGCACCACGAAGACCTCGTCCTCAACGGTCTTGTTCTCCACGGTCACGTCTCGGCCCGGGAGCGCGGCCACCTCGACGCAGGCTCCGCCGTTGTTACCGCTTCTGCGAGCCTTGCGCCACTGGGCACGGGACTGGTCCATCAGGGATTCCTGTGCTTTCTCGTTGATCACTTCAGGTCTTTTCCAGCCTGCTTGAGGAGGGTCAGCGACTCTGCGCCGCTGAGCGCCTTTTCACGCAGGTGGTCAAACATCAGGCTATACCGCCCCACCTGGTCGGGCTTCTCTACGTAGAGACTTCCCGTTTGGGACTCCTGATACGCCACATCCGGATCGTCCGCGCCAGGGAACTCCAGGAGGGTGAAGGCGCCGAGCATCGAAGCGTGCTCGCCAGCCCTGAACGGGAGGATCTGGAGCGTGACGTTTCGACGCCCCGCCAGGTTAATCAGATGCTGGATCTGCTCGCGCATGATGTCCGGTCCGCCCACCTGGCGACGGATCACGGCCTCATCGAGAATCATCCACAGCCCGAGCGGAGCGTCGTCTGCGGTGACTCGGGCCTGACGAGCGAGCCGGACTTCGACCTTGCGCTCGATCCCGTCATCGCTGTCGGTCAACGGCGCGGTGGACAGGATCGCGCGCATGTACGCCTCGGTCTGGAGCAACCCCGGCACCAGTGACATCTGGTATTCCCGGATGCCGCTGGCCGCATCCTCCAAGCCGATGTAGAAGCTGAACCAAGAGGGCAAGTCCTGCCCGTACTCGTGCCACCAGCCCTTCTCCGTGGCCTTCTTCGCCAGCTCCATCAGCGCGTCGAACTCCTCGCCGGTCACGCCGTACAGGTTGAGGAGTCGCTTGACGTCACGAGGGATGACGCGGCTCTTGTCGTTCTCGATTCTGTACATCTTCGATTCCGACCAGCCCATGGGTTCGTAGACCTCTTCCCATGTCAGACCGGCCTTCTCTCGATGCCTTCGCAGCTCCCCGGTCAGTCGCCGGGTGCGCACCGTCGGGATGTGCTTGCCCATGGGGCGAACATTACACGCCCCAGTCAGATGACAGGTTTCATTGAACCCCTTGCATGTGACTGACCTTACATGCATTCTTGCTTCCAGTGACCGAACGTCTCTGAGCGTTTCCGAACGGACACAACCGAGGGTGATCTGTGTGGGCAAGGTGATCGAGTTGCACGGAGGCAGCACGCCATCCGACCTGAGGTTGCCGCCCCCACGCCGTGTCACTAACGGGTCCATGCGGTCACCCATCGTCACCGGCCACTCCCTGCCCATGGGGGACGCAGTCGCGGTGTATGGCCTACGGCAACTGGCTGCTGTGGCTCGGCGGTGGGTCCGTACCTACGCCGGACGGCGCATCGATGAGAACGACACCCTTGCGCTCCTCACCACCGAGCTGTTCGCGAACGCGGTTCGCCACAGCCGTAGCGGACAGCCCGGTGGTGAGGTCGTCATCGTGGTCAGCAAGACCGGCATGACCACTCAGGTCAAGGTCGTGGACGACGGTCCTCTGGAGCCCGGGGCAGGGCCGCGGCTCAAGGACGTCGATGTGGAGGCCGGCGAAGGTGAGCTCGGCGGGTTCGGTCTCCGGCTGGTCGCCGACATGGCGACCCGGTGGGGGGTCCTCTACGAGGAGGGCCACACCACTGTGTGGTTCGACATCGACCGAGACGACGAGCGGTGAGCCATGGCCTGGGACCACAAGGACGACGATCCGCAACGAAGGATCGCCCGTGACCTCCAGAAGCACGTCGGGCCCACGTGGCTCGTCTTCTGGGGGTCGGGGAGCCGGAAGTTCTGGGCGTTCCTGCGCGGTGGAGCCCACGCCCTGATTCTGGACGCCCCCACACCTCAGGGCCTTTTCGATCAGATCCAACGACACCAGCCATAGGTAGGAAGAGCGAGCACGGATGGTTCTCTGCACCAACTGCGGGCGTCCCCGCCGCGATGGAGCCCCCGATCTACGCTGCCGCTGCATACCCGACGGGGTGTGGAGAGAGTCCGAGATGATCGCTCATGTTGAACGCATGGACGTCATGGGGGTCGTTCGCCACCTACGCCCCCACCCGTCTACTCGACACCTGTCCCAGACCGCGCTCGCCCGGATGGTGGGTGTCAGCCAGTCCACCATCTCCGGATGGGAGACCGGAAGAAGGCGTCAAGATGTCCGCCACGCAGCCGAGGCCCTCCACAGGTTGGGCGCACCTGGAGTTCGGTGGGGGCGGCGATGGCTACTGCCTGAGGATCTCACCGCTGGGACAGAACCAGAACTCCATCCCGCCACAGTCGCTGAGGACGCATCCCCGCGCGTGGTGATCACCGTCCCGATGCCCATCGACGTCCAGGTGATAGACCCCCACCAAGCTCACACCACCGGCTATGTCGGGGCCGTCGCGTTCGTGACCGACCAAAACGGCCCCCGACTGATCGTCACTGCCGACACGACCTGGGGAATGAACAGTGCTCCTGACGGAGCCACCGCTTGGTTCGCCCTCAACCCCCTTGGACAACCCGCCACAAGACCACTTCGTTCGCCTACCGATGCCCCTTGACCGGCGTGGCGGCGCGGTTGACCGTGCCAGGCCGCAGCACCACGGGACCGTCCCCCTTGGCCCCGTTCGAGTTCCCGCGCCGTCACGCCTCACCAACCGAATCAAAGACAGGAAGACCCCCACAGGTGACCACTCCCACGCTCGCTGATGCGGAACAGAGCAGTGCCCACCTCATCGACGTCTACTTGCCGCTCGCCCAAGCCGCAGACCGCAAGATCAACCCCCGCCGGTGGGTCCTGGCGGACTACGACAGCGCGGCCCACGAGGCGTTCGACTCCTACGAGGACGCCCTCACCTGGATGGACGCGGCGGCCCATGTGATCCGGGGATGCATCCGCATCGCGAACGCGACCGGCCGCCACGAAGACGTCTGGAAGCTCGCCGAGGCGTTGTCGGGGTGGCTCCACATCCGCAAGGACTTTCGTCTGTGGAGGATCACCCACGAGATCGGTGAGGAATCGGCCCGCGAGTGCGGCGCTGCCGCACACGCTCGGATGCTGGCCGCTCTGGGCGAATGCCACCTGTGGATGGAGGAAACCAGCGTCGCGGAGGCCTACCTCCAGCGGGCACACGCGCGCTGGGTCGAGGCCGATCACGCCCTGGGGCGGGCGTCCTGCCTGGAAGCGCTCGGGACCGTGACGATGAAGAAGGGTGACGTGGCGCGTGCCCGAGATCTGGTCACCACGGCACGGGGGATGTTCGCCGAGCAAGGCCGAGAACGTGGAGTCATCCTCATGACTCGGCGCATCGGCGAGACCTACCTGGCCGAGGAGAAGCACCAGCAGGCGCTGAGGGAGCTGGAGCACGCCTACCACTGGTTCCGCGTCGAAGGGGACCTCTACCAGCAGGTCCGCACCGGGCGAAGCCTGGTGATCGCTCTGGGAGGGGTGGGGCGTGCGGGCGAAGCCCAGCGTCTGCTCCAGGACCTCATCGGAATCGCCGAGGCGATCGGGGCGCACAGCGACGCCGCCGAGCTTTCCCGCATGATCGAGCCGGTCACGTCGGGAACCTGAACGCCGTCCGGCCAGAGCCAGACCCCCTCTGATCGGACGGCACGTGGCGGCGGGGGTGGGGCCGGTGCTGGGCGCCCTGGCCGAGGGGACTACCCCCGCTGCTGCACCTCCTAGGAAAGAGACGGTGATGATGTCCCACACCTTGAAACCGGACGATGCCCTGCGCCCGGGGGAGGTCGCCCGCCTCATGGGCGTCCACCACAGGACGGTCATCCGCTGGGCCGACACGGGAAAGATCCCGCACTTTCGGACCACGGGCGGACATCGGCGCTTCAGGCGTCAGCACGTGGATTCGCTGATCGCGGAGCGGTTGAACCCTGGCAACCCAAAACCTTCCAGCGTTCGCGGTCTGAGCTGAACCGGACTCTCCGGCGAGGCCGCCATAGCGGCCAAGGCCGGAGGCTGAACCCCGTCTGGCCTTAGGGAAGGCTCACCCACGGCCAGACGGGTATCACGCAGCGGTGGGAGATGGCCACTGAGGTCACCGGTGAGGGGATCATCTCCCACCGCTGCCACACACGCCGGACACGGGGAAGGACTCCCAGCGTCCGGCTCCCTCAACGGAAGGAACGACACGATGGACACTGCCACTCACCCCCTGCTGGAGTCTCCCGACGGAGAGTCCCGAGCGAGCATCGCCCGCGTCGGCGACGCCTTCCCCCTGGACCCGACCGCATCCATCTGGGAAGCGAGCACTGAGGCCCGAACCCAGGTCCGCCCGTGGGGTCTGCGCTACGCGGTGACCCCCCAGGCCCGTGCAGAGGTCGTCGAATCGGCGGAGCGCTTCGTGTACGACCCGGTGAAGCAGATGAGCGTGGACCGCCTCACCGGTCAGCCCTGCGGCAAGCGCGGCAGCGGCACCAAGGAGACCACGGGCAACACGGACAACCAGGGTCCCTCGGGTGAGGAAACCTCCACCGACTGATGACCGATTGCGCAACACGGAAGGCGGTGCTCGTCCTCACCAACACCGAAGACGGCACCGCCGACCCCGTGATTCACCGCCTTCAGGAGAGGGACGTTCCCGTGGTCCGTATGGACCCCGGGGACTTCCCCGCCACGATGACGATCGAAGCCTCCTTGGACGGCGAGGCGTGGAAGGGCTCGGTTCACGACGCCTTCCGAGGTGTTGACCTGGCCTCGGTGCGCAGCGTCTACTACCGGCGCCCCAGCCAGTTCACCTTGACCGATGGCATGTCCGGCCCCGAACAGCGCTGGGCCTACCGAGAGGCCCGCATGGGCTTCGGGGGTGTGCTGCTCGCACTGGACTGCCTGTGGATCAACCGACCCGAGCGGATGGGCGCAGCAGAATACAAGCCAGTCCAGCTCACCACAGCACTTCGGTCTGGGCTCACCGTCCCCCGAACGCTGATCACGAACGTGCCCGAGAACGCCACCGACTGGGCCACGGTTCAGCCCGGCCCGGTGATCTACAAGCCCTTGGGCGGTGCCTTCCACGTCGAGGAGGGCAAGACGCACATCGTCTACGCCAACCAGGTCAAGGACCTGGAAGCCCTGCGGGACCCGTCCCTGTCACTGACGGCGCACTGCTTTCAGCAGTGGGTGGACAAGGACCACGAAGCGCGCGTCGTCATCGTCGGTGACGACCTGTTCGCCGTGGCGATCCGCACCGCATCCGAGTCCGCGCACATCGACTGGCGAAGCGACTACGCCTCGCACGAGTACGAAGTCGTGGAACCTCCTGCCGAGGTCAGCGAAGGGCTGCGACGCTACATGAACGCTCTCGGGTTGACCTACGGCGCAGCCGACTTCGTCATCTCCCCCGATGGCACCTGGACCTTCTTGGAGGTCAACCCCAACGGCGAATGGGGATGGCTCGCCGATGACTGCGACCTGCCCATCGGCGAGTCCATCGCTGCACTACTGGAGAAAGGGCACTGTTGAACGAATACCAACAGGCATTGTCGGACCTGGTCGATGAACTGATCAGGGACGGAGAGCTCGAAGAGGGGACACACCTGACCGAGGCGTTCCGCACGGTCAACAGGGGCGCGTTCGTCCCCGCGTTCGCTCTACACGACCTGACCGATCAGGGAGTGCGCTATCGGTTGGTGGACGGGAGTCTGCCCGAGCAGCGCGACGAATGGGCGCGGCACGTCTACTCCAACGAGACCCTCATCATCGAGATCAACGGCGAACCCGTCGCCCAGGCCCTCCCTGATGGGACAGGAACCGGCCGGTGGACGAGTTCGTCCACGATGCCGAGCCTCATGGCACGTCACCTGCGGGAACTCGACCTGGAAGCCAACCCCCGTGTCCTGGAGATCGGGGTTGGTTCGGGATACAACTCCGCGATCATGTGTGAGGTCCTGGGCGACCAACACGTCACGAGCATCGACATCTCTCCCCAGCTCGTCCACGACGCAAGCCGGGATCTGGCCGCACAGGGCTACCAGCCGACCGTCGCCGTCCACGACGGCCACCAGGGGTATCCCGACCGGGCTCCGTATGACCGGATCACTTCCACGACAGCGTTCACTCACGTGCCACCACGGTGGATCGAGCAGGTCGCTCCCGGTGGGATGATCCTGGTCAACATCGCCGGTGGGACCGGTGGAGCGGTGGTCAAACTCCGTGTGGAGGACGGCGTTGCCGAAGGAAGGTTCTTGCCGCAGTGGGCGGGGTTCATGCCTGCGCGCAGCCACCGACCACGCGAGCGGGCATCGGTGGACGACACGGGAGACCAGAGCTGGACCGGGCTGGACCCGAAGGGCATGGCTGAGAGCCATCGGGTCGAGGCGTTCATCGCGCAGCTCGCCACGGTGGACGCGAACACGGTCACCACGCAGACACCTGACGGCGTTTCGCTGTTGTTCATGGAGGGCGCGGATGGTGCTTGGGCCGAGGTGGAGATGACCGCCGCAGGCGGTGAGTACCGAGTCGATCAGGGCGGCCCTCGGCGGTTGTGGGACCAGGTGGAACCGGCCCACCAGTGGTGGCAGGAACACGGGCGGCCGGACTGGAGCGCCTTCGGTGTGACCGCTACCCCGGAGGGTCAGACCGTTTGGTTCGAGTCACCGGAGGGTCCGGATCACTGGGCGCTGCCGGTTCCCGAGAAATCCACCCCATAAGTCTCCGCTCCGCAGTAGTCACAGACGGCTGGGCCTTGCTCGGTAAGCCGGGTGAGGCCCTTCGTCTTGCACTGCGGACACCGTTCAGCAAGCCGACGCACCCCCAACAGCGGCACCAGGGCGCGGCGGGCGGCACGGGTGGCCCTGAGCGTGGCTCTGGCCGACGCGACGCCGCCCAACGCCGCTAATCGGGCTACGGGTCAGGTTGCTCTGCCGGTGAGCCGGTTCGCGGCCGGGGTCCCTGCGTCGGAGTCGCACATGAGGGAGCGCGACCAGTTGTAGTTGGCACCGACGACCTTGATCCACGACCAGGTCGCGCAGACCGGGCAGCCACCGGCATCCTCGGCGCAGTCGATGGTCGGCCGCAACCGCTCGAGCCGGTCCGGGGTCAGCGTGCTGGCCTGCGGCCGGGACTGCCCCAGCCCTCCGTGCAAGGCCGGAGCGAGAAGGCCGCCAACTAAGGGCAGTCGGCGTAGGCGCAGTTGGGAGAGCCAACCGGCGTCGGGGTGGTCGAAGAGCACGGTGCCACGGGCCAGGAGGCGACGCAGAGAGCTCTTGGATCCGCCCTGTGTTCGGCGAACCGGGCACCTGCAACCAGGCCAGGCGCAACGGTGCGAGCCCGGAGGAAATTATGCGTGCCGACAGATGGAAGAAGGCCGAGACGGTCGACGTCTACGACCGCGAGCTGAACCCGGTGGCGCGCAACTCCGTGATGAGACTAGAGCTGTAGGCCTCAGTCCTCGTCCTCCCAAGTTGGCTCCTCACGCTTCCAGCCGCGGCCCCCGTTCTCCTCGAGGGGGACGCGGGCGTCGATGGCCTCGGCCAGCTCCGGGTCGAGCGGGGGCGTGGACGGCTGGGCGCGGGCCAGCTGGATGCGCTCGTCGGTTAGCGCCTTAATGGCGACGGTGAGCCGGTCGATCTCGGCCCGCGAGCGGCTCCACTGGCCCTCTGCGGCGGCGAGCTCGGTGAGGTACTCGTGCAGACGCCGCTGGTTCTCCTCCGCTGGGTCCTCGACCAGGAGCATCACCAGAGGCAAGTCGAGGGCCTGGGCGGCGGCGACGGCCTCGTCGAGGCGCACGGCCCTCTGTTCCTGCTCGATGCGGGTCACGGCCGAGGGGTCGACCTTGGTGCCGAGGACGACGGCCATGCGCCGGGCGAGCTCCGCCTGGCTGATCTCGGCGCGCTCACGCTCAGTGCGCAGGCGGCGGGCGAAGAAGTCGGACGGCATGTGTGTCATCGGTTGATGGCCTCTTTCAAGGGTGATGCGCAGGCGGCACGACAGTGTGCAAATCGCACTGTACACACATTCTCGTGTGCCGATCGCACTGATTTACCAACTCGTCCACACCGACCCAGGCAGACCTCACCGCCTCGATCAACATGTTGCCGATTAGATAGAACCATCCAGATCGTCTATTGATCACCATTCGAATGGTGTAGATTCTCGATTGAGAACGCACACATGAACGAGGACGACGGCGAGACGACCGACGATGTGACCGAGGAGCACCCACCCACCCTCGACTAATCGAATGATAGACAGACACGATCATGTGGTCATTACACGCTTGCCAATCAAGCGAGTGAATCGTCTATGCCAGTCGGTGGCCTGTCAGGTGTGCATCGGAGACGGAAAGGCGAGAGGAAGACATCATGACGACGATCAACGAAGCGGGGGTGCACACCATCCCGCTGCCGAGCGCGGCCTGGGACATCGGCAGCTTTCTGGAGAACGCGACCGGCACGATCCAGGGCTGGGGCGGCTCCGTGCTGATCCTGTTCGGCTGCATCGGGCTCATTTGGGGCGGCGTAGTGCTCCTCCTCAAACTCATCGCCAGCCCGCAGAAGGAGCAGCAGCAAGCCGGCTGGGGCAAGATCGCGCTCCTGATACTCGTCGGCGGCGCTCTCTTCACCGGCGGCTTCAACATCGTCCAGACCGTCGGGTCCGGCGGCCAGCAAACCATCGAGGAGCTCGGCGGCGGGTCCGTCATCATCTCCACCTGGGACTGACCGGGACCACGACACAGGCCATCAGCGATCGGGACGGGTCGGTCGGGGCCATGCGGCCTCAGCCGACCCGATCCGTCATTCGCGCATCGAGAGGGAAAGCGGCGCAGGGGTGTAGACGGACATGGCGTTCAAAGACACGATCATTGCCTTCGGCAAAAGGTTCAAGCTCGACTCGCACCACACGATGGAGCGCTTCGGTGTGGTGTGCGGGATCTTCGCAGTCACGGCGGTGGCCGTCTTCGGCGGGTCAGCCTTCTCCGCCTGGAACTCCGGCAAAGAGGCCCTGACCGACACCTCGTTGTACACCCCGACGTTCACGACGTCGAAGACGAAGCTCAAGGGCGACGTCGACGGGGTGTACACGAACGAGCTGGGAAACAAGGCCTTGTTGATCATGCACTTCAACAAGGGCGCGAAGATCTCCTACAACGCCGCCGACTACCAGGGCTTCCTTATGGGCTCTGACGAGAATCTCAACACTGAGACGGTCTCGACGCCGGGCATCTCCTGGTCCTTCCACGTCTTCGGCTCCACCGGCTACGTCGGCGTCCTCCTCGAGGCCGACGAACCCTTCGCCCAGCAGGTGCTCAACCTAACGATGCGGGCCAACCAGGAACTGTCGTTCAGGGAGGCCGACGACAAGCCCGCCGACGAGCTGGCCGGGGACAACTCCTTCGCCCAGCACGACCAGTGGCGGGTCTTCTTCAACCCCGGAGCGCGGAAGACGGAGACGATCGCCTCGCTCGACGCGGCGACCTTCGACCCGGCCCGGGCCTTCTACGACGTGGTCTTGAAGTCGGACGAGCAGACGGCGCGCGAAGCCCTGGACTCCAAGCTCGTCGAGATGCGCACCGCACTGTCGCGCATCGACTCCTACACCACGGACCTCGAGACGACGAAAGTCGACGGCCTCTTCCTGCGCCCGCCGCAGGTGCCCGACCTCATCGCTGGCGACGCGGTCACCGGTGAGTCCAAGTCCGAGTCGGAGAACGGCAAGTCGAACCTGGCGCTGACGACGAAGACTGTCGTGCCCGGAGGGTTCGACTTCAACTGGCGGTCGGGCAATGTCTACGACGGCTACCTCGACGTCCTGGTCCCGGTCGGTCAGAGCTATGGCGAGTTCTTGTCGCAAAAGTCGATCGAGAGCACGGACGAGCGCGATTTCGGAGTGGGCGACATCGAGTGGACGCTCTCGGACGGGTCCTCGTTGGTGCAGGACTACCGCACCTCGGACGTGACCATGCGGCCGCTGACCAACGTCATGAACAACCTCTCGCAGGCCTACGCCGACTACTACTCCGCCAAGAACGAGTACCAGTCGAGCCTCCTGTTCGACCTACTGGCCCTCGACATCGATCTGCGCGATGTGCAGTCGAACAGCTCGGTCAACAGTGACGAGGAGCTCTTCTTCATCAATTACTGACCCTCGGCCCGACGGAGCCGGAAAGGAGCATCGATGGCCACGCAGCGGCCGAAGGGTACGGACGAGCCGAACGGTCCAGGGCAGAATACGTCGGCTTCTGACGGCAAGGCTCCCGCGCCCTCCTCGCCCAGGGGATCTCGGTCGAGCACGTCGACGGAATCGGGGCCTCAGCAGGCGCAGTCCGGCGGAGCAGGGAGAGGCGCCAAGAGCCTCGGGCCCGCCCCAGCAGCCCCAGCCTCGACCGGGGGCTCCGGTCCCTCCGACAGGGCCGGATCGAAGCCCTTGCCAGGAGATGGGGACCCGAACGGCGTGAAGCCCGCGGGAGAGGGCGCGTCGGCGGCCAAGGCTGCCGATGGCGCTCAGGCGTTGGGCAAGGCCGATAAGGCATCGAAGGGTCTCGACGGGGCCGGTGCCAACCTCGCGGGATCGGCCGCGCAGAAGGCAATCGAGGGCGACGGCGACTCCAAGGGGCGCAGGACGGCGGGACGCTACGCCGGCTCGGCCGTCTCCGGAGCGATCGGCGGTGCCCAGAAGGGCGCGGCCGCAGGCGGGGTCGGGGCGCTGCCCGGCGCTGTCATCGGCGCGGCCAAGGGCGTCGCGGTCGAGGGCGGCAAGGACGCGATCAAGGGTGGGAAGAAGGCCCTTGGCGCGGGCGGGACTGGCTATGCCCGCGAGCAGCAGGACCAGGAATCCCCGGGCTCGAAGGCCGCCAAGGGTGTCGCGGTGGCGGGCGGCATCGCCGCCGCTCCTCCGGCCGGGGCCCTCCTCGCACTCATGTCCCTGCTCAAGTGGCTGAAGATGCTGATGATGCAGGTGGCCGCGGCGGCGCTGGGCTTCCTGCAGTCGGTGCTGGCCTGGGTGCTGGCGGTTCCGCAGATGATCGGAGCGGTCATCGGCGGCGTCTTCGGCGCGATCGGATCGGCCATCGCCAGCGTCGTCGTGACGGTCGTGGGTATCACCATCGCCCCTGCAGTGGCGACCGCATCGGCAGTGGTGGCCGTGGTCGCGGCGATCGCGCTGGTGGCGGGCATGCTCGCCAGCGCCGTCATCGACTCCCAGGCGGCGGCGCACGGAGACGGGGGTGGGCGCTCCTCTCACAGCTGCATTGTCAACACCGGGTCAGGCCCGATCAGCGTCGGCGACATCGACTCGGACCAGGAGGCGCACGCCCAGGCGGTGTACAAGGTGCTCTCGGGTATGGGCATGCCCGACGAGAACATCGCCGGGATCCTTGGCAACTGGGAAATCGAATCCGAGCTCGACCCGACCGGCGTCGAGGGTATCTATGACGAGCCTTACGACCTAGGCCCGAAGAAGAAGGCCAAGCTCGACGGCGGCGGGACGAACTACGGGATCGGCCTTGGCCAGTGGACGGCCGACCGTCACACCAAGCTGCTGGAGTACGCCGAGGCGGCGGGCGGCCAGTGGTACGACATGGAGATCCAGCTGTCGTTCATGACCGATCCCGACGGCGACAACCCCTCGGACGTGGCGATTGTCAAGGGCATGGTCTCCGAGAAGAAGGGCTCGCCCTCGGAGGCGGCCGAGTACTTCCTCACTGAGTGGGAGCGGGCCGGCGTGCCCGCCCTCGACGCTCGCCAGGAGGCGGCCGAGAAGTGGTTCAAGGCCATGGATGGTTGGGAGGAGGGCACCGGATCCGACTCGATCGACGTCGAGCCCGTCAGCGACCGCCCCGAGCAGCTCGACCTCGGGCCGGTCAAGCCGCATGTACAGAAGGCAGCTGACCTCATCTACTCGAAGTTCAAGGACGGGCCGGGATCCGGCATCGAGGTCGCTTGGGGCTACCGCAGCGGCGGCGGCTCATACGACGATAACGCCCACGGCCACCACGTCGGCCTGGCCGTGGACTTCATGGTCGCGCTCGATGGCGAAGGCAAGAAGACCGGCGACGCGCTGGCGAAGTACGTCATCGACAACCACAAGGAGCTCGGCAACGTCCGGTACCTGATCTGGCAGCAGCGGATCTGGAACTTCAGCGCGGGCGACACTGACTGGCAGCCGATGGAGGACCGCGGCTCTCCGACGCAGAACCATATGGACCACCCGCATGTGAGCTGGAACTCGTCCGGCTCGGTCACCGACGTCGCCCCGGTCTCGACCGTCTCCTGCTCCGGCGGGGACTCCGACGGCGACGGCGGGGGCGGGGGCACGGTCGGTCTCGAGGACGGCGGTATTGACCTCAAGGACGCCGAGAGGCTCATGGAGCTGTACATCGAGGAGGCTGACGAGGTCCTGGGCGAGGTGTTCGCCGGTGGAGGCGGACCGTTCAAGTGCAACGGTTCCTACGTGCAGAACTGCACCTCGTTCTCGTGGTACTTCGCGCACAAGTACGCGGGGTGGGACAAGGGGTACGCGAGCAACAACGGCAAGGACACCGCCCGTGTCATGGCTCAGCTGCTGGGCACGGAGGCCTCGAACACGCCGACCCCGTACTCGGTCTTCTCCCACGGCAACTCTTCGGCTGCCGGTCACACGGGCGTTGTCCTCGGCGTCGACGGCGATCGGATCCTCATCGGCGAGGCCGCCTACTGTGCCTTCCCCGGCCGTGCCCGGTGGGTCGAGGCCAGCGAATGGAAGAATGCCGGCTGGTCGTTCACCGATCTCTCCGACCGCATCGAGGGAGGTGAGGTGAAGGTCTGATCGAGTACAGGCCGTGTCTTCGGCCCGTGATCGCTTCGAGCGGTCACGGGCCCTTTCACATCTCGACGCCGAATGGTCGCACCACTCGGATTCTAATGATCTTTCACGATATGATTAAGTCATCTTTCAATGAGAACAGATAATCATGGAGGATCGAGTGTGAGCAGAGACGGGGATGCCGACCCGCAGCCGGACGAGGGCCAGGGGACCCTCTCAGACCGCGGCCTGTCGGTGAGGGCGAAACTGAAGGCCATCGCGGCCAACCGCAGGCCGGTGCGGAGGATGAGCGGCGCAGAGCTGGAGTCGGCCTTTGACGGTTGGGCCATCGAGAAGCGGGCGCAGCTGGCCGCGCGCACGCCCGAGGACAACGCCCGTGCCCTGCGCAAGGCAGGCGTGGCCACCATCGGCACTCTGATCCTCACCCTGCTCGCGGCCGCGGCCGTGTCCGAGGAGGGCTACCGGGCCCAGCAGGCCGAAAACTCCGAGCGGATCGCATCACTGACGCAGGAAGTCGCCCACGCCGAGGAGCCTCGGAACGACGAGGAGTCCAAGGCCGCACTCACCGCCCTGGCCACAGACGTCTCCGAGAAGGCCGAGTCGGTCGCGAAGGAACAGCAGGGCTTCATCGATCTCTACCTCAGGGCCGCATCGGCCCCCACACCCGGCGACGGCGCTCCGAGTCCGGAGATGGAGGAGGTGGCCGAGCACCGCCGAGCGCTGGCACCATATTTCGCCGACGAGACCCTCGTCCTCGACGACACCGAGGCCTACCAGTGGTCAACGGCCGTCTCGCACGGCCCGGGCACGATCGATCCCCGCTACGCCTGGTACGTCCGCCATGACGGGCGCACTCCGTCGCCGGAGTCCGCCTCGATCTGGGCCGTGGAGTCGGCGATGCCCGTCGTGGGTGAGGAGAGCATGGCCCACGCGGTGTGGACGTGCACCGACACGAAAACCGAGGACGTACTGGCGTGGGCGAGCGCCGACTTCGACGGCGAGACGGGCACGTTCGTCGATTTCGCTCTCGTCGTCACCACCGCCGGCGCCGAGCACCTGAGCACCGACGAGTCCAGCATCACGCCGAAGAAGGACGGGGGACGAAGTGAGCGTGCGGCCGACGACTGATCGACCGGGGTTCCTCCGGCGCAACCTCTGGGTGCTCATAACCGCCACGGTGCTCGTGGCCGCGTGCGTCGGAGCGGGACTGCAGCAGATGGAGCGCAGCCGCGGGCTCGACGCCCAGTCCAGGGAGATCGCTGGCCTCGAAAGGCGGCTGGCCACGGCCCGGGCCGCCGAGGACGAGGCCGCCGAGATCAACACCTACGAGGCCCTCGGAGTGACGAAGTCGAGGCTGGTTACCGACCGGGCGGTCATCGACGATGTGCTCGCTACGGCCTTCACCTGGCACGACGGCCAGTCCTACGAGGCGGCCCGGGCGAACCTCGTCGACAGCTTTGGCCTCGACGAGAAGGACCCTTTCCTCACCGAGTTCATGCCGCCGGCAACCCGCACCGTCGTCGACGGCACGAGCCAGTACTACATCGACGCCGTGGGCCTGGTCTTCTCCCTCGGCAAGAACGTCAACGTCGACCCGATGAGGGTCACCGGCAGGGATTACGAGTACGCCGTGGTGGCCGACATCGACGTGAGCTCGAGCCACGTGCGCCCTGGCTCCGACGGGACAACGCCGACCGAGACGAGGCGGATGCTTTTGCGCATCACCGTCGACGACGAGGGGGAGGTCACGGCGCTGACGAGCGCCCCTCCCTCGGAGAGGACTCAGTCGAGTCGATGACCACCCATCCATCATTAAATGATTGACCTTCATGCGATTAGTTTGGCAAATGAGTGAAAGAGTGATTCGAGGCATAAATGGCGTCAACAAAGGCGAAGAAGACCGCCGCCGATGAGGACCTGGCCGAGGCCGCTCCGCGGCGGACGTTCGTCACGCCCGCCAACAGGCGAGTCAAGGTGAAGCCGGGGCCGGACGGAGACGAGCCCTCGCACGAGGGTTCGCAGGACAACGAAGAGCTGCTGACCACCCGTGCCGTGGTGGCCGGAGTGATCATGCTCGTGATCGCCCTCGTCGCTGGTGTGCTCGCCTTCGGCTCCTCTGGCTCGAACGGTCCTGAAATGAGCAGAGCTGACACGAAGGAGATCTTCGACCTGCGCGAGGAGATCCACCTCGCCGAGGCCCGCGCTGAAGAGCTGCCCAAGGGCCGAGACGCCGAGCGCGGACTCCTCAAGGCGATGGCCGCGGCCGACCGAGTCGCGGCCCTGCAGAACGACTACCGGCAGCTCACGCCACGGATCGAGGCTGCCGACGGCGTGCTCGACCCCGTGCTGGTGGCCTCGACCCGCCGCGACCTCACTCCCCTGTTCACACCTTCAGTCGACGCCTCAGCGCTTGACCCCTGGTACCTGCTCGCCTCCGACGCCTCGGTACCGGAAGCCGTGGGCATCCCCGCCAGCTTCGACTCAGGCTTCGCGTGGATCGCGGCGACCCCGGCCACCGTCGAGGTCGACGGAATGATCCCGGTGACCTGGCAGGCCATCGAGCGCCACCCCGCCAAGGGCCAGGACCCGGCGGTGCTCGCCTGGGCGTCGGCGGACTACGACCTCACCGGCCAGACCTTCTCGGAGGTCCGCACCGGCATGACGGTCCAGGGCGCAGCCCGCGTCATGGAGGTGAAGCAGGGATGAAGCAGAACCTGGGCGCATGGATGAAGAAGCGCGCCAACACCGTCTTCCTCAGCATTTGCGCCAGCCTCCTGGCACTGTCCGTGGCCAGCCTGGTCATGACACTGAGCCCCGGCGACCAGGCCTCGTCGACCGAGCAGGCCGCGGGTATCAAGGCCGGACTGGTCGAGGACAAGGAGGGGGCCGAGCGCGAGCTGGCAGCCAAGCACTCCGAGCTGCTCGCCGAGCTCGGCGGGATCGACGCGGACAGGATCAAGCGCGACCAAAGGGTCATCAGAACCTTCGTGCTTGCGCTGGCCGAGGCACCGGCGTCGTCAAGGTCGGTGCGCGATGAACAGATCAGCCTCGATGCCCGCTGGGACGTCCTCGGACCGGACTCACGCACACTCACCGAGTTCCTGCCCGAGTGGATGGCCACGGGCGAGGGCCGGCACTTCCGGTTGACCGACCTCGACATCCAGGTCGCGGGCATCAGCGGCCTCGACTACAGCTACACCGCCCTGGCACGGCTCAAGCCGAACGAGGGCGGGGCCCAGTTCGTCTTTGTGACCGCGACGACCAAGCAGGATGGCGCGCTCACCGAGGCCGTAGCCTACCGAGCCTCGAACGCGAGCCGGGCGGGGCTCGAGGCCGCGGACGGAGACCAGGCGACGAAGGACGAGAGTGCTGAGCCAACGACCGAACCCTCGGCAGGAGACGGCGAGGACTGATCGACGCCCACCCAAGACGACCAAGAACGAAAAGGGCGAGGACGTGATGACACTGACCGCCGAGCGCACCGAGACGACCGTCGATACCGAGAAGACGGACTACACACCCCGCTCGGAACTGCCGGACAAGGAGCCCCGCCCGAGCCTGGGCAGGCGACTGCTCGACGACCTCAAGGGGGCGAACAAGCCCAAGAGGCGGGCGACAAAGAAGAAGCACTGGGCCAAGGCCGGGTTCATCCGCGCCTCGATCCTCGTCTTTGACTGGCTGCTCATATTCACGACCGCCACCTCGCTCGTGCCCGCCCTGGGCGCGTGGCTGCACATGGAGTCGGGAGCGGCCGGGCCCGGCGTGGGCGTCGACGGCCTCATTGCGGTGTGGCTGGTGCCGCTGTTGTTCGTCGTCGGGATGCTCATGATCGGCGAGGTCGCGATCATGCGGGCCCTGTGGCGGGCCGGGACACGAAAGATCGAGCGGATGCGCACGCAGCTGGAGTCCGAAGACGACGGTCCTGAGCGTGCCCGCCCGGGGCGGGAGAAGACCACCACGAGCAGTGGAAGCAAGCGGAGGAAACGGAAGCGGAGGAAATGATGCGGACTGCAGGGCTGACGATGGCCGACGTGTGGGCCGAGCGCGTACTCAACCTGAGAGGGGTCCAGACCCAACGCTTCGAGCGGATCCCGGCCACGGTCGGGGTGCTCGTCGACACGATCGAGCTGGCCCACCACGGACCGGACCTGAAGTACCGGCCCTACCTGCACGCTATCGGCGAGATGCGCACCATCGCACTGCCCGAGGGGATGCCCCACGGGCTGACCGAGCTGACGTATCCGGTCGGCTCGGAGCAGATCGACGTGTTCTATGAGTTCGACGACGCCCAGCTCGTCCACCTGGCTCAGAAGGGCTACTTCCAGCCCAGCTTCCGCGTGCCTGACGGGCGGGTCACCGGTGTGGAATGGGAGCTACCAGCTGAGATCGACGCGGTCGTGCTCTCCCCCGACCTCGGTGTCGACGGCGGCCAGTGGCCGGTCGTCTTCGCCCACGTCCACCGTCGCGGCGACCTGCCCGCCAGCCTGGAGACCTCCGGCTACGACCTGGCCGCCTATTTCGACGACTTCTCCCGTTCTGGGGTCGAGGTTGCCGACAAGCGCACGGTGGACATCCGCTCCGGCGAGCTCGACAGCCTTTTCGGCGAGGACATCTACGACGTCGAGTCCGTTCGCGAGGTCGGCGAGGCTGTCGCCGACCTCACGGCCGTCGACGAGTTCGCCGGGCGCAGGCAGGAGATCGAGGACGCCATCGAGGCCGAGCGCCAGGCGTTCCAGGCCGGACTGGCTGCAGAGGAGGGCACGCCCGAGCACCTCTATGCCCAGCAGGTGGCGTCCTCGCTGGTCGAGAGCGACGAGGACGAGAGGGACGGCGACCGGGAAAGGGCCGGGCGGACGGTCCCGTCGCCGGTGCGTGGGCCGGCCGTCGAGGCGGACCCGGGAGACGTCGACTTCGGCTTCGGCGACGAGGTCTTCCCCTCGACTGGCCCGTCCTCGCTCGAGCGACGCAAGGCCGAGGTCGCCGCCCGCGCCGCCGAGCTCGATCAGGCGTCGAACGAGGACGGACGGGAGTACTGAGGCTCGCACGGGCGCTACACCAGACCGACCAGCCCCGGAACACGTGGACTTCATTCGCAGGCCGGGGCTGGTCCCAACAAGGGGGCCCAGTGCCATGCCACTGAAGACGGACATCGTCGTGGTCAACGAGTTCAGCGTCCCCCTGCCCGGAGGTAAGGGCTCGCGCGGGGGGACGCCGGGGGCGTATGTGACCCGGTACATGGCCCGAGAAGGGGCGACCGAGTCCCTGGCACCGATCCAGCGCCTGCGCACCGACGACTTCATCCTGCGCTACATGGCGCGCGACTCGGCGGTGGAGCGGATGCCCTCGCGCCGGGAGGCGAAGTACGAGATGCGCCAGGCCCAGGGAGATGGGGGTGTGGCCTTCGGCTACGGCTCGGTGTCGCTGTCCGACGAGCAGCTGGAGTCCGCCAGCGCCGACATCCAGCGCCTCTTCGAGGGCGGGCACACGGTGATGAAGACCGTGCTGTCCTTCGACGAGGCCTATCTCAAGCGCCACGGCATCGTCGATCCCGACTTCCACTGTGAGAAGGCCGGCGACTACCGCGGCCATCTCGACCAGATGAAGCTGCGGATGGCGATCATACACGGGCTCGAGAGGATGGCCTCGGGCACCGGCGGCTACGACGACCTCCGCTACGTCGGGGTCGTGCAGGTCGACACCGAGCACGTCCACTGCCACCTGGCCATGGTCGACGCCGGCCCGGGGCGGCGGGCCAAGGACGGCACGCAAAAAGGCAAGCTGCTCGACCGGCACAAGGCCCGCCTGCGCCGGGGCATCGACGCCTGGCTCGACGAGAAGCAGCCCGTGGCCCACCTGTCCAGCGCGGTCGGCTATGAGCGGCGCAATGTCACGACCTACATCAAGCGCTGGGCCCACGACCGGATCCGGACCGAGGCCCTGCCGCAGTTCGTCCTCGCCTGCCTGCCGGTCGACCGGAGCCTGTGGCGAGCCGGGTCAAGGGCGGCGTCGATGCGCAAGGCCAATGCGCTGGTGACCGAACTGGTAACCGAGCAGCTGGCCCGCCCCGGCTCGCCGATGCCAGCGGCCATGGAGCGCATCCGCGACTACGCCGACCACCGACGGGCCAACGAGGACTTGTCGACCAAGCAGTGGCAGGCGCTCATCAACCGAGGTCGATCCCAGATCGTCGAGCGCGCCGTCAACGGCGTCTACCAGCTGCTGCGAACCATGTCCGCCGAGGAGCTGACGGTGCGCACCCCGATGCTCGAGCTCATGGGGATGGACTACGAGCGCATGGCCGTCGCTGCCGCCGACGAGCAGGCCCAGGGCGAAAGGGCTGACGACCTCATCTTCTTCGGCTTCCGTCTGCGCAGCTATTCCTCGCGCCTGGCCCACCACCGCCGCCAGGCCGAGCACAACCGCAGGCTCGCCCTGCGCTGGGAGCGCTCGGACGCCGCCGACGTCGCCGCAGCACACTCGCGCCCCCTCTACGACCACTACCGCTTCGAGCAGCGCTGGCACGAGCAGGTGATGGCCAAGTACCAGCACTTCCTGCCCTTCCTCGCCGATTCCAGCGCCTGGCACGAGGAGCAGCAGGCCCTCTCCGACTACGGTGCCCGACTCCTGTCTCTGATGGGCCTGCGCGCCGACGCCTCGCTGGCGCGGATGAAGGACGGCGAGGAGGCTGAGCGGATCGGTCGGCAGGTCTACGACCAGCCCGGGGGGCGGCACCTGACCCAGGGCAGGGCTGGGCGGGCCGTCCTCGACGGCCGGATCGCGACGATGAAGCGGGTCTACGACGAACGGGTCGCCGAGCTGCGCAGCCGGTTGTCGGGCTCAGGTCTCGTTCTCGAGCTCGGCGTCGACGAGACCAGGGCCGATGCCGTCACCGACGCGGCAGTCATCGTCGAGGGAGCCAGCCACGACTTCGCGGAGGTCAAGGCCCTTGACCTCCATCACCTCGGCTACGACTTCGTCTCCGACGTAGAGGTCGGGCAAAGGGCCGGACGGGCGTTCCTGGCCGCAGCACGGACTCGGAGGCAGCTGGTCTTGGCAGCGATGGACTACCTCGAGGGCTCGGATCAGTCGGCGACGATCGTCGAGCTGCCCGTCGACGACGTGGCGGCGATGACGCACACGGCGCGGGCGCTGTCGGCGGGGTGGGCCGAGATGGGCAGGTTCGTTCTACCTTCGCGCATCGCCGAGCTGCGGACGGAGCAGGAGGGGGCCGAGGCGGCACGCCGGTCGAAGGCGTCCCCGCTCGACGCCGAGCTGGCGGTGCGGGTTACTGCCCGGGTGGACCAGGCCGTACTCGAAGCGAGTGCCGCACCATCTGATGCCACCCAGGATCGTCAGCACGCCCCCTCCAGGTCGGGCCCAACAAAAGACTAAGAACCATCATTCAATGGTTGCCAATGATCTATCTTAGTACTATCGTGATAAGTGTTCGATGGCGACTAAGTTGATCGATTCGGACGACGTCACTGATCATGACCGACCTGATGACAGGCGGATTGAATAAAAGGGAACGATCATGGCTTATCTCCCGGGCGAAGGCGCGATGACCAACATCAACCTCATCGTCAAGACCCACTTCAACAACGTCACCAAGAACGGCAAGAGCCAGTTCCTCGACGCGATGGTCGACCACAGGGACCCTCGCGGCCCCGGCCAGAGCAACCTCCACCTGGTCTCGCGGAAGCAGGAGCGCGACGGCAAGACCTATCACAACAACGGCGCAGGCTACTCGATGGACCAGTTCGAGAAGATCAAGGCCGCCGCCGGGCCCAACGTCGAGCCCGTCACCAACAAGGATGGCGAACCGATCGGCGCGGCCTTCGCGGTCAAGGCCAGCGTCATGCCGGCCAAGGACGGCCTGATCATCAACACCAACAAGGAGATCGGCCAGTCCGACTTCAAGATGGGGCCGAACACCCTCAACGACCAGTTCGGGTCGATGAAGGCGGCAAAGCAGGCCCGTCAGGCCGAGAAGGCCACCGAGGCCCAGCAGGCGCAGACCGCCCAGCCCGAAGCGATCCCGGCCCCCGCGGCGTCGGTCGCCGAGCCGGAGCCCTCGATCGGCTGATCGGGACCGGGCTCACGAACGGAAGGTCCGCACCGGGATGTATTCCCGGGATGCGGGCCTTCGCCCATTTCGAAGGGTTTATGCCTGTGAGAGGAGACATGACATAGGACCCGAACAGATCGGGATGCCATCACTGATGGACGCGGCGAAGGCCTTGCTGGACGACTCGGTGCACCCCACGTCAGCCGAGCAGGCCCCGGAGTCCTAGACCTACCCGTACAAGTTCGAGATCGACGAGACCGCCCCTCAACAGGTGGCCAATGAGTGCAAGCCGGTTCTCGGCGAGTGAAGGAGTGTGGAGACGATGGCAAGAATCGACACCGGTGACGTGCCGATCTACGGAGGACCCGCGACCGGGGCGCGCCATGAGACCAAGACCGGCCGCGTGCCCATCTACGGTAGGGATGAGAGGACTCCCCCGCCCTCGCGCGCAGTCAGGCACGACGAAAGGACGGGCGACGTCCCTGTCTACGGACGCTCCGGGGCGGGAGCGGACCAAGGGGCGAGGGCCGGGGACATGCCGGGCTACAGCCCGGCTTCGGGACGGGGTCGGCCTCAGAAGCCATCGCGGACCGAGCGGGTGGAGACCGAGAGGCAGATGCTGTCGGCGGGCCTCAAGGGCGGGGTCACCGGCAGCAAGCTGGGGGCGAAGGCGGGATCGGTCGTGCCGGGCCTGGGCACGGGAGTCGGAACGGTGATCGGAGCGGCTGCCGGGGCGAGCGTGGGTCAGGCCAATACCGCGAGGAAGGCCGGAAACCCGGGTCGAGCCTTCATCACGGCGATGCCGCTGGGCGGAGTCGTCGGGGGCGCGGTCAACGCCAAGCTCGCCAAGGACGTGCGGAGGGCCAGGGAGATCGAGCAGGCCGAGGCGCGGCCGGCCCAGCCGGACAGCGCGGAAGTGCCGACGAAGAAGCCGCCGATCAGCCAGCGGATCAAGGATTCGAAGGTCGGCCAGCCGGTCCAGTCCGAGAGCTTCAGGGACGCGGCTACCGCCGCTGACCGGGCGCGTGCCTTCGATGCGCAGGCCAAGGGCGCCGCCGCGGTGAGAAAGGGAGCGGCCACCGACGCCTACTGCGGTGTGCGTGCGGAGATGGCGAACCGGTCCCGCGCCCAGGCCGAGCCCGAGGCGACCGACGAGTGGCTGTCGTACACCGCATCGCGGACACGATCGGCAGGTCGGCCGGTCTCCGAGACGTACGACTACCGGTTCGAGGGCCAGGGCCAGCAGGGCGTCGGCCGGGAGTACGGCGACTGAGGCGCAGGGCTGGGGGCCACCCAAAGGCCCCCGGGGAGTTGCTCCACGAATCCTTTCATAGAGGAATCACAATGGCCTATTTCGATAGTGTTTTTACTGGTGTTTCAATTGAAACAGTCAGATGGTCGGGGGCGATCCGGTAGATGTTCAACGACGAGAGGCGTGATGCGGCCTATCCGACCCTGTCGAAGCTGTCGGACCCCCTCAAGCCGGCCGAGCGCGAGATCGTCGGCCGCAAGCGGGAGCAGATGCAGGTCATGGCGGGAATGGCGCGGCCCGAGCTGTCGAACGTGCTGCTGCTGGCCGAGGCCGGCACAGGCAAGACCGCGCTCGTCCAAGCGGTGTCGGTCCAGGATTCGCAGCGCCGCTACCTCGAAGTCGACCCCGCGCGGATGATCGCCGAGGCAGGCGATGGCCAGCAGATGGCCGCCCTGCTCAAGCGCTTCTTCGACGAGGCCGAGGAGTTCCACCGGGTCGAACAAGAAGAGCTCGTGCTCTTCATCGACGAGTTCCACCAGATCATCCAGCTCTCCGACGCCGCGACCGAGGCGATCAAACCGGTGCTGGCGGCCTCGGGCACGCGCGGGATCCGGATCATCGCGGCGACGACTTATGAGGAGTTCCACAAGCACATCTCGTCGAATCAGCCGCTCGTCGAGCGCCTCCAGCGCATCAACCTCTCCCAACCGGACCAGGCGACGACAGTCAAGATCCTCAAGGGGATGGCCGGGCGCTACGGTGTCGCCGACCAGTTCTACGACGACCACATCTTCCAGCAGATCTACGAGTACACCCAGCGCTACATCCCGGCCAGCTCTCAGCCGCGAAAGTCGATCCTCGTGCTCGACTCGATGGTCGGCTGGCACCGGATCACCGGCCGGGCCATGGACCGCGAGCTGCTCGCCGACGTGATCATGGAGTCGACGGGCAACAACGTCGACGTCCGCGTCGACGGGGCGAGGATCAAGGCCGAGCTCGACGAACGGGTGTTTAGCCAGGACCTTGCCACGGGCATGCTCGCCCGTCGCCTGCAGCTGTCGGTGGCCGACCTCAATGACAAGACCAAGCCGAGAGCTTCCTTTGTATTCACTGGGAGTACAGGCACTGGTAAGACGGAAACGGTCAAGCAGCTGGCGAACCTCATCTTCGGCGACGACGAGCGACACCTCATCCGATTCGACATGACCGAGTACGCGAGCGAGGAATCCTACGCGGTATTCCGCTCGGAGCTGACGAAGCGGGTGTGGGACCGGCCCTACTCCGTGCTGCTCTTCGACGAGATCGAGAAGGCGAACTCGATCGTCACGCGCATCCTGCTCCAGGTTCTCGACGACGGTCGGCTCTCCGACGACAACAACCGGACCGTGAGTTTCCTCAACACCTACATCGTGCTCACCACCAACGCAGGCTCTGAGATCTACAAGACGATCGCCAACTACGCCTCCTCTGACACCGGTTCCGGCGAGAACCTTGTCGAGTATCAGAAGCTCATCCGGCGCTCCATCTCGCAGACGACCGGAGGCAACCGTTTCCCACCCGAGCTGCTGGGCCGCATTGACGCGATCGTGCCCTTCCAGCCACTGTCCGAGGAGACCCAGAAGAAGATCGTCGCTGGCAAGTTGCGCGGGGTCGTCCAAGAGGTCGCCGTCAAACACAACGTGCGGGTCGATGTCTCCAAGAAGGTGTTGCAATACCTCGTCGAAGACAAAGGCGAGTCGGACTCTGATGCTGGCGGCGCACGCGCCGCGGTCGCTAAGCTCACCGACGAGGTGACCACTAGCATCGCGACGTTCATCAACGAGCACCCCGCCGAACGACGGGTCCGGGTCGAGGTCGCAGGGAAGCTCGTCAGCGACCACAAGCGCCTGCTCAAGTCCGATGCGCGCATCGTCGTCAGCGCCCATCGAGGCTGAATTTCGTAGGTCGGCGTCTTGCCTCCCTTTTACCTGAGGCCGGCGAGGCAGTCGTGCCACGTGAAGCGACCAGCCCTCACGGTGTTCACCGTGAGGGCTGGTCGTTTCCATGTGTGAGGTCTACTCCTCCCCGGTGGACCTGCGAGCGTGGGCCAGGCCTGCCCAGCGGGCAAACAGATCTTCCAGGGCCTGTTCAGCCTCCTGCTCGGACACCGGCCGGTCGACGCCCACCAGCTGGCGGACCCACTTGTCCTCTGTCTCACGAGCGACTCGGCTGTAGAGAGCCTCGATCTCCCTCTGGAGCGGCCTGGGGGCGTCAAGTGCACTCATGCTTTTACCTTCCTTGTCGGCACTGATGGTTGTGGAGCGTTCGGTGAGGACGGCTCCCCAAGGGGGACCCCTCAGAGCGGTGCTTCGTGACACCTCGCAAGCGTGACCTGAGCCACTCGCGATCGATGGTGAAGTCGTCGCATGCGTCGTGGGCGTGCCACAGGAAGCCGTGTTGTTCGGCGGTGCAGGGACTCTCGCGGTGGACAGCCAGGGAGATGGCCTCGGCGGCTGGCTCTCGTGCAGGTGCAGGGTGTGGGCGGGGCCGTTCAGGGTGTGGCTGACCGACCCATCAAGGGTGCGGCTCGGGGCCACGCACAGCAGAACGCCACCCATCCAATGACACTATTCAATGCATCTTTCATTGTTCATTGACTGGCACGAGCGATAGGATCGTTAATAAACCAGTCGAACTGTGTTTCGTCCAGTGAGGGGATCGACATCCATGGCCATTCCGGGCATGACGGCGGCCAGACGCAAGAAAGAGCGCAAGAAGAAGCCGGACGAACTGCTGTCCTCGGTCGTACACGAGACCGCGACGGCGGGGGTCGTGGACCTGCTCAAGAAGAACGAGAAGTTCGCCTTCCCCTCCGGGACCGCTTGGGTGATGCTCGGCCTGTCCTCTGAGGCCGTCGGCGGGCTCAGTCGCCGTCAGAGCCGTGACGAGGCTAAGGGCTCGATCATCAAGCTCATCGAGAATGACGCGATCGAGACCGTCGCCACCGCAGAGATGCTCGCTGAAGAGGTCTTCGGCATCATTCCAACCGCCTCCACGCTCCAGCGGATGGACGAGTACTCGCTGCTCACAGAAGCTGAGTACTCCTGGGCCGTGGTCTGGGAGAGCGGCGAGGGGGACCTGCACGTCGAGTTCGTCGGTGATGCGACCTTCCCCCAGACGCAGCAGGTCGCCGCTGGCACCCTCAGCCTCGAGCAGGCGGTGGGAGGGCAGGCCTGGGCCGACCATTCGGGGCTGTCGGGCGCCAACCCCACCGATGCCGCGGCCTCTGATCCGACGCAGCCGGCGGACGGCGACGAGATCTTCGCTCCGTTGGACGAGGACGACTCCCCAACTGATGACGATGATGACGAGCCGGTCTTCGACGACCTGGACACCGACGAGGAACCCGACCTCCAGGTCCCCGAGCCAGAGCCGATCGGCGAGCCCGCACCGGTCTCCGAAGCCTCCGTGGCGACGGAGGGCCCCGGGGGCGAGGGCTTCGGCATCGAAGAGATCGACGAAGACGACACCGCCGTGGACGAGCCGATGTCTGCCGAGGCAACCGAGGGCGTCTACGCCGACGACCAAGAGACCGTCCGCGACGGTCTGGCTCGGCGCTTCCTGCCCGAGGATCTGGATCTGGGTATCCGACTCGACGAGTTCAACCACACGTTCTCGATCGGCGCCCCGGCTGTCCAGCTCGAGGTGCCCGAGGGCGCGAGCGAGTGGCTGGGCGACCAGGTCGCCCAGCTCAATCGGCAGGCCAACGCCGACCTGGCCGGTCTGCGCTATCAGCACGAGGACGAGCTGCGGGCCCTCTACGTCAATCTCATGTCCACGCACATCGAGCAGGTCATCCGCGTGGTGGCCACCGATCGCGAGGACAGCCGCTACAAGCAGCTCATGGACAGCATCGAGGCCAAGCATGCCGAGAGGGTCTCGGAGAAGGACGAGAAGGTCCGCAAGGCCAAGGCCCGGATCGTCACCGACTACGAGGAGCACGTGAAGGTGCTCGCGGAGAAGGCCGCGAAGGATGCCGAGGCCCACTACCGGGAACGTAACAAGGCCCGGGTTGAGAGGCACCAGGCCGATGCGGTCGTCGAGATCGATCGGGAGATGAGCAACGCTTACACCCACGATCTACAGGAGATCTTGCGGATCAGGCGCAACGACGCCAGCCTCAAGCTCCAGGTCGGCCAGACGCAGATTTTCAAGGTGCTCGCCGAGCGGCAGAGCGAGAACCTCGCTGCAGAGCAGGATCGTCTGGACCGCTGGAAGGACGAGATCGGTCGAATCATCGCCGATCACCGGGGCGATGACATCGCCCGGACCGAGGCCCTGGCCGAGCAGCTAGCGCGCTCCGACGAGCTGGCTGCGGCCCGGTCTGAGCATGCCGTCGCGCTCGAGGCCCAGCGGGCCGAGCACGCCGACCGGATTCGCCGGGCCGAGGAAGAGCTCGACCTCGCCCACCAGGCGGCGATCACGAAGATCAAGGAGCGCGACGCCGAGTGGGGCAAGGACTTGTCGGTGGAGCGAGCCAAGACCGAGACGTTGACCAAGCAGGTCCAGGCCCTGCGCGAGGAGAATGCGGCGATCGAGAACCGTGCCACGGAGTTCGCCGAGCGACGTCTGCAGGCAGTCATGGCCGATCGGGACGCCGCCGACAAGAACCTCGAGCGCTTCGCGGTGCTTCAGCGGCACGCGAGCTGGCTCATCCTGAGCATCATCGTCGGCGGCGTGATCCTCGGCCTGGGGACCGGATTCATCGTAGGCACGCTCGTGACCAACTGAGGGCAGGGGCGACGAAGCACATGGAACGGAAAGCCACGGCGGTGCCCGGTCCACCCGGAGCACCGCTGTCGGCATCAGAAGGGCATCCGAGAACGCAGGACAGGATTCGCACGCCATGGGACTGAAAGCGCTGCGGGCCAAGCGGCCCACCGCCTCCACCTGGGAAAAGATCAGGGCCAGGCGGCCGGACGAGACGCTGAGCAACAGGGACGTACACGGTGACCAGCAGCTCGACCGGTCGACACTGGGCACCCGGCGCTCGCGCACCCCTGGATTCATCGGGGCGGCTATCACCGGCACCGCCGTCTTCGCGCTGGCATGGCTGGTCTACTCGATCCTGACCACCCTCTTCATCGGCATCTCCGGCGCCCTGGGCGGGTTCAGCACAGGCGTTCCGGCCGAACAGCCCTACTACGTCAAGACCCAGGTCAGCGAGGGCGGAAAATCGGTGACCTGCTACAAGCAGACCGACGAGACCGGATCGCCATCCCCCGGCGGGAAGTGCTACGGCAGCGCCGAAGAGGTACCGAAGCCGGACTGGTACCAGGGCGAGTACGAGACGAGGGGCACCGATGAGCCCGCGACAACGACCATCAGGGCCCAACTGGCAACCGTGACCGGCTTCAAGCTGTTTATAACGGTGGGCACGGGACTGGCCGTGGCCCTGGTCATCTCGACCCTGGTGACCCGACGGGTCAGCGCCGAGAACCTCATGCACGACACCGACGACATCAACCAGCACCAGAACGACCAGCACATCGCGCTGCCCGAAGAGATCATGGAGAAGTTCGACTACTTCCCCGACACCGGTGCGCATTCGGCCGTGCAGGTCTCGTCAGTCATCAGCCACACCATGCTCAAGAAGAAGGGCCTGGGTACCGTTGATCTCGTCGAGCGCGCCGAGGACGACATCATCGACGAGGACGGCGAGATTCTCTACTACGCCGGCGACCCCCTTGAGGACACCGACGGCAACGTCAAGACCCGGACCGTCCCGCTCATCGACGAGGACTTCGGCAAGGCTCTGTTCGAGGCTTCCGGCGTCCCCGACGTCAAGGGCAGCGACGGCAAGCCGCTGCGGAAGCGCTTCGACACCACCGTCATCCCGTACAACCCGGACGGCAAGGCGCGGGAGAAACTCGGGAAATACAAGACCGTCGCCGACCTCATCATGGACGACTGGACATTCCCCGACTACGAGGTCCAGCGCCCGGCCGGCGCCTACATCGTCGACACCGCTCCGGTGAACACCATGGTCCTGGCGATCACCCGAGGCGGCAAGGGCCAGACGATCATCGAGCCGACCCTGGACATGTGGAGCCGGGAGAAGCGGCCGTCGAACATGATCATCAATGACCCCAAGGGCGAGCTGCTGGTCAAGAACTACGTGCCCTTCGTCATGCGCGGGTTCGAGCCGGTCCAGTTCAACCTCATCAACCCGGTGAAGACGAACATCTACAACCCGCTGGGCATGGCCGCCGACGCCGCCCGCGAGGGCGACTCGACCAAGTGCGCCCAGTATGTGGAGAACATCGGCGACGTCTTCTTCCCCGTCTCCGGCGGGGAGGACCCGGTGTGGCCCAAGGCCGCCGGCAACTCATTCAAACGCGCGGCCTACGGCCTCATCGACGTCTACATGGAGGAGGAGCGTGAACTGCGCGAGTACGCGGTGGTCACCGACATGCCTCCGGAGGTCCTCGAGCAGCGCCTCGACGAGATGTGGGGCAAGGTCACGCTGTACAACTGCTACCAGATGTTCGTCCAGCTGACCTCGAAGAAGATGAAGAACCCCGAGGCCGAGCTCGAGAAGCGGGTGAAGAAGGGCGAGTTCGACAACGACGAGGAGGGCCTGCAGGCCGAGCAGCGCCGGGTGGAGGCGCAGTCGCCGCTGTGGGAGGGCAAGCCCGAGCAGGACATGCTCACGCTGTACTTCAACGCCACTGCGGCCTTGCCGACGAACACGGTGCGCACCCTCATCGGCAACGCCGACAACGCGCTGCGCGCGATGGCGGGGGCCGAGAAGATGATCGCGAGTGTCTACGGCATCGCTCTGACCGCGATGTCGTTCTTCTCCGATCCGACGATTTCGCGTCTGACCTCGGGTCGGCCGTCACAAACGACGGACTTCGGCAGTCTGTCCTTCCCGCGGCGGATGGGCGTGCGGTTCTCGCAGAACTACCTCAAGCGCGACAATCTCATGCGCGAGATGCTGGCGAAGTGGTCGGCCTATTCCGACCCGATGTTCTCTGAGTCGCTGGGCAAGGACTTCGACCATCAGGACGTCGTCACGCCTGAGGGTTGGGCCCGGTACTACTTCGAGGGGAAGTTCCCCACTGACGAGGCCTGGGTCAAGCTCGAGCTCGTCGACGCCGAGAAGCAGATGCTGGTGCGCACCTTCTACTTCCACTTCAAGAAAAGCTACCAACTCTCGCTCAACGGCCGACACTTCGTGAAAGAGCAGGTCACCGGCGAAAAGATCGTCAAGGACGGCGTCATCCGCGAACTGCGCCCGGCGAGGGAGGGCGGCAAGGCCGACGGGACGATCCTGTCGTTCGAGCCGTCGAACACGGAGTACCCCCAGGACAAGCTCAATCTGGCTGACTCGGTCGTGCCCGAGCGGATCCAGGGCAGGGCGCGGGCGATCCAGCAGACGATGGTGCGGTACTCGGAGAAGACCAAGGCGGTGTTCCTGGTGACGCCGCCGCACCTGACCAAGTACGCCCAGATCGTGCTCATCCTCATCAAGCAGCTCGTCGACCTCAACTTCGACAAGAGCTACATGACCAAGAGCAACCAGAAGCCGCTGTACAAGACCCGGTTCATGCTCGACGAGCTCGGCAACCTGTCCAGCGATGGCGAGGGCATTCAGAGCTTCCAAACGATGCTGTCCATCGGGCTGGGCCAGGAGCAGCAGTTCACGCTCATCCTGCAGACTCTCCAGCAGCTGCGCGATGTCTATGGGGACTCCGTGGACAAGATCGTGCAGGGTAACGCGCAGCCGTTCGACGCACTCATCGCTACGCCGGACGGCTGGCAGCGCATGGGTGACACGAAGGTCGGCGATGCGGTGCTGACCCCGTTCGGCACGTCCACTGAGGTCACGGGTGTCTACCCCAAGGGCGTCCGTCCGGTCTACCGCGTCACGACCGCTGACGGTTCCTCGGCCGAGGCGTGCGGCGAGCACTTGTGGACCGTGGAGCGCTGGAAGTCGAGCTTCACCGAGGTCGATGGGCGGACCGTGGGCACCGGTCCCGGCGGCAAGACCTGTGAGCGGGTGCAGGAGACGATTGACACCGACACGCTGCGTGAGCGTATCGAGGCAGGTCAGAAAATCAGCCTGCCGCGTATCACGGCGGTGCCCTACCGGGGCGCTGATCTGCCGATCGACCCGTACGTGCTCGGCGCTGTGCTTGGCGACGGTCATGTGCAGGAGAACGGCGTCGTGAAGTTCACCTCGGCCGATGAGGGGATCGTGGCTGAGATCCGTCGTCGTGGCTACACCGTGGTCGAGGACACTGTGCACGGTGAGCGCAGGGACGGCATCGGGTATCGGATCAACGGCCTGGCTGAGGGTCTGCGCGAGCTGGACCTGGTGGGCAAGCGCTCCTGGGAGAAGTCGATCCCTGAGGTCTACCTGTACTCCTCCCTCGATCAGCGGAAGGATCTGCTGCGCGGTCTGATGGACACCGACGGCACGATTGGCCAGACCGGGGAAATGGAGTTCGTCTCCTCCAGTCCCGAGCTTGCCGGTGGGGTGCAGAGCGTGATCCGTTCTCTCGGTGGCCGCGGGGCGATCAACGTGAAGAACGAGGTCCTCTCCACCTCGCCGAACCAGAGGGAGAAGAAGCGGGCCCGCCCGGCCTACCGGGTGCAGAACATCCGGCTGCCGGAGGTCAACCCGTTCCTGCTGGCGCGCAAGGCCGACCTCTGGAAGGACCGGACGGACACCTCGGGCGACCGGGTCGTATCGGTGGAGTATCTGCGCGATGACGAGGTGCAGTGCATCCGCGTTGCCGATGAGCGCCACCTCTACATCACGGACGATTATCTGCCCACGCACAACACCTCCAACATCATCTTCCTCAAGAGCACGGACGACTCGATGCTCGAGACGCTGGAGAAGATGAGCGGCAAGACCCACCGGGTCTACCGCGACTCCAAGCAGATCACGCAGGACATGAACAAGGTCATCGGTGGCAAGACGCAGGGGGCCGTGTCGTACACGATGAGCACACAAGAGGAGCCGCTCATCAAGTTCAACGACATGTACTTCATCCCCGAGCGCAACAGCATCGTCTTTCGCGCCGGCGACGCGCCGGTGTGGAACCGCAACGAGACGATCCTGCCGATGAGCTGGCGGCTATTCAAGAATACGATCCGCCACGCCGGCCACGACGAGTACACACTGCAGACGATCCCGACTCTGTCGACGGCCGTCGATTTCGACGTCAAGCTCAATCAGCCGGACTTCAAGAAGCTGCTCGACAAGCGGATCGCCCAGGCGATGTGGGCCGGTGAGGCCAAGCAGCAGTACCAGGACGCTTACGGCTATGAGGACATCGAGATCGCCCGGCTCGACCCCGACCTCTACGCCGACGAGGTCATGGAGATTATCCGCGGCCTGGCGGCCAAGGACGAGGGCCTGGGCCCCGATGCGGCGGTGATGATGGACCCGGACGACTACGAAGCCTCGATCATGATCGACGATGATCTGTTCGTCGAGAACGTCGAGTTGGCCGCCGAGGTCCACGACCTCGAGGCCGACGAGTCCAGGCGTGAGGAGCGCATCTACGCCGAGGGGCTGGTGAGCAGGGAGATGCTCGTCCACCGCAACGGTGTGGCCAAGCTCAAGACGCTCGATGTGCCGCTGGCCGAGGCCTACAAGCACGTGATGCTCGAGATGCAGCACGATGACGAGCACTTCTCGGTTGGCGGTGACGGTGAGCTGCGCAGCGCCGACGGGTCGGTGGTCTACATTTCGCCGATGCGCTCGGCGACGTACTCCGAGGCGGCCCAGCGGATCAACGGTCATCTCGATGACGAGGACTCCAGGGCCTTCGCTGAGCAGGAGCTGACCGAGGAAGACCTGCGCAGCCTGGCGACGGTGAAGATTCACGCGGCCTTCTACCAGTACCTCGCTTCACTGGAGTCGTGGGAAGTGCTCGCCGACGGGGCGTTCGACCGGGCCATGGCCGTCGAGATGCGCCAGGAGACCCATCCGGCGTAGCGCGGTGTCGATAAGGGGGCGCTCCCGGGCTGGACGCGGCCGGGGGCGTTCGGTCGTCTCTGGGGCTTACAGGAATCGGCGATCAATGATGACTGACATGTCTATTCAAATCAGCCACTTATGATTGTCAATGGTTAGTCGAATGGACTATACATGACCATGTAACCCGTAGCCCCAGAGGAGGCAGAGACATGAAGTCCGCGCACGGCCTGCGGAGGTACTTCTACGAATTCGTCTTCCACCAGGCCATCGACCACGCCCGCGAGCAGACGTCGGAGATCGTGCCGATCTCCCAGGCCAGAGCCATCCGGTCCCGGGTCGACGGAATCCTCGCCGGGCTCCCGGGGATCCCCGAGGCAGAGGGCCTGCCAGCGACGGCCCAGCGCCTGGCCCATCCCAAGCTGGGCATCCGGGACTGCCTGAGCGCCATCGATCAGGCACTGAGCGAGTCGGTGCGCGACTACGAGCCCCAGTTCGGCGACCACTCCGCTGCCGACGAGCGCTACCGAGCGCTGCAACGGGACTTCAGCCGGGCCACCGGCGTCGGCGGCGAGACGAACCCGAAGTCGGCGCGGCTACCGATCAGCCCCTACGACCCCGAGTGGGCCGAGCGGGCGACGATCAAGCGTGGGGGCACCGCGCTGTCCTACCTGCCCGACGAGGCCGTGACGAAGATGACCGGCGGCAAGGTCGACCGAGTCGCGGCCCCACAGCACGGCAACGCGATGCTGTGGCGCATCGACGACGGCAAGGCCGTCGAGGCCGGTCGGGCGATGACCTACGACGACGCCTCAGGGCTGACCGCCCTCATGGACAAGATGAGCGAGGCCGAGTACAACCAGGTCCGCGGCTGGGTCCTCGACGGCGGACGGGATCCGCACACCGGGCGCATCGACCGCAACCGCTTCATGTCCCAGGCCGCCATGGCCCGCTCCGTGGCCGTGCTCGACGAGCTCAAGGCCCAGGGCACCGCCTACGAGGTCGTCCGCGACATCAACCCCGGCCAGATCAAGGCCGTCCTGGCGGACACGGGCCTGGAGATCCGCCTCACCGAATCCCGAGAATCCGAGGACTTCGCCGGGGCCCGCATCTACGACAACGGCCTGGTCTCGCGCTACAGCACCAACCACTGGGTCAACGGCGGCGTGGCCCTGCACTCGGCCAGCCCCGACGATGCCGTCGCCCTACTGCGCTTCGCCCAGGGGCAGGCCGTCGGGCGCAAAGACATCCCGGGAGCAACTGCCGGGGTGCTGGGCGCCACGTACACGGAGTCGAGCCGCTCGGGCCCCGTCGAGGTCCCCGATGCCTACTACACCGACAAGGAGTCGATGTTCGTCGTCGACAACTACGCGCGCGGCCCGGGCTCGAAGGTCCTGCTGCGGCGGGAGAACACCTCGCGGACACTGCCGACCTACTTCGTCGACACCGAGGCGGCCGAGGCCTACGGCCGGGCGGCTGTGGAGTCGGCGCGGGTGAACCTGCAGTCGGCCCTGGACGTCGAGGGCATCATCCACTCGTTCCACGCCCAGCGCTCCCAAGGTCTCAACCTCATCGAGTTCGAACCCCCGGAGTACTCAGCCGACGCCGAGGTCGCCGCGATCCAGCGCTCCTACTGGGACGTGCTCACCGGCGAACAGACCTCGCTTCTGCGACCGGGTGCGACCGAGGAGATGTACGCCGACAGGCTCGAAGCCATTGGCGAGTCCGCCGAAGCTGGCCTGGGCAACCTCGTCTACGGTGGCTCGCCCGAGGAGATCATCCGCGACCACGCGGCCGACGTGCCCTTCGAACTCATCGGCACCTGGGAGGCCGAGACCCACCAGATCGACGGCGAGTGGGTCGACCAGCGCTTCGACCCGAGCCGAGTGGCCAAGTACATGACCAGCTCGGCCGGCCAGTGGTCCAACCTCGACAACCTCGCCGCGGCGCTGCGCCGGGCCGAGATCGATCCAGCCGAGATGATGGGCACCGGCTTCCAGACCACACGGTTCAAAGACCGGATGGTCCGTTTCAACGCCGAGACGGCCGTGCCGATCGAGGCTCACCCATCGGAGTTCATCCAGCGCGTCGGCACGACCGTCCACGACTCGCTGGCCCGCTCGGGCACCGCGCCCGGCCCGATCCTCATCGACGACAAGGGCGTGATCTCCTACACCGCCGAGAAGCAGCGCCGCAGCGGGTCACGGGTACAGGTCTCGGGCCAGATCGGGCAGGTCTTCGACGTCGGCGACCACGGCGAGATCGTCACGCAGTTCGCCTCCGGCGAGAACGCGCTCATCGTGCCTGGCTACCAGGCGCGAATTCGGGCCCCGACGCCAGGGCAGCGGCCGACCTCGGTCGAGGAGCGCACGGTGCTGCGCGGCTACGAACAGCTCGTCCACGAGCGCATCGCCCACCAGATCGCCGGCGACCTCGTGGCCACCCGCAGCGAGGTCGGCGAGCCAGCGAGTCTCAACGGTGTCTACTCACAGCTCTACGGCACCAAGTACCCAACCGACTTCATCGAGCGGGCCACCGAGCTGAGCATCGACCCCGCCACTGGCGAGGTCAGCTCCCGCGTGGACCCGTGGATCGAGACAATCCTGGCGACCGAGACGAAACGGATCCGCTACAGCAACGAGGTCAAGGCCGGCTCGACCATCTACGCCGAGTACCGGGCCGGGCGGGACCGCACCGACCCGGCCGACGACAACCACTTCGACGCCTGGACACTCACCGGCGGGCGGAACATGACGGTGCTCACTGGCACCGGCGCTAACCGCGTCCCCGCGCCAAAGGGCTACTTCGACCCCGTGATGACCGGCGGGGCGACCAACCAGGGCATCGTCCGCTACCTCACGACCGACGCTGAGGTCTCCCCCGACGGCTCGATCGTACCCGGCGACCCAGAAACCCTCACCGGTGCCCGCGCCCCACTCATGACCCGGCCCGAGCTGGAGACTCTGAGATACGACCCCTTCGACCGCCAGCAGATGACGGCCTCGACGATCATGCAGTCGTCAAAGGTGACCGAGCCTGCGGGCACGGCGATGATGACCTTCGGCGGCTGGACGGCCGACGACCCGATCGTCGTGTCCCAGGAGTTCGCCGCGGCCCACCAGATCCGCGGTGCCAAAGGCCAGCTGCGCCCCCTCGTCGTCGGCGACAAACTCTCCGACCTGCACGGCAACAAGGGCGTAGTCTCGCTCGTCGTCGATCGGTCGATGAGTATCGAGGACGCCGAGTCACAGGGCATCGCCGAGGAGGTCGCCTGGTTCCGCGAGAACCCGCAGATGGACGTGGTGATGAGCCCGTTCTCGCTAATCTCGCGCCGCAACGCAGGATCGGCCCGAGAGCTCATGGCCGGCGACCTCGAGACGCTGAAGGCTCCGGCGATGCGCGGGAAAGAGCTCAGCGAGTTCTCGAGCGTTGCGGCCGAGGCTGGTGTCGGCCAGATGCGCTTCGTGGTCACCCACATGGCCGTTGACGAAAAGACGAAGATCTACGACGACGAGGCGATCCAGGCCGGACACGGCCGTAAGGCCTCAAGTCAGCTCGCATGGGCGCTGGGGTCGAAGGGCTGCCCGGCGATCATGCGGGAGTTCTACGGGCACAACACCGGCCCGGAGTCGAACGTGCGCGAGTACCTGCGGGTGGCGGGCCTCGACATGGACGCCGACGGAGCGTTGCGGGTGGTCGGCCAGGCCGAGCCCGGCGAGGAGTCGTCGGCGCGCCGGTTCATCCCGATGCCCGAGCTCGTCCGCACTAAGCCAGGCAGATCGACCCGGACGCCAGGGCTGAACACCGCAGCGATGCGCAAGTCCTTCGGCGACCTCATCGGCGACCGCGGGGGCGACCTCGAGTTGCCCTTCGCCCTGACCTTCCCCACCGGTGAGCAGACCGAACAGGCCTCGGCGACCAGCTGGAAGCTGCCCGTGCTCTCCTCGCACCTGCGCAGCGGCCAGGAGTTCGATGACGGAACCTCGGTGATGCACGACTACACCCGGTCCTACCAGCAGGTCTTCGTCGAGTCCTGCCGGTACCGGTTCATGCAGGAGAAGCTCGCGAACGAGCAACTCACCAACAACAAGCGCACCAAGCTGCTGGCGGACATGTCAACGACCGTCCAGCGGGCCCAGCGCTCCTTCGAAGCGATCACCACCGACGTAACCTCGCGGGTACTCACCGGTAAGAACAACGTCTTCAAGACCGGGTTGATGGCTTCGCGGCTGTCGGACTCGGCGACGATGGTGTGGACGGCCGACCCCAGGCTGGACATCGACCAGGTGGCGCTGTCGCCGGACAAGGCAGCCCGGCTCGGCCTAGAAGAGGACGATTACGCCCTGGTCTGGCGCGACCCTGTCTTGCGCGACTCGGGCGTGCGCTACCTGCGCGTGGCTCTCGACGAGCGGCTGACCGGCGCGGCGATCAACCCAGTGATGGACAAGTGCTTCGACGGCGACTTCGACGGCGACGCCGTGGCGGTGGTCAAGCTCCACTCGCAGGCGGCCAAGGATGAGGCGATGGCCAAGTTCTCGGTGCCAGCGAACCTGCTCGACACCGGCGTCGTCGACCCTGATGGGGCGCACCCACTGGCCATGCACGTCGCGCTCGACACCCAGGTCGCGGTGTCGAAGGCTCCAAAGCTGGCCGAGGAGTTCAACATCTTGAGGTCGGAGGCGAACCTGCTGCTGGCCGCCGAGCGCGGCGGAGAGTCGGCCGAGTCGATCGCCGCCCGCCGCCTCGACGTCACCGAACAGCTCTCCAACCTCTACCGCAGTGCCCAGTCACGCGAGTTCGGCTCGGCCCTGGACTTCTCCAGCGCCTACAACCACGTCGAGAGCGTTAAGGCCGTCTGCGTCGACACCGGGGCCAAGGGCAGCCTCGGGAAACTGGCCTCTTACGCCGAGAAGTTCGGTCTGCAGGTCGACGACGCCGGTGACTGGCACGACGTCGACCACGGGGAGCCGGGCATCACGAAGGTCGACCAGGAGGCATCGATGTTCGCCACGGCGATCAAGGCCCACGGCACCGGCCTCGGCGGCTCCTACAGCCAGCGGGCGGTGCGCGCGCTGAGGGGGGAGGACCTCAAGGCCGTCCTCGAGGTCACCTACCCGGTGACGCAGTCGATTCTCCAGGCCAAGCACGACGCGGCCGAGGCCCGGCACAAGTACGAGATGCTCCAGGGCCCGGGGCGTGATCTGTGGCGGGGTCGAAAGCTCGAGCACGTCGGCGTTGGGCAGTGGAAGCCCGAGTTTGTCGAGGGCGAGCCGGTGCAGGTGAGCACCGCGGAGTGGGCCGAACAGTTCCAGACCTTCTACGAAGCCCCCGACGGCTTCAACGTGCGGGTCAACCCCGAGTACGTCCAGCGGGTGGCCGAGGCCCTCACCGACCCGGACACGGGCCTGGTGCGCAACCTCGAGGAAGACACCTCGCTGGTCGGCACCGTCATGGACCGTATGGCTTACGGCGGTGACTTCGAGACCCTCGTGGCCGCGGCCACGGCCCGGGAGAACGTCTACGACGGACCGGGGAACGAGCAGTTCGCCCCGGCCCCCACGGCCCGAGCGCGGACCCGGTCGACCGAGGCCGAGACGGGCGTCGAAGCGCCGGCGGTGGAGAGGGCCATACTCAAGCGCGACGTGCTCGCCGACAGCGTCGACCAGGCGCGCACCCGCCAGGCGAATCGGCGCTCAGCCCAGGCCGTGGTCGTCGGCGGCCGGCCGGAGTACACACCCTCGATCGACATCAAGCAACCCGTGGCAGGCGAGCACGACGAAGGAATGGGGTTGTGACATGAGCGAGCGCAAGCGCCTGGGCGACGTGGAAACGGTGCCGGTGGGCCGCACGCCTATGACCGTCGACGGGCAGGGGCGGATCGACGCCGACGAGTGGGCGGCCGAGAGGACCGAGGCGCAGCCGTCCCCGGGCCCCGGAACGGGCTACCCCCCAAGGCCGGGACTGGCCGACGAGGAGCCGATCGATGCCGAGTCCACCGAGGAGCGGCCGACGACCGGCCAGAGAGCCCGCCGCGCCTGGGAGGAGAGCAGGAGGAAGGCGCGAGAGTTCTTCAGCGAGGGCGTGCAGGCCGCGATCGTCGATCACGAGGAGCAGCGGGCCAGGGACGAGGAACGGGCGGCGACCGACGACCCGGAGGCGAGCGAGCGCGAACAGCTGCTCAAGCTGCGCAGCGAGGCGAGACTGGCCGGAGAGGAGTACCTCGACTCCCTTAGGCGCTCGCAGATCTTCGTGCCCGGCTTCACCGAGGAGAAGGCGACCAAGCAGCTCGACGCCATGCAGCAGGTCTACGTGCAGATGATGGTGCAGGGCTGTCTGCGCCCACTCTCGCGCGGGGTGAACACCAACTCGGTTATCCAGGCCGTGGGGATGATGACGTCAATGGCGCTGCTGTCTGAGGACTTCCGCGACCAGGTCCGCCCACACGTCGACCAGCTCAGGGAGAAGATCCAGGACCGCATCGACACCAAGACCCGCTCGAGGGTCGGCGCGGTCGAGAAGGGCATCGAGCGCCGCCGGGACTTCTTCAGCGGGGTCGTCGACGAGGAGAAGAGGGCACGGTTGGTCGGCTCGACCGACGCGCGCTCCCAGCTGTCGAGGAAGTGGCGCAAGCGCTACGACGACCTGCTCTATCGTGAGCGCGGTCAGCGGCAGCTCTACACCCCGGAGTCGGCGGCGCTGACGGAGCTGGGTCTGATGGAGAACGCCTTCGTCCAGATGCGGAACCCGGAGACGGAATCGCAGGAGATCTACGAGTCCTACAAGGAGCTGCGCTCGCACTTGTGGGCCCAGTTCGAGGACGACGGCCTCGAACGTCAGGACGTCGTCGACCGGGTCAAGAAGATGGTTGGGGCGCGGATGGAGCACGAGCCGGAGCTGTGGACGATGTTCAGGGGCACCGCCCATGGACGAATCAACAAGTACTACCGCATTGACGGGGCCACCGGGGCCCAGGATGAGCAGTGGCGCGGGGACTGGGTGAACCATATCGGGGCCAGGATGCCGCGCGAGGCGACCTTCTCCCTGCGCCCGCCGATGACGCGCGATGAGCACAGCTCGGCGATCGCCGAGACGATGCGGATCTCGTTCGCCGACGCGGTGAGCAAGGACATGAGGCACGGCAGGGCCGACGGCGAACACTTCCGTGAGATGACCATCGGGTACATGGCTGGCTTTGCCGGACGCAGGCAGGGCATGGACCTGCGCGGGGCCCCCGCCGGTGTGCGCATGGCCGTCGAGCAATCCGAGGTGATGATGGCGACGATGACCGTCGACGGCGTCGAGCCCGAGGCCCAGCGGGCGGCGTACTCGATGGCCTATGCCAACGCCATGGACGAGGTCGCCGAGCAGTGCACGGAGGTCAAGGACCTCATGCACGAGCAGTTCGGCCCCGACTGGAAGGCGGTGCTCAAGGACGCCGCGGACAATCCGCGGGACTTCATCATCGCGATGAAGGCGAAGCCGCGACCGTACTACGCCGGAGCCGACGGGGGCCCGGCGTATGAGTCGGCCCGGGACTACGACGCCGCCCGTGAGGATCGCCAGCCGGTCTGAGGGGTCGGGGGATGAAGCACGAGAGGAGAGGCAGGAGAGATGTCGGAAGACGCGATGCAGCAGCGCAACGAGTCGCGGGGCTCGAAGTTCGCCGAGATGTTCGGCTACGTCAAGCCCGACGACCGGGCGCGGTGGTCACAGCAGCGCCAGGCGATGCGGCGGCGGCAGGGGGTGATGAAGACGGGGGTGAAGCAGTCGCTGAGCTCGATGATGGAGTTCGGGCAGATGAACGTGCAGGCCCGGCTCCAGGCCGCTCATCGAATCAAGGAGCAGGAGGCCTTCGACAACAGGAAGGACCGCGTGATCACGGGAGATGACGGCGAGGTGCGGGTCGAGTCGGTGTCGTACCGTGACAAGCAGTACAGCGATTTGGGGCCGGAGATGGAATGACTATTCATCGACGATGAACAGGACGTTGTGGGTCCTGCGCATCGTCATTCGGGTCGGACAGACTGGCTTTCAGGGAAGGGTGCGATGTCGAGGAGCAGTGGGCAGACCATGGAAACAGGGACGGGCCGGCGCATCAACAAGCGCGAATTCATCTCACGCGCGGCGAGGAGGTCGGGGCTGTCGATCAAGACGATGAGCCAGGCCCACCAGGCGCTCATGGGTGAGCTCATCGACTCCGTGGCCGGAGGCGACGTGGTCGTGCTCAATGGCTTCGGGCGGTTCTACAGGCAGGACCACAAGGGGCACAAGGTCCGCTTCGGCAAGGAGAGCGTCGGCGACTACTCGGTGCTGAAGTTCTCCGCCTCGCGCAGCGTCAACCGCAGCCTCGACGCCTGCCACGGCGTGCTCGACGGAATCACGGAGACCCGGCGCGAGTTCGCCGTGGTGTGAGGGCCACGGAGGGCCGCTCACTCGGCAGAGAGAAAAACGGAGCCCCGAGGGACGGTCCCTCGGGGCTCCTGCCTGTTCTGAGCGGGTTCAGTGGTCCGTGATGGCGATGATGGCGATGAGGACGATGACCAGCATCGCGGCGCCGGCTCCGAAAGCGGCCAGGAGGCCGCTGGCGCTCAAGCCGTCGATGGCGTCCAGGAGTCGGCTCCAGAGGCCGGAGGCGAGGCGGGAGAAGAAGCCGGTGACCCAGGCGATCACACCTGCGATGGAGACGCCAGCCAGTACACAGAGGCCGACGATGAAGCGGGAATTGCGGAGCATCAGAACCTCACCCCCAGGTCCTCTTCGAGGATCGCGAGAATGCCGAGATTGGACAGGAAAAAGACGATGGCGGCCCTCCAAGCGCACCGGGGATCCTCGATGCACCAGGCCACGAAGGCCTTGAACGAGGGGACCTAGGCCAGGAGTGGGGCGAGCAGGTCGATGCGCACCACCAGGTAGCAGACGCCACGCGAACGCGAGGACGATCACGGCGGCCAGCGGCCAGCGGCCAGCGCAACCGCTGCTTCGGGCTCCTCTGCCCGACGGCCCGCTCGGGTGCCCCTCCCCCGTCGGCATCGATTTCATTCTCGTTCAACCCCCTCCTTCTATCTATTCAATGATCCACTAGATGGACATTATATAGAAGAGGAATCAACCATGGACTCAACGAGGTGCGAATGGGACCGGGGCTTCAGGGCAGTGCAACTAGGGCACGGGTGACCACTGGGCAATACCCATCGCTGATCGCCGGGGGCAGTGAGCTGTGACCGGACGGAGTGATGTAGATGGGCATCAGATGGCCTCAATCTCGTCCGCGGAGAAGTTTAGGCCCTCGGTGTAGACGTGGTCATCGATCACGACGATGTACTCGCCGCAGTCGCTGACGCTGGTGATGGTTCCGAGGGAGCCCGCAGGGATGGCGTGCCCGGGTGGGAAGCCCGAGGCGAAGGTGAGGGTGGTGGTGCGGACACGATCGCCGGGGCGGCCTTCGTCGTGGTCAGGGTCAAGCGTGCTCGGGGCAGTAGTCGTGTTTCGGGCTGGTCGACCATCCGGCGGCGCGGGCGGCCGCGAACGCTTCGGTGTTCTGCGCGAGGAGCATCCACCGGTTTTCGCGTTCGGAGGGGCGGACGGTCAAGCGCTGTATGGGCGGGGCGACCAGCCGCGGGTAGCCGGGGTGGTCGCAGGTGAGGATGCGTACGCTTGCGGTTCGGGCGCTCATCAGGTGCCCTCCTCGGGGGCGAGTTCGCTCGCGTCGTAGTGGGCGGACAGGCCGGTGGGGTCGTCGTCGAGGCGGACGCCGTACCCGTGGCTCATGCCGTGCTTGGGCGGGAAGTGGTTGGTGATGGTTCCGAGGGTTCCAGCAGGGGCGCTGTAGGCGTCTTCCCATGCGGCGGGGGCGTCGACGGTGGTGCGGACTCGGTCGCCGGGCTTGTAGGCCACGGGTTCTCCTTCGTGAGTCAGATGTGGTGGTCAGTGTGGACGACGTCGGTGTGGCCAGTGCCGCTCTCTGTGCGGACGGGGATGCGGAGCACGTCCTCCCCGAACATCCCGGGCGCGGTGTACGGCCGGTCGGTGACGGTCTAGGTGTCGCCGCCTTGGGTGTAGGGGACGTCACGGGCCAACATCAGGTCGCCCTGGTTCGGGCGGGTCAGGTGGTGATGCTGGCGAGCGCGCCGTGCGACAGCACGATCACGGCTCCGGATGGAAGCGCGACCAGGTTGTGACCGTCGGGCAGGTTGACCATGGATCGCTGTTCTGCGAGCCATACCTGGGCGGGGTTCCCGAAGACCGGGGGGAGGTAGGCGGGGCGTCGGGGGGTGCTGGCCTCTGCGAGGTTGCGGAGTTCGGTCTGGTTGTCGGGGGTGTTCTCGATGGCGACGATGTCGGTTCCGGCGAGCTTGAGGTGCACGGGGTCCCCTTGGGTTCGTTACCGGGCGGGCTAGCGGGTGCAGATGTTGACGCGGTCGGTGTCGGCGTGGTCGTACAGCTCGTCCCACCAGCCGTCGAATTCCTCGGGGTCTTCGGCGTGGGCGAGTTCGTGGATGGTGTCGTAGACGCCGTCGAACTCGGCGACGTCGGCCTGCTGGTACCAGGGGCTGACCTTGAGGCGCTTCACGATGGCGTCGCGGCGCTCCTCGAAGGTGAGGCTGTCGTTGTGGAACACGCCGCGTAGGTCGATGTGGCGCTCCCAGACGGGGAGGCCGGCGGCGGCGCGGGCGCGGGCGATCTGGTGGGTGTGAACGATGTGGTCGGCGGTGCGCGGCATCGGGGTCTCCTTGGGGTTAGTAGTGCTCACTTGCCAGCGACTACAGAACCAAGTCTTACCGACCCGGCCTATCTCCCATTAGGGGTTGAGGTAGTCGTTGCCGATCCACTGCTGGTAGGCACCGGTGAGGACGGCGCGGATGCTGACGACGCCGTCCTCCCATTCGCTGATCGCCTCGTTGATCCAGCTTCGGCCGGGCGGGCGGGCCAGGGGGTGGGGTTAGGTGTCCCAGCACTCCCCTTCGTCTTCACCCTCCTCAATCGCGTCTGCCAGGGCGTTCTCCTCGGTATGACCCATCCGGCCCGGCCCCGTTTCGTGTGCCGTCCGGCTACGCCAAGGAGGTGAGGTGGCCTCAGGGTAGCCATAGGGCACCGTGTTCACAGTTGTCATGCCCTGGGGTGCATGGGATGCGCAGTATGTGTAGGGGTGTCACCGTGGCGTTCTAGCCTGATGCTCGGCCTGCTGGAGTGCGGGCATGTGACACGTGGAGGTGCTGTGGGCGCGGATGTGCTCGCCTGGCTGGGCGACGTTGCGGTGACGGTGTGGGGGTGGGCGAGGTCGACGTTCACGTGGACCGACCTGATGCCCCTCGCTGCGATATTGGTGTCGCTGTGGGTGCTCAAGCAGAACAAGGCGTCCCGGGAAGTCGCTGAGGACGCGAAGGGGGCGGCCGAGGAAGCGAACCGGATCGCTCGTGGCTCGAACACGCTCGCGGAGAAGGCGAACGGGATCGCTGAACGGATGGAGACCTTGGCACAGGAAGCAAACGACTTCGCTCGGCGAGCGCTCACCGCAGGCGAGGGTGCGAACGAGATCGCGGTGGAAGCGAACCAGATTGCTCGGGGAGCGAATGATCTCGCGAAGGAAGCCAACGACCTGTTCAAGAAGCAGGACGAGCGAGCGATCGAGCGACACGACGTGCGCTGGGAAGGCGAGTTCGTGCGACCGGGTGTGTACCGGTTGATGAACAAGGGTGAGCACACCGCTTACGACGTGAAGGCGACAGTGTCGTTTGAGGGCGAAGAAGTGCGCCGCGAAGTGGCGCAGGTACCTGGCGGGGAGTCCGTGGAATTCGCTGTGCCTTCGGCTGAGGAGGCCTACACAAAGGCGCGGAAAGCTATCGACAAGCTGAGGGCGGAGCGCAAGGAGATGGAAGAGGCAGCTCGAGAGCGCGGTGGGATTGGTTATGCGGGTCCGGCGACGTTCGATCGGTATCAAACGAGGCAGACTCGGATTGAGTCGATCCAGATGTCAGCTTCGACGCATACGGTCTCTGAAGTTGTGCACTGGGAGACGGAGCGGCACAGTCCTCGCGAGTATGAGAGCTCAGGCACTTTCGTTGGCAGCTTGGGTGGTGAGCTGTAGACGCAGAGGTGCCGCTCAGCGGGACGGTCGCTGAGCGGCACCGGTTCGGGTCAGACTTTGGCCATGTGCCTTCCGTAGGGTTGTCAGGTGAGAGCCGGGGCGTGCCCCATGCGCTCGGCCACCACGTCCGGCGAGGTTTCCCCGCGGACCAGGGTTTCCCTGTAGGTGTGACGCAGCGTGGTCGGGCCTACTTTGATGCCTGCGTGCTGGGCAGTGCGCCGAATGAGGCCCACCACCATGGGTGCGGACATCCGCTCTCCGGCGTGGGTGACGAACAGGGGACGGACGATCCGGGAGCCGGGTTCACGTTCGTCCAGGACGGCGGAGAGGTCGGTAAGGGCCGCCTCGTTGGTGATCGTCACGACCCGGACGGGGGTCTTAACCGCGGGGACATGGACGACCTTCTGATGGACGCGGTGGGTGTTCAGGGCGATGATTTCGCTCGTGCGCAGCCCGGTGTGGAGGAGCAGACGGCAGATAGCGCGGTCTCGAGCCTGGGGCAGGTGTGACACGGCCTTCAGGAAGCGGCCGGTCTCATCGGGTGTCAGGGCCAGGGCTCGGGAGGTGGGCTGGTTCGTGTCCACGAGGGTTATCCATCCTGGTTGGGGTTGCGTAGGGTCTGGGCCTCGGTCTTATCGACGCTCGCTTCCACCATGCGCACGAGCATGACGCGGCGCTCTTCGGCGGGCAGTCCGACGAGTTCAGCGATGTTGTCTAGGGGCGCGTTCTCGGCGGTTCGTAGGGCCCGTCGAGGGTGTCGAAAGCGTACTCGATGCGCAGGCTTCTGCCCCGGTCGAGGATCTTAGTGATGCGTGGGTCTTCGGAGTGCAGCTCCTCGCCTTCGGACATGCCGTAGGGGTTGGCGAGCTTGGCGAACCCTTCTTGGACGAGGTCGAACTGTTCTTGGGTGCGCAGGAGCCAGGTGTTCATACGGTCGATGGTCTCGGGGCAGACTGGTTCGGAGCCGTGGCGTTCGGCGGCGTCGGTCACGGTGATCTCGATGGAGCAGGCGATGGTCTTGCGCTGGAGCATGAAGAACAGCGAGAGCTTGTCCGTGTCGCTGGTGTGCGGGTCGAGGTCACGACTCCAGGAGTTCCAGTCCCACCGGTAGAGCAGGTTCAAGTCTCGGTCGTCGCCGTAGAACGTGGTCTCGGTGAACTCCTCCCAGGACTCGAAAGTGGTGTGGCACTCGCCCCGGGGGCCGTAGTAGTTGCCCTCGGCGGCGTAGCAGGGGTGGCCTTTCCCAAAGGTGGGCGCTCATCGGCTGCTCCCATCGGTGGTGGGGTGGGTGCCGTCGCCCTGGGCGCCACCGGGGACAGCCGGGTCGAGGTGGTCAGCGGTCCGGCGCAGGAGTGCGGCCACCTCGGCGTGCGCGGTGCCGGGGTCGGTGAGGTGGGTGACGGCGACCTCGGCACGGCGGTCTCCGAGGGTGAGGGTGACTCCGAAGGGCACCGAGCGCCCCCTGGCGCGGGTGGTGGTGCGGAGGATCTCGGCGGTGAACAGGTTACGTCGGATCTGGGTGTTCCAAGCGCGAACCCAGCGGGAGAAGGTCGGGGCGATGCTCATGTGGTGGTGCTCCTGTTGGTTTCGGGGTGGGTGTCGGAGGCCCGCTCGTCCTCCACCGCGTGGGTTAGGTTCCGGTCGGCGCGCTGCTGGCGGGCCCGGCGGCGGGCGGACTGCCAGGCGATCCACCGGCGGTCAGCGAGCGCCTGGACGCGGGCACGATCCAGGAGGACGTAAGCGGAGGTGGCGATCAGGAGTTCCAGATCTCGGGCGGTTCGGCGCCGTTCTATATCCCGGTCGGCGAGCTGGTCCTCCAGGGCGTCGGCCCGGCGGCGGAGGCGGACGATCTCGTCGTGCAGCTCCACGATTTGCTCGCACGCGTCGTCGTAGCGGGCGCCCATGATCTTTGCGTCGGCGCGCTCGGCGTGGACCCGGGCCACGATGGCGTCGATCCGGGCGACCTGGTCGGGGGTGAGGTGGTCAGCCATCGGTGAGGACCTGCTTGAGCTTCTTCGTGAGCACGCACCCGTCACACGAGAACCCAGCGCCGAGGGTGTCGTGGCCGCCCCCGGCGGCGGGGTGGGCGTGGGTGAGACGGAGGTAGTCCTCGGCGTCGCGCAGGAGCACCTGGAGGCGGGCGAGGTCGGCCTCCAGCTCGCGGATCCGTTTGCCCCGGGCCCGGAGGTCGGCGGCCCGGAGGTCGGCCCGGTCGATCTCGGCCTCCACTTCGGTGATACGGGTGTCCCGGTCGCGGAGCTGATCCTCCAGGGCCTCGGCCCGGCGGCGGAGGAATACGGCCTCGTAGTGCAGACCTGCGAAGCGCTCGCACAGGGCGTCGTACTTCGCGGACATGATCCCGGCGTCTGCGCGTTCGGCGCGGACCCGGGCGAGGGTGGGGCCGATGGCGGCGATCTGGTCGGGGGTGGCGCCGAGGGCTGAGATCTGGGCGGGGGTAAGGGTGTGGTCAGCCACGGTCGGTCTCCAACAGGCTCAGGGCGTGAGCAACCCACGCGGTACCCATGTGACCCAGGGTCGGGCCGGGGAGCGGGTGCCCGCAGGTGCACGCACAGGTGCGGGTGGTGTGGTCCAGGCGGGGGGTGTGCGGGGTGTTGCCCTCCCACAGGGGCGAGTGGTCGGGGCACAGCAGGATCGGCGGGGAGGGCTTGCGGAGCCAGTGGCGGGCGGCGGTGGTTTCCTCCGGCGGGGGCCCAGTTTCGGCGTTGTGGGAGGCGGCACAGCCGGGGATGTCGCACCGGCGGTCGAGGGTGCCGTGGAGCAGCTGCTCCAGTTCGGCGATTCGGGTGTCGCGGAGCGCGATCTCCTCGGCCTGTTCGGCATCGTGGGCTTCGAGTTCCTCGCGTAGACGGCGCTTCCACGTGTTGGCTTCGGCCTCACGCGCCAGCTCGACACGGCGTTCGGTGTACGCGAGGCGACGCACCCGGTTGGCTTCCCACACGGCGATGAGCTGTTCCGGTTCACCACCCCAGTGCGCTTCGACCTCGGTCCGCGGGTCATGCCCCTCCCCCGGTGTGTCGTCCCTGTTTGCGAGGACGTCCATCACCACCTGGGCGACATGGTCGGCCTCGCTGCCGGACAGGCGGGTGACGTTCTGCCCGGCCTGGGCGTTGCGGATGGTGACCGGGCCGAGCCGGATGGGCACGGTGAGTGCGGCTGCGGCGATCCGCTCGTAGAGGGGAGACTGCTCGTCGTGGTCCCATGGGGTATGGGCTTCCCCGTCCGCCAGGTCTTCCAGGTGGTCGGTGGCGTCCTTCCACCCCGCCCCGTACCAGACCGGGCCGGTCAGGGCGGTGCACTCGATGGGGACTTGGCGGAGTTGGTGGGCGGCCCATCGGAGGATGTCGGCGCGGGTGCCTTCGTCGCTGGGAGCGGTGGGGTCAGCCATCGGTTCGTGTCTCCTTCGCAGGCAGGTGGTGGGCGAGGATCTGAAAGCCGACCCGCACCCCGGGTTTGGCCCTGCCCAGGGGCCACTGCTGGTTCAGGCGGGGTTCTTGGTCAGCGCGGGCGAGTGCCCCGTCGGGCAGGGGCGCCGCGACCGCGGCCGCGGTCACCCAGGCGTGCAGGATGCCGAAGACCAGGTCGGGGCTCTTGGCATCGAGCTGTTCGAGCATGTGGCCGATGTCGACGGCGGCGGCCTAGCTAGGCGGGCCTGGTCGACGGGGGTGTTGTTGACCTTCGCGATGGCTTCGAGCATCGACAGTCGAAGCTTGAACTGGTCGCCGATCTGCCACTCCACGTCGGCGTAGGTCTGGGCCCGGTCGGTCAGAGAGTGCGGGCGTATTGGACGGCCTCGATCCGTTCCGAATCGGTGATACGACCGCTGACCTCGTCGGTCTCATCGAGGACTTCGCCAAATTGGTACCGCCCTGGCAGATGGTCGGGCACAGGCGTGAAATCGTTGGCGGGCTTCAGGACCTCTTTGTCGATGGATCAGTCGTCGGCGACGGCGTTGACCGGTGAATGCACCCACTGGACTCGTTTGAGACCGTGGGGATCCGGCCCGGCCGGCACGTCGTCCGGGCTTTGGCCGGGCTCCAGGACAGGGGCCCAGTCAGCACCGGTCTTCTGCCAGGTGTGCTCGCCGGAGGCGTAGAGGCCGTCGGGCAGATCAGACAGGGCCGTGCGCCGACCGGGCGCCTCGGTGAGGGCGACGCGCGAGGCGATGTCCATCAGGCGCTCGTACTCGTCGGTGATGTTCTCGGCGAGCTTGAGAGCAGCGGGCAGGCCGGTCAGCTCGTAGCGATCGGCGAAGAAGTACTTGCTGTCCTCGCTGATAGCCAACCAGGTGCCGCAGATGCCCAACGCGGTCATGATGTTGACACCATCGATGCTTCCTTCGCCGTCGCAGACGAACTCGAACTCGAGGGCACCTGTCCGGCCCTGAGCGCGGTCGTGGTGGGTACGCAGGCGCTCGGCGACAGCGCGCACCTCCGAAAGATCGTCGCCGGTGAAGGTCTCGAACTCGTTGAGCATGTCTTGGGCGTTTGTCGCCGACTCATACGGGTCGTTGGCGGGGTCGAGCAGGATTGTGAGCAGGGTCAGCTGATCGGCCCCGAGCCCGAGCTCGGAGCTGATGCGGTGGACGAGTTCGGAATCGGCATCAGCCATGTCGTGTCTCCTGTTCGGTCCTGGTGGGGTGGTGGAGGTGGTTCCTGGTCACCGTCCCCCGGGCGCGACGGTGGCCGGGAGTCATCGGTCTTGCGTGGGCTGGGTGTAAGGCGGGGTGTTGGCACCCTTCGCCTGGCTGGGCCAGTGGGTGAGAGGTGCGTTGGTGGTGTTGTCCCAGCACTCGCACTGGCTGGTGATGGGGTCGATGTCGATGTGACAGCGGCCGCACCAGGGCAGGTCCTGAATCGGGGTGTCCATCCACCGGTTTTCGAGGCTGGCCCTCATCCGGTGCGCGATCAGGGAAAACATCAGGTCACGGGGGGTGGTGAACGTGCTCACATCGACTCTTTCTTTTGCAGATTGCGCATTTATTTACGGCGCAGGTCCGCCCCGGGGATCCTGGGCTACTCCGCGCCGGGCTCGGCCAGTTCTTGCAGGTGACCCGTAGCGGCGCTGCTCAGACAGCGCGCGGGCAGCGGAGAACTTGCCCCAGTAGCGCTAACGGTCCTGGCGGGCGCGCTCGTACTTCGCCTCCAACTCCACGTTCTTGACCGTGGCGCGTGTTGGTTTGGGATGGGGGCGAGCCCCTCGGGGGTCGGGAATTCGCCTGAGGGGTCAGTGGGCACGCCGGGCGGCGGCGAAGTCGGTGTACACCGAGGAAGCGCTCACTTCCCGCATGGCACCGGTGGAGGGGTAGGAGATCAAGCAGATCAGCGTGCGGTCTCCCCGCTCTTCAATGACGTGGGCCTTGCGGGGGGTTGCGCCGGGGAAGTCACCCGGCAGGTAGCGAACGTCGGGGGTGTCGACGTACTTCGAGCACATGGATCGGCCTTTCGTCAGGGAGCGAACCGGCATCAGACAAAACTCCGCAACCAATGTCGGGGCGCGACGGTGGATGCGCCCCGACACTGTGGGGGTTAGTGGCGGCCGTGGGTGCGGTCGTAGAGGTCGGCCAGACGTCCGATGTCGCGGGCGTCGCCGGCGCCGATGGCGGCGCAGGCCTCGGTGAGGGTTTGGGCTCGGTCCATCGCCCTGGTCAACCCCGGCCCCCACCGGGTGGGGTCGGTGTTTGGCCAAACCTCGCCTCGTTCAGCGAGGATCTCCACGACGACCCCCCACTCCTTGAGGGCCATCTCGATCAGGGCGGCGCGCTCGGCCTTGGTGCTCACAGGGATCTCCGTTCGAATAGCGGGGTCTTGGGACTGGATGGGTCGTGACGAAGTCGGCGTTGTACTCGCTGAGGGTGAACCCGTCGCAGCTGTGCGCGGGGCGGGGTCGAAGAGCGCACTGGATTGCTGGAAGGGCTCTGTTCGGGGACCAGCACGACGCGGATGCCGTGTCTGCTGCCGATGGCGAGGATCGCGCTGACCCGGCCTGCGATGGGCCTGTGGGAATCAACACGGGCGATGGATCACCGCTGACCGTGACGTTGGCCTTCTCTGCGGCTTAACGTGCCTGTGCGGTGGTGAGCATCGCTCGCACCCCCGTGCCGGAGATCGCCAGATCGTGGGGACGCGTGGGCCGGTCCTGGTCGCCGCACACTTGGGTGGCCAGCCCGGCGCTTCGCAGACTGCGCAGGGTGTTGGGGCGACCTACTTCTAGGCGTGCGGTGGCATCGGCACCGGCCAGCGCGGCGAGCTGGGGGCGCTGAGAGGAGGCGTAGATCTTGGTTCTATTCAGGCGAGGAGTGCGCGTGCCCAAGGCCCTCGGTAGCCAGTGAATCGCCCAGGGCGTGGATGTTGTAGTGGCCGGTGAGTTTCGGGCTCAGCGTGCGGATCGGTCGGTCGTCGCGGCGAAACCGGTGGACGTGGTTGTCGCTGAGGTCCGCCTGCGAATTGACCTCGCTGTGCTCGTAGTAGGCGTAGTCGGGGGTGATATGGACGATCTCCCATTCTTCGTGGCCGCTGTCGCCCCAGGGGTCGCCAAGGATGAGCACGTCGCCCACGCCCACCAGCCGCCGAGGGAGGTCGAGGGGGCGCTGCTTTGGTACGAGGGGCTCGGGCATCTGCGGACCGAATCCGGCCCCGATGAACTCGTAGACGCAGCTGCACACCACGGCTTCGGTGTCGCACATGGGATCTTCCTTCGCTCGGTTTCGCGGGCGGTATTTCTGCTTCGCCTGCTTCCTTCTGATGTCGTCACGGCCCATGCCATTGGCCCACCGAAACGATCCCCTGGGGCCGATTCCGGCTGCCTAGGACCCTAATTTCCTGGGGCGGTGTCGGCGCGACCACCCTGGGCGCCCGCTATTCCAGAACCGGGCGAACCGTCGGGGGGCGTACTCAGCGGCGTAGTCGTGATCGCCGCTGACCAGGGCGGGAACTTCGTCGGACCCTGCCGTGCCTGCGACCATGCGCCCCAGGCTGGCCCGACGAGCGTCGATCTTGCTCCTGGGAGTCGGTGATCCCTTCGGCCCAGCAGCGGCCGTCTCCCCGATCGAGTTGCGGGGGGGCCGACTGAGTCGATCAGGACGAGATCCAGCCGAGGACCTTGTCGAGAGTGGTGGCGTCGTAGTCCGCTTCGACCACCTCGGCGAGCCCGTCGCCGGGATGCTCGAGGTAGTGAATCGCGGCGTTGACCAGGAGGTTGAGCGCGTCGATCGTGCCTTCGTCGGGCAGGCTCGCGGCCTCGGAGATGTCCGCGGAGGCTCGGTTGAGAGCCACAGCGATCTGATCGTGGGTGTACGCAGTGGGCTCGGGCATGTCAGTTCTCCTTGTCGGCGGGAGGTGAGCTCGGGGAGGCGTCGAAGCAGTCCTGCAACTCGTGGGTCTGGCCATCGACGACGGCGACGCCGGCGGTGATCCTCACTAGGGTGTCGGGGTCACGGATGTGCTCAAGGGTGTGCCTCAGCGCTTCGGGGTCCTCGAACTCGAGGCGGAGAGTGTTGGTCCCCGAGTCGTCGTCCTGCGGGTCGAGCTCTTCGCGCAGCGCGTCGACGAGATCGGGGTTGACGGTCGGACGCAGGACGACGACTCGTGTGTCCTCGATGGGTAGCGGCAGGACGGCGACGAGGTCGTGGGGACGCTCGTCGTCGTTGATCATGGTCGTCGAGGAGATGACGTACGTTCCGCCATCGGTGACGTAGGTCTTGGTGGCGTAGTCGAGCTCGCCGGTGATTCGCTCCCTTGCAGAGTGGACGATGTGGTCGAAGCTGTGAGCGCCGCTCGTCCTGATGAACTGCGAATTGTCTCCGTCGGTCATGAGTACTTCCTTCTTCGCTGGCGCAGGCGCCACCGATAGAGAGGTGACGGCATGCGGTTCGACTTGCGGGCGTTGTGCCGCTGGCAGAGAGCGGCTCCGTTGGCGAGCGCGGTCGCCCCTCCCCTGCTCCACGGGACGATGTGGTCGGCTTGGAGCCCGGTCGTCGCCCGGCAGCGCAGCCACAGCGGGTGTTTGTGCTCGCAGCGCCAGCGGGCTCGGGTGAGGAGGATCTTTTTCTGTTCCCAGGTGAACAGGCGCTGGGGGTCGCGCCACCTGCGGCGCCGACCGATCGCGCGGGCGATGAGGGCGAGCGGGACGAAGGCGAGGATGATCGCCGCGATGACGATGAGCGAGTCGGGGCTTGATGCCACGGGCGGCTCCTGGGGTCGAGGTGGGTGGTCGGGGAGGGCGCCCGTCAAGTCGCGATCTGCTCGGCGCGCGCTCGGTGACGTGGTCGATGGCTCTCTGTGGCAAGGTCGGACCTGCGGTGATCCCCAGGCGCTGCTTCGACTTGACCTCCAGCAGGCCCCGAACGGACCGCGCGGGAGCAGCTGGGGCGGTGATGGGCAAAGGTCTGTCAGAGGGGTCAGGTCTGAGATGCCCCGCCCAACGAGAAGGTCTCTTCGCGGACGGGGCCAAAGGGTCCATCAGGACCAGTAGTCGTTCACGTCGCGCTCCATCTGGTAGCGAACGGAGCGCCCATTCAACTCAGCTGTTCGCACGACTTCGGGCATCGAGCCGCCGAGCGAGTGCCAGCAGATCTTCGCCCCGGGCACTTCTTCGGGCACGGCCTCGGAGATGGCTACCGCGATCAGCGTCTTCAGCTCCTCGGTGTGCCAGCGGTCAGCGGGAGCCTCTACGGTGAACACCACCCGGATGCGCTTGGGCTTCACGTGTTCCCCCTTTGCCATGTTGTGGTTCTCCTCAGAAGGCCCCGGCCACGCTCTGTGTGACCGGGGCCGGTCGGGGTCAGAGATGGGCGTGGACCTCGCGTACCCGATTCAGGCACGCGAGCGCTAGTGCAGCGGTGTCGGAGTCCACATGCACGGCCAGCTCGCCGTCGTAGATGAGGGAAGCGGCCAGGGTCGGGATCCTGGCCATGGGGACGGTGATCTCGATGTCACCGTCGTCGCCGGTGAGGCCGAGGGTCACCCGGTCGTTCGCCTGGTCGATGAGGACCTTGGACACCGCTGTGGCCTTCATGAGTCGATCCTCTTGGGCTCGCCGGGACCGGCTGTGAGGAACGCCCCGTGGAAGTTCCGCAGCTCCTTCTTCGCGTTTGCGTAGAAGTCCTCGTCTTGGTCGGGAAAGGAGCGGCGGATCAGGATCATTGCCCGGTGGACCAAGCGGTCGAGGTCGCGCTTGACCACCAGCCGCTTGCACGCGACGCACGCGGACCAGGCACCGTCGTCCCGTTCCACGATTGAGCTGTCCTCGAACAGGTGCAGGGTCTCGAACATCTGGGCCGTGACAAAGACCCACTGGGGGTTGAGGCCGGAGCAGAAGTCGCACCGGCGTACCGCCTCGGACAGGTCGGCCGGAGCGGGGACGGCCTCGTGGTCGGCGTCGCTGCCGTGACGCCACTCCCAGGAGGTTTCACCCCACTGCTTCCATTCGATCGTGGTGATGCGCTCACCGCAGGTCGCGCACACGGTGACCAGACCGGACGTGGGGTGCTCACTCACTGACCTCCCTCCTTCAGCTCGGGAAGCTGGTCCTTTTGCGCGTAGTAGCGGTCCCAGGTGAAGAGACCCCTGTGGTGGGACAGCAGCGGCTTGCCCTCGGGGGGCAGGTCGAACGGGCCCTTCCCGGTGAGCCTCCAGTGCTCGGCCGCGATCTCGTCGGTCGCGGCGTCGCGCTCGGCCCGGTCGGTGAACACCTGGCAGGTGATGTCGCCTTCGGTGTAGGTAGCCACCGCGTAGACGCCGTACTGCTTATCGTTGAGGTGGACGACGATGACCAGTGGCCACTCGCCGAGGTTCCACATGCCGAGCCCCCAGGCGGGCACGGGTTTCCAGCCGAAGCGAAGGTTCTCCATCCACTCGTGTCCGTCACCGAAGACGGTCGGCGGCAGTACAGGGACGTGCAGGTGTGCAGGGGTCAGCTCAGGCATGGCGCTCCTCCAGTTCCACACCGGGGACGACCTCGTGAGCCGGGGCGGGGGTCCATTCCAGGTCGCGCCTCACCATCAGCCGCGGGGTCGCGCCGGTGCTGACATCGCCGACCTGGAGGGCGGGGTCGGCGGTCCTGGGGATAACCAGGCGCTCCAGATCGGTGAGGCAGAAGGAGTCCCACAGCGCCGCAGCGTTGGGAGCCGGACGCCAGTATCCGTAGGCCATCCACTTCTGCGTGTCGCGGTCCTGCCAGACCTCGGCCACCCACCAGTCGGCGAGGAGCGCCGAGTAGTGCAGGTGGATGACAGTCTCGGCCTGGGCCAGCTCCTCCTGATCGAACTTGCCGGGGATGTCGGCGAGGTTCGCCGGGAGGAAGTCATGCCCCCGCTCCTCGTGCTGCGTCTGGACCGAAGTGGTTTCGCACAGCGGGTTGTTCTCGTACATTGGGACTGCTGCCTTCCTGACTCGTCGGGTGGGACAAGCGCGCCCAGGCCGGGCACGGGTCTCTACTTCGCTCCCGGCCTGGGCGGTCGACACTGACGCCGCTGATCCTGTTGGAGGATGGGACCAGCGGCGTCAGTGCGTTCCGTGGTCGCCCCTTCGGGCGACGGGTAGTGGTGGTCCAGGGCGTGCAGGACCGCGTCCTCCACGGAGCTGTGGAAGCCGATCTCATCAGCGATGCTGTGCGCACCGATCACTAGAACCCGGTACCGCGCAACTGCTGGTGGACCTGGGAGTAGTGGCGGTCCAGGATCGCCGCGATGACGATGAGCGAGTCGGGACTCGGTGCCATGGGCAGCTCCTGGGATCGAGGTGGGCGGTCGTCGAGGCACAGTCAGTCCTGCGCGCGCTCGGCGTCGCGGGTCGAGGGCTGCTCGACTGACTCGACCGGGGGAGGCTGCCACAGCCCGAGCCCGTCGAGGATTCGTCGGAGGAGGGTGGTCCTGGTGGCTCCTGAGTGAGCGGGGCCGGGCCAGGGCCGGGCCAGGGCCCGTTCCTCACGCTCGGAACGCACAGCGGCCCAGTAGGCGAGAATCTCTCGGTGGTCAAGGGCCCGCTCGGAGGCGGCCATCTCTCGGTCGATCGCCTGGTCCAGGCGAGCACAGGCGCTCTCGTCGCCGTGCTCCCGGACGAGCTCGGTGAGCTCGTGGACCGTGACGCGCAGCTCCTCGCTGGCCTGGGGCACCGCCATGATCCGCTCGCGGGCATCAAGGGCGTCAGCGGCCATCGAGGCGTCGGGCGCTTCATGGTCGAGGACGCTCACGTCGATCACCGGCTGGGCCGGGCGGTTCTGCACCCGGCCCTTACGGACGAGCACGTAGGTGTCATTGACGCCGCGGCGCTTGACGTGCTCGTTCCACAAGCGCGCCGTGAGTTCGAGCGCGTAGCAGGCGAGCAGGAAGTGAGGGTCGTACTCGCGCAGGTCCCACTCCCAGGTGCCGGAGCCGACCTCGTCCTCGTGCTCGGCGAGCCATATGCGGGCTTCCGTTTCGCTGTCGGCGTGTCGCCTGGCGTCGTCGAGGATCTCCTCTCGTCGCTCGGCCGGCGTCAGACGTGGGACCTCGACGTCGGCGAGCTCCCTGTAGTCGTGCTCCTCGACCAGGGCGTCGAAGGCCTCGTCGTCGATCCCGTCGACGCTCCAGAGGGCGGACAGGGCGGAGCGGGCCGCCTCGTGGCGCTCCTGCCGCAGCGTCGAGCCTTCAATCTTGGTCGTGCGACGCCCGCCGAGGGCGGCACAGCTCTCCTCGGCGGCCCAGTGCGCGTCGAAGAGCTGCGCTCGCGTGTCCTCGTCGAGGCCGCGCAGCTCGTGGATGCGCGTCAGCAGCGCGATCTGGCGGTCGCGGAACTCGCCAGCCTCGCTGCCGATCTCGTCGTGCCCCTCAAGGTGCTCGCGCACCTGCTGCAGGAACGAGTCGGGGTCGTACGTCTTGACGTCGACGAGACCGTGGCCTTGGATCTTCTCCGCCCAGTAGCCCACGCTGATCGATGGCGCACCGTCGGTGTAGTGCCCCTCGCTCTTGGCTGCGTGCGAGAAGAACGCCAGCATGTCGGGCTCACGGGCGAAGACGTGGCCGTTGGCGATGTCGCCGGAGGTGGCCAGGTGACCCGGCCAGGTCGTGACGTCCCAGGACCACATCCGGGTTCCGGGGGCCTGGACGCGTAGGTGACGATACAGCCCGTCGTCATGGAGGACGTGGAGCTCGTGGTGTTCGGTGTTCCTGCGGAAGTCGGCATAGGCCCGGGTATAGGGGTTGGCGGGGCGCGGCATGAAGCACCTGCTCTTTCAGTGGAGGGGCCGGCAACCGGAGTCGTGGGGCTGCTTCCAGTCCACGCCGCAGTGCGGGCAGTGGTCGTAACCGACGCCGTAGGGCGTGGTGTCGACACCGGTGCCGTGGCAGTCTGGGCAGGTCTGGCCGTCGGGCGACGAACCTCCGGCCCAGCCGCGCTCGGACCGGCCCGTGCCCTTGCAATTGAGGCAGTTCGGACGGTCATCGACGATCTCGTAGAGGTCGGTGGTGAGCAGGCTCAGGCCTCGGCCGGAGTCCCAGTCGACGTGGATCTGGCTGGCTTCGGCATGGACGGAGAGGACCGTGCCGACAGTGCCGACCGGCAGCGATCTCGGGTCCTCGGGCATGGGGCCGGTGAGGCGGACGCGATCGCCGGGTCGCGGAAGTTTCGGAGCCACGGGTCCTCCTCGTTGTGAGTAGCGTGAGCAGGCAGGGACTGGGCGAGTTGGGTGACTGCGCACTAGAAGTCGATCGCATGCTTGGGCGGCCGCTGGAGCAGCACCGACGCACCCGCGAGGTCGTGTCCCTTGTCGTCCTCTCCCGCCTCGACGCGCTCCTGGTCGGTGCGCGTGTCGATGAGCTCGAAGGCACCGGCGGGCAGTGCGTAGCCGTCCGGGGTGGGAAGGGCGTCGCGCATCCGCAGGCGCAGCTCGAGGTCCAAGCGCCAGCTCTCGATCGACTGCAGCGCGTCGCGGTCGAAGAGGTCGAGCTCGCCGACGATCTCGTCGGTGTCGCCGTTGGGCCAGGAGATGACCACGTGGACGGGATCGTGGCCCCGGCGGCTGGTGCGCTTGATGTTGAGGTCGCCGATGATCGCGGCGAAGTCCTCCCCCAGTCTCAGCTCGAAGGCGATGGCGCGCAGGTGGTCGAAGTTGAGGTCGACCTTGCGCGAGAACTCGACGACCGCGGAGACCTCCGCCTCGGCGATCCCGGGCACCTGGTCGCGCAGGTATTCAGCGACGGTCTCGGGCCCTGGGTAGGCGAAGCGCATGTGGTAGTGGAACCGGCCCGGGCGGTTGAGTAGGTAGTCGCTCGTGCGGTGGAGCGAGTTGACCGAGAGGACGTAGAGGCGCTTCGTCGTCGAGAGGCCGTCGAAGAGCGAGAGGAACTGGTTCTGCGCGGCCTCGTCGTCATCGACCGGCGCGAAGACCTTCTCGAACTCGTCGAAGACGACGAGGCATTCGCCGAGTTCGTCGAGGAAGGAGGCGAGGCCAGGCGTCGAGTGCTGGACCAGGACCGTCGGCAGCTTGTGCTCCTCGCGCATCTTCGCGGCGAGCATGCGGATCATCAGCGACTTCCCCATGCCCTTGTCGCCGGAGAGAATGACGCCGAGCGAGCGGTCCATCGCGGCGTAGCCGGTGGCGATCCGGCCCACGCGCCCAGCGTGGCCGCCGTAGACGGCCTCCTCGCCCGGGGCCAGAGGCTCGGTCTCGTGGAGGCTGTAGCCGGTCATTTCCGAGAACTGGATCGTGTACGTCGCGACGGGGAGCCGGTCGAAAGTCTGGACTGAGGCGCCGTACAGGCGCAGAGCGCCTCCGGAGGAGACGATCGTGGTGGCGGGCATGCGTATTCGCTTTCGCAGGAGGGTGTGGGTGGTCGGAGGTTGTACGCCCAGCGCACCGGTATGAGGCGGTCGATGGGCCAGTAGATGCCGTCAGGCTTGTCGAGGATGATGGCCGGGACGTCGCCCGGGGAGCCGAAGAGTTGCTTGGCGCGCTCGACGAGGGGCTGCTGTCGCCCCGCCCGGGACGGGACGTGCTCGACGACGTGGCCGTCGCCTTAATCGGTGATGACCTAGTTCAGGCTCGCCGGGCGCCCGGTGCGTACCGGATGGTGCGTGGTGGACATGTAGATGCTGCTGGTGGCGAGCGCGACGGTCATCACCACGGCGACGATGCCGACCGCAGCAGCGCCGACCAGCCAGGTAAGGCCAGTGCGGTTCATGCGTCGCGCCCTTCGAGGTCGAACAAGTCGTGGGCGTCCCGGACATGGCCTTCGAGACCGCAGTGGTCGCAGTGCACGGGGTTCTCCTTGTGCTCGGTACGGCGGGTGCGGGCCCCGGGTGTCTGCCGCATCCGGGGCCCGCTCGGGTCAAGACTTGTAGCCCGCACGGCGGGCCTTGCTGGGGTCGTGGCCAGCCCAGACGGCAACGCGCCAGGAAGTGTTGGCGTAGTCGTCTCCGGGCTCAGCAGCCTTCAGCACCTCGCGTGTTGCCTCGTCGGCGTTCATTGGCCTGAGCGCATAGAGCAGGTAGGCCTTGTCGATGGTCGCGACGGACAGGGATAGCAGGGGCAGGTAAGGGCCGTTACCAGGGCCGTGAAGCTCGCGACGGCGCTCCGCATACCCAAGCAGTCACAGGGCCTCAGCGGCGTACCACCCGGTGATCTGCCGGGCGGTCGCGGCTTTGTGGTCGGGGGTGGAGCGCAGGGTGGCGAAGCTGGTTATCGGGGCTCGCTCTTGGTGCACTTCTTGCAGACTTTGGTGGCGTCACGGGCGGGCAGGTACAAGTCGACGGTGGCTCCGCAACGGGTACCGAGCCCGACGGCGCCCTCGAGGATGTGCGGGGTTGTTCCGGGTCGGAGGATCCCGTACCTGGTGGTGGCCCCGTCCTCCCGGTCTTTTCTGAGAGCGTCGAGCTCGGAGGCTTCGCGGGGGGTGGCTTCGTAGGTGATGCCCATCAGCTCCTCCGGTGGTGTGCCAGGCTGGTGGTGCGGGACGCCCTCAACCAATCTGAGGGCGCCCCCCGTGCTGGGTCAGCCGCCTTCGGTGATGGCCTGTCGTGCGAGGACGATCAGCTCGTCGGCGGCGGATCACACCGACTGCGGCACGGGCACGCCCGCGGTCTCCTCGTCGTCGACGAGGTCAGGGTCGATGCCCAGTGCCAAAGCGCGAGCATGCTTCTCGCGCTCGGCGGCCTGGGCTTCCCGTTCCACGAGCAGGTTGCCGATGGCCTCGTGAGTCGACACGATCACGGGCTTGTCCGTGGTGCCGTAGGACAGGACGTACTCGGTCTTCTTCGCCCGGGTGAAGGCGACGTAGTAGAGCCGGCGCACGTCCTGGGCCATCGTCTTGTCGTCCTTGTGCAGGATCACGGCGTTGTCGAACTCGAGTCCCTTGACGCCGTGAATCGTCGAGACGATCAGGTCGGCCTTCTCACCGAGGTTCTTCTCCTTGCGCGCCCGGTTGCGGGCGTCCGTCAGCGACTTCTTGACCGCGTTCTGGGCGATCTCGAAGGCCAGGAGGTTGTCGCGCAGGCGGGTGAAGAACTCGGCGGACGGCATGGAGCCCTGGTGGACCAGGTTGACCCAGGCGTTAGTGGTGGTGGCGTTCTCCAGCCACCACTTGGAGACGAGCTCGAGCACGGCGCGCTCGACCTTCGGGTTGCCGGTGTTCTTCGTCAGCTTCTCCATGTTGTCCCGGATGCCCTGAGTGACGACGAACGTGGCGTTGTTCGGCGGCACCTGCAGGACGTCGTTCCAGAAGAACTTGATGTACTTGGAGAAGATGTCGGTGGCGAAGACGCGCTCGGACACCAGTGAGGCGACGTGCCTGTTCGGGTACCTGGACTCGAGCAGCGCCTGCATGAGCGCGACCTCCCGGCGGGAGAACGCCAGGAAGACGACTTGCTCGCCTCGGGCCAGACAGGGATCGACGTACTGCGGAAGCACCCGGTTGGCCAGGAGCGGGCTGAGCTCGTTGGAGAGAAATCCGCGCATCTGGGGCAGGTGCACGTAGTCGAGCCTGACCTTCTCCTCGAACGAGGCTTTGGTCGGTGCCTCCAGCGAGTTGGCCCGCAGCTGGATCTGTGCGAGCTGGTTAGTCTCCAGCTCGCTGAGGACGACGTTGGCGAAGTCGAGGATCTCCTGGTTGCTCCGGTAGTTCGTCGTCAGCTCGTAGGTGGCGAACACACCCGAGCCTTCGAGCGTGTTCAGAGCCCGGGGGTTGGCCGAGCGGAACTCGAACAGGGTCTGGCTCGCGTCGCCGACGATGTACAGCGACTGGAGGTGCTTGGCCACGTACTTGAGCATGTAGATGAACTCGAAGACCGAGTTGTCTTGGACCTCGTCGATGATGAGGTGGCGGCAGGCCACGTGGGTGGGCTCGACCATCTCGTCGATGCGCTGGTAGCAGATGATGATCTCCAGCTCCAGCGAGGTCTGCCCGATGGCGTCGAGCATGGCCATGACCCGGTCGTAGTGGCGCTCGACGAAGGTGTTGAGCGACGTCGCTGCCCCGATCTTGTTCTTGTCCACGTCGAGCAGGCGCGCGCGGAAGTCTGCGGCGACCTGGTCGGTGGGGAAGAAAATCTCGAGCGAGTTGATGATGGTATCGATGCTCGAGATGTCGTGGCCTGGGTGGTTGAGCTGGTAGATGTCGTTGATCATCGCCGCGATGGTCATCGACCCCACGTCGGGGTTGCGCTCCTTGATGTTGTCGGCGGCGGCGTTGGTGAACGACAGGACCGTGATGTCGACCGGGTCCACCCCGCAGGCCACGAGGTGGGCAATGCGCTCGATGATCGTCGAGGACTTGCCGGTGCCCGCGCCAGCGCGCACCATCACCAGCGGTTCGGTGGTCGAGACGCAAGCGACCTGCTGCGGCGACAGGTACTCCGGCAGGGCCGGAGGCGGGTCGGGCGGGACCAGGCGCGCCAGCTGCGGCTTGATCGTGTCGAGTCCGGCCAGGGTGTGGTTCATCAGCAGATTGAGGTTCTGCTTGGCCAGAACCTGGGCGACGTCGGAGTCGAAGGCCGCGGTCAGCGCCCGGTGGATGCGACCGTAGGCCTCCAGCGGCACGCTGTAGTTCTCGAGGTAGCGCAGCTGGATGGCCAGCGCGTTGAGCACATCCTTGTCCGGGAAGGTGACGTCGGCGATGTAGGCGTCGACTTCGGCGGCGATGGCCTCCGAGGACCAGGTCTCGGCCAGGCGCACGATCCGGTCGTGGATCGGGTACCCGTTCATCCACGCGTCGAGGGCGTTGAGGTTCGTCGCGGCGATGCCCAGGCGGCCCAGCGCCAGGGAGATCGCGTCAGCGGCCGTCTCCATCGGACTGGTGTCCCAGTCGAGGATCACCGCAGCGTCGGTGACGGCGAGGTTGGTGTCCTCGGTCAGGCGCACGACGCGCTCGGGCTCGATCATGCCGACGCGCATGAGCACGAGTTCGGTGCGGTATTGGATGGTGAGCTCGTGCTTGATCGGCTTGGAGGACTTGTCCTCGCGCAGCACCAGCGCCTGGGGGGTCATGTCGAACACAGCCTCCCAGTCGTCGGAGTCGGTCTCGACGACGAAGCGATCATCCACGTCAGGCGTCGGCAGCGTCGCGGTGGACAGGGTTTCGAGCGCGCGGCGAGTGATGCCAGCCAGCGGCACGGTCACGACAGTGATGTCGTGCTGGGTAGTCGTGGTCTTGAGCTCGATCCGGGCCGGGGTCTCGATGCTGGTCGTGTCGAGGGGGAGCAGCCCCTGGTGGAGGCGGCCGGTCTTCTTGCCCGAGCCGTTGAGCTTGGAGCTGAAGAACTTCGCGTCGACCTTCTTGGCCTGCGTCGGGTCGAGGTCGTCAAGCAGCAGAGGCATGGGTGTCGTCCTTAGGTGAACGCGGCGGGCGGGTCAGCGAGGACTGACCAAAGGGAAAGATGATTACACTCATCAATTGAATGATGGCATTAATGCATAGGGGAAGGCATTAGATAAATCATCGGAGAAGGGTGAGTGGAGGGAAAGAGCACGTCAGAGGCAGAGCCCAGGCCGCCAGGCAGCCTGGGCTCTGCTCCTCTCAACCCACCCGCAGGGGCCGTAAGGCCCCTGTCCGTCCCGTGCACACCCGAGTGCATGGGGATCATGTGGATCCGCCTTACCCTCCGCAGGACGGATCAGCGGCGTCAGTCGCGGCGGTCGACGAGGGCGAACGGCTCGGGGATCGCCTTGGCGATGCGACCCGAGGCCTCGGTGCGCAGCAGGCCGAACATGCGGCCCAGCTCGTGGCAGTCATCGCAACGGGCGCCGGAGTACACACTCCGGCACCCGACCTCGGCGATCTGCTTGACCCTGTCCTCGGACTTGACGGTGGAGATAGTCGTGATCACTCGTGTTGGTCGATCGTGCGGGCGATCGCCGCGCTGGGCTGGGTCTTCGCAGCCTGGGCTGCCATGAGCCGGTCCTCGATCCAGGACCGGACCGCCCTGCCTGCGGGCCGGGCTCCCTGGGAATCGACGTAGGCGGTCTCGGCCAGGGCCTGCAGCTCATCGTCGGGCATCGCAGCAGGCAGGACCTGGGCGAGCCTTGGCTTGGCGTCGACGATCTGCGCCACTTGACTCTCGTAGTCGGCGGCCATGATCTGCCGGAACGCGACCTTGTCGATCTGGTTGAAGCCCACGATCAGCGAGAACCGCCCCAGCAGTTCGGGCTCGAAGTGCTTGGCGAGCTCTGAGTTCAGGTTCTGCTGCGAGACGACCCTTGGGCCTGAGATGAAGCCGATCGAGCTGCTGCTGAGAGCTTCGCGGGCCGCATTGGTCGTGACGATGACGACGGCCTTGGAGAAGTCGAGCAGCTTGCCGTGCGCATTGCGGATGTAGCCCTCGTCGAAAGCCGAGAGGAACAGTCGCTGCACAGCCATGTCGGCCTTCTCGAACTCGTCGAGCAGGACGACGCGGTGTGGGTTGGACTCGAGCGTGTCGAAGGGTAGCTCCTGATTGGAGTCGGACCCGATGTAACCCGGAGGCGCTCCGATAATCTTCGCGGTCGAGGACGGGGTGTGGTACTCCGTCATGTTGAGCACGATCGGCTCCTGGCCGGTCATCTGCTCGGCGAGGATCTTCGCGGTCTCGGTCTTGCCCGAGCCCGAAGTGCCAGCGAACAGGCACGTGAGCGGGGTCTTCGTCGGGAACAGCCCGAGCTCCTCGCGCGCAATGCGGTCGGCGACCTTCTCCAGGACCTCGTCCTGGCCCTGGAGCCGATCGAGCAGCGTCGTGCGCAGCGTCGCGGCGTCGAAGTCCGGGCGTTGGGCGTTGCCTGTCATCAGTGACTTGGCGACGTCGAGGACGCGCGTGGCCGTCAAAGGCACCTGGGGAATCGCCTGTAGGGTCGCCACCAAGGCCCGGTCACCAGCGGCCTCGGCCTGGGTGATGAGCTTGTTCTGCTCCAACACGCGGTCGGCCATCGAGCGGTCGAGCAGCGTGATGGCGCTGTCGGGCCGGTGGGCGCTGACCTTCGAGTTCGCCTCGGCGATCTTGACCGTCTCGGCCAGCACGTCGTCGGAGACTGCGATCTGGTGGCGGTAGTGCGCCATCAGGCCGGGCCGGACGGTACCCAGGACCGCGAGCGTCTGCTCGACGGTCAACTCGTCGACGATGAGCTGGGTGAAGCGGCGGGCGAAGGCCGGATCCTCGTCGAAGGCCCGCGACTCGTTCGAGGTGGTCGCGCCGATGACGCTCATCTGCCCGCGGGCCAGCGCCGGTTTGAGGATCTGGCTGATCTTGCGGTTGGTCGGCTCGCTGTGCGAGCTCGATCCGCCGGTGATCTGGTGGATCTCGTCGATGAACAGGAGGGCCTTGTTCTTCGGGTCCGAGGCGAAGTCGACGACGGCCTGGACCCTCTCCTCCAGCTGACCGACGATGCCGGAGCCGGCGACGAGGTTGGTCACCGGCAGCTCGTAGACCGTACAGTCCTTGAGCTGGTCCGGGATGAGCGAGTCGCCGAGGGCGATGCGGCGGGCGATATCCTCGACGATCTTGGTCTTGCCGACGCCAGCCAAGCCCTTGAGTAGGACGTTGGGTTTGTTCTTGCTGATGAGGGTGGCCAGCGTCTGCTCGATGAGCGTGTCGCGGAAGAGGGTCGGTTCGGCGTTCTTGAACTTTTCGTTGTAGTCGACGAGCAGCTCCTGGGTGGTGTCCTCGCTCTGGCCGCCCGGGGCAAAAGGGCCGCCCATGCCGACGCCGATGCCGCCGGTCGGTGGGCCGCTGTTGTTCGCGTCGTCGTTGCCCTGGGTGAAGTTGGACAGTCCCATGGCGGGGCCTCCTTCGGTGGGTGCCGGGTCGAGGTGGCGCTGAGGGGCGCGAGCGATCCAGGCGGTGGGTGCGGACGGATGAGAGATGGGGTGGCCGATCCCGCAGCGCCGCCTGTCGGATCAGGATGCGCTGCGGGCCTCAGCCGTGCGCTGGGCCGGTCAGAGCACCATGCCCAGCAGCTTCTGGCGGATCGACGGGTCGATGTGGCGCATGCCGTCGGCGAAGTCCGTGGCGGACTGGAGCATGAGGGTCCAGTCCTTGGCAGAGCACGGTGCGTAGTACAGGTTCGCCGGGTGGTCGACTCGGGCCGACGGGGGCGGCCACTCGAAGTCGGTGATCATCAGGCTCAACCGACGCTTACGCGTCGTCGAGGCGTTGATGTAATCCCAGACCTGCTTGAACTCGGTGCCACCGGTGACCTTGGGCACCCGGCGGAACTCCTTCCAGATCTGGCGCAGCGACTTGTTCTCCACCCGCAGCAGCGTCTCCTGCGAGAGGATGTCGCTGAACGAGTTGAAGTACAGGTTGACGTTGAGCTTCTTGGCGATGCGGATGAGCATCATCACCGCCTCCTGGTAGTTCTCCTCGGAGATCGACCCGGAGGTGTCGATGTAGACGTGCAGGTCGGGCATGTACTGCACCGAACTGATCCGGCCGGGCTTGTTGAAGTCGTCCGGGTTGCGCCTGTTCGCCTTGAGGAACGTCGTCTTCGTGGTGCGGTAGACGTTCTGCGACTTGTTGACCTTGCCCATGCGGCGCAGCACGCGGGTGATGTCCTTGAACAGGTCCAGCCTCGTGGGCGGGACCTTGCGGAACTTCACCTGCGCCGAGCGCGAGCCGGGCTGGCCCGGGTGCTGGTTCGCTCCCATGGCCTTGGCCTTGGCGGCGGCCCGCGGCAGCGAGGTCAGCTTGGACAGCGCGGAGTTCGAGACGACCTTCACCGGCGAGGCCAGCGACTGGTTGATGAGGTTCCACTCCCCCGTGACCTGGGGCGCGGAGGCGCGGGCGTGCGCCTCGACGTTGACCAGGACCACGGACTTCGGGCAGAACAGCTCGCCGACCGTGAACGGCAGGACTCCGACGTCGGAGGTCTGGCCGCGCTGCTGGCCGACGTAGGTCATCAGCATGTGCATCAGCAAGCGTGGGAAGGACAGTTCGTCGTTGCCGTCAGAGTCGTCCTTGCGCAGCTGCAGGGACTCGGTGAGCCCTTTGAGCGAGAGCTTGGCGAAGTCACCGACCAGCTTCAGGGTTCTCGCTGGTACCGGCGAACTCGCGCCGCCCAGGGCTTGGGCCTGAGTGGACAGCCAGACCTTGAAGCCGTCGAAGGCAGCGGCGGACTGGAACCAGAACCCGAGCGTGCCCGGGTGGAATGTGTAGGCCAGCGAGGCGAAGAACTCGCTTTCGTCGGCCGAGCCGGCGAGCAGTCCCTTGGCCGCAGGGATCACGTCGGACTGGGCGGTGTAAATCACACGGGGCCCGGGTGCTGGCATCTTGTTCCGCTGCCCCGCCTGGACGGCGAAGAGCTCGCCGACGGGCAGAGGCGTGGCCTGGTCGTAGTTGACCATCGTCTGGCCCAGCAGCTCCTTGGCGGCCTTCTCGGCGCTGGTGTTGACGCTGTCGCCGAAGCAGGACAGGAGGATGCCCGGGACGTCGCCGGTCAGGTCCGTACCGGACCCGTCGACGATCGAGGCGGGCGCGTGCGGGCTTAGCGGCTCGAGCAGCGGGTCCACCAGCGCCTCTTGGAGGGCGGGCATCGGGTTGTAGTCGCCGGTGCACGTGATCGTGTGGACCGCGTCGAGCACGGCCGGCTTCTGGTTGGTGACAGTAATCGTCATCGTGGTGGTCTCCTTCTGAAGTCAAGGGCTGCGGCGATGCGCGGATGGTTCTGCGGGCCGCCGGCGAGGGCGGGGAACGGATTCAGCCGCTCCCCGCTCCGCGGTGCAGCCTCGATCAGAGGAATGCCAACAGGACGGGCTTGGCCGCGTTGACGACCGGCGCGTCGATGTCCAGGAAGGCCTCCAGGTTCTGGCGGTCGACCTGGTGGTTGGTCACCATCTCGATGAGGGTGCGGGTGTGCTCCGGCTCGATCCGTGTGGCGGTCTGCGCCAGCTGCTCGATCAGGCGGGCGTTGTCCGAGTTCTCCTTGAGGGCGTACAGCAGTGCGCCTGAGACCTCTTTCTCGGTGAGCTCTGCGATCTTCTTGGCCAGATCCGTGACCGTGCCCGCAGCCTTGAGCTCGGCGTAGCAGTTCGGCTTCGGGACGTTGACCCTGTTGGCGGCGGCCGGACCCGAGTTCGAGGCGAGGTCCTCGGCGATGGTGGCCACCACCTGGGTGGTGAACATGGTGTCGCCGGTGTAGGCCTCGATGATCTCGTTGAGCTCGGAGGTCTCACGCCCGCCGATCTGGACCGGGGTCGCCAGGTGGCTGGCCAGCTCCTGGCGGTCGGCTGCGTTCAGCCACTTCGACAGGTAGTCGATCGTGCGCGGCGTGGTGAGCTGGTTCATCTCCTCGCCGCCGTCGAACAGCTCGGCCATGGTGACGTTGCCGTCGTCGTCCTCGTCCTGGCCATCGGCGACGATCGCGTTCGGCGTGGACTTCTGGAAGACCAGCGCCGGGTACTGCGTGAGCACCTTCTTCACCCACGGGTTCAGATGCGGGACGACAGACATCAGGGTCGAGGCGTCGGGCTCCACGTGGAAGATGGCGAACCGGGACAGACTCGCCTCGTCCAACGTGGTGACGTTGCCCTTGTCGTTGCCAGCGACGACGATACGTATGTTCTTCGGTAGCTCGACATGGCCCATGCGGCGCAAAGTCACCAGGGTGAGCGCGCCGGAGGTCACGTCCGAGGTCGTGCGGTTGATCTCGTCGAGGAAGAGGATCGGCCACTCGCGAGGGTTGGTCTCGGCGTAGTCGATCGCTTCCTGGATGACCTGGTGGGGGTAGAAGACCTGCTTGTAGCTGTCGGTGCCGTCGTCCTTGACGTAGGGCACGAGGCGCGCGCCGGTGAGGTCGGCCTTGTCAGCGAGCTGGTTGCAGGGCAGGACGAAGGCTTTGGTGTTCATGCTGTAGGCGAGGTCTTCGACGAAGGAGCTCTTGCCGATGCCGGGCTCACCCATGAGCGCAGGTGTCGCGCCGACCTCGAGGGATTGCCGGACGAGCTTGGCCAGGGTGTCGTTGAACTTCACAGTGAATTCCTTTGATCATGGGTGAGAGGGGCTTCTTGGACCACCGGGACGGGCGTTGCGGGCAAAGGGAGGGAGGCAGAGCTCGGGCGTGCTCGGAGAACTGTTCGCGGATCACGTCAGCGGGCTGGCGGGGGCCGTGGAGCCGCTCATGACGGGTTCGTCTCTGTGGTCGAGAACGAAGACCTTTGCAGTGAGGCGGTGCGGTCCTGCCTCAGCACCGCCTCCATCCCCGGATCGCGTTTCGCGATCCAACCCCTGTCCCGGGCAAAGCCGGGCCAGCAGCGTTCAGACATCTCCGACGGAGCGCTCCTGCGCCCGCGTCTGCCGATCGGCGACCAGCGAGGCGGCGCGGTCGAGCAGATAGGGTCGCCCGTTACGCGTCTCTGTGTGCTTCGCTCGCTTGGGCAGCACCTCGACGGCAGCGGTGTAGAGGAGCCAGGCCTGGTCGCTGGCCGAGTAGCTCCTCTGCCTCATCCCGGCATGGAGGTTCATCGCCTGAACCTGTTCGGCGTAGAGCGTGCCGAGGACGGAGAACTCCCAGCGGGAGCGGTCGTGGTCGAAGTCGGACAGGTCCTTGCGCCGGTCCTCGGAGCCAGCAACCACCGCGGCGACGATGTCGTGCGCGCCGGGGATATCGGGCATGTCCTCGTCGGTGACGATTTCACCGGCGGACCCGGCAGCGCTGGCGCGTGCGTTCTCAGCCAGGGCGGCGTAGAGGTCCTCGAGCGAGGCGAAGCGGGTCGGCGGCCCTTCACCCGCGAGCCCTGTATCCACGGGCCTGCGGGTGAAGGTGATCCAGTGGTCGAGGAGGATCTCGAACCATCCGTTCCTCTCGCGCAGGACGCGCTTGTGGGCAGCGTGCGGAAAGTCGTGGAGGTTCTTCGGCCGCGGCATGACCAAGTGGTAGCCGCGCCCCGACATCGAGGTCTCGGCCCAGAGGACGCCGGGCAGACGTAGCAGGTCAGCCGCGAGGTCGGGCGGACAGTCGGGCTCGACGTCGACGACGACGACACCGTCGCTGTGCGACTGTAGGTAGTAGGCGTGGTTGGCCGCCTTGGGCAGGGCGGCGACGAGTTCGCCGAGGCTCATCAGGCAGGTCGAGTCGAGGGTGAAGGCCCCGCGCAGAGGGCCCTCGTGCTGGCACCCGGGACGGCAGCCCTCGAGGAGATGGCGGACGTCGATCGGTGCCTTGTGCCCGGAGGCGGGGTCGTCGCCGAGCCGCCCGGACACCGTCCAGCGCCGAACGGGGGCCAAGGTCTGGATGGTCGGGTTGGCGTAGAACTCCGGGAAGAGTGCGAGCGGATCGACGGTCACATCAACTGCCTTCGTGTGTGGGTGGGTCAGGGGAAGAAAGACGAGACCCCGCGCTGGTGTGCAGAACGGGGCCTCGTCGATCGGTCATGGGTGCGTCCGCTCAGCCGTTGTAGGCGATCCCGGCCTGGGGCTGCTGCGGGGCCCAGGGGTTGCTCGGGTCCGGAGTCCCGATGGCCGAGGCGACGTCCTTGGCCGCCTCGTTCTCGGCGCGCAGCCTGGCGTTCTCGGCCTCGATGCGGGCGAGCTTCTGCTCGGCGGTCTCCTCGGCCTGGACCGGGACGGGCTGCGCCTGCGCCTGCTGAAGAACCTGCGGCTGGGCGACGGGGGCCGGAGCGACCTGCTGTGCAAACGGAGCCGACTGGGCCGGGGCCTGCTGGACCTGACCGGCCGGCTGAGGAGCAGGGAAGGACAGGCCGGAGGCCTGGTCGACCTCGGTGCCCACGGGCTCGGCCTCACCGACAGGAGTAGCTTCGTTGGACGGCACGGCCTGCATCGGCTGGACCAAGGTAATGCCACGCGCCTTCAGCTGGGCCTCGTCGACGCCGCCGGGGGTGTAGTAGCGAGGGGCCTCGTTGACGAGCACGTGGGTCAGTCCCAGACCGCGGTTCTCCTGGTCTCTGGCCTTGTACACCTCCAGGACGAGGGTGACGTCGAGCCCGCGGGCGAGCTCCTGGCCGCTGAAGTCCTGGACGAAGCCGCCCTCACCGGGGATCCCGATGCTGGGCAGGTTGATGCCCTTGGAATCGATCGAGTAGCTGAGGCCGTCCTCGGGCTTCTTCTGCGAGATGTAGCAGCGCTCGGCGACGTACTGCTCCTCGAGAGTCGGGTTGTCGGGGTCGGCATAGATGACCTGCACTCCGCCACTGATGGTGGCGGTGGTGTACGGACTGGTGATGTCGTACTTCATTCCGGCCTGGCGGCGGCGGGCGTTGGCGAGCGCGAGTTCCTTCCCCTCGATGCGGCGGGTGAGGCGGGCGAAGGTGAGCTTGCCCCGGATGGTGACGACGGAGCCCTCGGTGAGCTGGTCGGCGCGGACGGTGTTGTTGGCCATGTGCGATTCAACTTTCTGCTGGGCAGCCAGTGGTCAGGCACTCAATGAATTCACTGATCATTGAATTACTATTCTATCAATCCATTTCATGGAGATCTATTCTTGTATGAGTGGATACGAAAATGGTCGACCAGATCGCGATTGTGCGATCCGGTCGGCCGATGGATGAAGTGGGTCCGGTTTTTGGAGTGCGGCTTCAGCGCAGTGCGCCGAGCGCTTCGCTCAGGGTTCGGAGGCGCTCGATCTCGACTTTCATCGCGGCGACGTCGTCAGGCGAGTAGTCCTGCAGGGAGTCGAGCTGGGAGCCACCGAGCAGCGCGATCCTCGCGGTGACAAGGCCGAAGGCACCGCCAACGCTGAGAGCGACGGAGAGGATCTCGCGCAAAGCCTTCTCGTGTGAGATACGCTCCCCATCGCCTGACCAAGCGCGTCCAACGACTCATCGTCGATCTACTTGAGCGCGTGCGCCGTGATAACGGCCTGGGCAGCGGAGACGGCCAGATCGGGCTCATCCATGAGGGCTACCCCCGTCGTCAGGCCGCAGCGTCGGGGTCTGGACGTCGAGCCAGGCCTGCATCGCCTCGAGGGCGGTGGAGACGTCGTCGCTCTCATCGAGGCGGATGAGATCGGTCCAGCCGAACTGTGTGAGCGTGGCGACGTCGAACTCACCGCGGCTGGCCTCGGTAACCCGGTACAGGCCCGAGCCAGCTACCTCGTAGATGGTCCGGCCGGGCCTGTGCGCTTCGCGGGACCGCTCGTACTTGACGGGCAGCTGTGATGCGCGGAGAGGGAGGGCCATGGGCTACTGCTCCTGTCGGTCGCAAATGTCGAGGACGATCCGTGCCGCCTGGTCGTGGGTCTTGGGCACCCCGGTGCGCAGGTCCTCACCGGACACGACGACCTCGGCGCTCGGGCCGTGTGTGAGCCGGTAGCCCCACAGGCCGCCGTAGGAGCGGCCCAGGGTGCCGCCGCCGATCTTGTAGACCCCGACCTCGCCTTGCCTATAGGCGATGGTGAGCTCGACGAGATGGGGGTCGAAGACGCCGCCGGCGGTCATGATGCGAGGGCCTTCTTCTTGACAACAGGGGCGAGCTGGGCGTGGACGTCGGCCATGCGCACGGCGGAGCCGGAGCGGGCGCGGATCCAGTCGCCGATGACAGCGCAGGAGTTGCCGACCATCCAGCGCATGGGGTCGGACGCCTCCAGGACAGTGCCCGCGGGGCCGGGGTCGGTGACCCGCAGGCGGAACCGGCAGAGGCTCCCTTGGTCGTCCCAGAAGGTCACCCGAAGCCAGAGGCCGGGGGCGTCGACAGCCGGGACGTGGCCGGGGCGAGCGGTCTTGAGGTGGGCCAGGGTGAGCAGCACTCCCCCGTGGCAGTACCCGGCGGGGCAGGCGCAGACCAGGTCGCAACCAGCGAGCTCGCCGACGTGCTCGCGGATCCACCGCGCGCGCTTGTCCGGGGCGTGGAGAACCCACTTGTCGAACTGCTCGACGATGTCTTGGCGCGTGCCATCGCGCCGGGCCCTGAACGGGGTCGCCCATGGCGATCCGGGACCGATGTCGACGGCGTCGGCGGGCCTGTCGCGGTCCTTGATCCGCCAGAGGCGGCCCGGCGCGTGCAGACGGGCGATGGTCATGGCGACCTCCTGGTCAATCACGGAAAGCGGCGAGCGGTCGGGGCTCGCCCCAACAGCTCGCCACCCGGGACCGACGTGAGTCGGTCCGGCCCCTGCGCGCCGAGATGGGCGACCCCCTTGACGAAGACGACCCCTGGGCCGGTGGCTCCAGGGGTCGAGGCCTGCAGGAGCAGGGCCCGGCTCACGCGAGGGCCGCGAAGTCGGCCAGGTCCTGGCGGTCGGTGCCATGACGGGGGGTCTGAGAGAACCCGGGGACGGTCGTGATGTGGTCATAGGCGGCATCGCCGACAGAGACGTCGATGACTCTGTAGTCCACGTCCTCCTTGAGCCCGTCCTTGTCGCCCAGGTGGTGCTTCGTGGCCGAACCCTGGACGCAGCCGGTCAGGGTCTTCTAGGGGTCACGGGTCCCCTGGTCCTCATCCGGAGGCTCTGGAGAGCCGAGGAGGAAGCCGCGGGCTTCGCCTGCGTCGAGCATGTCGGCGAGGTGGGCGAGGACCATGGCCTTCTGGGTACCGCGACGGTCGGCGACGGGGTCGTAGCCGCGGAGGACCTCCATGTCGATGATCCAGCCATCCTCGGCGTCGGCGAGGGCGGCGAGTTCGGAACCGGCGGGCACGTCCAGCCCGGTCACGAGGTGGTCGAACTCTGGGGTGAGGTCAAGGTGCTGGCCCGGCTCGTCGGTGTAGAGGACGTCGCTACCCACTTGATGCCCCTCGGCGTCGAAAGCCGTGAGGAAGACCCTGTCGGCGCGGGCGATGTTGTCGACGTGGACGGCGACGACCGCCTCATCGTCGAAGAAGTCGGTGGTGGCAAGCCTCTCGAGCGTGCGAGCCCGGCCGTGGTGGGACGACAAGAGCCGCTTGGCTTCGGCGAAGCCGGCGAACTCGTCTCCGTTGGGGGTCGGGGGGTGGTCTGTCATGATCCGAGACTTTCACATGAGTGGAAACTTTTCCACACATGAAGAAAAGAACCTTTAAGGGCCTACTCCTCAGGCCGCGAGCCACTCTGAGCTGGTGTCGAGGCTGTCGCGGATAGCGCAGAGTTCGATGACCGCGTCCTTGAGCATCGGGTCGGCGGGCGGCACGAGGCGTAGCATCGCCCGCGTCGAGAGCTTCACTGGCTCCGGTGGTGCGGCCCCTGTGAGGTGGAGGAGGAGGGCGGCCGACAGGCGCGGGTCCTCGGGATGCCTGGTGTGGATGGCGCTCAGGGCCTCGTCCTCGTCTTTGCGAATGAGGCCCAGACCGTCATTGGTCTCGATGATCAGGCGGGTGAGTCTGGCCCGCGGGTCGGCGTGGCGATCGCAGGGCAAGGGCAGCACCACGTCCGGGTGCAGCGTGGTCACCTGCACCCAGAGCGGGCCGACCACCTCGTCGGCCAAACGTCCGAGGACTTTGTGGCGCAGCCTGCTCAGCCCCTTGTGCGTGCCGCCGAGGACGAACCCGGCGAGGATGATGACGACGGAGAGGCGATACAGCCAGTCACGCACCAGAGTGTCGTTATCGATCTCGCGGTCAAAGAGGTGGGCACAGGAGAGGACGGCGAAGGCGCAAGCGACGACGATGCCGCAGCCGACCACGCCGAGGGCGAGCCTGGCCATGATCGGATGCCGGGAAGACAGAGCTACCCGTGCGCAGGCATGGAGGGTGATGATCGCAGCGGCGATCATCGTCACGAGGTAAAGGCCGTGGTAGACGACCGTCACGGCGTCGCCTCCGTGCTCGGGAAAGCCGTGGATGGCGATGTCGACCGGCTCTGGAAGGGAGAAATAGAGGGCAATCTGGGACAGGCCGGCGAGTGCCGCGCAGGTGTAGACCAGCCAGGGCCCGCAGTTCTCCGAGGAAGCGTCGCGGAAGGAGAGGACGAGGAGGACAGCGACGTGCTGAAGGCCGATGAGCAGGAGGCGCATGATGAGGTCGGCGGCCAGCCATGCCTCGAAGGCGTCGATCTCCCGCAGAACGATGGCGGCGAGCAGCATGTCACTGCCGCAGCGTAGGAGCCGTCCGGGCCGACCCGGTCGGCGATGGATGAGGTGGACAACGAGGACGAGGCTGAACGTACAGGTCAGGACGATGACCGAGGTCATGAACGTCCGTCGGTCCCACCGAGAAAGTCGAGGACGTCGAACCTCTGGCGCCGCATCCTCACCTCGGCCAGCAGTTCCATGCCTGTGGCCTCGGCGCGTGCCTCTTTGGGATCGCTGAACGTGGTGCGTGCGCACACCGCGGGAGCGCTGGCGACGACGTCGCGGTGAAGGATGTGCGCGTACTCATGCATGACCGCCTGGAGCCGGTTGAGCGGCGGGAGGTCGTCGTCGTAGTAGACGTGGGCGACCTCGCCCACCACGACGACCAGACCCGTGACCTGGGCGTGGCGCAGGCGCGACGGGATCGGCTCGACCACGACCCTCAGCCCGTGGAGATCACCGATGGCCTGGCCTAGGGACTCGATCGTGATCGGGTCGGGCCAGGTAATCAGTCTCAGTGGTTCGTCTGTCATGGCTTGTCCTCTTCCCCCGGGACATCGTCGAGCTGCTCGCTGCGGCGTGCGATGTCGATGATCGAACTGATGGACGCGAGCGCCCCGTTGCTCAGACCGTGGACCCTCAAGGCGATGTTGCGCTCGGCCTCGGTCAGCTTGGCCTCGGCGGCATCGGTCTTCTCCTCCTCGTCAACAAAGTACGACAGGGGAACGCCGAAGGCGTCGGCAAGGGCGCGCAGGTGTTGGACACGCGGATTGGTGGCCTGTCCTGAGCGCAGCTGCTGCAGGTAGCTCAGCGACATCGGGGCGATGCCTCGCTGCTTCATCCTGTCGACGATCTCCTGGAGGGTGACGGGTCGGCCTTTGTCGCCAGCGGTGTCGGCGAACAACTTCTCAAGCCTGTGCGCGAGGGTCAGGGGCACGATTCGTCCTTCTTCGTCAATTGCGCGGGACCGCGCGCTGCATCGGATGACACAGCGACGAGGGCCCATGCTAATGGAAATAATTCCATTGGCATAGAAGGTCGACTGGAGCGCGGCCATGCTGAGATGGCTGCGACCCTGCGCGCGAGTCGCGGACCGTCGCAGCAGACCGCGTACTCGCGGCACTGGCCGGGGTGGGTGATGTCCAGATGGTCCATCTCGTAAGCGGCCACGTCGTGGGTGTAAGCGGTAACGGTCTCACTGTCGTCGTTGTTCATGAGCCGACTCCTTCATCGGCAGAGGTGTGGGGCTGAATGCGCAGGGTGGGGAACCTCAGCTTGTCTGGTCGAGGACCCACGCGACTACCTCGGTGTGACCGTAGCGCTCAGCGAGGGTGATGCAGCGGGGGCACGTGACTCGCGGTTGGCTCCGGGTGCCAGCCTCCAGAAAAAGCGGTGGGGGGGCGGCGCATGGCGTCGGCCTGCTCGCGTGTCAGCCCCCCGGTTGGAGCTGGTCATCTCCCGACTGCGCCTGCGGATCGGGGCTGGACTTGTACTCGTCAACGAGGGAAGACCCCCGAGCCTGCCGTTTCGGGTCGAGGCGGTCGAGGGCGAAGTCGAGTTTCGAACCCAGGTCGGCCAGCGCCGAGTGAGCGGTCTCGGGCTTACCCTCGACGATGTCGTCGAGATCGGCCACACGCTTTTCGAAGGTCGTGATGTTCTTCTCCCAGACCTCGATGCGCTTCTTCATCTGCTCGTTGCCGGGGTTCCAGCCATCGACGATCTCGGCGAGCCGATCAAGGTCGGCGTCGAAGCGCTCGCGGTCCCGGCGGAACTCCTTGGGGTGATGGTCGAGCATCGCGGCGGTGGTGTTGGCCGTGCGCGTGGCCCGCCGGTAGTCGCGCTCCTGCATGCGCTCGGTGATCGTCTTCTCCGGCAGCTGATGTTGCTTGAGACGCCATGCGCCGTCGACGTGCGAGGCGAATACGTGCGGCTGCAGGATCGGGGTGCCCCGCCAGCCGGATATTGAGATGAGATCGGCGTCATTGGAGACGACGATCTCAGCTCCTGCCAGATGAGCGAGGTCGAGGATGTAGTTGTCCTCGTGGTCGGTGCAGTCGAGGACCTTCTCCTCGGGTGCTGGTCGAGGCTCGACGACATCTCCGCCAGAGGCGATGGCGATCTCCTCGAGGACGTCGAGGTACTCGTCGGCCCTGTATTCGGAGACGCGTTCCTTGTTGATGAGGACGCGCCTGGTGTTGTTGAGGATGTGCGGCGAGAGCCACAGGCTGAATCCGGCGTTCTGGTCCGTCACCCCGACGCAGTCGGCGGCCGCGGCCCGGGTCTTGGGCGGTAGCCTCGGCCAGTCGTAGGGATCGGGGTTTTGCAGGTAGGCGTCGACGAGGACGTTGACGTCGTAGACGATGGGCGTCCTCGTCGACGAGTCCTGCACCGGGTTCCGATTCGTGCTGGTCATCGTGGCCCCACTCCTTCAGCGACTCACCATTTGAGCCCCCGTTTCGATCACCCCTTCACTCGTCGACCTCATCGCCATTGAGTGCATGGATTACGGGGGCTTCATGGTCCGCCCGGCGTCTCAGTCGGCGGAGTCGTCGATCAGCCGGCCGTAATGGTCGATGAGCGGGACATCCATGTCTCGCCTGGAGCTGATTCCGGTGTAGATGCCTGCCGCGACGTCGATGTATTTCTCGTTGGTGGCGTGCTCCACGCGTGACTGGAGAGTGATCGACTCCAGGCCGGGGATGACCGGGTTCCATGCGCCGGCGTTGTAGGCGTCGTAGTCCTCCTTGCTCAGCGGCGCTCGTTGAGGGGTGACGGCGTCACCTGGCCGGTAAGTCCGCAGCCCCTTGCCGAAGGCCTTGCTCTGGCACTCCTCGCCCTTCGGTGGATCGAGGAAGGTGTCGTAGGTTCCCATACCCTCCATTCTCCCATGATTCAATGGCCGGATGTGATCATCGATCGATCGCCGCCAGGGCGTCGTCGGCATCAGTCACGAGCATGGCGGTGCCCTGCTTGATCAACCGATGCGTGCCAGCTGATGCTGCCGAGGTCGTAGGACCGGGCACAGCACCGACGGCACGGCCGAGTTCGTGTGCTCGCGCGGCCACGTTCAAGGCACCCGAGCGCCAGCCTGCCTCGACGATCACCGAGGCCTCCGAGAGGGCAGCGAGGATCCGGGTACGGCGGAGGAGCATCGTGCGCGTCGGTTGGGTGCCGGGCGCGGCTTCGGTCACGAGCATTCCTCTGCCAGTGATCTGATGGTGTAGCGAGGCGTTGCCTTGGGGGTAGATGATGTCGAGGCCCTGGGGCAGGACGGCAAGTGCGCGCGGCAGCTCGTCACCGGGGTCAGTGGCCATCAGCGCTCCACGCATCGCAGCGGCGTCGATACCGAAGCCGGTCGATGAGGTCACGGCGGTGCCCGAGCGGACGAGACCGTGCGCCAACTCCGTGGCCACATGATCACCGTATTCGGTCGAGGCGCGAGCGCCGGTGACCGTAACGGATTTCTCGACGGCGTCGGCGAGATGACCAGGGCCAGTCATCCACAGCGCGCTCGGCGCATCTGCTCCGAGGTCCTTCAGCCGGGCCGGGTACTCGGGCGAGTCGGAGGCGATGAGTCGAGCGTCGTGCTTGGCCATGGCCGCGACGTCGAGAGCGCCGGCGTCCCAGCCGTCGGTGCGGGCGAAGGCCGAGCGCAGCTTCTCGACGGCCTGCTGGTCTATCGGGTACGGGAGGTGTACTGGGACCCTTTGAGGGTCGTCGGCGGTCAACAGCTTCGCCACCGCGTCGAAGCCGCCGGTGTGAGCCAGCGCCTGGCCGATGATCCCGGCCTCGTCGAAGCTCGCGAGCCGGAGAATCGTCGCGCGGACGACGGTGTCGGAGGGTGCGCTCATGAGTGGAAGTCCTTGTCGGTGGAAGGGTCTGGTCAGCGCCGCTCGGGCTTCATCTTGACCGGATCGTCGATGTCGACCTGGTCGCCGTGCTCGTCGATAAGCTTCTCGATCTCGTCGAAATCGGCGGCCAGACGAGCGCGGACCGCGGGATGGGCCAGTCGGCGGTAGAGAACGAACAACTCGTTGATGGGTACTGTCTGTGGCCAAGGACAGCGTCTTCGTTCAGTGACAGGGATGCAGCGGCAGGGCGTGCTCGATCCACTCGCCGTGCGAGTGCTCGTTCTCATCGAGATGGGCGGCGAGGTTGTCATCGATACCGGCGTGGACCAGGCTGACCCGGTGCTCGGCATCGAAGATGGCGTCTCTTTGGTTAGTCGAAAGGTCGCTGTCATCGCCGTCAGTGGCGATGCTGGGTGCAGTCGATGACTCGATTCGCAGCAAGGTGGGATCGTTCTCGTCCCAGGCGCGGCGAAAGACAGCGGTCTCGTAACTGGGGAAGGCGTGAGCCAGCATCAGCCGGACGTAGTCGATGCGCGCTCTGTCGGCGAGGTGCTTGGCATCGGCGGCGACCTGCTCGGCACGACGCATGAAGGTCTTCGCGGAGACGATGTGAAGCGGGTTCTCGTTGTTGATTTCGGTGAGAATGGGCATGATGAGCTCGATTCGTAAGATCGGATTCGCCAGCGAGCTTCGGTGCGAAACAGCGCTCGGGTCGGATCTCCTCGCGGAAAACGATCGACTCGGGCCGACCGACGTTGGCGGCCTGGCCGGAGATGCAGTCGAGGCAGCTCACGGTGCGACTCGCCGAGGGTGAGCTTCTTTTCCTGGGTGGGATCTACAGATACGGAGCCGCTTCCGCGTGCAGGATGCGCTTCCAGTGCTGGCGGGCGGCGTGCTTGCAAGCGCGCCGCTGCGTGGTGATCCAGCGTCGCGCGGTGCGCTGAGAGGTCGGGGCGATCTCCTGGCAGCGACAGTCCGGGGGTCTGGGGCGAGGCGTGGCGGCGAGCTTGGGAACGTGCATGGCCACCTCCACAGAAGAGAAGGACAGGGGCGACTGGGAAGAGGCGACGGGCTTATCGGCGTCGGGCGCGGGAGCGCTGGATCCAGGCCTGTTCGGCAGTGGGAGCGCAGTAGGCGCGCAGCAGGCGCTCGGGTACACCCAGATAGCGGTACCGGTCCACGGCCGCGGCGATGTCGTCGGGCGCCAGCTGGTGTTGCCCTGCGCCTGCGGCCTCCTGGCGGGGGGTCATGGGCAGGACGAGTTCGTCCAGGGGCGGCGGGTCGCCCACCCGCTGGGCCAGCAGGTCACCCAGGACCGTACGGCGCCCCGAGATCCGCAGGGGGCGTCCGCCGGTGGCCATGATGTGCAGGTTGCGCGCGGTTCTCCATAGCGCGGTCGCCACCCCCTGGCGGCGCATCGTCGGTTTCACGTAGATCTCGCTGACCTCCCCGCTGGCCTGGTGCCAGCGGATCGCGCCGATCTGCCCATCGACGATCTGAGGTGCAGCGGCCGTGCTCATCGTCATTACGATCCCCGCCCCGGGGCGACCCTGTTCGTCGCAGGTCAGTGCGAGCAGTTCATGGGTTTGGTCGGGCCCGGTACCGGTGTCAGGGATGTGCACGAAGTACAGGTCCATGACGGGGCTCTCCTTCCTTCGGCGTGCAGGTGGGGTCACCGCGGGGCTTGGGTGTGTTCGTCCAGCCAGACGGCGGCCGGGGTGAGCAGGAGATCGATGGGGGTGAGGGCGTAGAGCTTGACCATGCCCGGGGACGGGTCACTGAAGGGGGCCACTTCGAAGACGGGCCCCTCGGGGCTGGTGCCGATGGTTCAGCGGTCGAAGGCGGTGTATAAGCACGGGAGATGTTTTTCAGTCGAAGTAGGGTGCGAAGCGCTCGTCGCTGAGGTCGATGTCGACCCGGCGGTCACCGTCGACGACGGTGAACACGCAGGTCTCGTCGGCGCTGGGCTGGAGCGGGCCGCGGCGGAAGTACTTCTGCCAGACGGCGATCGCGGCCTCGATCGGCGAGTTGCCGTCTTGCTGGATGACCCAGGTCACGCCGTACTCGACCGGGCAGGGATGCGGTTCGGCGGGTTCGAGGGGCAGATGCCCATGGGGCGGGTTCGGCTGCTGGCCGAAGACGGCGGCCCAGACGTTGCGGGCGAACTGCTCAAGGTCACCTTCGATCGTCACGGCCTCGTCGTATCTGAGGACGAGGATCTCGGCGTCACCTTCGGCGTCGTACTGGCCGCCGGTCTCCTCAGCGAACTCTTCTTCAGTGGTCTTCGAAACGAGGGGATTGTGGACGGCATCGATGTGGAGGGACACAGCTGATTCCTTCGTGGAGTGGGCGAGAAGGTCGGGGCGCAGTCGAAGAGACATTGGAACGACGCCGTGTCGATGGACTGCATTCCTGGTGCTATATGGGTTGATCAACCGCGGAGCATGGCGCCGCCGCGCTCGAGATCCCCTTCGATGTACGTGAGCATTTCGTCGGTGCCGGGGTGGGCCATCACGTAGTGGTAGGAGGCCTCGACCGCGGTCATCTCCCAGCCAGCGTCGCTGAGGGCCTCTATCAGCGATTCCTCTCCCCCGGATCCGGCGAAGAACGCCTGGTCAGTGGAGAAGCGGCGGACGAAGTTGCGGTTGACCTCGGCGATGACGGCGTCGTAGCACTCGTCGAGGAGCACCGCGCGGACCTGGTCGAAGGCGGATACCCTCTGGTCGCGGATGCGAGCGAGCTGATGATCGATCTGGGCCCAGAAGCCCTCCGGCACCGGCGGGCACCACTGGTCGCGGCCGGAGCCGAGGCAGGAGCGACAGTGGTCAGTGGGCTCCTCGCGGGCTCTGGGGGCGTCGGCGGCCCACCCGGGGTGGTTAAGGCAGTTCAGGCAAGTGGGTCCAGGCATGGCAGATACCCCTTCGAAGAATCATTGGGCTGATCGTCAGGTCTTTCAGCGACGGCCATCGAAAAACGGCGAAGCCCGCGACTGGGGCGCGGATTTTTCGCTGGGGTGTGCTCGAACGAGAGTCGATGGGATCGGAACGCCCTGCGCCCCGATCCCATCGACTCTGACCCGTGCCCGCCGTTAGGCGGGCCCGTCACCTCTCAACCACGCTCATCAGAGCCTTCACCGTCGTCGAATCCTGCGACGATCTCGTTGATAGCGTCAGGTATCGACGAATGCACGATCGCTGAAGCGAGTCGGTCGAGGTCGCCACCGCTGAGCGGGCGGCCGGCCCACTCCTCAAGCTGCGATCGTGTGAGGGTGATGCTCTTCATCATTTCTCTTCTTCTGTCGGCAATGTCGAGCCGGTGTCCGCGCTGGTATTGAGGTTGGACCGGCGTTGCAGCCGTGGGCCCCACCCGCCGAGGAGGTGGGCGGGGGTTGGCCAGGTACTGAAGACCTCGCGTGTGAGGGTGTCCTGGTGGCGGATGATCGCCGGAACGCCAAGCAGCGCCAGGTGGATGTAGATCATGTGGACGGCCTGCCGGGAGAGGTCTTCGGCCGTGACATGCAGCTGGGTCTGATGGTTGAGCCCGTGCGCGCCCATCTCTTCGGTCACGGCAACAATGAACGCGCCAGCCCCGCAGGTGGGCTCGTAGAGCTGGGCGAACCCGTGAGTGGCCACCTGGTCGACGACGTTGCCGATGGTCATCGCGGCCATGAGCCGGGCGATGTCGTCTGGTGTGTAGACCTGGCCCAGGCGGTCGTTGCCGAGCTCGAGCTCCATGTAGAGGCGCCCGAGGACGTCGCCGGGTTCGGCCTCCATAGCCAGGGTGGTCAGCGCCAAGGCGCGGGCGAAGCGGTCCAGCTCCTGGCGCGAGTACCGGTCGGCGATGGCGAGGTACTGCGCCTCCCGCTCGCCGCGCCCGCGGGTCTCGACGGCGTTGCGCAACGTCAGCGCGGCCGTCTCGACGAAGTTGTCGAAGACCACGGGGAGGCGGCGGGGCCCGGCATTGGCACGTAATAGCCCGGCGATCTCTCGGCGGTGGGCCGCAGCTGTCGTCCTGGTCATGGGGTGGGCGTCCTGTTCTGGGTCGAAGACGCGAACGACCCGGCTGCTGGTGAGCAGCCGGGTCGTTCGCGGGGAGTGTGATGTCGGGGTCATTACTCCCGCCGGATGAGCAGGGCGAGCACCGCGTCGAAGACGGCCAGCGTGCTCGTGGTCAGCTCAGTCGCGCGGGGTCCAGCGCACACCGTTGTCGGCGCGGGCCACTCGGGTGTCGGCCAGGGTCTGCTCGATCTCGTCGATGCACTCGGCGGCGGTAACGAGCGACTACTGAGGTACCTGTGCCGTGGAGGGTTCTGCTCCTTGTTCGGGTGTCACCGATGGACAGGGCTCAGACGGCCGATTACCCGGACGGGGCGAGGCTGAGGACGATGTTCTTGTAGGCCTCGGCCTGCTCGCGCTCATCGGCCTCGGCGGCGAGCTCGACTTGACAGCCTGATCACGCGGGGGCGAGGGCTCGGATGTCGTCGGCGAGCTCGTCGCTGAGAGCGGCAAGCTTCGAGTCGTCGCGGCGCTGCATCGACACCGCGTCGAGCAAGGTGTCCTGGGTGTTCTTCTTCTCCCGCAGGACACCGGGCATCCGGTCGTCATGAGTGCCCTTGGTCAGCAGCCGGTAGATGGTCACCGGCCGCGTCTGTCCGGGGCGGTCGAGTCGCTTGTTCGTCTGCAGGTAGTGCCCGAGGCTGAACGGGACGGTGTACCAGATGAGGGTGTGGCCGCCGCCCTGCAGATTGAGCCCGTGGCCGGCCGAGGCCGGGTGGACGAGCATCACCTCGACTCGGCCGGCGTTCCACCGGCGGACCATCGTCCGCGAGCCGTCGAACTCCTCGGCGGCGATTCCGGCCTTGGTCAACCTGGCCAGCAGTTGCTCCTTGTCGGAACGGAAGTGGTAGGCCAGCAGCACCGGGGAGCCGCCGTTGTTACGGATGAGGTACTCGGCCATCTCGGCCTTGGCGGTGTGAACGACCTCGTAGCGACCTTTGGTCGACGGATCGTCCGGGTCGGAGGTGTAGAGCGTGCCGCTGGCGTACTGCAGCAGCTTCGAGGTCAGCACAGCCTCGTTCTGAGCTACGACCGTGGTCACCAGGGACACGTGGTGGGAGTCGAGGAAGCGCTGCAGGTGGTCCTGATACACGTCCTCGTGGTCGTCACCCGTCAGCCCCGCCAGCTCGGCTCGGATCACCTGGGCCTCAGGGGCGGGCCTGTTCAGCCACTGGTCGAATTCCTCGCGCGCGAGAGGTGCCAGGTGCTGGCTGACGACGTCGAGGACAAGCTCGCGCTTGAAGGACTTGTAGTCCTCCATCAGATCCGGCGCGAGCCTGATCGTCACGTCCTCGACCGTGCAGCCGGGAAGATTCAACTCGGTGTTCTTCGCGCTCATGACCAGATGCCTGATGGCCCGGTGGATCTCGTCCTCGGCACCCGGGTTGGGCATCCACTTGGCCGGGGTGTTGGTGCCGGGGACCATCTTCGGGGTGAACCAGCGGTCGCGGAAAGCGGTGATGTTGTGCCCGAGAGCCTCACCGCCGTCGAGGAGATACATCTGCGACCACAGACCCTCGAGCCCGTTGGCCGCGGGTGTGCCCGTGAGCTCGATGAAGCGGTCGACAGCGGGACGGATGGCCTTGAGCGCCTGGAACCGCCTTGAGGAGTGGGACTTGAACCCCTGCGACTCGTCGATGATCACGGTGCGGAACGGCCAGGTGGGCTCGGCCTCGTCGAACAGCATCTGATCGACGAGGCCGAAGCGGCACTGCCGACAGCCCTCGCCCGAGCAGGATCGGCACTCGACGACCTCTCGCGCCAGGCGGGAGGCCTTGACCAGCTCCTTGATCCAGGCAGCGACACGAGCCTTGGCTGCTGGCTTCTCGCCGCGATCGACAGCCGCGGCCCTCACGGCCAAGACGAGTTCATCCTGCTTCAACGGTCCCAGCGCCCGGCCCAGGTCGAGCACGCCCTGCGCCTCGGACGAGACCGGCACAGAGTCGGCTGCGTCAGGGGCGGCGACGAGCACCCGGGTCGACTGGGACGGCTGGGTGAGCATCTCCTGGTTGATGAAGTACATCGACGGGGGATCGGTGGCGATCTCGGCGAAGCGGGCGAGCCGCTCGTCCTTGCTCAGTTGCCGATCGTTGTCGTCAACGATGAGGGAACGGGTGCGGATAGGCATCTGCCATTTCTCGATCTCTTCGATCCAGGTCGACCGAGCGATCGCCACGGGCGCGATGACGAGGATGTGGCCGACGGGCCGAAGCTGCATGAGCGCGGCCAGGGTCGATAACGTCTTGCCTCCGCCCATGTCCACCCAGACACCGCAGTGCTGGCGGCTGGTGATGAAGTCAACCGTCTGCTGCTGGTGCGGTTTGAGCGCGATGGTCATGACCGACCTCCTTTCGTGGTGTGGTGGGTCCTTCGGCCTCGTCGAGGGCGACGAACGAGGTCGGGTCGGCAAGGAACAGGGCATCGATCTCGGCCCGCGTGGTCGGAGCAAGGGCAAGGCTGGTGCGCATGGTCCTCCGCTGGGGGCACCTGCGGTGGAAGTCGGCTGGGTTGTTCCCCTCGGCTATGCGCGCGAGCTCGTCGGCCACCAGGCGATCCGGGTAGTCCAGCGCAAGCGCCCAGGAGTGCGAAGCGTGGATGCCGGTCTACTCCTGGGAGGCCTGCGTTCGTGAGGTTGGGACCATCAGGCTTCGCAGGCCTCTTTGACCAGCGCCAGCCGGGCCCTGATCTCGCGGAGCTCCTTCTCGAGCTCGGCGCAGCGCCCCTCGGCGGCAACGGCGCGGCGCTCCTGCTCGACCACTGCGTCTGAGAGCGCCCTCTTCTCTGTTTCGAGGATCTGGACGCGGGGGTCTTCGCCGAGGAGCGAGCGAATCCGGCCGAGGATCTCGGCGGCGTCGGCCGGGAGCGCCGACTGGTCGCAGGGCACCTTGAGTCCGGCGCGACGCAGCCTGCTGGGCGTCGCGCGGTAGCGTCCGTCATCCCCGCGGCCGCCGACGGCCCGCAGCCGGTTGCGCACGGTTTTGTCGGTCACCGCGTTGGCCTCGGCGACCTCGGCGACGGAGTACACCTCTTCCTCGGTCCCCGAGGTCTCTTCAGGGGGCGGGGCGTCGACCTCGGTCGGTGCCCCGAGCACGCTCAGCCCTTCCGACTCCGATTCATCGAGATCGGTGGTCGGTGCTTCGACCGGCCTCTGGTCGGAGGTCGACAGCTGTGCGAAGCGCGGCGATCCGTCCGGGCCGGGAGCGACCTCAATTTCGTCGTCGGGGCACAGCCCGTCTTGGGCGCCCATCCAGTTGGAGAAAGCCATGCCGTGGGTCGCGAGGGCTTCGACGACGGTGATCGGCGAGGCGAAGGTCGCGGGTGGGGAGGATGCCTCGGATCGGGCCGCGTGCCCTTGGAGGAGGCGCTTGATGTCGGCCTCGGTGTTTTGGGCCGAGCGGTTGAGAGAGATCGACGTGGGTGGCACGCTCGCCGTCTGGCCTGTGCTGTTGCGCAGGATGGCGTGGCCCTTGGAGGAGACGCGACCGGTGCACCCGGCGTCGATCGCCTCCAGGACGAGCCGGGCCGCTCGTTGGTCGAAGCCTTGCAAGTCGCGGCGGGTGAGCTGGCCGAATGAGGCCCGCCTCTTGGCCATCAGAGTCCACCGCTCTTGTGAGCGTCGTTCGGGCTCGGGGCGGACGGGAGGTTCATAGGGTGTCGATCCTTCGAAGCTGGGTGGTCAGTCGGCGGCGAGCTCGGCGACGAGGGCGTCGACGGCCGATCGGCTGTCGACGACGTAGACGGCCGCGCCGGCGCGGAGCATCTTGGCTTTGACCGCCTGCTGGAGGCGGCGGAGGCGTTCGCCGGGGCGCTTGACCTCGACGAAGACCGTGGCCCGAGGGGCGATGACAACGCGATCGGGCACCCCTGCCCTGCCGGGACTGGTGAACTTCCAACAGAGGAAGCCGACGGCCCTGCAGCTCTCGAGCAGGTACGCCTCGATCTCGTTCTCGATGGTGCCGGTGTTGGGCGCTGGCGCTGCGCGGTCCGCGATGGTCATGGGCTCCTCCGTCGCCGTTCGTGCTTTTCGTGAAGCGTGTGGCCGGTGGGCGCGCCTCAGACGGCGGCCATCCAGCGCTTGGTCGAGTTGGTGAAGGTCGATACGACCTTCTCGTTGTCCTCCTTGACCAGGCTGGTCGCGGCGAACTCCTCGAGCCGGGTGCAGATGCCCCATTCGGAGGCCCACGACGTGCCGGGGTCGCCTGCTCGCACAAGCAGTGTGGACTGGGACATGATTCAAACCTTTCAACAATGATCATTCAATGTCAAAGCATCTCCAATTCTACTCAATCATTAGATGCTCCGATTGTGAGTGGGTTCCTTCGGCAATGGTCGTGCCAATTACAAGGGCAGACCCCGCCGACGACGGGGCGCTGGCGGGGTCTGCGGTGGCCACGGGGAAAGGACGCGCTAAGTGGAGTTCTTCCAGTGTTTCGAGAACGTCGCGTCAAGCATCCCCAGGTAGACCTCGAGGTCGAGCGAGGCGATGAGGTCGTCGAGCACCTGGGAGTCAAGGGCGTGGAGGTCGTCGTTGCGCACGACCAACGACCACGAGGGATCGATGCCACTGATGCGCTGGGCGACGACGTCGCGGTCCTCGGGGATGAGCGCGAGCCCGTCGGCGGAGCCGAGCTCCAGTCGATCACCGGCCCAGCCGTGAGCGCGCAGGATGGCCAGGGCCTCCTTCTCTCGCCTCACCGGGGCCTCACCCAGCTCGCGACGGCGCTCCTTCGAGTCGGCGTTCACGACCCTCGCCCTGGCCGAGAGCAGGCTCTGGGCGCCCGGCGTGCCGTGCTCGACGACGAAGACCCGGTTGACCGTCTGCAGGGCCCGCGGGTTGGCCAGGACCAGATCCTGGTCGAGGGCCTCCTCCCCGTCCCTGCCGAGCGGGTCGACGGCGAAGGGATAGGTGATCGAGCCCCGCGAGGCGGTGATGATGTTCTGAAAGAGCATCAGAGTTTTCACGGGGTTGTCGGGATCGATCGCCTCCTGGAGGATCCTGCGCCCCAGTTCGGGGTCAAAGGGCTCCGACAGGGCTTGCTCCCCCCTGGCCGCGACCGTCTGCAGGTAGCGGGCCAGAGCGAAGTCGGTCACCGCGGGGTGGGCGAGCTTCTTCGCGGGCGTGGGACCGGCGTGGCAGGCCAGCGTCCCTCCGCTGGCCGCGTCGATCTCCCATTCGGCGACCGGGTCGGCCGGCGCGTGACCGACGTGGTCGTCGGCGGCGACTTTGTCTTCTTCGGTCGGGACGAGTTCGAGCCTGTTGTTCGAGTCCTTGCTGATGAGGAACATCGGCTCCGGCTCGATCTCGATACCGATCGCGGCCTGCTGCTCGGCGAGCACCCTGTTGTTGGCCTCAGCGTCGAAGGCCCCCGGCGCGCCGGAGGTGTCGACGACAGAGTAGAGGCCGTCGGTGTTGGTCGAGATGATCCGTGCCCCGGCCAGCGTCTGGGCCTGGCCGATCCGCCAGGAGAAGAGCTGGCCGATGATGCGCATCGAGATGATGGTGTTGTTCATCCGGATCGGTGAGTTGCCGAAGGTCGTGTCCCCGGCACCGGAAGCCGAGTTGAGAATGAGCTTCGTCCCGTTGCGCAGGGTGTTCAGCCGCGTCTTCTCCTCCGGGCCGATGCCCGGAACCTTCATCTGCTTCCCGTAGTGCTCCTTGTCGAAGAAGATCTTCGCGTAGCGATCCTCGCCCAGGTCCGGGTTCCAGAACGCCCGCATGTTGCGCAGGAGGTTCGGGTAGTAGGAGCTGAAATCCTCGTGGATGACGTGGCCGGCCGAGGTCCGGGCGTATTTGGCGTCGAGTCGGGTCGACCGGTCGCCCGGCGTCTTCTTGTTCTCGACGAACAGCTCCGGCTGCTTGGTCGCCGGAACCTGCCGATAAGTCGCACCTGAGATCGTGTGTTTGGCCAGGACCGCCTTGCCAAGGAGCACCTCGCCGGTGGGTAGGACCACGTTGAGTTCCTCGGCCTTGGGCCGCTGGGTGGCCAGCAGCTCCTCTGGATCGGCGACCTGCTCCTGGGCCAGGGCCAGCTGCTCGTTCTGGACCTCATCGCTCTTCTTCGGTTTGCGCCACTTCTTGCCGCTGATGACCAGCGACTTGGTCACCCGCGAGCCGTCGGGCAGCGTCAGCAGTTCATGCTGGCGCTTGGCCGCGGTGCGGAAATCGAGCGGATCGGAGAACATCGCCTGCGCGCGCAGGAGCATGTTCTCCGACTCGGCATAGGCGAGCTTGTCGGCGGCATAGGCGTTCATGTCCGCCTCGGCCCCGTGAATGCCGCCGGTGGAGAAGGTGACGAAGCAGGAGGTCGGCGTGCCTGTGGCGTCGAAGTAGGGCAGGTTGTTCGGCAGCTTCGGTATCTCCTTGAGAACCTTGGCCTCGCGGTCGCCGTGGACTCTGCGGTACTCGTCGGAGTCGTTGAAGTTTTCGCCCTCGATCGACCGGTAGTAGGCGACGACGTTCATGAACTGCCGGTGGGCCTCGGCCTGGTCGGGATTGGTCGCCCGGTCGGGGGCGACCTCGTCCTCGAAGAAGCGCTGGCACTGGGCGAGCACGTCGACCTGCTCGATGCCCTGCTCCTCGGCCACTGACGCCGCCGGGTACTTGAAGGACACCGTGGGGATGTCCTTGAGCTTGCCGTAGGGCGAGAGGATGAGGCCGACGAACTTCGCCGAGGTCGAGTCGATGGTCAGTCGGTTGCGGCGGACCCGGGACGGGTCGATCGCCGGTTTGCCGGTGCGGTAGTCCTTCTCGTAGACGGTCTCCGGGTACTCGGCGAGCAGGCCGGCCTTGAGGTCGAACGTTGAGGAGTAGGTCGGCTCCTCGAACAGCTGGGCCAGGCCCAGGCAGTCGGAGACGTTGTAGGCCAGCAGCTCGTAGAGGTCGTCGAGCTTGCTCAGCGTCGTGTCGATGGTCAGTCGGTCGGACTCCTTGATCTGGCGGCCGAGGAGTCCGAGCAACCCTTTGAGCGGGACCTTCCACTGCAGCTCGTTGAGGCGGGCGATGTCGATGTGGCGACCGGAGTGGAGCATCGCCTGACGTATCTTCGCGGGCGTAGAGTCCCAGCCCAGGTACCTGGGCATGTACTCGATGTTGTCGACGCTGAAGAGCCGGTCGTTGTGCGCGCGCATCTCGGCGGCCGTGGTCGGCCGGAAGACGTCGCCCTCGGTGGCCTGGAACACCTCGTTCAGGTAGAGGGCGAGCATCGTCGTGTCGTAGTTCGTCGAGTTGTACCCGGCGAGGAACGGATGGGCTGCGGGGTCGTACTCGGCGTCGGTGTCGCAGACCGGGCGCAGACCCACCGGGTAGGACGAGGACTCGGCCGGGTCGTTGACCCGGTCGGCGTCGGAGAGACCGACGATCTCGGCGAGCCGGATGTTGCTGGCCTCGGACCGTAGGTCGAAGAAGGTCGCCGTGGTGGCGGGGAATGCCGGTAGTCCCGGGTTGGCCGCGAAGAGCCGGTGGCCGAGGGCCTGGTGGTCGATGGTGTCGGCGAGGTTGGTGCCCTCATCCGCGTCGTCGACGAGGTAGAAGACCTCGATAGTGCCCGTGCCATCGGGAAACGGCGTGTAGGCGACGAGGCTGAAGACATTGGTCAGCGACTCGATGTCGTAGAAGGTGAACAGTGCCTGCTCAGCGGTGATGGGCGTCCTCTCGGTGCTCATGAGGGGCGTACCTTTCTTCTCGGCGCGGCTTAAGGCCGGTTCTTCGTGGGCGCGGCCTGGACCGCTCGTGCGGAGCGCGCTGGCGCGGGACCTCGGTGCCTTGGCGGGGTCCGCGTAGCGGGACCGTCTTTCCGGGGGCGGTGGTCAGCCGGGAGCGGGCGATCGACCTGGTGATCCTGAGCACGGGCGCCCTTTCTCGTGGAGGGGGTTCCGGCTCAACCCTGGGCGTCCTGGTCGTCGTCACCGACGGTCTGGCGGAGGAGTCCGCGGTAGTTGGGCTTGAGCAGGGGGCGGGAGGCTTTGGCCGGGTCCGTGCCGATGTAGCCGGGCTGTTTCCATGCCTTGAGGTCGTACTCGGCGATGAGGGTCTCCGGCTCGCTCATCAGCCCGGTGTCGGGCTTGCCCGGCCGGATCTTTCGGTTTTTGTCCGGGCAGTGCCATTCCTGGTCGGGTTTGACGATCGCGACCAAGTCGGTGACGAACTGCTGCCTGGAGACCGGCGAGCCCGAAGGCGAGACGGAGACGAACCAGACCTTGTAGAGGTCGTAGAGGAACGTGAACGGCAGCAGGTCCCAGGCGAAACGTTCCCGGAACTCCTCCCAGAAGGCCCGGACCGGGTCGTTGGCCTCCTTGTATTCGGCCAGCACCATCTTCGTCACCGGCGGCTCGGCCAGCTCGTAGTAGCTGCCCGGGGCGTCGGTCGAGGTTTCGGGCTTGTGCTCGGAAGTGCCCGCCCTGTGCAGGACGTGCCAGAGCGCGTACTCGAGAACCTCGGGCCGCTGCAGGTAGTCGTCCTTGATGTAGCGCTTCTCAGCCCCGGTGAAGGACTTTGAGAAGGGTACGAACAGCTGCCTGCGGTAGAACGACTCGGATTTGTCCTTGACCCGCGGGAACTCGTTGAGGCACTGGACCATGAAGCCGAAGAACTGGTAGGCGATCGGCATCCGGTACTTCCGGTCGATCTGGATGACGTCGCCGGTGACGACGGCTTTCAGGTTGGCGGCCTTGTCGATGAAGGTGCCCACGTCGTTCTCGTCGACGATGATCGCGTTGGCCCTCACCAGCGGCTCGAGGGCGAAGTTCTTGCCGAAGTCGGCCAGGGGGATCGAGGTGTGCGAGCGCGGCCCGCACAGGTTGCGCATGAGCGAGCACAGCGTGCCCTTGCCGTTGTTTCCGGCCTCGGAGTAGAACCAGGCGGTCTTGTTCCACCGCACGTGCGGGCGGATGATCGCGCCGATGATCTCCCACAGAAGCTCGGCCACGCCCTCGTCGTCGGTGAGCTCGTCGATCCAGGACACGATGTCCCAGGTCGAGCCGTCGACGGGGTGGACAATGACCGGGTTGGGGGCATCAGGAACGTAGTCGACGTGGCACTTGGCCAGGAAGACTAGAGCCGGGTCGAAGGGGGCCAGGGTCTTGGGCTCGAAGGAGAACTCTGTGCCGCCGATGGTCTCGGTCGCGGGCTCGCTGCCGTAGTAGACGACACCGTTGCCGACAGCGATGAGGTCGCGGTGCAGGCACTGGGTGGTCCGCGGCGCGTCCTCCTTGAGCACGGCCATGACCTCTTTGAAGTCGTTGAGAGTCATGCCGGCGTGGTAGCGGCGTGCCTTCATCCGGATGTCGTCCTCGCTGACCGTGTAGGTCCCGCGGCCCGGACCCGAGGCCTGGTACATCGCCAGTAGGTCGTATTCGCGGTCGGTGTCCTTGTCGGAGGGGGCGATGCGCTTGACGTGGTGCAGGTGCAGGAGGATCTGGGCGATTTGCCAGGGGGTCAGGTGCTTGGCCATGGGCAGCTTCATGGCTTGGACGTTGGTCTTGGTGTTCTCGACCACGACGACACTGTTGACGATGGCCAGCAGCTGCTGTTCCAAGGCTGCCGGCCGCGGTGGTCGGGCGGGATCGAGATCGGCGAGGTAGGTCTCGGTGACGACGGTGATGACCTGGTTCAGCGGCGAGATGGCCTGTGTCTCGGCGAAGTGGGCCTTGATCGTGTCGAGGGTGGACTCGACGTCGTGGACGGCGTTGTCGGCTGACCTATCGGGGTCGGCTGACACAGATGTGCTCTGGTCAGGAGTGGTCATGAGGTTGTCTCCCTGGCGGGCGAAACCTGCCGGCGATGGCGTGGGAAGCCGATTGGTCTCGTTATTGAATGGAACGCAATACTAACCCTATGCCATGCAAATGATCTTTAGCAATGCATTGAATCATGACTAGATGATCAATAGATGCTCGATTTGCGGCGCGGCAAGCGCCAGTCAGGGCCGAACCAGCCCTGCGAGAAGCAGCTGCGGCCGAGACCGGGCACGGGCGTCCGGGCGCGAGCAGGCGGCTTCTCGTGCATCACCAGCCCGGAGGCGGCGTGAGCCGCCTACAACAGGCCAGAAGGGCGCGAGGAAGAGCTCTTCACTCGTGCGGGATGGATACCCAGGGAAACCAAGGGGGTACCCCCTGGGGGCTCAGGGAACGGGCACCATAGCGTGGTACACCCGTTTGCCCAGCTCAGAAGGGGAACAGGAGGGGCTTTGTACCACGTGTACCACTTCTCATTCTTGATGTGGTACATCCGTTTGCCCAGGCCAGGGGATCTTTATATACCCTCTGTACCACTCGTACCACATGAATGACATGAAGTAATACGCGCAAAGCAGACCCCCGCATCCCCACCGACGACCCGGCTCCAACGAGATGCCCCCACTTCCCCATAAGAGAGTGAGGAAAATCTGGTACCCGTGGTACAACGCGCGGAATAACAACCTCGACCTGGGCAAACACCTGTACCACAGCGACAATTCAATGTGGTACATGCCGCCTGCCGACCTTCTTCAAAAGAAGCGTTCACCCAGATCAGAGTGCAAATGATGGATGTACCAGAGGAAGTGGTACACAATGATCCACGCGGCGACTCTTCCTCGACGTCGGCATGGCTTCCTTCATGAACCATGCGATTCATCCTTCCGCCATGACCATGAGGCGATATGAATGATCACCACCTCTCGGGATGGTTCGATTCATTGCGAGGGCAATAGATGTCCTGGTAGAGTTAGGTTCAGGTGAACGGCGTTTGGTTCAGCTCTCACCCTCGTGTGGTTGTCGCACAGGAACGTGAAAAAGAAAGAGGCCGGAGGTCCTCCCCGTGGGAAGGGAGCCTCCGGCCTCTTTTTTGTGCCTAAGAAACTGTGGGCACTGGACCTCAGTACGGAGCGAAGTCCACGAGGTTGAAGCCCGACGGGGACGCGTCGTCCCGGGAATATCCCGCTTTGGGGGATACGGTCTGCAAGGATCGGTCGGCCTCGACGGCGTAGACCATCTTGTAGGTGACCACGTAGTCGCGACTGACCGGGATGCGGCCCGTGGAACGCTCGATGCTGATCTCACGAAATCCGGTCTCGAACTCGAGGCGGCTGAGCGTTCGGGCCAAGCCATTCTTGCCTCGACGCACCGCTTCTTCGGGGCTTTTGGCGTAGAAGTTCAGCACGGCGAAGTGTGTGCACCCGCGGTCGAGAGTGAGGGCATCACTGTCTTCGCCGCCGATACTGGTGTCCATGCTTACGTAGGCGCGGCCAATCGCGGAAGCACTGGGGCGCAACAGCTTGCCGTCCGCGTCGTATTCACAGGGTCCGATGACAGCCATGATGATCCTCTCCTCTCTTCACGAGTATGACTGAAGAAAAACTTTCAGTCACCCACCCGGTGACCGGACGGCCCGGTCACCCCGGTCCGACCGAGTTCCTGAGCGACCTCGCGCGCAAGCGCGCCAGCCATGGGGACTCGGTTATCACCGAGAGCAGAGAGGAGATGGAACTTCGTCCTGGATCCCGACCGCTCTCAGGCAGCGGGTCCGCCCGTAGCGCGGCCGGGGGCGAGACCGGCAAGCACGAGCCCGAAGGTCACGCCCAGCGGAATCACGGCCAGCGGATGGGCGAGAAACCCCAGCCAGGCCGGTGGTACGAGAGCCGCAGCAAGGTTGAAGCCGATGTGGACCAGGACAACGGGGACGAGACCGCGCGTGCGTTCGTAGACGATCGCCAGGAGCGCGGCCAGGGGCAGGACCGAGGCGATCTGGACGATGTTGGCGTGCATGATCGCGAAGGCCGCGGCCTGGACGGCCACGGCCACGACGACCGCCACTCGCCTGCGCAGCAACGGGTAAAGCACCCCCCGGAAGAGGGCCTCCTCGCTGAGCGGGGAGACGAGCAGGACGAGGATGATCGCCATCACGCCAGCGGCGTGCCGGGAGGCGGCCTGGGCCTCAAAGCCCGGCGAGCCGAAAACATGGTGAAGCCACAGCCCCATCGTCTGGCCGGCCAGGAAGGCCAGCAGCCCGGCACCGGCCACCCCCGACCAGAACCGAACGGCTCCGCTCCCGGACCCCGGCGGGACGGGAGCTGGCTCGTACGCGAACCAGGCCGGACGCCTCCAGCGCAAGAGGCCGACGACGAGCGTGACCACCACGCCGAGGACCACCGTCGCGGTGATCGGGTCGGCCACGAGTCCGGTAGCGACAAACCCGAGGCCGATGTAGGCACTGACGACGAGAACGGGGACGACCAGGCACCACAGAAGCGCCCCGGCCCTGGGCCGGGGCCGGGAGCCTGCGGGATTCGCTGATGCGGCCATCGCCGGGCCTCCTCCCGTCATGCCAGTTGTTCGTCGATGACGAGCTGGACGCGTGTCTCACCCATGAACTCGTTGAGCTGGAGCTTGGCAAGGAATCGAAAGGGTTCTGCGCCCGGGGCCTGCTGGGCGTCGCGAACCCTGGACGCCAGCGCCTCGACGTGCTCGTCCGCGGCGTTCCACCACAGGCACGCCAGGCCGTCGCGGGTGATCACCCGCAGGTGCTTCTTGCACCGGAAGCACACCCACCAGCCGCGCTCACCCTCCTCCCCGTTTTCGGGGGTGCGCTCGTGGTCGCAGTCGGCGTCGGAGCCGATGCGGCCGACACGCAGGTCGGCCGGGGGCAGCACGACCTCGACCCGCGGTTCGGCGAAGGCGTGGCCGAAGGGTTTGAGGGACTCCAGGCGCTCGACGAGCTCGATGAGCGGGGTCATGTCCGTCAGCGGAGCGTCGGCCCCCTCGGCCGTGCCCAGGACGAGGTCGCCGGGCGAGGCCGAGGGGTCGCGCCGGAGCATCGCCAGCCGGGTCTGGTCGGACAGCACCTGGGCCAGCTGTGTGAGCCGGTCGGCGCGCTCGACCTTGACACCACAGGCCTGCTGGTGGCCGATGGCCGACAGTCCCTCGTGCGGTTCAAGGCTGGAGATGATGTCGAACCACTCCGGGGCCCGGCCAGAGCCGGAGACGAATTCGTCGGGACGCGCGGGCCGGGTCACGACGACGGTCGGGTGGCCGGTGCGCTGCATCATCTGGCTGGCCAGCAGCCCGTACATGCCCGCCGGGGCAGAGGAGAAGTAGACCCAGGGGGTCAGCGGCTGGTCGGCGCCGAGGATCTCCTCGGTGTAGGCAGCGGTGAGCTCCTTGCGGTGCTCGTTACCCTCGATGACCGCCCGGGCCGCGTCGAGCTTGGCCTCGGGCGTCGGGGCGGTGAAGACTTCGAAGCACGGAGCCAGCGGAGCCTCGATGCGCCGCGGCGAGTTCATCGCCGGTGCCAGGTAGAAGCCGTAGAGCCCTTCGTCGATCGAGTCGACCTCGCGGATCTTGCCCGCCTGCGTGAAGGCCTTGAGTAGAAGCGCGAAACCCTCGAAGGCCGCGAGGAAGACTGGGTGGTGGTCGTCGGCGCGCAGCAACTGCAGTAGGACGGCCCGGTCGACGTCGATCCTTTTGAGGTCGGGGTCGAGGCCGCCGAACCGGTTGGGGACCGTCTTGGGAGGCCTGACCCACAGCAGTCGGGCCAGCGAGAGCGAATCGCGCACGAGCTGGCGGTTCTCATACAGCAGCGGCATCACGTCGGAGACGGTGCCAAGGCCGGCGAAGAGCCGCAGCAGACGGACCTCCCACAGCTTGTCGGGACGGTGGGCGACTGCATGGGCCTCGATCACCTGGTAGAGCACGTGTGCCCCACAGATGCCCTTGAGCGCGTAGGTCTCATCGATGCGGCAGGGGTCGACGGTGACGTCGGCGCTCGATCCGGGCTCGAGCTCGGCGTGGTGGTCGGTCACCAGTGTCGTCCACCCCAGCGACCTGGCCGCGGCGATGCCCTCGTGGGAGTTCACTCCCCCGTCGCAGGTGAGCAGCACCCGAGTATCGGGCCAGGCCGCGTGGATCTCGGCGATGTCCTCCGGGCACAGGTCGTGACCGCGGCGGTAGTCGGGCAGATGCAGCTCGACGTCGAATCCGAGCTCGGACAGACCCGCGTAGCCGAGGATGCCGGAGGCGATGCCGTCCATGTCGAAGTCGGGCGCGATGACGACCTTGGACCCTGAGGCTCGGGCGTCTTCGAGCACGGCGACCATTGTCTCGACGTCCTTGAGGGCGTCGTGCTCCTCGGACTGGATGGTTGCGAGGTACTCGTCGGTCCAGCCCCGGCGAGCGCAGAGCGTGGCGAAGAGGCCCTGGCCGGTGACACCAGCGAAGTCGTCGATGTCGATGGTGAGGGTATAGGTCATAGCGAAGACCTTTCGGATCCGGGGTTCTTCACGCGCGGATCACGAGTCGGCGCGCACGATTCGATGGTGTGATTCTAGCAGTGCGCTACCTCGAAGATGCTCATATAGCAGCACGAACGAGCATTCGGCAACGATTCGGCCGGGCTGTCTTTGCAGCCATGGATTCGTGGGTTACTCTCCCCAGTATGGCCATCCGAAAAGTGATCGAATCAGACCTCAGCGGCGAGCCCAATGCGGCGACCGTCACCTTCGGAGTCGGGGATCAGTGGTACGAGGTCGACCTGACGCCCGAGGAGCGGAAGAAGTTCGAGGCTTCGCTGAAGGAGTACGTGAAGGCGGGACGCAAGGCGTCCAAGGAGCCAGGGAAGAAGAAGGTCGTGCCCACCACGACCGCAGAGGAGCGGGAGAAGATCCGGAAGTGGGCCAAGGAGAACGGCCACGAGGTGGCCGAGTACGGGAGAATCCGAAAGGAGGTCTTCAAGGCGTACTGGGACGCCCACGGCGGCCCACCCAAGGACGCCCCCTACGATTCGTAGACCATCTCACAGACTAGTGGATCAGCGAAGCCCCGGACCGCCGTCGGTCCAGGGCTTCTGCGTCCATTTCGCTGTTCAGGCGCGGACGGCGTCGACGACGCTGATCCCGGCGGCCATCGCAGCGCGGCGGCAATGGACGGTGCCGTGTGAGAAGTGACCTCGTCGAGTCGGCAGGAGCTGCTCGTCGTTCGCCCGCGGGCAGTCGTTCTTGTCGCAGAGGTCGAGGAAGGCCGCGGCCCATGCTTGGGCCCCCACCTCGCAGAGTCTGAGCACGGCGTTGACCATCTCCACGTTGCGCCGCAGCCCGGCCTTCTTACCGTGGGTCTTCCAGTCTGCGGGCATCTCGATGACGTCGAGGCCAGCCGACCTCCACAGACGCTCGGCCATGGCGTCGGCGCTGCGCCCGCGCTTGTCGGCAGGGCAATGGCCCGAGACCAGCACGGGCCGGGTGATGGGGCCTCGAGCGGCCCAGTCGGTCCAGACCTCGTTGAAGACCCGGCGCATGGCGACCTCGTCGTCCCAGGTGCGAGAGCCGGTGACGAGGAGCACGTGAGAGTAGTCGAGAGCCATGATCGGATCAGTCCGTCAGGGCGTTGACATAGGTCCGCGCGCCGTTGTCGTCGATGGCGATGATCGGCTTCTCGTGACGAAGGCCGATGACCACGACGTACCGACCGTCCTCGCCGCGCTCGATGTGAACGGTGCACACAGTCCTCGCCTCGTCGTTGTCGAAGTCGACCCTGCCGAAGCGGCCCTCTTCTATGGCGCGGGCGTCGGGCGACGACTTCTCGAGAGCGAGCCGCGTCGGGGTCAGCCAGACTTGGGGCTCGCAGCGGGCACCAGTGTCGTAGGGCGTGAGATAGGGCGTCGACATTTCGATCGTCCTTTCGGTCAATGATTCTCGGAATGATTCGAGGCAGTCGGAGACGGTGGTCTCGTGCTCGCCGCTCTTGCTCTCACGGCAGCGACGAGTGCCGACCCTGCCGCTGGCGCTGGGTTTGCATCGGAGGTCCTCGTCGCCGCAAGGGATGGCCTTAGGGCCAGCTGGTCTTGCGGTCATGGACGGCCATGAACTCGTCACTGCGGATGACGGTCTCGGCGCTCGTCACAGGCTCGAGGTGATCGGGAGGAGTGCGGATGCAGGTCCGGTTCCCGCAGTCGTGATCAAGCGCAAGGACGTCAGGAGCAGGAGCGAAGATTTCGCAGGCATCGTGCCGACAGGGGCCTGGGCACTTCTGTCGACTCCTGTGTCCTCCCGTGCCAGCTGTGCTGGCCATGAGCCATCGCCTGGCAGCCATCGAGGCGATCGCCATTTCGCTCACAGGTGCGCCCGCAGGGCGTCTTCCTGTGGATACCGGGCGAGCGCCGAGGCGGCTCATTCTTCTGCAGAGCGCAGCGGATGGGCATAGGCCAAGGGAGCGCCAGCGACCGAGGATCCGGAGGATAAAGCCGTCGGCTATGCCGACCAACCCGACCGAGCGCAGCGAGGGTCCCCGCAGGGGTGGGTTGCCAGCTTTACTTATGCCCTTTCCTTTTCTCTCCCATGTTCCGCGTTCGAGGCCTTGGCCGAGGACCGGAACGGCTCGTGTATCAGGGGAAACGTTGTGTACACCCATCAACCGTACGGTCCGTTGTCGGCCGCGAAGCGGTGTACGGACGGTTGGGTTTTCCCTGGCCATGGCAACAGATCGGCGTACGGCAGTTTCAACGACCGTGGCACCGCCGTACGGTCTGGGTTTCTTCGCTTCAGCGAGGTACGAGCTGGTGACCGTACGGTTGTTCCCCTACTGCTGCGCTCCTTGCATCGACACCGTGCAACAGCTATCACCAAAGGCGTCGCCACAGCCTTCTCTTCGTCGTCGCGATGACCACATCAGCCTGTGGATCACTCTCGTGGCAGTCCTCGTTCCGAACCCCTGCATTCGTTGTCATCGGCTGTTGCTCCAGCCGTAGTCCTGGCAACGCAGCTTGTCGCTCCACCCGTTGTCGCGGCGCCTGCTCCGCTTCCTCACCGGGCACCTTGTTGCACCGCGCCCGAGGCCGGCTCCGCCCGTCGCTGCCGGTCGTTGCCGGAGCCGGATACCCGCCCCGTCATGAGCTCGTCGCGGACCCACGGCCGAGGTAGTCGACATGGGCATACGCGGAAGGAAACGACCCGCTGGCAGCGAACCGCGCTCTCTCCCCCGCTTGGCTACTCGTGTCGCCACCTCGGCGCCGCTGCGATATCACTGCGGTCGTCGTCGGCGCGTGCCTGAGGGTCTCCAGCACCTTCTCGACCCTAGGAACGGTCTTGTTTTCGCGTACCGAACCCGGTCATCCACTGCAACGATTCGGGCGGACTTGGGATTGACACGGTCATGCTTGCCAATGATGTGTCTGGCTCTTTGTCAAATCGGGTCTTCGGGGTCACATCGCGGCACCACGTCTCCATTCCGGCATCGTTCCGACCCGAACGTGGTTGATCTGCGGTCGGATGGCGGCCATGCATGGCCAATGTCGAATCACTCGGTCATGGCCGGTTCAAATCGGCTCATCGGCGGCCATGAACCGGCCATGATGTGGCCATTGATGGGCGGGGCTCCCCTTCGACCACAACCAGCCCATGATCCGCCCGGATGGTGCATCACTGCCGGGCGTGATGTGACCGGGGTTGGCACGTGATCGTTTCGCACCCTGCCCGAAAGGCCGCCATTGCTGGCCAGCGACAGGTCATGACCGGGTGTGACATGGGAGGTCCTCGGAGGTCGTGGTCAAAGCCGGGCACGAAGCGCCCGAGATGAGGTCTGTTCTGGCCGCACACGGTCGACCGCCGGGGGCAGCCGCACGCGGGACGCCCTGCGCAGGTACCGCGCTCGTCCCAGATCTGGCCATGAATGGCTTGTCATTGGTCACATATGGCCATTAGTGTTGCATTCAACGATCAATAGCATCGATGATTGACTCACCATCAAAAACAGAGGAAGGAGAGGCGGATGATCATGACGCGAGGGGTTCGAGATGGTTGCTAAGAAGAAGCCGGAGCCCAGGCGGGTCCGGTTGACGATCCCTGCCGCCGACGAGTCGTCGCAGACGTGGATCGATCACCAAGACGATGCGTCGGCCTCGATGCGAATGCTCATCCGCGAGTCGATCCAGCGCGACGGCTACGTCGACGTGGTCAATCGGCCCGTCGAGCAGCTGCCCCAGGTTGCCGCTGACGACGAGATCGACGGCCCCGATCCCGCCGAGACCGAGCTGGCAGACGACCTCCGTCACAAGGCGGAGGTCGCCGGGGAGCGCACCGAACGGACGCCGCCGGCCGAGGAACCGAAGCAGGAGCAGGTCGAGCCAGCCGCTGACGAGGAGCCGAAGACCAAGAAGTCGCAGGCCCCCTCGGGCCTCGACGCCTTCCTCACCGGTCCGTGAGGGCCGGCCGCGGCGAACGAGCATTCCACGACGACAACTACTGAGAGGTTCCCCGCAACATGAGCACGAAGGACACGAGCATGAGGCTCACCGGCGGCATCGACGTCGGCAACGGCTACGTCAAGGGGGTCGTGCGCGGCACCGTGGACGGTGAGACGGTCTACGATTCCGTCGATCTGCCTTCGGCGGTCTCGAGCACGTCCCGGTCGATGCCGAAGGTCCCCGAGGCCGACGCCCACGCGATGAGCGTGGCCGTCTACGACGACTTCTTCAACAAGTTCTCCGGGTCGTTCACCACTCCCCTGGTCGGCCACTCCGATCTGCGCACGATGGGCCGGGCTGCGCTGACGATGCGCGGGTCGAAGTTCACCCAGTTCGAGGTCACCGGGACCCGTTCGAAGGCCGACCAGGAGCTCTCGGCCGTCCTGGTCCTCGGCGTCTTCGCCGCCAAGGCACTGCGCGACTACGTGCGTGCTCACCGCGCTCTGCCCGAGGCCGAACTGCGGGTGACCGTTCGTGCGGGTCTGGCGCTACCGATCGCCGAGTACGTCCAGCGCCGGTCGGCCTACGCCGCGCAGTTCATTGGCGCTCTGGGAGGCGCGGACCCGGCGGTGCACATGGTCACGATCAAGAACTTCTCGACTCCGGTGGCGGTGCGTCTGCAGTTCGAGGACGTGCAGGTCCTGCCCGAGGGCGCGAGCGCGCAGTTCGCCATCGCCGATAAGGGCCTGGGACTGGCCCAGGCCCTGCTCGACGATCTGCGGGTCTCGGACCCGGAGGCGGCGGAGGGGCTGGCCGACGTCACCGCCGAGGCACTGGTGAGCGTGCGCAACACCATCGGCGTCGACGTCGGCGAGGGCACGGTGAACTTCCCTGTCTTCACCGACGGCGACTTCAACCCGGAGGCGGCGGCGACGCTCGAGCAGGGCTACGGCACGGCGCTGACGAACGCCCTGGAGCAGATGGTCACCAGCGGGCACAAGAACCTGGCGTTCGCCAACCGCAAGCAGCTCGCTGACTTCCTCCAGACCGAGCCGAGCCCTTTCACGCGCGGCCGCTACGACATCGCCTCCGGTTTCGTCGAGGAGGAGGCCGGCTACCTCTGCGACGAGATCGGGACGCGGTTCGAGGACGTCCTGGTCGAGGTCGGCGGCACCACCGAGGTGGTCTACGTCTACGGCGGCGGCTCGGGCCCGATCAAGGAGCTGCTGCGCCCGGTCTTGCAGAAGGCGGCGGGCTCTACGCCGGTGCTCTACCTCGACTCCGGCTACTCGCGCCATCTCAACCGCGAAGGGCTCTTCCTCGCCGCGACCACCGCGGAGGAGAACGCGAAGAAGGGCAAGCACAGCACCGCGGCGGCCTGAGGCTGACGACGCCCGGTCCTCCTCCCGAGCATTCCTGGGTATGAGGGTCGGGCGTTCCCGCACCGTTCGACCTGAGGATCAACTCCCAAGTGGACTCCTCATTTAAATCATCATTGAATAGACTTTTCGGTGTCATGAGGCTCGGGCAGCCGCGCATCCGCGGATGGGGCCGCTCAAAACCAGGTCGTGACCCGCGGCAGGCCGATCTACGCGGCCGGGCGGATGGCTGAGATGACCGGGTACGCCCCGTTGAGCGTCGTCGAGCTGCCCGCCCGGATGTGGAACATGGTGTTCTCGGCGACGGCCGGCCTCGGCTCGAAGGCGACCCTGCTGAGCACGGGGCGATGCTCATGATCGGCGGCCTCAAGGTGCCGATGGTGAGGGGAGGGTGAACTCAGCGATGACGGATCAGACAGAGGGGAATGGAGCAATGGACGACGAGGACAAGGGCGGTGAGAAGCGACCCGGCCTGATCGAGAGGATCAAGCGGACCTACGTCGAGCGACCGATCGTCTTCGCCCTGGCGCTCTTGGGCGGCTCCGCTGTGGTCATAGGCGCCTCCGCTGTGGTCCTGGTCGTCGGCGGCTTCATGGTCGGTGACCTCGGGACGTCGACAACGCTGGCACCCGGGCCTATGCCGCCATGAGGGGGCAGAGCCGCAGGTCCACGCGGACCTCCAGCCAAGCCCTCGTGGAGAAAAAAGAAGCCTCCCCGCCAGTAACCTCGGTTGCTGGCGGGGAGGCTTCTCTGTCGTAGCGTAGAGACGCAGCGATGAGCTCGTCGTGTCAGCTCACCCGCTGGTGGGCGCGAATAGCCATGATCAATTCGCCGAGCATGTTCTGGCCGGGGGTTTGAGCGTGCCGGTCGCAGAAGCAGTCGCCCCAGAACTGGTCGTGCCAGCGGTTGGTCTCGACCAGCCGGAGTGACCCGGTGGCCTGGAGCTTGGCGCTGAGCTCAGGCACGGAGAACTTCGCCATGAGCACTCGCTGCATTGCCCAGACGCGTACTCCGGCATCCCATTCCGGCCGCAGAGTTACGCGCCGTCCGCGCTTCTTGCTCTCCGCTGGTGTCGGGGCAGCCAATACGTGGCGGCGTTCGTCGTCACTGAGGGTCTTCAGTGCGTTGAAGGCGTGCTCTCCAGAGGGCACGTCCGTGTTGAGCTGGGAGACGAAGAAGGACGTGGTGTCGAAGTTCGACAGGAATCCAAGCTGGCCGGTGAACATGGGGGCGGGCATGGTGGTCCTCCTGGTGGTTGTGTGCCGTGGCGCTCGCGGGGATCGAACCCGCGACCTCTCGTGCGTCGCCCTGCGCCGGGCCTGTCGCCTGGGTCTGCCCTCCCGGTGGTCGCGATGCGGAGTCGAACCGCGGGCAGTCAGAACGCCGAGTGCTCTGCCGCTGAGCTAGAGCGCCGAAGTGATGGTCGTGCATCGCAATGGTGGTGACCTCAGGTGGTCTTGAGCCGCTCTCATCTCAGTCGCGGCGCGTCCTCGTGCGGTAGTTCCAGCACGAGGTCCCACCTCGCCTGTCCAGGGAAGCGGTGAAGGTCTTCTTCGGGGAAACCCCGGCGAGGCTGTGCCGAGCCCTGCGGAACGTCGGCAGGATCGTTCCTCCGGGCTGCCCAGGTGTCAGTGAACAGGCCCCAGGTCCAGGTGCGGTCACACCGGGTGTAGAGGACCTCGCGTGTGTCGGACTTGGCTGCGGCGGTCGCGACGGTCCCCGTCCGTGCGGTGCCGCCCTGGCCCAGGTGAGGTCGGACATGGTGCTTTCCTTCAGATGAAGATCTGGGTACCGCGCACGATCTCGATGGTCGGGATGCTCAGGCGGTAGCCGCCAACGGGGTAGGCGGGGTGGTCGGAGGCGACGACGATGCAGTCCCACGAGCCGGAGTGGCGCTTACGCGGCCGCGGCTCGCGCTGACGACCAACGGCCGGTTTGATCTCGGCGCGAAACCGGAAGGGCACTACGACAACACGGTATTCACTCTCTCCGATAGCCCTCCAGGGCAGCTCGATGAGCAGGTCCTGGGGCCACTGGAGGATGGTCACGGGCAGCGTCGACAGCGCGTGGGTCTTCGAGCCGGCCGGGGCGGAGGCCAGACGCTCGCGCTCCTGTTCTGCGGTCTCGGTGAAAGGGGGATGGAATGCCATGGTGATCAGTGCTCCTTGTCAGCCTTTTGCTGGGGTCGGTTGATCTGGCGGGCCTTCGTCGAGCTGGCTTCGACCTCGCCGCCGGGCTTGGCGATGCGCGTGGTCATGCCGGCCTCCAAGCGGTGATGGTGTCTTTGCGAAGAAGCTCCCGAGCTCGGCTGCGCCGAGCCTGACGGCACCAGAAGTGCGGTGACAAGAGAAGACCCCGCTGCGAGGGGGTAGCGGGGTCATGATGGTTGTCGGTGACGCGGTCACCAGCGTGCAATCTCGATCATGGGTCGGCAGTCGGCGACCTGGGCGCGGTGGGTGTAGCGAAAGAGCGCGACCACGTCGAAGCCGGTGCCCCAGACGACGAGGCTCGCGACGAGCGTAAGCAGAGGCGGAAGCAGGGCTCCCGTCTTGCATGCGTAGTTGGTACCGGGTAGGGGTCAGACGACGTTGGCCGCGGTCCATGCCCTGCTGAATCATCGGGTCGTAAACATGGACGACGTCCACACGTACCGGCGGTGTTGTGGCGAAGCGAAGACCCCACGGGCGCGTCGGGGGCGGCGTCCCGAGGTGTGGAGCGCCCCGCCCCCGCTGGTGCGAACCCGTCGGGCCGAAGGTTCGGGGATCTAGCCGGACGGGGTTCAGGTTCCCGCGGGCGGGTCCGGCAACAGACGGGAGAGTTCGCGTGCGTCGGTGTCTGCACCGATCGCTGTGGCGATGCTGATCAGCTCCTCCAGCAGGATTCGCATCTGGCCGATGGAGCCCGCACCTCCCAGAGCCAGAGCGAGACTGCGGCCCGTCCGGATCTGCTGGTACTCGTCGCCATCAGCGACGAACCAGATGAAGACCGGTTCGAGAAGGCTGATGGCCTCATCGTAGGGGCCTTCATCGCAGTAGCTCTCGCCGATGCATCGCTGCATCAGCACCACTTCGCGCTCCCGGCCCTCAGCAGCGAAACGCTCACGGGCCTGGCTGACCAGCTCCCTCGCCTTCTGGGGCTCCCCTTTCTTCAGGGCGAGCGTGCCGAGCGCCTCTAAGCAGGACGCCTGTCCCTGAGAGTGTTCGGCCTCTGCCCATCGTGCGCGGGAGCTCAACAGGTAGTTCTCGGCTCTGACCGGGTCGTCCTGCCACAGGTGGCACTCGCCCAAGGAGGTCAGGATGTGGGCGAGCGGAGCGGCGCCGCACTCGCGAGCCGATTCCAGGGCAGCCTCGTGGCTGGTCTTCCAGGTGACCCAGTCTTTGCGGATGTTCAGCCATGCATGCAGGGCTTCGGCCATCTTCCAGGCGGCTTCGTGGCGCGCGGTCGCGTTGGCGATACGGATCGTCCCGCAGATTACGGGAGCGGTGCTGTCGAGCCACGCGAGCGCCGCCTCGTAAGAATGGAACTCGGAGTGTGCTGCGGTGGAGTAGTCGGCCAGGGTCCAGCGTCGGGGGTTGATTCTGCGGTCCGCGGCCTGCGCGAGCGGCAGGAAGACGTCGATGAGTTCGCCGGTCATGCGATCTGCTGCGTCCAGAGTGGGTTTCACGCGGAGGTTCCTTTCGTTGCCGGGGCTGGGCCGGCGCGACGGTGCGGAGCGCAATTACGGCAGGGCCTGAGTGCTCGCGCCCGCGGGCAGGTTCGACCTTGTACGGATAGATCTCGGACACCGGGGCCTGAGTGCTCGCCGCGCACGGGTGGGTTCGACCGCACCGCCACGCCGGGTCATCGGGGACGGTTTGGAGGAGAAACCCGCAGTGAGAGACCACTCGGGTACCGCGTGCTGGGGGCGGTTCGCAGTTCGGCGATGACGTTGCGTCCAGAAGGCGGTCAGCTCCGGCCTCGTCGAGACCGCGATGCTCCTCGCCCCAGGTCATGAGCGGGCACGGTCACGGATGGCTCCGGATTCGTCAGTGATGGGCTCACCGCTGCCGTGAGCGGCTTGCGCTCGGTCATCCCCGACCAGCGACGCGAGGCTTGGTCGCAGCCGGTCCGATTGTGGTCATGTGCGGCTGGATCGTGGTCTTGGCACTGCGCCCATCGCCGGGCTGCTACAGCCCGGCGATGGGCGGGACTTCTGTAGGTAGCAGCGCCTTCGCGATTATCTTTCCCAGGTCAGTTGCTTGTCGACCCAGGCTTTGACGGCCGCGATGAGCATGTCGTAGCGCTCGACCATCTCGACGACGGTAGCCATCTACGGCTCGATGGTCGAGGCCTCTCCGGCGATGACGGCTCGGTCGCCCTTGTCCAGGGCGAGCAGGGGCGCGGGTTCGTCAGCGATCGTCATGGCGGGACCCCTTCGTCTCGGTCGTCGTCCGGCCCTCGCTTCTGATGTCGGCGATCAGGGCCGAGACGAAGCGGGCGACGTGGGCGGGCCAGGTCAGGACGAGCCGGACGCGGCCAGCCCACCGGTGCCGCATGGCGACGCGGTTCTCGGTGGGCTCCTGGCGGCACAGGTTCCACCAGTAGAAGTAGCCAAGACCGGTCACGACGCCGATCGTCAGGGAGATGTAGAGCCAGGCGGTGAACAGGAACGTGATGACGGGCATGGGTCAGCCCCTTTCGATGATGGGTTCGGTGAGCCGTTGATCAACTGGTTGCACGGAGGTCTGGTGTCAGGGCTTGGGCACCTTGGTGCCGAGCGCCGCGCACAGGTCCTTGACCTCGTCGCAGGGTTAGTCGGGGAAATCGTGAGTGATGCCGACCTTTACGTCGTAGATCAGTACAGGCCGGTGATGAGATTGGCTGGCACCATCGATCCGAACACCGTGAGAAGGAGGGGCCAGTCAATGTTCACGACGAGGGCGACGAGGGCGCACGGCCGAGATTCGAACCGCTGGCCTCTTGCCCTTCCGACTGAGTTCACGGGGAGGGGCACCGCTTCTATCGCTGTTGTTCCTGTGCCTGGAGCCATTGGCGTATTTCCGCGCCGGTCGTGCTGTTGCCCGAGGGCAACAGCACGACCGCTTCCTCGAAGGTGCTCGCGGCGAACTTTCGCAGGAGCGCTGCGTCCTCTTCGAACTCAAGCTGGCGGCGTGCCTGTCTGCGCTGGAGGTCAACGCTGCGGATCCCATCGCCGAAGAACGTTTTCACCAGCAGATACAGCAGGAAGAAGCAGCAGGCGGACAGCAGGCTGAGCATCCCGACCATGGTGGACACGAACGCGGCCTTCACTCTTGTCCGGGCTGCGGCCAGGGGCCATAGGTGACGGCGCTTCCACCATCAGGATCGGGCACCGGCTCCAGGGACGACGTGGCCACCTCAGGGTCGCTCCACTCCGCTGCTGCAGCAGCGAAGTGTGCGCTCGCGATCAGAGCCGCCGCCGACGCTCTCTCGCAGGCTTCGAGTTCAGTCCCGATCTGATTCCATGCGTCCTCGGCCCGCCCGATCCACTTCTGTCCGAGCTGGTAGCTCTTGCTGCTCACCTACTCTCTCCCTCCAGCCAGGTGTTGCCGTCGTCGCCCCAGCGGATCAGTGTGAGCAGCATGTTCACGGTCAGGTTGACCCGGTCATAGTCACAGCAGCCACCTACATGGGTTGGGTCAGGCATGGTTCCTCGCTCTCGTGTGTATTCGAATCGTGGAGGGGGCAACATCCGGCCGGACTGCTTCATGTGAGCTGATCGGCGTAGTGCCGGGTGTAGACCTCTTGGTCGTGGTCAAGTAACACCTCCTCGTGCCGACGGCAGAAGGCCTGGCCGGGCTCAGTGTCAGCCGCGCACTCACCAAGGTCGGCCAGGTTCGTCCCGGACTTTCACCCCGTCCTCCTCTTCACCCGCGTCGAGCGCGGGCTCGTAGGGCACGGCCAGTGAGCTGCGCCGCGACCTTCGCGCGGGGGTTGTGGGGGTTTAGGGCCCGATCCTCGTACTTCGCCCACCTGATCGCTCGCTCGGCGCGAGTGGCGGCAACGGCCGCCAGACGCGTCTCGTACTGGGCGGGGGTAATCAATTCAGCGCGCAGACGGGCCCGAAGCCGTTCGGAGGACTCGCGGTACTGGCGGTCGAACGGCAGCTCGTCCTGCGGGCCGGGCGCGGACGCGGCCCGCACCTGCGCCAGTGCCGCGTCGAACCGGGTCGCCTCCTCCTGTGCGGCGGCCTGACGGGAACGCAGCTCCTGCACACGAATCTCCAGTTTCTGGCCGGAGAGCCTGCGGCGAAGCCGTTCGATCTGATTCTCGTAGACGTCCATCTCGGTTCCTCGTAGTTGATGCGGCGCAGGTGCGCCACGAGTGCGGCTCAGCTGCGTCAGAACCGGCCCAAGGTCAAGTACCACGCAGTGATGGGTCTGAGCAGCCACTTCGCTTTCGCCAACTGGGCACCGGTCTCGTCGACGACCTCGATGGTCTCCGGTCCGTGGGGGACGACGTAGACGTGCGTGGCCTCGAACCGGCCTGCGTCCGGGAAGTCCGCGAGCGGCCGGGGTAGTTCGGTGGACGTCTGTCTAACGCGCGGGAACTGGGTCAGCTGGACCAGCTGGCTGCTGACCTTCCCAGGGGCGTCAAAGGCGTGGGAGGTGGCCCTGGATGGGTAGTCCGATGGCGGCCGCCAGCCCGACCGCCGTCACGATCGTTGTGGCGGCGTGGCGACGCTGCGGGCGGAAGCCTGGTGGATCAGCTCCGGGTCGAGAAGGCGGAATTTTTCCGTCACTCCTGATTTCCGAGTTTCCGGTCACGGACGTGGGCCGTCCACTTGCGCGCGGGCAAACCCGCCTCCAAAGCCCGCAGGATGAGCACGGCCATGGGGTAGCCAGGGTCAGCGGCCAAAGCCTCCTCCAGCGCGGCCAAAGCCAACGGAAGGTCATGGTCGACCCAGGCGGCGACAGCGGTCAGCACGGCGGGGGCGGCCCGGTCTGCCGTGGCAGCCGCCCGGGTGACGCGGCACCACAGTTCCCGGTGCTCGCGAGCGTTCTCGGGCGTGATGTCCCTCCATGCGAAGTCGCGCACCCGAAGGTTGCGCAGGAGAACCGCCAGACGCACCAGCTCATCGAGCCCGTTCGGGCCGGTGCCGGTGCGTTCGGCGTCGATCGCAGCGCGCACCAGCGCCTTCCCGCCGTCGGTCAGGTGTTCGGTGTCGAGTTCGGCGGCAGTGGTGGCCACCGCCACCACCTCAGGCCGCATGGACGCGTCAGGTTCCAACTCCCGGCGGTTTCGGGCGATTAGCTCTGTCGTTGACAGAGGCTGGCCCCCGTGGGGTGCCAGTCCTCGTACGACCGCCTCGGCTGGGCCCGTGGATCGGGCGGCGTTGATCTCGGTGCCCTGCGGCGGGCAGCATCCCGAGCTCTGGCACAGGTAGGACCAGTACCGGCCCTGGTGCACCCTGAGCGCCTCCAGAACCGTCAAACGGTGTGTGGTGGCGGCGGTGGTGATCGCGTCGATGTGCGGAGTGACCACGCCGCCGGTGCCGTACCCGACGATCATCAGGCCGTCGCACCCCTCTGCCGAAGCCCAACGCACGACAGCCTGAGCAGAAGCCAAAGCGGCGTCGGTTCCCTCGGGGTCAAGGTCACGCCCCCCGATCGTGTGCACGCGGCCACCCTGGAGAGCGAGGAACACCAGCCCGGGTTCGGGCGGCTCACCTCCCAACAGGTAGGGCATGGTCGTCACGACGTCGGCAGATGAGGTGAGGCGCAAGGCGTTATCGCTGTTCACAGCTCTGTTCCTTTCGTGTGGGTGTTGGTGGGCAAGGGTCTGGTGATCAGCTCGGCGGTCGCGTTCCACCGGTGGTTGAGGGGCGGTGCCTCTGGCGGGACCAAAACCGGTGAGCCCGGGTCCCCGACGGACGCAGGGGTGATCAATGATTGATTCCAATAGCGAGGGAAAAGGCATCCCCGGTCACGGAGCGGCGGCTCCGTGACCGGGGATCTCAGGTGTGCTCAGCGTGTTCGCACCGGGCGGCGCTGGGTCCGATGGGTTCAGAACGGCTGTTCGTTGACCATGGCGTTGCCCTGGGCCTGCGCGACCCGAGCGGGCACGGTGATCGGCTGGCCGACCGCAGGGTGCGGCTGGACCTGAGCGGGCACCGCGACAGGGGTCTGCTGGACGGTCTGCGCAGGCTGGGCGCCCACGGGCTGTGGCTGCTGCGGAGCAGCGACCGGGGCCGGCTGCGCGGGGACCTGGTTCTGGGAGGCCTTGGCCTGGGCGCGAGCCTCGCGGATGGACTTCGACTCGACCAACCAGATGTCGTCGACAATGACCTTCGGACCGGCGTAAACCATCTGACCGGTCTTCTTGTCGAGGTACGAGCCGTCCTCGAGGTGGTAGGCGATGTTGACGATGTCGCCCTCGCGCATCGCGGCGAAGGGAGTCTTGGTCGCATCGGTGGTCTCGCGGATGTAGGTCTCGAAGGGGATCCTCTGCGAGCCCCAGTTGCCGTCGCGGGACTTGAAGTTGTTGTCTGCGTAGCCGCTGAACTTGACGTTCTTCGAGCCGTTGGTGTTACTGAAGGCGACGGGGTCGGCGGCGAGACGAACGGTGGCGTGGCCGAAGTTGTTGGGGTTGGTCATGTCGATCTCCTCCTCTGAGCTGCGGTGCGGGGCCCGGCACCCGGGCCCTGCACCGCGGTCGGTCGTGCTGTTGATCCCTCCCGATGCCCCTTGCGGATCGACTTCGTCGATCGAGAGGTCGCACTTTCAAGAGAGCTTCCGGATCAGCTGCGCTGATCGGCTCTCCCCGGCCCCTCCTCAGTCCAGGAGCACCCGGACCTCGTAGGCGGGGGAGTTGAAGGGGCCGACGATCCGTCGGCCGACGATCTCGACCAGCCCCTGCTTCTCCAGGGACTCGGTCAGGCCCGCGTGCTCCGACCAGTCCTTGACGAACACGCAGCCATCTGCCGGCCGCAGGTCGTAGGCGGTGAGACTGATCGACAGGCGTTCGGGGCCCTCGTCGGTCTCGAGCTCGAGTACGGAGTGCTCGGTGTGGTGAATGAGCCTTCCGGTCAGCTCGACGCCGAAGGGGAAGGTGACGGTGGTGTCCTCGCGGACTGCTGGGGTCGTCATGTGCGGCGGTCTCCGAACTTTCAGGAGGTGGTGGGCATGTGCGATCGAGAGGTCTGCGATCCACAGGGGCTGAGCGCACCCACAAGGAGAAACCAGTGGCGCGGACGCGGCAGCGGTGCGGACCGGAGGCAGTCGGTGTGCCTTTGATCGGGATGTCGACGGGGAGATAGTGGGCCCCGGGTGCTTGCAGTAGCGGTTTGATCCGAACGTGCAGTGACTCTTCCGGGTCGACTCTGTCGACCCCTCCCCCACGCCCCGTAACCAGGCCAGAAAGTCCACCCCAGTTCAGCAGGCGTAATGGGATCTCTCGTCATGGACTCCGAGGCGGCTGCGCCGCCCGCTCCCCCTCGCACTGTGGCCGCCGGTGCATTCGGGTCTGATCGACAACGAACATCTTCCATTGATCAATCACTCCCCTAATGAATGATGAATGTATAGCATGTACTCGAAGCCCAGTGGAAGCGATGTCATTGGCGATTGGGGTCGATGGAGGATGGACGACGAGGATGGGATCACGGATCTGGAGGACAGCCGCCGCGCCACTGGCGGCACTCGTGGTCGCAGGGCTGGGCCTGGCCGGCTGCGGCGGCGGAGCGAAGGAGACGGCGAGCCCGCCGCCGAAGACGACCGCGGCCCCGGTGACTGACGAAGAGCTGGGCCAGGCCCTGGGCGCGATGATCGGCCACGGCCAGTCGTCGAGCTCCAACGAGGGAGCCTGCTTCGCCGAAGCCGTCAAGGACCCAGGCGTGTCCGAGGCTGGCCAGGTCTTCATCGTCGAGATCGGCGGCGATGACCTCGCCGCTGTGGCGAAGGGTCTGCTGGCGAAGAAGCTGGGTGAGGACGCCGAGGCGCTGCTGTCGAAGGACATGCGCGCGAGCTTCGACGCCTGCGTCGACGACCAGTTCCCTGACGCGGGGAAGGAGGCGCCGGACTACGCGGCTCCCGAGCCGCCGAAGCCCACCCAGCAGGACGAGCCGGACCTCCAGCCCAAGTACGAGGTCGATGATCAGGTCGAGATCCGCTCGTCGACCGAGCTGGTTGACGGCGTGGTCTCGATGTTCTCCTCCTTCGCCCTGGACGACAAGCAGGAGACGATGTATTCCACCGCAGGAGAGTGCATGGCCAGGGCGGTCTTCACGTCGGGACTGAGCCAGGAGTCCTTGCGCTTCATCGCCGGCGGTGCGCCGATCGGCACCGGCTCGATCGCTGAGCACCTGGTCAACGATGAGGACAGGGAGATCTGGCGCTCTGACGCCTTCCAAACCGCGCTGGTCGACTGTTCCGAGGCCGATGGCGATGCGGAGCCGGCGAGCGCTCCCGGCGGAGCGGGCAGCGGCCAGCGCTCGAGCAGCACGGGCGGGCCCGGCTCAGGGAGTTGATCGGTCCCGCGGACTCGCCGTCCTTGTCGTTGAACGAGGAAAGGGGCCCGGCGAACTCAAGGCCAGTCGAATCGTCGAGGGAGGAACACGTGAGGATCACCCAGGACCGCGGGCGCGCCGCCGGGTCTGAGGCGGGGCAGGAGGGTGAGCGGGAACGCGTCGGAATCAGGCTGAGCTCGACCGACAGGGAGCGGGCGGCCTACTGGGCGGACAAGCGCGGCTACCCCTCGGTCAACGAGTACATGGCCACCGCCGTGATCGAAAAGATCAGTCGGGAGAACGGCGACTTCGACGTCCCCGACCTCCTCACGGCCAGGCTCAATCAGCTCATCGATGAGAACAAGGCGCTGTCGACGAACGTGGCCAACCTTGAGCGCGTGGTCACCAGCAGCCTGGACAGCCTCATCGGCCTGACCAGGGGCGAGAACTACCTGTCGGACCAGTACGAGGACGGCGAGCTGTGAGCGGGGGCGGAGAGCTCGACGATGCCCTGACGCCGACGGGGACGAGCGAGGCGATGGACGTCGACACCTCGTTCCTCGACGCCTACCGCTCCGGCGGGGTCGAGGGCTTGGCCCAGTATCGCCGCGAGACCCAGGCGGCCGACCCCCTGGAGACCTCACCGGCGGTGACCGACGAGCTCGACGACTTCGCGGGCCGCTTCGGCGCGTCCTCCGCTCAGCGCGGCGGAGCGTCGGCGAGCGCCCCCTCGTCCCCTGGCTCCGAGGCGGGCACCGCAACTGCTCCTGAACCCGAGGCGTTCCAGGCGGTCGAGCCTGAGCACGAGGCGACGGGCCCGGTCAGCGCTCACGACAAGCAGATCGACGAGGACGCCCGCCGGGTTCAGGCCCTCGAGCACACCGATCTCCAGGAGGCCGTCCAGTCTGCAGCGGTTCGCGGCGGCGACGGGTCGATTGGCGGGGGCGGGCTGCCGATCACGGCGTTCAGGGTCGCCGACGTGGTCAGCCAGCCGACGGTGCGCGCCCTGCCCGAGGCGGTGATGATGAGCCTGCGTCAGCAGCTGCGGGGCGCCGCGGTGCGCGAGGCGGGCGCGTCCGACGACGAGGCGCAGGTCTTCGCCAAGCGGTTGTCCCAGGCCAGCCTTGTCACCGCGTTCCTGCTTGCCCACCTCGACCTGGGCATCGGGGTCGACGCGGCCACGGCCCGGGCCGCCGAGCTCTTCCGCTCGCGGGACCCGCTGCTGGGCCGGGTGGCCAGCCGCCTCGACGCCCTCATCACCGCCGAGACTGCTCGTGGCGATCAACTGGCCCAGGTGCGCGAGGACCTGCGCGAGGTGCGGTCAACGGCTGACGTCCTCGAGCAGGTGCTCGCCTACTCCGTGGCTGACCGGACCGAGCACCTGGCCCGGGGCACCGCCGGCGTCGGCGACCTCGACCTGCGCCACGACAGCGTAATCCGGCTGCGTGACCGGGCCCGCGAGGCGACGAGGAAGCAGCACCGGGTCGAGGCTGACCGCAGCGGGCGGCGGCTGAAATGAGCGCCCGGTGCGCGGCAGGGAGCTGTTCGCCCCGCCCGCGCACCGTCTGGTCGAGAACGAGTTCGCCGCCGAGTTCGCCCTGCACGGCTACACCTGGCAGGAGGCCGCGTGCTAATCGAGGTCACGGGGAGCGGCGGGCCGGCAAGAGCACCCTCATCAACATGTTGCGTGGCCACCTGCACGAGTCAGACCGGGTTGCCTAGATGCGGACCTGGCCTTCCACGGTCAAACGCATCGCCGCTGACACCGCCCACAACTCCGGCGGGCCGGTGTGGTGGGAGTTCTTCTCACCGACCGCGATCGAGACCGCTGCTGCCTTCGAGCACCTGGGGGCGGTATACCAACACCTGCTCCCGCTCGACGAACACCGGCAGGTCATCCTCACCGGCACCTACCCCGTGCGCTGGCTGGCCACCGCCCTGCTGCCCGGCGTCGACCCGGGCCCGCGGGCGGCCCTGTACGTCTGTCTCCCGGTACTCGCGGTGAGCCTGTGGCTGGACACCGATCCAAACACCGCCTGGGAACGGCTGCTCTCCCGGCCCGAGCGCGACCACCTGACCACCACCAGCACACCGAACCATCTGAGCCGCTACCACCAGGCCATGGCCACCGCCCAGGACCTCGTCGGCTGCCCGGTGGCGCGGATCCTTGTGTGTGCCCCCACCACTACGTTGGGGTACACACAAGGACGCTGGTTGACGATGTACTCGCCTGAAGCCGTCACGCAGGTATGAACGGGGGCAGGGCTCGCATGGGGCGCCCTCCCCCGCGCTACCTCAGGAGTCCGCGTTGCCAACGGGACGCGGACCCCTGGTTCAGCGAGGTGCGAACAGGCGCTCTCGCTTGGCGTTCAGCGCTTCCAACACAGCAGGTGTGGAACCCAGCATGTGACGGTTGAGTTCGAGAAGCCGCAATTGTGCGCCGAGGTAGCTCACCACGATGTCATTGCCCTTCTCGTTCACCCTCGCGCCGGAAAGCCCGATCACCGGGTCGGTGAGCGCTGCGGAAACGAACTCTGGGTTGGGGAACCCGGACCATCGCAGCGTCCAGTAATCTCCGGCACCCCAAAGAGCCTTGCCCACTTCGACTTGGCTGGGGAAAGAGCAGGGGACATCGTCCGGTGGGTTGTGCCAGCCATTCGTGGCCCAGGACAAGTCGGGTGCTGTGAGAGACATCCGGGTGAACAGTGCCGCAAGCAAAGTGCGGGCCGCCTCGCTCATCGCAGGCACAGCCACGTGTTTCGTGCCGGGTGTGATGGAGGCTCTCAAACCTGGGAAGGATGAGAGTCATGCCAGCACCGATGAAGTACCCCGATGAGCTGCGCGAACGTGCCACCCGCATGGCCGTGGAAGCCCGACAGAACGTGGCTACCCGCCCCGGGCCGCCTCACTCCGCCGGGACCACTGACCGACACCGCACCGCCGTTACGAGCCCGAGCCATGAAGCTCGGGCCCGCAGGGGGATAGGACGAAGCTCGCCTGGGGCCCTCTCACCCGGTCACGACGACGTCCCCGATCAGTCTTCCCCTTCCGGCAGCTGAGCCGGGGGGTGTGATCGGGCAGCATCGGCCACCGCAGCAGAGCGGAGCTCGTGAAGAGCAGTGACTACCGGGATGCAGGAGCGGATCAGTTCAGCCACCGCATGCGGGAGGCGGGCGGCGGCACCGATGATGAGCACGGTGCCACCGATTACGGTCAAGACGGTCGTCACGGTCACAGATGTCCTCGCACATTCGCTCGTGGTCCAGGACGGTGCGCCTGGTCAGAACGATTTCCGCAGACGCGGTCGCCGTCCGGCGCCTCCTGAGTAGATCGAAAGGGCAGTTGGTACTGGTGACCGGGGCTACGGTGGATTTTCCGGTCCGGATCCGGACCGGAAGATCCCGGGCACAGGGTAGGGAGTCGCATGGGTGAAGGGCGGGGTGCCCGGGGGGCGCGGAGCCGCTATGCGGCCAGGTTGGGCGAGCTGTTGAAGGCCTCCAGGCTCACGCAGGACAGAGCGGCCCGTAGAGTCGAGCAGCGCGTCAGGAGTACATCGCTGGCCCAGCAGTCAGTGAAGATCTCGGCTCGACTCATCAGCTCGTGGAAGCAGGGGGACCACCTCCCTTCGGAAATGGCAGCGGAGCACCTGGTCAGGGTGCTGATCGAAGAGGCACGTCGACGGGGTGTCCGTCCCGAGAATGTGGCTGCGGGTCTGCTTGAGGAGGCAACGTGGCACAAGTGGTGGCAGGAGGCCGATGACGAACGGGGCTCGGGGCGGGACGGCTCTGTGCCGCCCTCCGGCCAGAGCGAGCCGGAGAGCAACAGTCCCGTGGGGTCACCGATCTCCGAGTGCGATCCCTATGAGCTCGAAGTCCACCCGGCCATCGCTCCAGCTCCACGCGCCGACATCGCGCGCGAAGCGGCGTTGAGGACCTCCCTCCCCCTGCCCGGGTATGTGCGACGTGCCCACGATGAACAGATGACCGACTTGGTTCAGGCGGCCGCGGAAGGGCGCAGCCAGATGGTGATGCTGGTGGGAGGTTCCTCAACCGGCAAGACCCGTACCTTTTGGGAAGCGGTCCAGCCACTGGCGTCTCTGGGGTGGCGGCTCTGGCACCCCAGAGACCCCGACTACGCCGAGGCCGCCCTGGCCGGTCTAGAGCGAGTCGGGCCACGCACCGTGGTGTGGCTCAACGACGCCCACCACTACTTCGGGGCCGGGCAAGGCCGAGGGGCCCGCATTGCCTCGGGCTTGCGCTCACTGCTGTGCGACTCCGCCCGTGGGCCGGTCCTGATCTTGGCCACCCTGTGGCCCGAGCACGACAGGACCTACGCCGACCGGCCCTCCGGTGAGGATGATCTGCATGCTCAGGTGCGGGAGCTGTTGAAGGGGCGGCGCGTCCACATCCCGGACCACTTCGACAGCGCGGCGCTCCGCGCCGCACAGGGCCTGGCTCGCAACGGTGACCTGCAGCTGGCCCGCGCACTTGGCGAAAGTTCCGGTGGACGCTTGACGCAGTTCCTGGCCGGGACGCCCGAACTCCTACGGCGGTATCACACCGCCTCCCCCGCGGCGAAGGCGTCCCTGCACGTCGCGATGGACACTCTGCGTTTTGACGCCGGACCCTCTCTGATCGCTCCGTTCCTGGAGCAGGCTGTCGAGGATTACCTCAGTGACGACGAGTTCGATGGCCTGGACCAGGACTGGCTCGACCGCACCTTCGCTGAGCTCGGCGTCCCTGTCCACGGCGACCTCGCTCCCCTGCGCCGGCGTCGTTCCCGCACCACCCGACCGGTAGCGGACGGTACCGCCGCCGCACCGAGGCAGCCCACCTACCGCCTGGCCGACTTCCTGGAGCAGACGGGCCGTAAAGAACGCCACTCGCAGTGCCCACCAGCCTCGTTCTGGCACGCTGCGCACACACACCTGACCGATGCGGGCGATCTGTCCACGCTCGCTGTGGCCGCCTACGCGCGACACCGCTTCCGTTGGGCCGACCGGCTGTGGGCGAAGGCCGCCGTTTCCGGGGACTCCACCGCTCAACTCCACCGCGCCCGTCTACGCAAACAGCGAGGAGACCTCGAGGAGGCCGAGCGGTTGCACCAGCTCGCAGCCGACGCCGGTAACCACGAGGCACTGATCTGGCTCGCACAGCGGCGTGAAGCGGCCAACGACGTGCCTGGGGCGGAACGTCTGTACCGCCTGGCCGCCGACACCGACGACTCCAACCTTCTCGCCAGGATCATCGAATTCTTGGAGCGCATCGGTGACGACGCCGAGGTCGAGCGCCTGAGGGCCTATGGCGGCAAAAAGCTGGAGCTCACGTTGGACCTGCGCAAGTTGGACCTCCAACAGATGCGACAACGGCTCTTGCGCCGCGAGGCTGAGGAAGGAGACCTCGAAGCGCAGGTTTGGCTCGTCGAAGAGCGTCTGGAGTCCGGTGACCTCACCGAGAACGACCTCAAGGATCTTCTTGCGAGGGACGGAGGGAGTCTGCTGGGGCGAACCTTCGCCTGGCGAAGAGGGCTGATCGGAGACCGTGGTGAAGCTGAAGCTGGCATGCTCCAAGCCGCTGACGCAGGCGATGAAGCATCGTATGCCTGGTTCGCGCAGTGGAATGGCGGCGAGCTGCAGTCGCTATGGCCTTACGGGCTTGACGCTGACGGAACACCTTCAGAGCCCTGGTAGCGGGAGGAACCAGTCCCCGAGTGAGTCGCCGACGACGGGGTAGCCTGTGCGTCTGCGTACTGCCCCACGCCGAGCCCGTCGCTGCTGCCCGCCGTCATTGGCAAACGCTCTTTCCAAGCCTGGTCCCTGATCGAGGACCGGCACACCAGCACCACCGGGGGCGCGCCCGGTGGACGAGGCCGAAACCGCCCCGGCCGGCCCCGTCGGCCTTTGCGTCCAATCGATCCTCACCCCGCGAGGGATGCCATGTGGGACCCACGGTCGTTGGAGGGGGTGACACTCGGCCGCCCCCTCCCCTGACGTGGAGCTATCCCCTTACGACCAGGCCAGCGGTGACACCGGACATCACAGCGAGCACCACGAAGGTCACACCCCACAGCGCCCCCATAACGGCGGCCACCACCTCGGGGCGGCGCTCGAAGGCGTTGTCAAGCTTGGCCAGCGCGTTCATCTCTTCCTTCCCATCGACAGGACCGCCCTGTCAACGTAGACAAGCCCCCGAGGGGGCCGTTGAAGAGGTCGCGGGCCACGACCCGGCCAGCGTAGCGAAGCGTCCAGTCGGCGCGCAGGGATTCCCGGACACTAGCCGGGCCTCCTAATCGATGATGGTCACGTGGTACCGGTACGGATGGTCCTCGTGAACCCAGTCCACGTCGCAACGCTCCCGCTCTCCTACGGACACCTCACCCGTCGGAAGCTTGTCCGCCTGCTGGAAACGGGCCACCGCGTCAGTGATGGTGTCGCCGTCCTGGTAGGCGATCTCGTCCACGAACGAATCCGCGCCGTCCGTGAACCCCCATCGGGGGACGGGGGTGTCCCGGTCGACCTCTTGGCCATTGGACGCGATGATCTCGAAGGTGCTCACGGATTCCTCCTGTTGGGATTGTGCGGCCGAGAAACGTAGACAGCGCGTGAACACCGTTGAAGGGTTGGCCGCGGGTTTGTGGTGGTGACGTTAACGGGCGGGTCCATTACCCGCCCGCAAGGGCTGGGCAAGCAGCTGCGGGCCTGGAGGCATAGGAGCTGGCCGCTGGGGGCCTGGGCTCTCAACCTGCTGGTGCGGGCGAAACCAGCCCCTCGCGCGCTCTACCGGGCACGGCGATCTCTCGGCCGTTCCCCCCACAGGTCCACGTGCTCACGCCCCACCGCTCGCTGGCCGAGTCGGATGAGCCGGTTCAGGAAGGCGCAGTCGGGCGCATGGCGGCTCTGCGCCGCCAGCCACCTCTGGCTGGCGCCCGAGGCCGCCGCGGTGGCGATGGCCCCCTGGCGCAGCCCCAGCGCGGTGCGACGCCCGCTCAGCCCGGCATCGACGGCGATGGCGTTCAACCGCGCTGCGATCTCGGAGGAGCTCATCGGCTGAGCCGTCAGTATGTCGGTGTGGCCGCGCCGTGGCGCGGTGCGCAACCACACCGGGCCGCGCAGGAGTTGGACCTCTTCGCGCAGCTCCAGGTAGGTGGTGAGCGCGCGCACCGGGCAGTGTTCGGGGTCGGCGCGGTAGGCCATCACCGCCAGCTGCCCGGTGACCTGCACCTCCAGCCCTTCAGAGTGGGGGCGAAGGTCGCCCACGTCCAAGGCCTGCAGGTGGGCCGGGGTGGCCATGAGTTCCCAGCAGGCCAGCACCAGGGCGCGGTCGCGCCTGCCCTGGACCGTGGCGGCTGGGCAGGCCTGGACCATGGACAGCATCTGGGCATGGGAGGCAACGCCGTGGGCGTCGATCTGCGGCACCGGTCGGCCTGTTCCTGCGTGCGCGGTGGCGAGCGGGTCGGCCGAGCGCACCGCCCGATCACGCAAGGGGCGCTGGGCGGGCCGGTACTTGAGCCGGGTGCGCTCCAGCTCGCCGAGCAGGCGGACCAGGCGCCGGTGGCGGCCGGGGACGGGCACCACCCATACCTGGTTGGTGTGGTCCCACCACCCCTCGTGGCGGCGACGCAGCCACTCGTGCTCGGGGCCAGCGTCCACCCACAGTCGGCTGGCGTCCGCGAGCAGACGCTGCACGGTCTGACTGTCGGAGCGGTTGCTCCAGGTGGTGCTGTGCTGAGTCATCACACGGCCTCCCGACTCTGGTGCGGCGCCGCGCCGCGGTCTACCCAGGGCAGGTGGGGCACCAGCGGTCCCAGGGACTTGGCGCGCACGTGCCGCAGGGCCGCGCCGGCGGTGAAGACCCCGCGCTGGGTGGCGCGGGCCCAGGTACCCCGGACCGGGCCTGGGTCCAGGTTCACCCCGACCGTGGGGCCGCGGCCGACGTCGTGGACCACGCGGACGCCATAGCCCGGGTCCTGTACCAGTGCCGTGATCTCCTCGCAGGTCAAGGGGGTGTCCCACAAGGGCCATACCATCGCCGCGTCCAGGAAGGAGCCCGTTGCCGACAGGCCGGGCAGGGAGTGCCAGAGCGTGGCCGGCCCTGCGGCGTCGGGGCGCTGGGCGACCTCGGTCAGGGCCAGGGCTTGGGTGGCCAACCAGGTGGGGCCGGGCACTCCACGGCTGTAGGCCTGGCCGTCGCCGGCCTCGACCGCGTCCACCGGCGCGCTGTAGTCCAGGTTCTCCCCCGTGCACCCGATCACCCGGCGCCACCCGGTCAGCGCCTCCGACAGGAACCTGTTGGGGTCTTCTGCCACCAGGTTGAGCGGGAACTCGAAGAAGGTGCGTGTGCTCTGCCGACCCCGGGGAGCCAGGAAAGGTGATAGGGCAACGCGGCCCGAGGAGTCGGGGGTGCTCAGGTTCACCAGTCGCTCCAGCCACCGCACCCCGGCCGGGCCGCTGTGGGCGCGCACCTGCGCGGTCAGAGCGTTGGCGTGCGCCATCGGCACCCGTAGCGGGTCGCCGCCGGTCTGACCCGCTTCGCGCGGTGGTGGGAAGCGGTTCACACCCCAGATGACCTGGTCTTGGGCGAACATCGTGTGGACGCAGTCGACCAGGGCGGCCACGATCTGCTCCATACTCGCCCCCGGCGCGGTGATCAGGGCCTGGCCGTCCTGGCGGGACCAGGACAGCCGCGGCTGAGCGCTTGCTGGGGGACGGCTCGCCTCCAGCAGGACCACGACACCGAGCGCGGTCAGGAACGGCAGGGGCTGGGTGCCGCACAGCGCGGGCAGCGCCACCGTGTTCGCCTCGAGCGGCGGTGCGGTGACAGGGTGGATCCGCACGTGGTATCGGACCCGGGGGTGGCGGGCGCTGACGTAGGCTCCGGGCTCGGTCAGGGGTACCTCGCCGGGCAGGGGCTCGGCGAACGCTTCGGCGAACCCGGACTCAAGGGCTCCTTGGTGCTGGAACGCCCTCACGGCGTCGAGGATGTCCTCATCAGCACGGTAGGGGGCCTGCGCGCGGATGGTGTGGTCGGCATCGACCAGCGCCCAGACCGCCTCACGCACCAACGGTACCGGGCCCAGCACCAGCACACTCGGGCGCTTGTCCACAGCCTCTTCCTGCCTTCCACATCGACGTCCAGACATGACCGACGACCCCGTTGCGCGGGGGGTGAGCGGCCAGGGGTGAATCAACGTGGACGGCGAACCCGACAGGATGCCGTAGAAGGTGGCGCTGATACGAGTGTAGGGCCCACCGCGCACCGTCGCTGTGAACACCGCAAAGCTCAGCGCGGGTTCGCCTCGTGCCGATCGGCGGTCGACCGGCACGAGGCCAACTGGGACCAGGGGTGAGTTTTGGTGTTCGCCACCACAGGCGTGGGACGCCAATCTAGGATCACCTCGTGATTCGACCTCCCCTGGCGGCCAGTGCGGCCGCGCTCATGCTGACTGCAGTACTGACCACCGGCTGTGGAGCACTCACCCTGTCTCCCGAGGAACACAGCGACCTGCTGACCACCGCAACCGGCGTCTCGACCTTTGAACTGGTGGTCACCCCCGACCTGTGGGACAAAACCACCTCCACCGCGCGAGATGAGCTGCAAGAGCTGGAGGGCAGCGACCCAGGCGGAGACCTGTCCGACCGGGGCTTGAAGCTGTACACCCTCTCGGGCGCCCAACTGGTCACCTACCTCGATCACCTGAGGAGAAAGGGCCACGGCGGATGGTTGGAGCGGTCGGGCACCCCCGAAGTGCATCAACGCGTCTACGACGAGATCACGCCTGTCGTCGAGCAGATCGACGGACCGCGCAGCGAAGAGGAGCCTGCTCCGCGGGTCGTGTTGGATGACACCATCACCCAGCCATAAGCCAGCAAGCCCCTGCAACGGTGTGTTGCAGGGGCTTGCTGGCGGCAGAGCATCGCGTCGGTCCGGTGTAGCGTAACGGCGTCCTAAGCCCCCCGGCTGGAAGGTCACGATGGCCGATCTCACTGACTCCGAATCCACCAACCGCCTGATCAAGCTCCTGATGATGCTCCCCGCGCCCTATGCCGAGGACACGTTCGCCCCGTTCTGGGACCGGGTGGCCCAAGACCTGCAGGTCCAAACGACATACGTCACCGAAAAGATCTCCGTGCACCTGAGGCTGCTACTGCGCGAGGAGGATTCCTTCCGGCACCGGGAGAGGCTCGCTTCCTACGCTCTGAGTTTCTTCGGCAAGGCCAGCGATCAGCTCATCATGAGCATCGCGTACGAGGTGAACACGGGCGCTCCCGACGACACGGCGGGGCGTTTGTGGGTGCAGGAGTTGCGCAACGCCGCGTTCGCGGTGATGGAGGAGTGCTTTCCCGAGGAGCGTGTCCACCAGGCCGTAGCCAGCTGGGCCCGCCTCGACCGTTGAGAAACACGCACCCCGCACCGCAACGATCTTGGGCTCTACCGGTCGTTGCGACACCCCATCTCTGAAAGAGGGGGCGATGGAGGGCTTCGAGATCCACAAGGAAGGCCGGATTCCACCACGCTCGTTCCGCTGACCTCGGACGACACCCTCAGAAGCCGCGTCACCTGCGATGACAGGTCTCGCGGCTTCTAGTTGTTCCTCTGTACTCCCCACCCTCCGGGCAAGCACAGAGCAAACAAGATGAGCACCAAAGCGGATGGGGCAAGCAGATCGGTATCCGCCAGCGAGCCTAGAAAAGCAAGGATTTGCCCGAACATAGGATCTCTCCCAATCCTATTCAGCTACCTCCACGCGGCAGTAAAGTCATCCCTTGCTATCAGGGAAGAGCGAGCATCAACATCGACCCCCTGCTACCATCGTGCGCATGGGAGATTTCATTTTGGCCGCAATTTCGCCGGCCGCTGCACTCTTTGGAGTTTGGATCGGAAGCATAATGTCCAGAAAGCAGGCAATCGATAATATGCTGATACAAAGAAAGATAGAGCAAGACCAAAACGCCAGAAAGGCAATCGCAAACACTAAATTCGTACTAAGCGAAGCGAACCCGAGAAGGTTCCACATGAGCTACAACAGAGAGGTGAGTCCATCACTGCTTACTGAGTGGGAGGCTTCGTGGAAGAGCACCCAAAGAGAGCTTATCTATGCGGATTTCTCTACGCCGCCAGGAAAAACTGGTAAGGACAGCCCGATCAGCCAACTGGAAAACAAAATGACATGGTTATTCCATCATCTCCGATGTCTTTCCAGTGACATGCAAAATCATGAAAATGCGTCAGATGCCGCCAAAGAAGCAAACAAGAATTACGATGAAGCCCTAGAATTGATAAACGCCTCACTCAAAGCGATTGATAACGTGAGCAACTCGATAAAAAAATGAAGTGCACAAAAGCTCGGCCCTTGCCGTGGTCGGGGAAGAGCGGGTGCGTCAGGGAATGTTACGGCGACGCAACAGCGTCTGGAGCAGCTTCGTGCGATGCGCGGACTGGGAGGGCCAGCAGGCGCGCAGCACCACCAAGACGAGTGCGCCGAGCTGGGCCAAAAGGAGCAGTAGGGCCCCGGAGACACGCACCACGGGGAAGAAGCTCAGGAGCCGATTCGTTTCCTAGCCCCGGCTTGCAGATGAGATCGGGTGGCACCATCCGCCTGGTTCTCCTCTCGGCACACCCGCGCGAACTCCTTCACTGCATCTGACGCGCGAGCCCAGGCCTGTTCTCTCTGGCGAGTGCGCTTCTCAGGTACAAGAGCCAACGCACGCACATGCTCTACAAGTTCTTCTGCGACCCGCGCAGCGGCCTCCGACCCCACTATTGAAATCCGTGCTCGGGCGACGCCGAACTCGACGACATCCGGAGTGTCGGCGCCTGGCAGCGACACGCGTTGGGCCAAGCCCAGAAACTCGGCGTAGGCTGCACGACGCTCGGTCGCGAGTTGCGCCTGGCGCTCCCGTTCGGCTCGGGCCTTCTCCAACTTGAGGGCTCCGCGCTGGGCCACCCACACACCAGCCAGGGCGGCCGCCGGAGCGAGCGCCACGGGAAGCGCAGTCTGGGCGAAGTCGATCCACGGCGTCATGGGCACATCCGATCCTGGGGGCAAGGAACTTCTGTTCAGGGAGAATCCCACAGCAGACCGACAGGCTGGCCGGGTTGGTGGACAACCGCTCTCCCCTCTCGAGCGCGGGTAGACCAGCAGCATGGACCCACACCAAGAACCCCGCTAGCCGGCGAAGAACGCGTCTATTCGCTGACCTCCTGGACCGGGCTGGCCCTCAGAGGGCGCGCGAGCTCGTCGGCTTGTTCGACATCGGCGACATCTGACCCGCCCCTTCCCTGGACAGCTCTCCCACATGGCGTTGATACTGGTCGCCCCGCAGTGAGGAGACCACGATGGTTGACCCCCGAATTGTGTCCATCCACGATGACGGCCACTACGCCAACATCCACTACAAGTTCGACAACCCCGGCGGTAGCCCGGTTGAGAGCCAGAGCGTGATCGACCTCAGATACCACGCGGACGCTCTCGCCGGTGCCACTCCTGAGGGTCGGATGGAGTTCCTGCGGCACTACGCCAGTGAGGAAGTCGACGAGGTCGAGGCGTCCGCTCGTCGATCCCAGGCCACGGCCACCGCTCTCTTCGCCGAACGCGAGGCACTCTAGACGCCCAGAAGCCCGCTCCACTTCCCCGGGGGCGGGCTTAGTCATGCACGCACCCGCGCCAAAGGTTACTTTTCGATCATGGAATTCAACCCGATCATCGCTCACCGCGGTCGCCACACAAAGAGCGGCTACGCCTCCACCACCTGACTCGCTGGCGACGCGGCTGGGCTGGTCTCCCTCACGAGGTAGCGGCCTGGCCACCTTCCAGGCCAACGGTCTGGACGCGCTGTGTACCGGCCTGTGTACCGGCGCCTACCCGGTGAAAAAGGTCCACGCGCCAGGATGAACTCTGCGCGACGGTCTTGGCCGTCAACACGCCCTTCACCCACTACCGGGAGTTCTCCTGCCCGGTGGATGCGACATGAGCCATGCTGGAGTACCCACCGCCCCCACCGCCAGGAGACCTCGTTGCCGCCCGCTCCGCCCACCCTGTCCCGCCTGCGATCTCTGTGGCAGTGCGGTACCGCCGGACAGACAATCGAGCTGGCCGCCCCGATCCTGCTGGACTGGGTCAACCGCAACCGCACCGGGACCGCTCAGGTGCGCGACCTCTCCCGCCCCGACCGCTACCGGCTCACCGCCCGCTCCCACGCCCTGGTCGCACCCATGACCACCTCCGAAGACGTCCAGGCCCTGGCCCTGACCACCCGCACCAACCGCGGCGACGGCCAATGGACCACCATCCTGGCCCTGGTACAGACCCCCGACCAGGCATGGGCCCACCTGACGGTGGAGCACTCTCCACCCAGCCCCGCTGTCCAGCTACGCCTGCCGCAGGCCGCGCTGGACCTCATGGGCACCCTGGAAGCAACCGACGGGCACACCCCACTGGCGATCTGGCCAGCACACCACCACAACCACACCCAACGCCGCGCCCTGGCCGACGCACTCACCGACCCCTCACGCCTACTGCCCCTGGTTTTGGCCAGCACCCCCGAACCGGAACCAGTCGGGGGTTGGCGGCTCCCCGAAGGACTGGCCCGAGCGCTGGCGGGACTGGCCGCCATCCACGTGGTGGACGCACCCACCCGCGCTGAGATCCACCCCCTACTCCCAGCCGGGGCCACACTCAGACCCGGGCGGCTCCTAGTCCTGGCACCGGGCCCCCAGCGGGCTGAGGAGTTCGAAGCCAGTGCACCCGACGTAGGCGAGCGGGTGCTGGCCGCTGTGGCCCTCCACGCCGCCCAGGCGCGCCCACCCGCCCCAGTAGCGGCAGCGCTAGCTGCTCTGGACCAGCGCAGCGCCGATCTGGAGGCCACCCCTACGGCTCCGCTGCGGGTCTACTCCACAACCTCACCATCTACCGTGTCCGCAGCGGGTGCGCCAAGAGGCGCAGGGGAGCACGACCTGGAGGGCGAGCGTGAGCGCGTCCGCCTGAGCACACAGGTGGAGCGGCTGCGCGGGGAGCTCTCCCGCGTGGTCGAACAGGCCACGCAAGTAAACGAGCGCGCCCAAGAGCTGGACCTGGAACTGGTGGCCCTGACCCGAGAGCGTGACTACTTCGCTCAGCACGCCCAGGCCGCCGAGGCGGAGGCGGAATGGCTGCGTCTCCAAGCCGCCGCCCAAGGGCTGCACCAGCTGGCTGCCGCGCCGGCGCCGACGGTTCCGGCCACCAAGAGGCCTCCTCGCCGAGTCGAGGAACTCTTGGAGCACATCACCGACGGGGCAGGGGCCCTGCCGCACCTGGTGTTCTCGCTCGAGGAAGCGCCTGTGCACGACCTGGCCCTGGACCGGGCCAAGGAACCGCTGTGGGTGGGGCGTGCCTGGGAGGCGCTGCAGGCCCTGGAGGACTGGTGCCGCTACCGCGAGGATCACCCCGACCAGACCTGTGGATTGCGCGACTACCTCACCCGAGCCCCGGACGGATACCGGGTCATCCCCACCCACCGGCTCAGCCCCACCGAGTCCGAATACGTGCGCAACGGCCCTTTGGCCGCACAACGCCAGTTCCCGGCCCCTATCCGGATGGCCCCCTCCGGTCGGGCGCTGATGCTCGCCCACATCCGCCTGGACACCAACTACGGGATCTGCCCACGCCTGTACTTCCTGCCTGATCCCACCACACAGGCCGTCGCCGTCGGTTACCTCGGCCGTCACCTGACCAACGCACGTACCTCCTGAACTGCACCTCACGCGGTGACAGGGGCTACTGCGGCGCTCGCGGCGACCTGGATGACATCGGCCGTGCCCACCCGTGACTCGAGCCCTTCTCCATCTGCACACCATCGACCCTCACCCATACCTCCAAGCCGCTCGGGTGCCGCACAAGAACCCCGCAGGACCGGCCCTCCACACGTGTCCTCCTCAGGGCCGCTTCTGCTTGCCCGAGCAACTGATCGCTGATCGAGGCCTCAAAACTGCGTGTGCTCCAGGCCGAGGACCACGGGGCCCGGGAGACGTTCAGGCCCGCAAGAAATCGTGCGATGGCCCCGCAGAACCCAGAAAAACGCTAGGGTCGATACCACAGCGGTTCCGCAGAGGCCCGCTCGGTCGTGAACAGGCACTCGGACCCCGGCGTCCGGCCTGAAGACCCAAAGGTGTGGTGCGCCTGCTCTGCGTCCAGACGAGTAGTGATGCGAGCCCGTGCGGGCCCTGTGACTTCGCTTCTGGCCGGGCAGACGCGAAAGGACCGACATGCCTCACTCTGCTCGCCGCAGCATGGCCACCGTGCGTGCCCAGCACACCGGAGAAACACTCCAACAGGCCCGTGTCGGCATCTCCTGTCGACGACGCGTGAATACTGACCCCGTAGGGTCGTCTGAAATCTGACCCCCTCTACCGATCATCAGGAAGGTGATCACCGTGGAGGACTGGGCGGAAGTACGCCGTCTACACAAGTCAGAGCAGATGCCGATCAAGGCCATCGCCAGACGGATGGGCATCTCCAAGAACACCGTGAAACGGGCCCTGGCAGCCCAGGACCCACCCAAGTACCAGCGCCCCGCGAAGGGATCGATCGTGGACGCGGTCGAACCCCAGATCCGCGAACTGCTGCGACAGGTACCCACCATGCCCGCCACCGTGATCGCCGAGCGCATCGGCTGGGAACGCTCGATCACCGTGCTCAAGGACCGCGTCCGTCAACTCCGGCCGCTCTACCAACCCCAGGACCCGGCCTCGCGCACCATCTACCGGCCCGGGGAACTGGCCCAGTGCGACCTGTGGTTCCCCAACACCGATATCCCGCTGGGAGCAGGGAAGCAGGGCCGCCCGCCGGTGCTGGTCATCGTGCTGGGCTACTCGCGGTGGATCCTGGCCCAGATGCTGCCCTCCCGCGAGGCGGGCGACCTCATCGCGGGCATGTGGGCCCTGCTGGCCCAACTCGGCCGGGTGCCCAGAACGCTGGTGTGGGACAACGAACCAGCGGTGGGCTCCTGGCGGGGCGGCAGACCGCAGCTGGCCGAGGAGTTCGCGGCCTTTCGCGGATCGTTGGGGGTGCGCGTCTACCAGTGCGCCCCACGTGATCCGGAGGCCAAGGGGCTGGTGGAGCGTGCCAACGGCTACCTGGAGACCTCCTTCGAACCCGGCCGGTCCTACACCGGCCCAGCCGACTTCAACGCCCAGCTGACCAGCTGGCTGAGCCGGGCCAACCAGCGCTTTCACCGCAGGATCCGCTGCCGGCCCGCGGACCGGCTGGCCGCGGACCTGGAAGCGATGGTCGCCCTGCCCGACCAGGTGCCCTCGGCGGTGGGCCGCTGGCAGATCCGGCGTTTGCCCCGCGACCACTACGTGCGTCTGGACACCTGCGACTACTCGATCCATCCCAGCGTGGTGGGGCGCCAGGTCATGGTCCAGGCCGATCTGGAACGGGTGCGGGCTTGGTGCGGCGGGGAGGTGGTCGCCGATCACCAGCGGTGCTGGGCCGAGCACCAAACGATCACCGACCCGGTCCACGCTGAGGCGGCCCGTCTGATGCGGGGCCTGGCCCGCCGAGCGCACAGTGCTGAACCGGCCTTCGAGCAGGTCCAGGTGCGGGATTTGGACTCCTATGACCAGATCCTGGGCACTGAGGGGGTGGCTTGAGATGAGGGGTGCGAACAGCGCTTCCGGCACGGGCCAGGACACCGCCGCCCAGCTCGCCTATCTGTCCCGGGCGCTCAAGGCCCCTTCCATGCTCGCGGCGGTGGATCGGCTGGCCGAGCGGGCTCGGGCTGAGTCCTGGACCCATGAGGAGTTCCTGGCCGCGTGCTTGCAGCGCGAGGTCGCCGCCCGCCAGGACCACGGCGGGGCGGCCCGCATCAAGCAGGCCCGCTTCCCGGCGCTCAAGAGTCTGGAGGACTTCGACTACGACCATCAGCGCTCGCTCAAACGCGAGACCATCGCGCATCTGGGCACGCTCGATTTCATCGCGGGCAAGGAGAACGTGGTGTTCTTGGGGCCGCCGGGCACCGGGAAGACGCATCTGTCGATCGGGGTGGGGATTCGGGCCTGCCAGGCCGGGCACCGGGTGGCGTTCGCTACGGCTTCGCAGTGGGTGAACCGGTTGGCCGATGCCCACCAGGCGGGCCGGTTGGAAGCTGAGCTGGCGCGGTTGGCGCGGTTCCCGTTGTTGATCATCGACGAGGTGGGTTACATCCCCTTCGAGCCTGAGGCGGCGAACCTGTTCTTCCAGCTGGTCTCGAACCGGTATGAGCGGGCGTCGTTGATCGTGACCTCGAACAAGCCGTTCGGGCGGTGGGGTGAGGTGTTCGGGGACGACACGGTGGCCGCGGCGATGATCGACCGGTTGGTGCATCACGCGGAGGTGATCGCGCTCAAGGGCGACAGCTACCGGCTCAAGGACCGGGACATGGGGCGCGCTCCTGCGTCGAGTGAGAGCGCCCGTTAACAGGCAAATCAGAGGGGAAGGGGGTCAACTTTCAGACGTCGCCAGGGGGTCAGGAGTGGCGGACGGCCTTGGCCGACGCCGCTCAAAGGTGGGCCGAACACTGGGCTGAATAGCCATACGCCGCAACCGCTTGTCCCTGGCCCATACCTTGACCTGCGGTGTTCTCGGGCGGTGAGACCAGCCGCCTAGGGCTGGGCCTGTCCGAGCGCGAGTTCGGCGCATCGCCACGACAGTTTCCGTGCGTAGTCGCTGTGTCCGAGGGCCGTCATCTCGACGTCTCGCACGTCCTGGAGTGTGACAGCGGGCAGGGCACGCCGGGCCCGCTCAGCGTTGATGGCTTCCAGCAGTAGTGCCCGTTCAGCGAACACCCAGGCTGGGGCTGTTTCCTGCCCACATGTACGAAAACCCGGACGCGTGTCTCGCCTGGCAGATTCACGCCGCAGCAGACCAAGCAGGTTCTGTTCGACGCGATGTACATCGCGATCCATGGGGGCGTCCTTTTCAAGGTCGGCGAGGGTGGCCTCAGCGTAGTCCCCGAAGGAGCTTCACGCTGGTCTTGGGTTCACCCGCCCGGGGCTCAGGCGGCCGATCGTGCCGCGGGGGTCACAGTTCGAAGAGTTCTTGCTGTGTGGGCCGGTTGGCTTTGGCGGTGCGTCCGGCGATCGTGACCAGCCCAGCGAGGTCTTCGAGGGCTCCGTCGCGGTCGGCGGCGTCGATGAGCCGCATAAACACCTGGGCGGTGACCTCGACGTCGGCGTAGGCCCGGTGGCGGTCCGCGGGGCGGGGAATCGCGAAGTGGGCCAGCAGCGTGTCGAGCCTGTAGTTGTCCAGGCCAGGAACGAGGTGCTTGGCGAGCGGGATGGTGTCGATCAGATTGATGTGGGCCAGGGTCGGGCAGTGCTCGCGCTGGTGGTAGATGAGGTTGGCTTCGGTGGCGGCGTGATGGGCCACCAGCAGATACCGGGCGCCTGTGGTGAAGCGCTGGTCCAGTACCGCCAGCGCTTGGTCGGGGGGCGGCGCCGTCGCGAGCTGTTGGGGGGTCAGGCCGTTCAGGGCCGTGGTGGCGGCCGTCACCGGGGCGAAGGCGGGCGGGCGAATGAGGGAAGTGCTGCGGCCGACCTCCCTCCAGCGCCCGGCAGCGTAGTGCAGCGCCAAAGCGGCCACTTCGATGGGCTGAGGCGGGTGGCCTGCCGGGGTAGTCGCCTCGAAGTCCAGGACCACCCACACAGTTCCAAGGAAGCCCGGATCCTGCGTCAACCCGCCCACGCGCTCTCCCTCGTACTGTCGTGGGGCCTACCAAGCACCGTCGTGAGGAACAGGCTCTTTCTGTTCACCGGGTCAGTGGTGTTGATACGGGTGAGGTGGAGGGGTATTCGAGGATCCTGCGCAGGGTGAATGCGGCCTGATCCACGGCTGTGGTGAATGCGCAGTGGTGGGTGGTGGGGGCAGTTCACCGGTGCTGATCCCTGCTGCTGCTGTCAGGACGTTCGTGAGGCGCTGATGGTGTGCGGCACTCAGGTACGGGTCGAGCGCCTCCCAGGCCGTGTAGGCATCGAGCGCGACCATTGCCAGTAGGCCCCGTCCCCAACGCCATCACTTTGACACCTCAGCTTTCCCGGTCGCCGAGCTGGCCTTTCTCGCTTGCCTCTGGGAATCGCCCACTCCTCTGAGACCGCAGGCACCTTCCCTGACTCCAGGCGTCAAAGCACAATCCTCGAATATGCGGGCCACGGTGTCCTCGACCGTGCTGTGCTCGTCGACGATCTCCTCCACCCCTCCGGGGAGCAGATCGCGGGGACGCCACCAATCCCGCAACTCGGTCTCACCGACCTCATCTGCGATGGACTTCGTCGCGTGGCGCTCCAACGTGACGTCGAAGGGGATGTCGAAGTAGTAGGCGCGCGAGAGGCCCTTGTGATCGCGCATGAGCGCTGTGAGCATGTCCCCATAGCGGTCGGCGTACAGGATCCCCTCCACGACGACCACGTGGAATCCGTGGTCCAGTGCGTAGCGGGCCATCAGGTCGATGAGGCCGATGTTGGCGCCTCCGGGCACGTCGCGCTCACGCAGCACAGTGCGACGCACGTTGTCTTGGCCGATGATCGCGAGCCCACGGCCGTACGCTTCCCGCAGTGCCTGGGCCACGCTCGACTTGCCCGAGGCGGAGTTACCCCGCAAGATGACCAACCGCGGCGATGGTGAAGGCGGTGGATTGCATCGGCTGGGATCGGCGCTGCCCGTCGAACTCATGGGCGTGACCCTAACCGACACCGCACCCGCTCGTAGGTCGGATCAGATAGATCCCTCCATCCCTGCGGACCGGTGCTCTGGAAATCCCCACACGCCGGGCTCTGTCCGGCTAGCCTGCCGGGGTGACGACCGCTGACACCACCCCCACTCCGGCTCACGACGCCGACCAGATCCACGAACTGCGTGAACGCATGATCACCCGCATGTGGGCGATCAACGCGCTGCGCACCGACCAAGTGGCCCAGGCGGTACGTGCCGTCCCACGACACGAGTTCGCTTCCGAGTTCGCAGCCGATGAGGTCTACGACATGAACGCGGTCCTGCGCACCCGCTTCGGCCCCGACGGCGAAACCACCAGCTCAGTGTCGGGCACCTGGGTGCAGGCCCTCATGCTGGAGCACGCTGACATCGGCCCCGGCATGCGTGTGCTCGAAGTCGGTTCCGGCGGCTACAACGCCGCCCTCATCGCAGAGCTCGTCGGTCCTGATGGTGCGGTCACCTCCATCGACATCGACCCGGCCGTCATCGACCGCGCCCGCGACTGCCTCGCCGCGGCCGGCTACACCGACCGGGTGAGGCTGGCGGTCGCCGACGCCGAGCACGGCTTCCCCGACGGTGCCCCCTTCGATCGGATCATCGTCACCGCGGGCGCCGATGACCTGCCCCCCGCGTGGACCGACCAGCTCGTCCAGGGAGGGCGCCTCGTCGTGCCCTTCTCCGTACGGGGATTCGAACGGATCTACGTCTTCACCCGCAGCAGTGAGAGGCTCCTGGTGGGTGAGGGAGGCGATGTTGCCGGGTTCGTGCGCATGCAGGGCCAGGGCGAGCACGTACAACGCCAGGTGCCGGTAGCCGAGGGCGTCACGTTCACCACTGACGCCGACCCACTCCCCGACCAGGACAAACTTGCACAGGTGTTCATCCAGCCAGCACACGAGGAGTGGACCGGTGTGCGGATGGGCCCACGAGAATTCTTCGCCACGCTGCAGATGTGGCTGGCGACCGACATGCCAGGATTCGGAACCCTCACCGGGGACGCCGACGCTCTCGGCCACGCCCCGATGCCCGGCCAGCGCACCCCGGCGCTGTGGAACGGCACCTCCCTTGCCTACCTGGTGCTGCCCCGCGTCTCCACCGACCCCGACCAGTGGGAATACCTCGTGCGCGGCCACGGCCCCAACGCCACGACACTGGTTGACTCACTCGTCGAACGTGTCCGCCGCTGGGACACCGACCACCGGGGCGGCCCTGGGCCGCGCCTGCTCGCCAGCCCCGACCTGCCACCCGGGGACGAAGTGATCCCCACCCGCCACACCTACCTCGTCGCCCGGTGGGACCAACCCCTGGACACACCCCGGCTGGACTGGGAAGCAGACCCGGAAACATGACGCCAGACGTCTCTTCGGACTCCGCCCTGGTGTCGGCGTGGCAAGACGCGGCCGCTGCTTTGGATCTGACTGTTCCCTCGCCGGGCGAGCTGCACCACGGGGTGGGCGGTCGGACCGTGAGTGGACCCGTCACCCGCCCTGAGGGCCACGTGGCGTGGCTGCGCGTGGAGTCCGCGCCCAAGCCGGCTGGTCGGCTGTGGGAGGGCAACCGTCTGGCCGAGGAGATCCTGCCCGCGCGCATACCCCGGCCGCGGTTGCTGGCCGCACACACTTGGGGCACCGGGCCGGTGTTCCAGGCACTCGTGTTCTCCCGCGTGGACGCTGCCCCCGTGTCCTCGACGCCGGACCTGCGCGGGCCGCTCACCGTCGACTCCACCTGGTGGACAGCCCTGCGTAGGACGCTCCGAGCACTGCACCATGTGAAGGCGCCACAGCAGCGACGCAGCCACACCCCGGGCTACATCGAACGCATCCCCACCTACCTACCCGAGGTCGTTGAAGCTGGAGTGGACCTGACTGTGCGGACCTGGGCCACGGCCCATGCGGATCTGCACTGGGCCAACCTCACCCACAACCCGCTGGTCCTTATGGACTGGGAAGGATGGGGAGCCGCCCCGGCCGGGTACGACGCCGCTGTTCTGCACGCCTACGCCCTACCCGTTCCGGACACGGCAGCCAGGGTTCGCGCCGCCTTCGCCGACGTCCTGGACACCGAGGACGGCCGCTTGGCCGAACTGATCATCTGCGCTGAGATCATCCAGGCTGCTCCACGCGATGACCTGCACGCCAGGCTGGCCCCTTATGCCCGAGCCCACGCCCGCCACCTGCTGTGCACCTGATGGGCTCCCACCGCCCCCGACCGCAGATGAGGAGTAATGACAGAGCAGACGGACCTCACCTACGCGTGGTACGGCGACCAGCATCCCCCGGCGAGCCTGCCAGTCACCCAGGTGTACGGGTACATCGTTGACGACCAGGGGCGGGTGGTGATCTTCCAGGACCAGGGCGTGTGGAACCTGCCGGGCGGGACGCCCGAGCCCGAGATCGATCAGGACCCTGTCGCCACGCTGGTGCGTGAGGTGTGGGAGGAAGTCCAAGTCCGCTTCGAAGATCCCGTCTACCTGGGCTATCAGAGTGTGGCCGAGGCCGGTGGGCCGCCGCTGCGCGCCCAGCTGCGGATGGTTGCACGTTTGGTTGAAGCTGGTGAGCGTGCCCCCGACCCGGACAACGGCCGTGTGTACGTCCGGCACCGGTGTTCTCTGATTGAGGCTGAGCGCCTGCTCAACTGGGGGGAACCCGCACGGGAGCAACTCGCAAGGGCCGCCAAGATCGCCGAACAACGGTGGCAGTGCCCTGTCCATGTCCAGGCCGCCGCAGTGACGGACTGAACAGCCCCGACAGGGCGCCGCCTGTTCGCACGCGGGTGTTCAGCGCTTGATGAGACCGTGAACGAGATCGCTTGAGTTGTGGAGGGACGGCCATGGGATCCGTTGAGAAGCTCGCCCCCTACCTGGCCCAGATCGCCGACGACGTCGCCGACAGCACCGACCATGAGGTGCTAGTGGCGATGGCCAGGGGAAGGCGCGGCTTTGCTTTGGCCGGTCTGGTCAGCGTCTTGTTGGACGAGGAAGCTGTCCCGGCCCGCGAGGCCTTCGCTGTAGCCGACCAGTGCTGCACGCTGGCCCGCCGGGTACTGGACCCGCTGTTGGGGTCCGCCTTGGTTCAAGAACACGGCCAGGGCACGCACGTCAGCGACATCAGTGCCCTTGTCGCTCGTTGCCGGGCTGAGCTGGCTGTGGCTTCGGATGAGGATGTGGAGGAGATCGCGGCGGCCATGGTCACCCTCGCCGCTCGTCTCCAGGAGCTGTTCACCTACCTGGAACAGCACACCAGTACTGACGCCGAGAAGAGCAGAGCGGCGCGGGCCTGCCGCTCTGCTGCCGGGGAGCTGTGGTCGGCCTACGGCGGTGACAGCGGAGGCTGGTAACCCTCAATCATGGCGGGCTGCGATCCATTCGCCGTGGAACGATGCCCAATGATCAGTGCTTGGTGTGTGGTGATCCGCAAGGGTCCCTCTTCCAGGTGTGCGCCCAGTACGGCCACGACCCGTTCCAGGGTGGCCTCGAACGGCACACCTGACCCATCAGACCAGGCCCGGTAGGAGGCGTAGTGGTTCAGGATCGGGTCGGGGGTGTTGACCTCGATCACTCCGTTCAGGGTGATGACGTCGACCTTGGCGAAGTGGGCGCCCACTGCTTCAGCTGCTCCCTCTGCTGGGAAATGCTCGGAGAGTTTCATCCGCTTTGGCCCTGTGTCGGTTCCGAGCACGTCCGCGGCCGCCTGTGCCCACCACTCGTCCAATTCAGCCTTGTCGTACCGGGAGTTGGTGGAAGCGATCAGGATCCCGTCGGGGTCCAGGACACGGGCCGCCTCCGCGAGCGCCTGGTCGGGGGAATTCACGTGGTAGAGCATGTGCATCGCCAGCACCACCTGGACGCTCTGCGACCGCAAGGGGAGACGGGCGGCGTCGGCGCACACCACGGGGCCGGGCAGGTCGGTGAGCATGGACGCGGACAGGTCCAGGCCAATCGTTCGCACACCGGGCCGCTCGGCGCGGATGCGTTGTAGGTAGCGGCCGTTGCCACAGCCCACGTCCGCCCACACCCCTGTTCGGTGCCCTGCCTGTTCCAGAACCATGCCGGGCAGGTCGTACTGGGGTGTTTGGTGGTCGTAGAGACGTTGACGGGCGGCGAGGGGGCGGTCGTCGCGGTAGGCGTGGCCGGTGAGCAGGGTGCGGTCGGTGGAGGTGCGGGGGCGGTCTTGCATGGGTTCCATCCTCATCGACCCGCGTTAGGGCTGTGGCCGGCAGGGGTGGGGGTGGGGGTGAAGGCGGCCAGGCGGTCGCGGATTTCGCGTACGGGTGGCGTGTGGAGGCTGTGGGTCAGGGGGATGAGTCGGCGGGCGCGCTGGGTGATGCTCGCGGTGCGCTGTTCGGGTGGGCTCGCGCAGATGATGTCGATCTGTTCCAGTGCCCCGTCGGGGTCGTGGTTGCGCAGGTGAGCGGTGGCCAGATCCAGGCGGGCGGCCAGCAGGTCCCCGGTGGAGCAGGTGGGGCCGGTGTAGAGGGTGATGGCGCGTTCGGTGTGTGCGATGGCGAGCCGGCGTTCGGCCGGTGTGTTCAGGGCGAGCAGGGCTGTGCCTGCGTAGGTGTGTGTTTTGGCCTGGGGGAAGCCCAGGACGCCTGGCAGGACCATCTGCCCGTTGTGGTCTTCGGCGGCGGCGATGGCCTCGCGGGTGGTTCGCCCGTCGCCGAGCGCGGCTGCGGCACGGGCGCGTAGGGCGTGCAGGCGGGTGAGGTTGCTGTCGGTGGCGCTGTGGGCGAGCCCGGCTTCGGCGGCTCGTAAGGCGTCGTCGGGGCGGCTGTCCCAGTACGCGATGAGGCTGTGCAGGGCGCAGACCCACGCTTGCAGGCCGGGGTCGGTGACCCGGTCGGCCAGAGCCTGTGCTGCTGTGGCCTGGATGGTGGCGTGGGTGTAGGCGCCGGCGTCCATGCTGGCGTGGGTTTGCAGGCCCACCAGCCGGGTGGCGGCGATGTGGGCGCGGCGGGACTGCTCGGGGTGGGTGAGGGTCGAAGCCAGGTGCAGGGCTGCGCGGCAGCGTTCGATGATGTGTGGGTAGAGCTCGGTGAGCGGGGTGTGGACGTAGGTGCTGCACAGTCGGTGCACGTCCGCTTCCAGCAGATCCACAGCCTGTTCTGGGGCTGCGTCGCTCACCAGAGCGCGCACCTGTTCGAGGGTGGTGGTGGCGTCCTGTCCCAGGCGCTGTTCCCAACGCGTGCTTGTGGGGCGGGGCCGCGGCCCTGCGGCAGGGGAGCTGGTCGTGGGGGGTGCCCCCAGTGCGGTGAGTACCCGGGTGATGACATCGGGGCGGGTCAGGCCCTGTCCGGCCAGGGCCCGGGTGATGGTGCTCTGGGTGAGACCGCACAAGGCGGCCAGGGCCTCGTGGGTGAGACCGGTGGCGCGGTGCAGCAACAGCACCACGGTGCGGGCATCACGATCGTGGAGAGCGTGGGCCACCCCTGGCCGGTCCCAGAACCCGGGAGGGATGCACGCACACCCTGAGGTTCCGTCTCTGCGCTCTCGTGCGCAATGCACACACATCATCGCGTTCGTCACCCATCATGCAATAAACGAGGAATATGTGATTTTTCTGCCGCGCCAACTTCATTCACCCAGCAGACCAACTCTCCGTTTCCTCAGGTGAGATTAGGAGAATCGAACACTGCGCATGAGCCCGTTTTCGCATATGCGATCTCGCATGGTCTGGTGAGGGAATTTCGACGATACTGCGCCAGGCGGCCTTACACCGAAGGGCTGGGGGCGGCCGAGCCGTCCTGTGCCCGTAAAGAGCCGCCACGACTGCGTCTCACCTCGGCCATCGAAACACCCGACCACAGCCCCGGGGCCTGCCCGGCGGCGATGAACACGATCGTGAAGGACATCCATGCCCGCCACACCGATGAGCCCCGCCCAGGCCCGGCAGAACATGGTCGACACCCTGCTCCAGTTGCAGAAGGAGTGGGGAATGCCGGAGATCTCCGAGCGGGTCGCGGCCGTGCTCCGGACGGTGCCCCGGCACGTGTTCGTGCCCGAGGTCTCGCTGGAGCAGGCCTATGCGACCGACTACGCGCCGCCCATCAGGCGAGCCGAGGACGGGTTGGTCACCAGTTCGATGTCCGCGGTGCGGGTGCAGGCCATGATGCTCGACCAGGCCGGCCTCGAACCCGGTATGCGGGTGCTGGAGATCGGCTCGGGCGGATACAACGCCGCGCTCATCGCCGAGCTGGTCGGTTCCGCCGGTGAGGTGACCACCATCGACATCGACGCCGAGGTCACCGATCGGGCACGCCGTTATCTGGACGAGGCCGGTTACCCGGACGTGCGGGTGGTGACCGGTGACGCCGAATACGGTGTGGCGGAGTTCGCGCCCTATGACCGCGTCATCGTCACCGTCCGGGCCTGGGACCTGCCCCCAGCTTGGCTCGCGCAGCTCACCGAGACCGGCCGTCTGGTCACCCCGATGCGTCTGCGCGGGGTGAACCGCACGGTGGGGCTCGACCGCGTCGAAGGCCACCTGGTCAGCCGCCCCGACCACCACCTGACGGTGTTCGTTCCCATGCAGGGCGCCGGAGCGCACGAAGAGCGCGGGATCGCCGTGCAGGGGGAGGAGATCGTCCTGTACAGCGCCGAAGAGCCCGTGGATGTGGACGCGCTGCGCAAGGCCCTGCACGGGCCCCGTAAGGAGTTCTGGCCGGGGATCGAGTTCACCCGTCCCGACCGGCTGCACCTGTGGATCGCGGGCCACGCCGACCGGTACGCGATGCTGCACGTGGCCGAAGACGTCCTTGAACACGGGCCCGCTGGGCCGCTGGCCCGCCAGCCCGTGCCGGTGGTGCTCGCCGACGAGGGAAGCGTGGCGGTGCGCGCCAAGCGCGCGCTGGGCGAGGACCGGTTCGAGATCGGGGTGTTCGCCTTCGGGCCCCACGGTGAGCGCGCCGCCCAGGACTACATCGACGTTCTGCGGGCCTGGGACCAGCACGAGGGTTCCATGGCCCGCATCGAGGTCTGGCCCAGCGGGACACCCGAGGCTGACCTGCCCACCGACCGGGTCCGGGTCTTGGACAAGCCGCACACGCGCACGGTCCTGGCCTGGCCCTGAACACACCCCACCCCCTGGGGTCGTGTCCCTTCACCCGAAAGGAAAACAACCATGAAGAACGACCAGCTTGAGGCCGACGGGTTCGACCTGGACGTCGAGGTCGTCGAGAGCGGACCTCGCCTGGACAGCCTGCTCAACCTGACCGGTGACAACTGCGGGTCCACGTGCGAGAGCGCCTGCTCCACCTCCTGCTCGTAACCGTGCCGGTCTTGGGCTGAGCCCCCCGGCGCCGCGGCCAGCGGCGCCGGGCCACCCCCCTTTTTTGAAGGAGCACACCCCGTGCACCCTCGATTCACCGCCCACCCCACCGGTGTGCTGCGCGCGTCCGCGCTTTCAGGCCCCCACGAGGCGCCGCCCTGGCCCGGCGGCCCCATCGATAGCCCCGAGCATCGCCGTGCGTGGCTCCTCTGGCTGGGCCAGGTTCGTGACCACCCCGTGCTGGGGGCGGCGATCAGCGACGCCAGTCCCCCACTCGCCCAGCGCATCAACCAGATCTGTCGCGAGGGGGGTAGCGGGCGTGACCTGGCCGGGGTGGTGCGCTCCTGTGCCCGGTATGTGTTGCGCGCCCAGAGCCGTGCCGCACCGTTCGGGTTGTTCGCCGCAGTGACCACGACCCGGTTCACCGGCGCTGTGTCTGGCCGCATCGGGGACCGCCACCGGCCCGTGGGGCGGGTGAGTACGGCATGGATCAGGGCTGTGGTGGAGCGGTTGGAGTCCTGCGAGAGGGAGTTCACCGCCCGTCTGTGGGTCACCGTCAACAACCTCGCCCTCGTCCGGAGCGGGAGGATCATTGTTGAGCACCAGCCCGCGCCGGGGGCAGAGCGGGGCACGTGTTCGTCGCTGCGCCTGACCGCACCCGCGCGCAAGGCCCTGGAGGTGGCCCAGGCCCCTGTTTCCTGGGCTGCGGTGGAGGCCGCGCTGAACACGGCCTTTCCCCGCCGGCCCGAGGCTGTCCGTGACCTGGTGGGCACGCTGGTGCGTCACCGTGTGCTGTTGAGCTGCCTGCACCCGCCCATGGACACCGCCGACCCCTTGGGGTATCTCCTCGCGACAGCACGCGGGGCCGGCGCTGACCGGTACCCGCGCGCCGCAGCGGTCCTGGCCCACCTTGAGGCCGCCCGCCAGGGTCTACAGGAGCACGACACGGCGCTCACCCCTCAAGGGCAGGCCAAGGCGAAAAGCCAGGCCCGCACGGCCCTGGCGCAGGTGGCTGCCGTGGAGGAGTCGACCTGTGTGGATCTGCGGTTGGAAAGCGACCTGCACCTGCCGCGCACCCTCGCCTGGCAGATCCAGGAAGCCGCTTCCGTCCTGGCACGCCTGTCCCCCCTGCGCGAGGGCACTCCTGCCTGGCGCGACTACCACCGCCGGTTCTGCGAACGCTACGGGATCGGAGCGGTGGTACCGGTGGCCGAGCTGACCGACCCCGACCGCGGGCTCGGCTTGCCCGCCGGGTTCCACGGCTCCCGGCTGCCCCCGCCGCCGGGCGAGGCGCTCTCCGAACGCGACGCCGCCCTACTCGACCTGGCCCAGGGTGCCACCCTGGAGGGCACGGGCGAGGTCGTGGTGGACGACGCCCTCCTGGACCGCCTCGGCGCCGGCCAGCTCCAGACGGTGTGGCCGCACACCGAACTGCGGGTGCGTGTGCACGCCACCAGCCGAGAGGCTCTCGACTCCGGTGACTTTCGCGTCGTGGTTGCCGGGGCTTCGCGCGGGGCGGGCACGACCGTGGGCCGCTTCCTGGACCTGCTGCCCTCCTCCGGCCGGGAGGCTCTCAGCGAGCTGTACCGGCAACTGCCCACCCTGCGCCAGGACGCGACCCTGGCCCAGCTCACCTGCCCGGCGGCCTCCGCACGCGGCGACCAGGTCTCACGCACCCCCGCGGTGTTGGCGACCCGGCTGGCGTTGGGACAACACCATCCGGCCGGCCCCCACGCCCTGGGGTTGGACGATCTGGCCGTCAGCGCCGACCCGCACCATCTGCATCTGATCACCCGCCGCGACCTGCGTCCGGTGGAGCCGGTGTTCTTCAGCGCGCTGGAGTTCACTCGCGCCGCCCACCCGCTGCTGCGCTTCCTCGCGGAACTGCCCTGGAGCCGCACCGCCGTGCCGGTCCCCTTCTCCTGGGGAGCCGCCACCCACCTTCCGGTACTGCCGCGGGTGCGCTGGCAAAAATGCGTCCTGGCCCCGGCCCGGTGGCGGCTGGACGCCCACACCCTCCCCCGGGCACCGTGGCGGGAATGGACCCAAAGCCTGCACCACTGGCGCACCACCCACCGGGTCCCGGCGCGTGTGGAGCTCGGGGAGAACGATCAACGCCTCCTCCTTAACCTGGACCTGCCCGCGCACCAGGACCTGGTACGCGCCGAGCTGGCCGCGGCCGGGCGGGTGTTCCTACGCGAAGCACCCACCGAGCAGGACCTGGAATGGGTGGGGGGCTGCGCCCACGAGCTCGTCGCCACCCTGACCGCGAACCAGACACCGATCCCCTACCGCCCCCGACCCGGGTCGGCCCACCCCCGCGCCGCCGAACACCTGCCCGGCACCACGGCGGGGTGGTGTTCGGTGAAGCTGTACGGTCACCCCGATCGGACCACCGATCTGATCACCAACGAACTCCCCCGCTTGACCAGGGCAGGAACACCCCAGGTGTGGTTCCTGCGCTACCAGGACCCCGACCCCCACCTGCGTGTACGGGTCCGGGTGGAGGGGCCCGACCAGCTTCAGGGCCTGCACGCCTGGACGCGTGACCTGCGCGAGCGAGGCCTGGTCGCCGCTGTCGTCCACGACACCTACACCCCCGAATCTGGCAGGTTCGGCCCCGGTGCGGCGATGGAGGCCGCCGAGACACTGTTCGTGGCCGACTCCCACGCCGTGATCGCCCAGCTGGCCACCGACTCGACCGACCACGGTAAGCGGGTGTGGGCGGCGGTGAGCATGACCGACCTGGTCCACCACCTTCTGGGCGACGAACCGGCCGCCCGACGGTGGCTCATCGACCACGCACCCCCCGGCGTCACCGACCGCAGTGAGGCCACGCAGACGATCACGCTCACCGCTCCCAGGCACACACCACACCTTCCCGACCCGCTTCAGCAGGCCTGGGAGCATCGTGCGGTGGCGGCCCGCGCCTACACCAAGGCCCTCACCGACCTCGGTCTGGCCGTTGGAGACGTGCTGCCGGACCTGCTGCACCTGCACACCACACGCTTGTTCGGCCCCGACCCGGACGCCGAGCGGGCGTGCTTGGCGCTGGCACGGGCGGCCGCGTTGAGCTGGAACGCCCGCACCAAGGAGCACCGGTGAACACCACCGCCCAGCGGGCCCACGCCGTTGCCCGAAGGCTCCTGGACGACCTCACCGACCCCGACCAGGTGACCTTCCTGCCCGGCAAACCGCCCCTACGCACACGCCCCGCCTCGGTGGGTGGCGGGGCCGCGGGGGTGGCGCTGGCCCACACCGAGGCCGCCCGCACCGGACACGGCTCCTGGGAGAGCGCCCGCACGTGGATCGCCCGCGCCCTGTCCGGCCCGGTCAACGGCAGCGACACCGCCACCCTGTGGTCCGGCGCCCCGGCCCTGGGCCTGCTCACAGCCATCGCCGCGACCTCACCCGCCCACCTGGTCAGAGCACGCACCCGCCTGGACGAGGTCACCACACGCCTGACCCAGCACCGGTTGGACCAGGCCCACACCCGGATCGACCAAGGCGAACGTCCGCCCCTGGCCGAGTTCGACCTCATCCAAGGGCTCACCGGGCTGGCCGTCTACCACCTGCACACCCACCCCGAGGCCGCCATCACCCGACAGGTCCTCGCCTACCTGGTGCGGTTGTCCCTGCCGCTGCCCGAAGACCTCCAGCAGCTGCCGGGCTGGTGGAGCGAGCAGTCCCCCCACAGCCAACTGGACCCCCAGTTCCCTGGCGGGCACCTCAACCTCGGTGTGGCCCACGGCATCAGCGCCACCCTGGCCGTGTTGTCGCTGGCGGCGCTACGGGGCCTGACCGTCAGCGGGCACACCGAAGCGATCGAGCGGATGTGCACCGTCCTGGACACCTACCGCCACAGCGCACGCGCGGGGGTGTGGTGGCCCTACTACCTCACCCCCCAGCGGTGGGAGAGCGGACCTACCACCGCCGCCTGCGGGCAACGGCCCACGTGGTGCTACGGCACCCCCGGCCTGGCCCGGGCCCAGCAGCTCGCCGGGCTCGCCCTCAACGACCAAGACCGACGGGTGATGGCCGAGCAGAGCATGGCCCACTGCCTACGCGATGCCGCTCAGCTGGGCACACTCACCGACCTGGGGCTCTGCCACGGATGGGCCGGGCTGTTGCACTGCGCGTGGCGCATCAACACCGACGCCCCTGCTGCTCCCCTGGAAGCAGACCTGGACCGGATCGCCACCACCCTCCTGGACCGACTCCAGGATGAGACCCACCTGGATCCGGAGTTCCTCGACGGCCGCGCCGGCATCGCGCTGGCCCTGCACACCTACGCCAACGGGACCGCCCCCGGTGTGCCGTGGGACGCCCATCTGGCCCTGGCCTGACCCCACCCCTTTGGAAGGAGCCGACCGTGCTGAACAATGCCCCTGCCACCGCCCAGGTGTGGTGGCAGGTCAACGTCGAGTTCCCCGACCCGGCCACAGCCGAGCAGGCCGGCATCCACCATCTGGCACCGGCTCTGGAGCAGGCCGACAGGGGATGGTTCCTGATGCGCAAGAAGGGCGCGTGGCGGTGCCGCACCCCCCTGCCCAGCACTCGAGCGGCACAGGCGGCTGTACGGGAGCAGGTGGGTGAGCTCCTGGACGAGCTCGCCCGCACCGGGCACATCAGCAGGTGGACACCTGTGGTGTACGAGCCTGAGATCCGCGCCTTCGGTGGCAGCGAGGCGATGGCCGCAGCCCACGCCCTCTTCTGTGCCGACACCCACCACCTGACTCGCTTCTTGGCCACCACCCACCGATCCGCCCGCCGCAAGGAGGTGTCACTGCTCCTGGCCCACACCCTTTTGCGCGCCGCTGAACTGGACCCCTTCGAACAGGGCGACGTGTGGGATCGCGTCGCCGCTCTGCGCCCCCTGCCCTCCCCCACCCATCTGTCAGGCAAGATCTGCGGGCAGGTGCACCACCTGCTGAGCGTGGAGCCCGGCCCGCGCGCCGCACACTTCTCCCCCGGCGGTGCCTTCAACGGCTACGCACCCTGGGCGGAAGCTTTCCACACGTGCGGGCGAACCCTGGCCGACCTCAACGCCCGCGGCCACCTGAACCGCGGGCTGCGCGACGTCCTGGCCCACCACCTCATCTTCCACTGGAACCGGCTCGCCATCCCCCTCTCGGCCCAGGCCGTGCTCTGCCACGCCGCCGCCCGGAGCATCTTCGACCCCGAAACGGTCGGCCTATGAACCAGCCCGCACAGCTTCCCCCGGCGACCCGTTACCTGCCGCTGGTGCCACGCTCCCGACCCGCAGCACTCCCCCTCCAACAGCGGGTCACCGAACTCCACGACCTGCTCCACCAGGCCGACCACGCCCGCGACCCCGAAGAAGGGATGGCGCGCGCCTGCGAGGCGATGAACAAGGCCGCGCTCATCGCTAGCGACACCGGCCACCCGAACCTGGCCACGGCCCTGTGCTGGCAGCAGTACGAGACGTTCACCCTGGCCGCACCCCTGAGCGCGAAGGCGGCGACCTTCGCTCTGCAGCCCTTGGTGAACCTGGCCCGCCTGGCCATCCGCACCGGGGACCCTTCCGGCGCCTACGCGGTGCTGGCGTCCCTGTTCGAGGCCGCCGATCGTGGCGGCCCCGCGAACGTGCTCGGCCGCAGCTGCCCGGTGGGAGAGCTGGTCGCGACCCCGGGCGATTGTGCTGAGCTGCGCCGGTTCCTGTGGGCGGTCCTTCTCGCTGACGGCATCCGGGCGCTGTGCGCGGCAGGGCGTTGGCAGGACGCGGTGGCCCATCTGCACCGCTACAACGGCATCGGTGCCCGGCTGTTGGATGGCCGCCAAGTCGCCGTTCTGGCTACCCTGCACCTGCATGACCCCGACACCGCTACCGGCTTGCTGGCCGCAACGGACTGTTCACAGGTGTGGGAGCGCGCGGTGGTCGCGTGTTTGAACACCGCGACCGACCTGGTGGCCGGACGTGATGCGGTCGGCGCCATCACCACCATGGTCGACGCCGTCCAACACCTGCCGCCCACACCCGGTGGGGCGGTGTTCGCCGCCCGGCTGGGCGTGCTGGCGTGCGAACTAGCTCCCGACCACCACGCCTTGGCTGTGCACGTGATCGCCGGCGCCAGAGAGTCCGCGGACACGCACGCGGTCACTGCGGTCCTAGAGTCTGCGGTCCTCACAGCACAGTTGAGCGAAGAACAGAGCCAGGCGTTGCGGGAACGCGTCGCACAAGCACAACCGGCCGGGACCCAGCAGTCGATCGGCTTGGAGAAGGAACTGGCGGGGGTCGGTGACAGAGCTGCTGCGTTTCTCACCCGCGGCTTCCAAACAGCGGGCTGGGTGTAGCCAGCTTTGGCCCTGGGGAGGGAGCAGACCGTGGCGATCAGTGACTCCGACATCACAGGCGTGGTAGCCGCCTACCTTGACCGCTACCCCAACGAGGCGGAGTCGATGGCCGAACCGATGCGTTTGCTGGCGCAGGGAAGCAACTTCGCATCCCGGTACACCTTCCCCATGCACGTGACCGTGGGTGCACTGGTGGTCCGCAATGATGAGATCTTGCTGGTCAACCATCTCGCCTATGGCGGGATCCTGTTGCAGCCCGGCGGGCACTTGGAGCCGGAGGATGTCACGCTGCTCGGCGGCGCGGTGCGTGAGCTGGTCGAGGAAACCGACGTCGACCCCAGCCAGATCTCCCCGGCTTCGCATGACCCCGTCTACATCGAATACGGCCGTGTCCCGGCGCGCCCGTCGAGAAACGAGCCAGCGCACTTCCACCTGGACCTCGGATACTCCTTCACCGCCTCAACGCAACTGGAAATAGGGCGCATCCAGGAGTCGGAGGTGACGGGAGCCGCCTGGTACCCGCTGGCTGAGGCCGAGCTCCTGGTCGGGCCACGCATCGCGCGAGCAGCTGCGCCGCCGAGGCGCGGCAACTGATCGGGGGCTGGTGAAGACTTCCTTGCACAGGCGGATGCCCGCATGGACAGGCCCAAGAGGGACCATCCTGTGAACGATGATGTCATCGCGGCCCTGCGTTCTGGGTATGCCCTGTCCCCTGTGCGTTTGGAGCGTATCCATGGTGGTCAGAGCACGACCAACTATCGGGCCATGTGCACTGGCCACGACCTGTTCGTGAAGGTCTATTCCCGCGGTGCCCACCTTGAGGATGAGCGCCAAGCCATCGAGCTCACCCGGGTAGCTGGTGACGACGGTGTGCCCACGCCCCGTGTACGGGGATCACTGGACAAGGACGTCCTGTACCGATCCGGACCGGTCGCGGTATCGGTGTGGGAGTGGATTAACGGCCGCCCCGAGCTCCAAGGGCTCACCCGGCGCCAGCAGGAAGCTGCCGGCCATGCCCTGGGGCAGATCCACCGCACCTTCTCCCGCCACCTGCTCAGCAGGGAGCCCTCTCCTTGGGTGCAGGAGTGGTACGCCCCAGACGTCAACGCCATCCGAAACTGTGCTGAAGGTCTGCTCGACCTGGCTCGGGGAGGACCTCGACACGAGGACTTCGACGTCCTCGCAGAGCGCACTCTCACCGAACGGCTGGCCATGCTCGAAGAGGTCCCTGGCCTGCTGGATGAGGTTCCCCGGGGCTTGACCACACAGGTCTTGCACGGTGACTACACTGCGCCGAACCTGTTGTTCGACGGTGAGGACCTGGCTGCGGTGATCGACTTTCGCCCACCGGTGCCCTACCTGGTGGCTTGGGAGCTGGGACGCATCGCCTTCGATCCGCGAATCATCACCCTGACCGATGGATGGATCGACTCTGCAGCCACACTCATCAGCGCTTACCAGGACACCAACCCCAACGTCGACCTACAGGACGTGCTCTTCTGCGGCCGGGTGATCCTCATCCAGATGTTGACCAGCCTGTACGGAGTCGAACAGCACTACCGCTCCCCGGGCCTGCTCCAGGACGACCTGGACCAGTTCTGGGAGCTACGCCACCAGGCAGCTCGACGTCTGCTGGAGAACCTGGAAACGGTGGAGTCGACACTTCACCGTCTCGCTTCTCGCCCAGAGCGCTGGTGACCGCGGATCTGTTGGCCTAGTAGCCCACGGAGCAGTCCGAGTCCGACGGACTGTGCAGCGACATGTGCCAGGTGTTCACGGGAGTCCCCCAAGATGTCCAGCGAGGCCCCCGTAGAGAGGGTAGACCCCAGAACCTGTGGCACGGAAGGCCAAGCACACACCGGACACTCAACTAGGTGCGCCGTCGCATCGCGGGATACCGCGAAGACAACCACGCTCTGCGGTGGAACATCCTGTGACGGTTGAAGGACAGACTCTGCCGGGTGCCAGGAGTGGGCTCAAGTGCCAGGGGTTCACTAGGTTTCGCTGGGGATACAGTGCTCCGGCGTGTGTCAGACCCGGTTCGCCAGATCGGGGTGTGCACTTGGCCGCCTCCTGTCCGGCCAAGAGCAATCCGACGCTTGCGTAGTCGGCTCGGCCTCTGCCTAGGTGGTGCGTGTGGTCAGCTCCAGCGTCCATCCATCCGCGACGGCGGCGACGTCAGCGTCCAGGTCTTCGATCTGAGGGCAGCCCGTGTTCTTCCATTCCTGGAGCAGGTCTCGCATCGTCTCCAGTGCGGGCGAGTCAGGGGCATCTGCCACCAGCCGGGTCTCGGGGAACAGCGCCACGAACCCCACATGGTCGGGAGTGGTAGTGCCGACCATGGTTTCCTTGCCGCGGTGGGCCATGGTCAGACCGTCCGGGTCGCGGGCGATGACCCAGAGCTTGAAGTGCTCGATCTCGGGCCAGCTGATGCTCACGGGCTCGCTGTGGGGGGCGTTGAGCATGCGTGCGAAGACCCGCTCAGCGAGTTCCTGGTCGCCGGTGGCGGTGATCCAAGGGGCGGAGATGTAGGAGGGGCTGCGCTCGCCGTCAACGGTGCGGGCCACAGTGGCGTACCGGGAGCGGTCCAGTGCCGGGGTGGTCATGGGCACGTACTGGCCGCGGTGCAGGCTGATCCGTCCGGGGGTGTGGGTGTCGGTGATCGTGATGTGGGCCATGGCGGTGGCGTAGGCGATGGGTGCGCACACCAGCGGCGCCACGATGATGCCGCCGGGGCGGACCTGCTCGGCCCAGGCGGTGGGCAGGTGAGGCGGGGTGGTCCAGGCGATGAGCCGGTCGAAGGGGGCCTGGTCGGGGGCGCCGGCGTAGCCGTCAGCGGCCAAAGAGGTGATGGTGGTGTATCCGGCCTGTTGGTGAAGCTGGTGGGCGCGGGTGATGAGGTCGGCTTCCACGTCCACCGACACCACCGCCCCGCCGGGGCCCACGAGTTCCGCCAGGAGCGCGGTGGAGTAGCCCGAGCCGGTGCCGACCTCCAGGACCCGCATTCCGGGTTCGATCTCCAGCAGGGGCAGGTGGCGTTCGATGACCGAGGGCGGGGTGGTCTGGCGGACGGCGCGTTTGTCGGTGCCGCGGTAGTGGGTCTCGTCCACGCGGGCCAGCGCGGCGGTGATGGCGGGTGAAGTGGCGGTGTCGGTCATCGTGTCCGGTCCAGTCGGTGGGTCAGAGGTGGAGGGCGGGGGTCCACGGCCAGGACTCGGTGTCCTCTTCGCCGACGGGAGTTCCGTCGGGGGCCTGGGCCCAGGCGTGGATGGCGGGTGAGTCGAATCCGGCTTCTATCTCTCGCCCCACGACACCGACTACTCGATCAGCAACCTCCACCAGGTCCGCCCCATTCAGAAGATCTGAGCCATAATGATGCCGTGTCAACCTCACCAAACCCCTCTGCCCCCGTCCAGCAGTACGTACGCGACACCTGCCGTATCTTCGGCTCCGGAGTCGGTGTCCCAGAGACCTCCTACTATGGAGTGCTAGAACGACTCCTCAACGCCGCAGGCAGTACGTGCTCACCACCGATTACCGCGGTGCTCCATCCAGGCGACATGGGCGCAGGCATCCCTGACGGAGGGCTGTTCGCTGCCCACCAGCTTCGCCGGGCCGGGGGATCAGGTGCAGCCTTCGAGCGTCAACTCCCTACCCACGGGGCGGTCGAAGCCAAGCCCTTGGAAACCGATCTGAACAAGATCGCTTCCTCAGCTCAGGCAAAGAAGTACCTGCGCCGCTACGGCAAGCTCTTGCTGACCAACTTCCACGAGTTCGCCCTGTGGGAGCAAACAGCAGAAGGGCCGCAGCGCAGGGAAACCTTCACTCTGGCCAGCTCCGCTGAAGAACTTCAGCAGTTGGAGCGCCGCAAGGACTTTCCGGATGTGGCCGCAAGCCTGCACAGCTACCTCAACCGGGTGCTCATGGTCGGGGCACCGATCACCCGCGCTGAGGATCTCGCATTCTTCCTCGCCGCATACGCGCGCCAGGCACTTGACCGCATCGATAAAGGCGATCTGCGGGCGCTCAACCCTCTTCGTAAGGCTCTGGGAGAGGCGCTCGGCCTCACCTTCCAGGGAGAAGAACAGGACCGGTTCTTCCGGTCGACCCTGGTACAAACTCTCTTCTACGGCATCTTCTCGGCCTGGGTCTTCTGGTCGGAGCAGCCCAGAGACGGCACGGAGCGTTTCGATTGGCGCACCGCGAGCTGGCTGCTGAACGTCCCTGTGGTTCGTGCTCTCTTCGACCAGGTCTCCAACGCTTCCCGGCTGCGGCCCTTGCACCTGGGCGAGGTGTTGGACTGGGCTGGGGATGCTCTCAATCGGGTCGACCGTCAGGCTTTCTTCGCCACGTTCGAGTCCAGTGACGCCGTCCTGTACTTCTATGAGCCCTTCCTCGCCGAGTTCGACCCGAATCTGCGCCGCGAACTGGGCATTTGGTACACGCCACGCGAGGTCGTCTCCTACATGGTGGAGCGAGTCGACACGATGCTGCGCCAGGAGATGGACTGTCCCGACGGGCTGGCCGACGAGCGGGTGTATGTCCTCGATCCCTGCGCTGGCACCGGATCCTTTCTCCTGGAGGTGCTGCGTCGTATCCACCGCACTCTCAGTGAGACGACTGGTGACGCTCTCGCCGGCCACGATGTGCGCGAAGCGGCCCTGAAACGAATCATCGGGTTCGAGATACTTCCCGCCCCCTTCGTCGTCGCTCACCTGCAGATCGGCATGTACCTGCGCACTCTGGGCGCACCCTTGGATACCGAAACCGAGCAGCGAGCGGCTGTGTATCTGACCAACGCACTGACCGGTTGGCTTAAGGGAGCAGAGCAGCCCCAGCTCGGTTTCCCTGAACTTGTAGCTGAACGGGATGCGGCCAGCGAGGTAAAGCAGAAAAGTCCCATCCTCGTGGTCCTGGGCAATCCTCCCTACAACGCCTATGCGGGAGTCAGCCCTGAGGAGGAAGGCGGACTCGTTGACGTGTACAAGGAGGGCCTCGCCAGCTGGGGTGTGAAGCGCAGCAACATCGACGATCTCTACATCCGTTTCTTGAGGTTGGCCGAGCGCCGTATCACCGAAGCCCAAGGGGAAGGTGTGGTCTGCCTCATCAGCAACTTCTCCTACTTGAATGACCCTTCGTTGGTGCTGGTACGTAAACGCCTGCTGCAGGAGTTCAATTGCCTGTGGATCGACAACCTCAACGGTGACGCACGCGAGACGGGGAAGAAGACCCCGGACGGACAAAGCGATCCTTCAGTCTTCGCCACCAACCACAACCGCTCGGGGATCAGTGTCGGCACGGCGATCAGCACTTTCGTGCGCCGTCGAAGCCAGCAGGACCAGGCTTCTGTCGTGCTGTACCGGGATTTTTGGGGAAGCGAGAAAAAATCTGACCTGTACCGTAGCCTCACTACCGACCAGCCCGCGTACGCTCCGCTGGTTCCGCTACAGGACACCGCCTACACTCTCCGACCGCAGAACTTGCATCCTGACTACTTCACATGGGCGCGTGTAGACGAGTTGGCTGAGGCTGCTCCCATGCCAGGGCTGCTCGAAAAACGCGGAGGAACGCTCATCGACTCCGACCCCCAAGCCTTGGAGGGGCGGATGCGGCGTTACCTCGACCCGGCTGTGAAGACGGAAGACTTGGGCCAGGACCTAGAAGGTCTCGCACACCCATGGGCTCGCTTCAATCCAGAGAAGACCCGAGCGGCCTTGATCGCCAAGGGCGGCTACGATCCTCATCATCTGCGCCCCTACCTCGTTCGTCCTTATGAATACCAGTGGGCCTACACCGATCCGAAACGGCCGCTGTGGAATGAACCCCGACCGGAGTTGCAAAATATGGCCGAGGAAGGAAGTGAATTCTTCCTCGCCCGACGCAGGGTGCCTCGCGCTTTGGACGGAGCAGCTTTCTATTATAGCCCCAGCATTGGAGACGACCACGCTCTCCATAAGAACGCCTATTACATTCCCACCCGCCTAGCAGGGGAGCGCGAAGACCCGAACGGGCAGACCTCGATTTTTGACACCGGCCAGGAAGCACGCGCCAACCTGTCCACACGTGCCCGGGAGTGGCTTGCCGCAATCGGTGCTGGCGACCCAGACGTTGATGTCACCGTCGGGGAAATGCCGTGGCTGCATGCGCTGGCTATCGGCTTCAGCCCTGCTTATTTGTCAGAGAACTGTGATGGCGGGGGCTTTCACTACCAACGTGTGCCCCTCCCAGCAGACGCAGCGTTGTTGAGAACGGGTGCCGCACTCGGGCGTCAGATCGCAGGACTGCTGACCACAGATACCCCTCTGTCCTCCTTGGTCGGAGACTCGGGTCAACACCTACGCGGGCTGGGGGCGATTACCAGCACCCACGACACTCCGCTGTCACACGAAAGCCTGCGCTTGGTCTCTTGGGCGAGTATTCAGGCCAACAAGGTCTTGCCTGCCAACGGGCGGACGAGCAGCCGGTCGTGGACAGCCAAGGAACACGATCATCTTCAAGCTCTCACTGGCACCTTGGGCCTGCCTCCCACAGCGATAGAACGTCTAGGGACAGCGATGGAGGTGCATCTCAACGGGGATGCTCATTGGTCCGCAGTCCCCTCTGCTGTCTGGGGCTACAAAATCGGCGGATACGCCGTTCTGCGCAAGTGGCTCTCCTACCGTGATGAACGTGTCCTAGGGCGTGCCCTGACTTCGGGTGAAGTACGCCAAGTGACCGCCACGGTCCAACGCCTAACTCTGCTAGTTCTCCTCGAGGAAAAATTGGATTCTTACTACCGAAACGCCCAAGACAATTCCCATGAGTGGCACACAAAGCCACCCTTGACCAGCTGATTTAGACAAGGGAGTTGCATCAAACAAAAATCGCCTTCTCCAGCGAGTCAAAAAATTCTGCTTCGACGCATGGCCAGGAATATCAAACCGAAGCAGCTGGTGCCAAAATTCTTTACGAGAGGGAGGCTCCTCATGGCAAATGTTGCCCCCCAATCTGGCCAAGTCAAGCCTATACACGACATCCATCAGCAGGAACACGAGGACGTTCTCCTGCTAGTGGAACGCTGGTTGGGTGTTGAACTCGACAGAAGCAGTGCGGCCTACGGCAACACCGGGAGCACCGTTGGATTCCGCACGAACACCGGCATGTGGGTGAGGATCCAGTGGCGTCGTGCTGACCGGATGAATGGTCAGTCCTGGACGGGTGCTGAATGTGCTTCGGTACTGACCGGGGTCTCCAAACCACAGCTGCGGCGCTCCGTACGCTGGCAGGACGAGCCTCGGGACGCGGTGTGGCGGGCTGATGAGATGACGTTGGTCAAAGCACCGGTCATCGCGGAGAACGGGAGTATCACCACTGATCCCCAGCTGGGTAACGCCTGGTGGTCTGAGCTGAAGAAGTCCCTGACCGCGCTGGCTTCCCACAGCACTGATCGTGTGGGCATGGGCCAGGCCCACCTGACTCGCCGCCTTACCGAGGTTTTCGGCGACGCTGTAGACACGCATGTGGACGAATGGGGCACCGCGCACGCTGACCTGCATTGGGGCAATCTCACCGCCGCCAAATGTCACCTGTTGGACTGGGAGGACTGGGGGGCGGCCCCGCGCGGCTATGACGCCGCCACCTTGTGGGGTTTCTCTTTGGGAGTGCCGTCGGTCGCTGACCGTGTCCAGAACGAGTTCCGCCAGGACCTTTGTACACGGGCGGGGAGGCTGTCTCAGCTGCTGTTCTGCGCCAACGTGCTGCGGGCCCACGCCCGCAGCGGAAAGACCATGCCCTTCACCGAACCGGCGCGTCACGCAGCTGACTCCTTGATCAGCCAACTGCGGGCAGAACAGGGAGAGGGCCGCGCGTAGCTTCACACGCGTCGGCGGTTGGTGGAAGCGGTGGCCAGCAGGGCTCGGTAGCTGACGATCGCCGAGTCGTTAGCTGGCAGCTGTGCGGCCTGGAGTAGTTCACGAAGATGGCCGAGCTGGTTGGTTCCAACCGCCACACGGCTGACGTTCGGGAGTTCGTAGGAGGCCCGGAAGGCGGCAGCCAGATTCGAGCAGGATGAGTCATCCGAAAGGAACATACGAGCGTTGACCTGGTCCCACACCGGGTCCGTGCTGTGCCCAGCGAACGGGCTCATCCCCCACCTCTGGGCTGGGGAAAGGCCCCACAGCGCGGTAACTGCTTCGATGGCGTGCAGGGTGCGGGAACTGACGGTCAAGCCTGAGCGCGCCATGAACACCTGCGGAGTGGACGTGTCCCCTGTTCCTTCGAGCGCAGGAAGAAGGGGCTGCGGGTTCCACGACGCGATGCCCCAGGAGGAGGTTAATCCGCTGGCCACCGCGGCTTCCAGTTCAGCGCCAGCGTCGGCCAGAACGTCGCTCGCTTGCTGGGGTTCCAAACGTGCGAGGGTGTGCTCGGGGTTGTGCAGAAACACCACGTCCGGGGACACGCCAAGCTCCTCCGCGCTCTCCTCCACGGCCTGCCGCAGCCGCTGCGGGTCCAAGGAGTGCTCACTGCCGCCCCTCCCGGCAGGAAAGAATCCGACCTTGGTGGAGATCGACAGCTCTGGCAGCAGGTCACCCGCACGCTGGGCGAGAGTGTGGTGGGCGGCGAAGCCGAGGTAGTTGTAGCTGGTGTCGATCCGGTGGACTCCGAGTTTCAGAGCGCCTTCGAGAAGGTCTCGTTCATAACGAGACCGGTATAGGCCGAGAACAACTCCGGGGTCAGTTGAGCGCACAGTTCTTCCTTGACCAGGACGTTGGCGAGTTGCGCGGCGTCGACACCTGTTTCCTCGGCGACATCGGCTACGCGCGCAGGGGCTCCGCTGAGGAGCATTCGCAGCGCCGGGGCAGCCTCGGAGTGTGTCAAGTCGAATCGGACAGGGGCAGGTGATCGTCAGGCCGCTTCACGCAGGTCAGCGCTGTGCTGTGCGGTAGGCACGATGTCCGGCTCGTTGATCCACGCGGCCTCGGGAAGAGCAGGAAGCACAGGCCTGCGGGTGAACCGCTGCGGATTGGCCGCGCGAAAGGCCTCAATGGCTTGCGCTCGCTTGTCCTGAATCGCGTGCGCGGTGCCGATATGCACCGTGAAAGGAGTGTGCAGCCCGATCCCGGAGTGGTAGTGCTCGTGGTTGTAGTACTGGAAGAATCTGCGGCAGAACCGCCGGGCTCCCTGAATGGACCCGAACCGGTCAGGAAACGCCGGGCAGTACTTCAGCGTCTTGAAATGCGCTTCGCTGTAGGGGTTGTCGTTGCTCGTCTTCGGCCTGGAGTGCGATTTGGTGATGCCGAGCATGGACAGCAGCTCGGAAACGGGCTGCGATGTCATCGCGGTACCGCGGTCGGAATGGATCACTTCGGCGGCGATCTGGCCGTTGGCCGCGATGGAGTTGGCGATGAACCCTTCGGCGATCTCGCCTGATTCTCTGGTGTGGATTTCCCAGTGCACCACGCACCGGGAGTAGATGTCGATCATGACGTACAGATCGAAGAACCTGCCCGGGCCGGGTCCACGCAGTTTCGTTATGTCATAGCTCCACACCTGGTTCGGGGCGTGGGCCACCAGCTCGGGTTTGGTCTTGGGCGGGTGGGTGGCCTGGGCCCGCCGCTCCCGGCTCTGGCCGCGTTCGCGCAGCAGCCGGTACATCGTGGCCACCGAGCACAGGTAGGTGCCCTCGTCCAGCAGGGCCGCCCACACCTGCCGGGGAGCTTTGTCCCGAAACCTCGTGCTGTTGAGGACTGCGATGATGTGTTCGCGTTCTTCGCTCTCCAGCCGGTTCGGGGGAGGCGTCCTGGCGGGTTCGGTCGGGGCGGAGGGGTTTCGGTCCCGGTTGCGGTAGTGGGTCGAGCGGTTGATGCCCGACAGGCGACAGGACTCTTTGACGCCGGTATGCGGTTCGAGTTGGATTCGTGTGTTCTCGCGAACCTCGGTTACGAGTTCTCCGAGTCCGCGCTCTCGGACACGATCTCCAAGAGCGCGTGTGGTCGGGTGGCCCGGGGGAATCTCACCCCCGGGCTCCCACAGATCCCGGCGTGACAGTCTCCCGTCACCGGGCTCTTATTGTTCTGATCGTCAGGTGACGCTGACCCATTTCCAGTGCGCGAAGAACGAGGGGTGTGATGCTGTGACCTGCCCCCAGCGCTTCGAGGCCTTCTTGTAGGTTCGCAGTCGCTTGTATTTCTTTCGGACCCAGCGCAGCAGGTAGAAGTTGATGCGCTGGAGAAGGGGATACAGTTCAGTGCGGTAGAACGCGCCGTAGTACTGCATCCATCCGCGAATGATGGGGTTGAGCCATCGCGCGAACTCGCCGAAGGTGTAGGTGACGTGCATATGGATCCGCCAGGAGCGGACTGCGGAGCTCATCTTCTTCAGGGCGTCCTTGCTGACTGCCGGCAGGAAGGATGTGAAAACCCTTCCGTGGCGATCTTGTGCCGGACGACGACGGAACGTGAAACCGAGGAAGGTGAACTCATCCGCCTCACTAATACGAGGATTTATTCCGCAGTACACGATTCGCGTCTTGGTCGGGTGTAGTTGCAGCCCGACCTCTTCCATTCTGTTCCCCAGCCTCGCCAAAACCTCCTTGGCTTGACGCTCGGATTGGCAGTGAATGACCGCATCATCCGCGTAGCGCTCGAACTGTACCTCCGGGAACTCCCGGGAGAGCCAGGCGTCGAACGCATAGTGCAAGAACAGATTGGCCAGCACGGGTGAGACCGCCGAACCCTGTGGGGTTCCACGGTCTCGGTCCTGCAAGGTGCCATCGGGTTTCTGTAGTGGAGCGGAAAGCCACCGCTTCACATACAACACAATCCATGCTGCATCAGTGTGGGCCTCAACCGCCTTGATGACAAGGTCCCATCGGACGCTGTCGAAGAACTTGGCGATGTCGAGATCGACAACCCATTTCTTCTTCCAGCACCGCTGTCGGCATACCGCCACCGCGTCCAGGGCCGAGCGTCCCGGCCGGTAGCCGAAGGAGTCGGGATGGAACACCGGTTCCACCCGTTTCTCCAGATGGGCAGCCACCACCGTTTGCGCGATCCGGTCCGCGACCGTCGGCACACCAAGCAAACGGACCCCGTCGTCATGCGCCTTCGGGATCTCCACACCTTTGACCGGAGGCGGGAAGTAGCTGCCTGAGGACATCCGGTTCCAAATCTTGTAGAGATTCCCCTTGAGATCCTTCTCGAAGTCCTCGATCGTGCAGCCGTCCACCCCCGGAGCACCCTGATTCCCTTTCACCTTCAGGTATGCCTCCCAGACTTCTCCTTTCGAAATATCAAACGGTTTACCCGACGACTTCAGCTCGCCCACGCAGCTCCTCCCGAGACCAGCCCGGTTGACCAGACAAACGAACCACAAACAATCCGGCCCCTTCGCTCCACTCCCACCGCGCCAAGCAGGAGCTTCTTCGCTACTACGGACCGGTCCGTCAACACATCCCGCATCGGTACTCAGCCTCTTACGGGTTCACCGCTTGAGGTTCTCCCTTACGCGGCCTCGTCCAATTCGGGTACGGCCGCAGCATCGGGACGTGCCTTCCCACGTTCCGCACGGGACCGGCAGTCCGGGCTCACGTCGCCTCCACGCCGGGCACCGCCTGGCCAATAAGCGGGTTGCCGCCAGGCTCATCCCGGGGCAAAAAGTAACCCCCGGTTTTGATGCCGCTTAATCCTTAACGACGCGTCAACAGCGTCCCCTCTGCGAGGGATTTGCGCTCCGTCTTCCCGGACCCCACCTGACATCTCTAGGATGCCTTTTCCACATCGCTCACCACGGTCGCGTCACCGCTTCCGCAGCATGTGGCGGTTTGAAGCCTCCCCCGCAGGGCGGCTTCGAAGGGCCAATCCTTCATCTCCCGTGCAGCACCGCGTTCAACCGCTTATCTACCTCAAGCGGCCTCCCGCGTTCGTGGCACACCTTTTCCCAGGATTTCCATGGCTGCCTCGGTCTGGGTCAGCTTCTTGGACATCCGGGCGTTGTCACGCTCAAGTTTGGCTTTCTCCCGGCGCAGCTGTTCCAGTTCGACCTGTTCAGGTGTCTTCTTTCTGGAAGTCGCCCCGGCCGGTGAGGTGCTCAGTTCGCCGCCATCTCTCTGTTTGCGCCAGAGCTGGATGCTGGAGTCGTAGAGTCCTTCCCTGCGCAGCAGGGCGCCTTTCTCGCCGGCGGGTGCGGTGTCGTATTCCTCCAGGACCCGCAGCTTGTAGGCGTGGGTGAAGGTCCGGCGCTTGGGCCGGGTGGCTCGAGGCCCTTCATCGTTGGTGTGGAGGTCGTGGTTGGTCATCGTCACGGTGGTGGTTGCCTGTTCTCGCCCTGCTTGTGCCAGTTAGTGAAGGTTATCCCTTGGTGTCCCACTTGAGCCTGACACAGAGGGCCTTGGCGGCGAAGGTGATCTTTTTGCCTGCGGCCTGGACAGTGACAGCGCCACCATCCTCGCGAACGTGTGGGGGAAATTCGGTCACGCACACCACGTCGGTGAGATTCCCGAAGATCGGCAGGTGGGGAACGTGCCGTGAAGCTGGACGCTGCTCTTCCCGGGCGGAGAGGAACTCCGAGGGGGTGTGGGCCTTGAGTAGTTCTGCGGCGGCCTGGGTGAGCGCCTCTTGCTGGGCCTCGATGGATGCGCTCGTGCTCCACCGTTCCAGGTCATGGCGGAACAGCTCGTGTTCGCGGGCCCGGTCGGCGAGCCATGCGATCCAGTTGGCTCCTGCGCGCTTGACGAAGCCGAAGGTGGCGTGGAGGCTGTAGCCATCTCCCCGGTCGGTGCGGGTGGCCTGGTGCCAGTAGCCGCGGGGGATGTGCATGACGTCGCCGGGGCGCATGGTCCCGGCCCAGAGCACGTCCTCGGGGGGCTCGTTGTTGGGTTCGGCATCCCGGTACATGGGTGCGACTCGGGAAGCGCCGCGCACCTCCCAGCTTTTCTCTCCTGCGAGCTGGATGATCACCACGTCATGGTCGTCCCAGTGGAGGGAGAACCCGGCCGCGTCCTGGGTGGTCAGGTAGGTGTTGACCTGGACGAGTTCATGCGACCACCACTGCAGGGCCCGACATGCCACTTCCATGGTGGGGTCGAAGAAGTTCACCTCGTCGAGTACCAGGGTGCAGCCATCGTCGAGCAGGCGGCCGAGTCTGCGCATATCGGGGATCCGGATGCTCTGACCGCGACGGCTCACCGAGTCGCTGAGGAACCGGGACGGATGGAGCTCCTCTCCCGCGCGAAAGCACCGGAACTGCGGGGCCGACAGGCTGCGTCTCATGATGAGGTCGAGCAGCTTGTGCGGAGTCAGCAGTCGAGTGGGGAGACTGGAGTCGCTCACGCTCCCGCGCGTGAATTCCTTGCCCAGCATGCTTGGCCCTGGCCAGCTGAGTGCCTGCTCGATCTCCCGCACGAACCGGTGTTCCATGGGTCCCTTCCAGGATTAACGCTTGCCGAAGCTCGGAGAAGATTTTGTTTCCGGGAAACGCTAGGGCTCGACGTGGGCGAATCCGTCGCGGTTTTCTCCGTCGTCGCCCACCGAGGTTCCCGTGGGATCGGAGTGCTCAGCATCGAAGCGGTCGTGGACTCCAGCCAGGACCTCTACGTTCATCACCAGGTCGCCAGAGGGGGCACTCATGACTCTCTCCTTTTCCGTCAGGGGTGAAGCGACATGAGGATATTTTCAGCCTTCCATGGAGTCAATAGGACATCTAGCACCAAAACCTGTAACCACAGGTCGCCGACTTGTCTTGGTTTCATGACTGTCGCACCAGTTGTTCTTCAGTTGAATAAATAGAACTAGTGGTGCTGATGTGAAAGTCGCTCCGGCCCGCAACAGGGCACATCTGGGATGATCTTCGGCTCTACCAGGCAGGTGCAGAAGTTTGCGCTCGCCCATGACAGCGGCCTCGCCCGAGCTGACACGTTTTCCCTCCCTCGCACCTGCCCACACATCACAGACCGGTTCCGGACAACTTCATAACGCAGAGTCACAGAAGAGCTACCGTCACCCTGTACCGTCTCCCCTCACCCCTGGAAGAGCTGACATGGGCAAGCACAGCGACGCAGACAAACCCCCGGACCAGCGCGGCGACCCCAAGGACAATGACTCCCAGCACCCCAGCCCGCACGGCGGCGGCGGAGAGAAACAGGGCAAGTAGTGGCCGATCCCCACATCGAGCGGCGGGCCGCCCTCGCCGCTCTCCTCGCAGAGCGCGGCATCCTCACCGACCCAGCCTGGCGCCAGGCTCTGGAAAGGGTGCCGCGGCACGACTTTCTCCCCGACACCGTGTGGGGAGAGGACCTTGACGCCGGCGACGGCCGCCTCGTTGCTGTGGCCCGCTCACACCTGAACTGGTCCCGCTGGGCCTACGATGACGTCTCGGTCATCACCCAGGTCGATGACGGCCGCCCCTGTTACCCGGATGGGCGCGGTGAGCGGGCCACCTCTTCGGCCTCCCAGCCCTCTCTGGTCGTCGAGATGCTCCAGGCCCTGGACGTGAGCGAGGGTATGAGCGTGTTGGAGATCGGCACCGCGACCGGGTATAACTGCGCACTGCTGTGTGAGCGGCTCGGTGACGAGCACGTCACCTCCATCGAGATCGACCCGGCTCTTGCCGAGCGGGCGCGAAGGAACCTGGCGGCGGCCGGATACAAGCCGAACCTGGTCGTAGGAGACGGTGTCGGCGGGGTCCCGAGCCGAGCGCTCTACGATCGCGTTCTCGCTACCGTCGCGGCCCACGACATCCCCGGTGCGTGGATCTCCCAGACCCGGCCCGGCGGTGTCATCGTCACTCCCTGGGCGACCGGATTCGCGACCACCGGCCTTCTGCGGTTGACCGTGGACGACAACGAAACCGCGCACGGGCAGGTCAGCGGTGATGCTCCGTTCACGTTGCTGCGCGACCAGCGGGTGCCAGCCGGGGGCTGGCGGGACTACGTTGACGAAGGCGCCCCGGGAGCTGTTGAGTACCGCACGACCTTCAACCCCATGCCGGTCTGCGACGCTGACCCGGCTGGGGGCCTAGCCCTGGTGCTCGGGGTGCTGGTCCCCCACTTGAGTACGGTCCGCTACCCCGCAGCGGACGACAGCGGCGAGGCCACCGTCTACCTGTACGACAGGCGTGGTTCGTGGGCCCTGGTCGAGTACGTGCCCGCTGACAGCGACTACGAGGCGCACCGCGGCGGGCCCCGCGATCTGTGCGCGGAGATCGACAGAGCCCACCGCGTTTGGGAGGCAGCGGGGAGACCAGGCCGTGACCGGCTCGGAGTGAGCGTGACGGTCGGGGGCGACCAACGGCTGTGGGTGGACACACCTCACACCCCCGTGGCTTGACCCTCCCCAACGCCACCGCCCTTCAGGAGGCTGCTGGTACCGCGGAGACTCATCGGCGGTCGTCCAGCATCCCCAACGGACAGGGAGCACGCACTCCTGAAGGGTGTGCGCAGAGGGGACCCTCAAGCCGGGCAGTGCCCTTCCCGATCGTTCTGGAGTAATTGGCAAGACTTGTGGTTCGAGAGCGTGTGGGTGTTCGGTACTCCTACTCACCCCGCCGCGGTTCGAACTCCGCGGTGAACTCCTCCCAGAGCCCGCCGATGTCCTCGTGCAGGCTGTCGAGGTGGCGGTCCGTGTGTTCACCGGTCGGCGTGGACTCCACCAGGCACCAGCCAGGAAGTTCGTCGCGGAGCTCCCTTGGCGGGTATCCGTCGGGATCCTGCGGGTCGTGGTCGACGAAGTCGGAGTCTGCCAGCCGATAGGCCAGGTCGAAGGCGGTGGCATGGGCGACTCGACTGGCGAAGAGCGCCAACGTCCGTGGCTCGATGCCCGCAGCCTCGAACTGCGCCAGCGCGTCGGGGCTTCGCGGATCGGCGAGCAGCTGCTCCACGGCGCCGGGCTGCTCCCACTGCGCCACCACCTGCCGGACACAACGCAGAAACAGGAAACGGGCCAGCTGCGGAATGTCCTCGCCCATTTCGGAGTCGGCCCAGGCCTGCGGATCCGCCGCACCCAGAGCCGTGAAGACCCGGATCAGGTGGGCATGGCGCTCCTCAGGGTCCTGATGAGTGTTACCAGTCATGGGCTCAGCATGCCAGGAGCATTGCTCTCAGTTCTGGCGGCGGTGGTATTCGGCCATGGCTTCCGGGGTGTTCAGCGGGGAGGGCACCCAGGCCGCTTCGACCTCGGTCTGGCCGCGCTGGATCTTGATCTCCTCCTCGGTGAGGTACTCCTCGGGGATGTCGAACTCACCGTCCCGGGCCCCGAGGACGAAGGCTTCCCACTCGGCGGGGGTGAAGAAGAGGGTGCCCTTCTCCGAGGACTTGCCGTCCCGGACGGCGCGGAAGCCGTCGTCGAACTCGGCGACTTCGACGATCGCTTCGGCGTCGGGGTTGGATAGGGAGGAGCGCATCCAGAGTGCGTCGGTGGTGTCGTGCCACTTCTCGTTGCCCATGGCCTCGGGCGGCAGTTCCTGCTGGGTGTCGGTCATGGAATTGCCTTTGCATGTCGGATGGTGTTTGGGGACACGGGGGCCGAGGTGAAGGGTAACCCGGCTGGGGTGGGTGAGTTGGCCAGTTCCAGCCAACCCTGCGACAGCCCAGCCACTCCGAGTTACTGTGCAGGGGTTGACCCCCTAGCCGGACGGAGCACACACGTGGGCAAGCACGGAGACAAGGACAAACCGACCGACTCCGGGTCCGGCGGGTCCGGTGGGAGCGACGGCGAGAAGCCGAACGAACACGGCAACGAGGGCTTCCCCTCCCCCTCTCAGGACGGGCAGCGCCCCACATGACTACCACCCCACCCGGGGCCGGGCTGGCCCGAGCCCTGGCCACCACTGGCACCTTGACCGACCCTCTGTGGCACCGAGCAGTCCTCGCCACCGACCGATCCGCCTTCCTCCCCGAGACGATCTACGGACCCGACCCAGCCCACCCCGGGTGGGAGTGCCCCATCACCCGCACGGATCCACGATGGGACCGATGGGTAGCTGGCGACTTCGCTCTCGTCACCCAGGTCGATGACGGCGAACCTGTGGGCGAGGACGGGCGGGGACGGTTGCCGACGTCCAGCATCAGCCAACCGTCCCTGGTCCTGCGGATGCTCCAGGCCCTCGACGCCCGGGAGGGTCACCGGGTGTTGGAGATCGGAACGGGCACCGGCTACAACACGGCCTTGTTGTGTCACGCGCTGGGTGAGGACTCGGTGGTGTCGGTCGAGATCGACCCGGGGCTGGCCGAGACCGCAGTGAAGAATCTCGCGCAGGCCGGCCACCACCCGACGGTCGTGGCAGCCGACGCGGCCGGGGCCCCGGAGGTTGGCGAGAACGAGTTCGACAGGGTGTTGTCGACCGTCGCGGCGCGCGGTGAAGTCCCGTTCTCGTGGGTGGAGCGGAGCGCGAGGTACGGGATCATCGTGACCCCGTTCGAGGTGGGCAACACACCCGGGGTCCTGCTGAAGCTCCGGGTTCACGGGGACAGGACCGCGACCGGGCACTTCATCGGTGACGCTCCGTTCATGGTGCTGCGGTCCCAGCGGCCGGATCAGCGCCGGGTCCGTGAGCTGGTGGACGAGGACGCGCCAGGGGCGACGGACGGTCTGATCGAGTTCAACCCGAGGGTGGTCGCCTACCGCAACACCGGGTGGCAACTCGCCTTGGGGCATCTGGTGCCGGACCTGCGCTACGCGGTCTACGAGGCAGCCGAGGAGCGTCCGGAGTGGGCTGGGGAAGCGACCGTCTATGTGGCCACACCGGACGGGTCCTGGGCGCTGGGCGAGTACACCCCCGAAGGTGGCCCATACGAGACCCGTCAAGACGGGTCCCGGGACCTGTGGGCCGAGATCGCCGCTGCGTGGGATGAGTGGACCCGCTTTGGCTCCCCCGATCGGGACCGGTTGGGGGTCACCGTGGGCGAACACTGGACACACCTGTGGGTCGATACCCCGGCTGGTGTGCTGAACCCGAAACAGCGAAAGCGCTCTCGCTAGGGTTGAGCCGTCGAGGTGGTCCGGGTTATGGCGTGGTTCTTAACCCGCCGGCACTCTGACCCCGTGCGCACAATCGGCCTCTTACTCTGTTCCCCTGCCGCCGCACCGGTGACGTGGCTACCGTGGGCCGGACCCTGCACTCCCAACCCACGAGAACCACTCATGGCCTACCCGACCTCCACGGTGACCGAGTACTGGGACCGTTACGCCAGCGGTGTCAATGCCGAATCCGACCTGGAAGCGGCGTTCGGATGGACTCAGTGGGACGGGCGCGGGCCGGGCTGTGAACTGCTCGGCGACCCCGGCTCTGCGTTGGAGCTGGGGTGTGGCCGCAGGGTCGAGGTCGCTGCCCTGGCCCGAGCCGGGATCAAGGCCGAAGGCGTCGATGTCTCACCCGTCCAGGTGGAACAGTCGCGCGAGCGGTGGCGACCGTTGGGGGCCAGCTTCCACCAGGGCGACGTGATCGCGTTCCTGGAAGCAGCCGAGCAGCGCTGGGACGCGATCTACTCGGTGTGGGGTGCGGTGTGGTTCAGCGACCCGCGTGTGCTTCTGCCGCTGGTGCGGGAGAGGTTGGCACCGGGCGGGCGGTTGGTGTTCTCCCATGCTGAGCCGGTCCCTGGCTCGTCGGGGCCGCAGGGGATGTACGGGGGCGGGTTTCGAGGGCGGCGGGTGTGGCTGCACCAGTGGGCCGCTACACCGGAGGAGTGGGAGGAGCTACTGCAAGCGGCCGGGTTCGTCGGTCCCCGGGTGTGGGTCGAGCCAGCTCCGCAACCAGACCACGTGGGCACCTTGATCGGGGTGGCGCACCAGGGTTAACCCTGTTCAATACGTCGCCAGCGGGGTGAATGGCAACCCGGCTAGCTGGGGTGGTCTGCGGTTGGCCGCTTTCAGCCAAACCCGCGACAACCCAACCACACACCGTTACGATCATGGCGGCCCCGTCTCCCCAGATGGCAACACACCTCAACCCCGATGGAGAAGAGGACACGTGACCATCACCCCCGACGCCCCACCCCGAACCCGCCCCGGAATGCTCTGGCTCGACCTCACCCGCCAGTGCCAACTCGAATGCGCCCACTGCTACAACAACTCCGGACCCAACGGCGACCACGGCGAGATGACCCGAACCGACTGGTTCCGCGTGGTGGACCAGGCCGCCGACACCGAAACCCGCCACGTCCAGCTCATCGGCGGAGAACCGACACTCCACCCCGACGCCCCAGCGATCGCCGAGCACACTCTCGGGCGCGGGCTGAACGTGGAGGTGTACTCCAACCTCGTCCACGTCTCCCCCGCCTGGTGGGCGCTGCTCCAGCACTCCGGCATGTCGCTGGCTACCTCCTACTACTCGGCCGCCCCGGCCCGGCACAACCTGATGACCGGCCGCCCTGCTTCGCACCGCCACACCCGGGCGAACATCGTCCGCGCACTGGAACTGAGGGTGCCGCTGCGGGTTTCGATCATCACCCCAGACAATGAAGGGGTCGAGGAGACCCGAGCCGAACTCGAAACCCTCGGAGTGCGATGGATCGGCGTTGACCACGTTCGCCCCTATGGGCGAGGAGCCCAAGGGCAGGAACCCGACTGCTCCGGGCTGTGTGGGGCGTGCGGCAACGGTCGTGCCTCGATCGGACCGGACGGCACCGTGTCCCCGTGCGTGTTCTCCACGTGGATGAGCGCGGGCAACGTCCTCCAGGAGCCGCTGGCAGATATCCTGACCGGCCCCGACATGACCCAAGCCCGAAACGAGATCACAGCCGGAAAGAACGACCCGCCGCCAAACCCCATCCCTTGCGAACCGGACCGCTGGTGCTGCCCCGGAGTCCCCGACAGCGGCTGCACACCTCGAAGGTGACGACCATGGAACTGCCGTACAAGGACCTCATCCTGCCGTACACCGGCCCCATCACCGACATGCGGCCTGTCCAAGGCGGCAGCGGGTTCTCCACCACCGCGCTGGTCACCAGCGGAGAAGGCGAGTTCTTCGTCAAAGGGGTACCGAACCGGCCCGGCGGACGCTTGGACTCCGTGGTCCGGGAGGGCCTGATCAACCCAGCCCTAACCGGCATCGCACCGACCCTGCGCTGGAAGGTCGAGGGGCAGCCATGGTTCGTGCTCGGGTTCGACGTGGTCCAGGGCCGGGTTGCCGAGTACACACCCGGCGAAGACCACGACCTGTCCCAGGTGGTGGGGCTGATCGACCGGATCGCGGCGGTGGAACTCCCCTCGGAAGCGGCAGGGTGGGCGGAAAGCCGGTGGGATCGGTTCACCGACACCCCCCAACTCTTGGCCGGCGACACGCTCCTGTACACCGACATCCAGCCTGACAACGTCCTCATCGGCGCTGACCGATCGTGGATTGTGGACTGGGAGTGGCCGACTGTCGGGGCCGCGTTCCTGACCCCGGCGTGCCTGGTGGTGCAGCTCATCGCCTCTGGGCACACCCCCGCCGAGGCTGAAACGTGGGTGGACGGCTGTGAGACGTGGAAGGCCGCGGACCCCGAAGCCATCAACGCGTTCGCGCGGGCGCATGTGGGGATTCAGCGTTGGGTGGTCGAGGCGAGGCCCGAAGAGGAGTGGAGGAAGTTTATGTTGGCGGCTGCGGAGGCGTGGGCAGAGCACCGGGGCGTGCGGTAGACACGTTCGGGTCTTTGGTCCTGGTGGTGTGTGACGCCTCCGGGGTAGCCTGTGCCCGCTGAACATGGACCAGCCCCGCCCAATACACCTGGGCGGGGCCGGTTTGCGCTGTCGGACTACTGGCGGCGCGCTGCCGCCACCATGGCAGCCCACTCCGTAGACGGGGCTTCGAGGTAGCCCAGCTGACGGTTCTGGGTGTCACGGAACCGCGTCGCCGTGGGGCCCTCCGCGACCTCTACACAGTCGCCGCCACGTCCGTCACTGTGGGATGACTTGTGCCAGACCCACTCTTCGTTCATTTCAAGCCCTTCATGATGTTTTGGATCAGCTGAATGGACCGGATGGGCGACAGGGCCTCTGCTTGCAACGCCCCGAACAGCTCCGCCATCTCCTCGATCTCATCACTCTTGTCGTAAGCGGTTCCACCCAGGGTGTGTTCCATCCGCACAAGCTTGCGGTTGTCACGCATCGTCATCAATCTAAACGGTGAGCACAGACCACAGTGCTTCCGGACCTCGTCAGGGATCACCTGAAACCGGATCGTATCGTCTTCGGCCAACTGAACGATGTGCTCCAGCTGCTCGTACATGATCCGCTCATCACCGACAACCCTGTCAACGACGATCTGGTCCACCACGAACCAAAGGATGGGCCGCTGCGGTTGCAGGTTCGGCAGCCTGCTTGCGCGGAGCTCAACTACCTCCTCGATCTCCTCGCGAGACTTCTGGACCTGTCGAGCAGTGACGAGCACCCGTGTGTACGCGGGGATCTGAAGCAACCCCGGTATGAGGATGGGGTGGTATTCGCAGATCTTCCAGGATCGGCGCTCGGATTCCAGCGCGTCCTTGAACCACGGCAGGACGTCCTTCTCCTCGACGATGTCCAACCATTGTTGCACCAGTTCACCATCGGTAGCGAAGATCCTGTCCAGTTCGCGAACATGTGCCCTGATTGGGACTCTTTTCGCTCTTTCCAAGTGCCCAATCATCCCCCCGCTCAGGGCCAGCTTCTCACCAACCTCTGCCTGAGAAAGCCCAGCTCTCTTGCGGTGTCGGCGCAGCGTCGTACCGAACGGTTTCCATTCGGGTAGCACCTTGTCACTCATGGCCCCAGCTAACTACGAAAAGGGACCCCCTACAACCCCACTACTACATTGGGGTCCTTATCGGTTGTATCACTGGCCCTCTGACCTGCGACTTGGCATAGTCGCCATCAGGCACCAAGGTGCCGTCTCTCCGGCTCGAATGAATCGGTGAGGCTCCAGCTCAGCGATTCCCGTCTGGGGAGATGGGGGGTTCTGAGCTGGACGGTCACCCCACGGATGTCACGGTTCGTGGGGTGACCACCCCAAACACCCCGCCCTGCACCGGGCGGGAACACGTCGGCCCGCCCCAGCTGGGAGGCAAAGGCGGGCCGACCCCGAAACAGCAAAAGCCCCGGGAGCCGAAGTCGAGAGCGGCCACCGGAGCTGTAACCCCCACCCCGACGTAACCGAGGTGAAGACGAATGCAGTGTACCGCCCCCAAACCCCGCCAGAACAGGGCTGAACGGAAAGCCGACCAGATCTTCCTCGGTATCCCGCAGAACGTGCGGGAAGCCCGCGCCTGGGTGGAGACCACCCTCAAGGAGTGGGGCGTCGCCGAACCGGACCCGCTCACCCTCGTCGTCTCCGAGCTGACCACCAACGCTGTCACCCACACGCTCAGTGGTCGCCCGGGCGAAAAGTTCACCGTCAGTCTGGCCGTGTTCGAGGATCGGGTCCGCGTCAGGGTCAAGGACGCCGGCCCCAAGCCCGGCCGGACTCTCACCATCCGCAACCCCTCGCTCGAATCGAAGCACGGTCGGGGTCTGGTCCTGGTGGACATGCTGTCCTTGTCCTGGAAGCCGCTCGCCGTGGGCAGCGGCGTGCAGGCGGAGATCGCTCGATGAGCGCCTGGGTCGTGACCATGGTGTCCACACGCCAGGACCTCCACCTGGACCAGGAACGGACCTGAGAGAAGAGGCGCTTGGCCGTGCTCGGCAACGCCCCCAGGCCCGCTCTCGCGGGCCTGACCCGAGACCAGGCCACACGAGCAGATGGCTCCTGATATCAGCGTGGCAACCCGACCCAGCCTCAGGGCGCCACACCTTCTCTAGAATTTCGCGAAAGGCGTGGTGAATGATGTTGACGGCACCGCCGCTCCCCCAACGCCCCAGTCTGCCAGCCGGATACATTCATCGGCGCCTTCCCCGTACGCCTTCCCGGCCGTGTACTGACTACCTGGCACAGCGACAGCAAATCAGGCCCCGCGACGTTTTCGTGGCGGCCGCGCACCAGGCCGCAAGCACCCACGGGCGCCCTTCTCCTGTTCAGGAACACGACGGGGAATGGTCGCAGTTGGCATCCCTGGTACGACAAGTCCTGGACCTGCGGGGCCGTGGCAACCCCGCTCGCGCCCCAGCGAATGGAGCTCTGCGATGAGCAGCTGTACCCCGTGGGTGGTGAGTCGGGAAGCCGCCACCGCTGCGGCCGAGAACTTCGTCGCCGACCATCTGGCCTTGGCCCGCGCCGCTGACCGCCATCTCGACCCCCACCGGCAGCTGCTCTGCCCGGAAGGGCTCGACGCTGCGCTCTTTCCCAACTACGACGAGGCCCTGTCCTGGTCGGCACGCAACTCCGGGGTCCTGGCCGCAGCCGCACGCACCGCCCACGAGCTGGACCTGCACGAGCAGACCTGGCAGTTGTGCGATGCCCTGGGCACCACGGCCAGACTGCTGTTGGACATGCAGCTGTGGTGCATCACCGGTGAGCTGGGTGTGTCCTCCGCGGCTCGGTGCGGCTCCGCGCCGCACGCCCTGATGCTCACTCGCCTGGGGTCCTGCCACCGGCGGATCGGGGACCTGGATCAGGCCGAGAAGAGTCTCCTGCGCGCCGAAGCACTGTGGAAGCAGACCCAGGACAGGGTCGGCTTGGCGTGGGCCCGCGCCCAGCTGGGGCAGCTCTTTCTGGGCCGCGGTGACGCCACCTTGGCCTCGGCCCAGCTCGGCCGGGCCTTGGACGGTTTCGCCGACGTCGGTCTGGACCGGGGGGTGTGGATGGTTCACCGCAGGCTTGGCGAGGTCGCGCTCATGGTGGGTGACCGCACCAAGGCCCGCTCCTATCTTGAAGGGGCTGTGTCCTGGTTCGACGATCAGGGCGATCACTACCAGGTCGTGCGCACCTCGATGTCGCTGGCCCGTGCTCACGCCGAGACCGGTCACCGCGATCAGGCGTTCGGTGTGCTCACCCACGCCGAGGAAACTGCCCGCACTCAAGGGTTGATCGCGCACGCCGAACAGGTGCAGGCACTAGCCGCAGCCCTGACCGCAGGCGGAATCGGCGCGCTCCGGCAGCCCAGTGTGTTTGAGCAGGTGGGCCGCTCATGATCCTCAGCAAGCTCCTGCGCCACTCACGACAACGACGCGGCTGGTCCACCACAGACCTGGCCGCCGCATCAAACACTTCTGCCTCACTCGTGGAGCACCTGGAAGCCGGTCAAGGCCTGCCCGGCTGGGGGCAAGCCCTTCGGGTGATGTTGGACGTCCTCGACATCACGCCCGACGTGGTGTGGCGCCATGCTCTGGCCGAGGCCACGTCCGCTCGCGGCCCGGTGGAGCTGGGGTGGTCCCCGGTGTTCCTGGATGTGGTGGTCGTCGCCGGTCCCGTCCCGAACGTGCGGGCCTTGGAGGAGCTGCTGTCAGAAATCGCAGAGCGCGTTGACCGCCCGCCCGGCCTCATCGTGGTCCGCGACCCGCAATGGGCCGCTGATGGCGAGCGCGCGGCGTTTGAAGTCGCCGCAGACCTGAGCAGCTGCTACGGCCCCTCCTACCAGGTTCGCGCCGGCGCGACGGTGGCGCTGATGTGGGATCCGAGCCTGATCACGCTCACTCGCTGGCAGCCCGACCCCGTCCACGCCCAGATGACGATCCCCGCGGGGAGCGCGTTGACCCTGACCGCTGACCCCGCCCACACCCCGACCCCCGGGGCGGCGGTGCTCATGGTGTC